>CAZUJW010000025.1:0-30806 GCA_964620655.1 uncultured Christensenella sp.
AATTTCGGCGAATATTCTTTTAAGAAGGGAAATAAGTTCTTCCTTTTCTACGAGTCTGAAATCGAAACGCATACAGCGCGACAGTATCGTCTGCGGCAATTTCTGCACTTCGGTGGTCGCGAGAATAAATATAATGTGTTCGGGCGGTTCTTCGAGCGTTTTCAGAAGAGCGTTAAACGCCGCGGGGCTCAACATATGAACTTCGTCTATAATATACACCTTATATCTTCCTATCGTCGGACGATATTGCGCGTTTTCTTTAAGTTCTCTTATCTCGTCCACGCCGTTGTTACTGGCGGCGTCGATTTCGATAACGTCGATATTTGCGGGATTTTTTAATTCTCTGCACACTTCGCACTCGCCGCACGGAGAACCGTCGCACGGGTTCAGACAGTTTACCGCGCGCGCGAAAATTTTGGCGCAAGAAGTTTTTCCCGTACCCCTGGTACCGGTAAACAGGTAAGCGTGACCTATTCTGTTGTTTTTAATCTGGTTTGTAAGCGTCCTGACTATGTGATTTTGTCCGATGACTTTATCGAACGTATCGGGACGAAACCTTCTGTATAACGAAACGTATTCCATAAAAATAATTATAACCTAAATAACATTAAAAATCAACGACTAACAAACTTGCTTATCGGGAAAATACTTAAAACAACAATCTTTCCGAGAATTTATCGAAAAAACACGTTAACAACGCGTTCTTTCGGCAAGAAACCGACTTTCAATTATAAAAAGACGATTTACGGCTAAATATTATCGTTATCCAAATGTGATTGAACCCAATCTCTTAATCCTTCGTAAGCAATTTCTCCCGACGCCAATTGCAAAAAGACGGAAGCTAATTCCCGCTGCGTATAAGACAAGGCAATTCCGTTTAATTTCAGCGTTACGAGCATTGCGTGTGCGCCGATACGTTTATTTCCGTCGACAAACGGATGATTTTGCGTAAGACCGCAAGCCAATCGAACAGCTTTATCCAATAAAGACGGAAACAACTCGACGGAATTGTAAGTCTGCATAGGCGCAAGCAACGCCGACTGTAAAAGATTATCGTCGCGAAGTCCGTCCAAACCGCCCGTCGCTTTGATGAGTTCGCCTTGCAAATATATTACTTGCTCGCGTGTAAGCCAAATCATTTCGCAAGTTCCTTGTACGCAGCTATATTTTGGTCGATAATTTGCTTTGAAACGGCGGATAATACGTCGTTGGAAGCCATGGACACGGTAGTGTTACGAGTTATTTCAAAAGGAATACGTTGTTCGCGAATAGATTGTTTCGTGAACATGACGATAGCGGCGTTAAGCGAAAGTCCGAAGTCTGAAAAAAGTTCTTCCGCCTGCTTTTTTAGATTTTCATCCATACGAATAGTAACGTTAACGTTAGCCATAAAGGATACCCCCGATTTAATTTTCTATTACTATTATACTCGGACATAAAATAGATTGTCAATAAAATTATGTGCAATAGCCGTGTAAAATATGTGCTATTACAAAATATATTTACAAATAGCTATCTGCCTGCGGAATTTTAACTAAGAATTTACCCAAAATAATTAAAAAGGAGATTATTATGCAAAACGATACCAAACAGTCAAAAATAAAATATAAAGGATACAAGTGTAAAAACTGCGGTTTCGTGTCCGACGGCACGACGCAACCGCTAAAATGCCCGAAATGCGAAAGTCAGACTTTTCTCGGAATTCCTTTTATTTGATTTTTTGCGGAAAAGCTATTTATACGGCAAGATAAAAGCGACCGATTTTTTTCGGTCGCTTTATTTTAGTTTTCGGTTAGATGAGTTATTTAGCTTTAATCACGGGAACTACTCTTATATTAAGGTCTTGTTCGCCGCTCATAAGGGTATATTTTGCGAGAGGTTTGGCTCCGTTGCCGCTGCCGTAACCGCTTACTACCGCGTTTACGTCGACGTACACGCCGCTCTTTTTTACAAGGCTCTTTTCTTTATACCCTTTGACTATCTCGTCGTCGCTTGCCGACGTCACTCTTATCTGCATGGGATTGACGGTAGCTTCCACCATAATCCCGTCGCCGTCGTTATCTCTTACCACGACGTAGTGGACGTCGGTACGGTTGCCGCATTCCTGCCCGAAAGCGCAAGCCTTGCCCATTTCGGAAGCGGTGGACTCGTATATGCCCATCACGGAATGAGTGCAAAGGTCGATATAGTTGTCGCCGTCGCCTTTTCCGTAGAAAGTGATTCTCTCGAAAGACGGATAAAAACGGAGTTGTTTTCCGAAGCAGTCCAAAGTAGACGGACATTTCTTGCCGGGAATTAAGTTACTCTTCAAGTCGATTACGCCGTTAGCGTGGACGGTATAATTATCGGTCACGGTATAAACCGCTTTCTTGCGGAATTTAATTACCTGCGTAATTTTGACGTCTACGGCGTTTTTCTTTTCAAAAAGCTCAAAGGCGACCGTTTCGTAATCTGCGACGTAGTATTTATCGTTAAGCACGTTACGGACGAACGGACGATTTATTTTCGTGTTGAAACAAGCTCCGCCGTTGCGGCTTGCGACGGGGTTAAGAATTTCTTTTCCGCCAAGGTTATATCCTATGATACTACCCGTAACTTTGGAAAATCTGACCAAACCCGCGTCGAACCTTATTTCCACGACGTCGAACTTTTCGGTGACGGTCAATTGATTTTTGCCTTCTTCGAGATTATCCAAACCGACCATATCGGAGTGGACGGCAACCTGCTCGACGCTCAAAAGTTCTTTCGTGTCCTTAATGAAACACTCCGCGTTAAGGTACATATCGCCGTCTTTATGCCCTATAAACACGTCGAATACTCTCGACTGTCTGGGGTCTACGGTGACGTTTAATTTAACTTTCGAACGCACTTTCCCGTCGGCTATTACTGAAATAATCACGTCTATGTAAGACGTATCGTTAAAATACGAGTTGTTGAAAATCTCGATTTTGTCTTCGCCCGCAAGTTTAACTTTTACGGGACGAGCAATAAACCTGTTGCAATATGCGGCGGCGTAAGGTTTTCTGTCTATCGTAAACATACCGCCGTCGGAAGCGGAAACACCTTCGATAAAGTCGTCGGTGAAGCTACTGACGCACCCGCCCATAGCGCAAGGCGTGTTCTCGACGAGTTCCGCAAATTCGGACAACCCTGCATTGCCTATGCCGAAACTTTCGGCGTAGTCCGCCATATAGACGGGACGGGACGCGCAGACTTTATTGATTTCGTCGATAAGGTCGTCCACCGTGGGATTGACGATAACCGCGGCTTCGTCGGATTTCGCTTCGGGAATAAACACTCTTACGTCCGCGGCTTCTTTCAAGGCGTTGACCGCGGCGGCGAAGTTAGGCGTATCGGCTTTCGCATTGACGAAAGAGTACGCGATAACGTTGCAGTAAGACTTGTTTATATTATATTCGTCCAATGATTTATTAACTATTAAATCCTTATAATCTGTATCGTAGGCTACAAAATTACGCTTGCCTTTCTTATAAAGCTCTGCCGACACGCAAACGGGAATTTCGTCTGCGACGTAAAGACCTTCGGTAAGGGCGAGTCTTCTCACGGAGTCGGGCAGATAGGTTTTTGTGCAGATAGTGTTAAAACCGAATTTACGCAAAGTAAGGAAATCGGTTTTGTAATCTTCAAAAGTCATGGGTTTGCTTTGCGCATTATAGACGGGGTTATAATCCACGCCGTAAATCTTCACGGGCTGACCGTTGAAACACGCGATGCCGTCCGCATATCCGAGATTGCCGAAACCTACCTTGAAGCGAGAACATTCGATAGTTTCGCCGAATTCTTTTATCGTCACGAACAAGTCGTATAAAGCGGGGTTTTCGTTAAGATATGGGGTAAATTCGCCGTTAAAGTCGTATTCTATCTTCTTTTCGGGTTTTCTCGTTTCGTCGAAGATGACTTTACCGTCTTTCTCTAACGAGAAACTTATCTCGGCATCGGGGCTTTCGCCTTCGGTATAAAGGGTAAGGCGGGCGTTGTAGACGCCGTCCACGAGAGCGGACGAGAACGCAAAGTCGGATAAATACGTTTCGTTCCTTAACGTGAAGTATGCGTCGCCGGTAATTCCCGACGAAGCGAAACGCCTTTGACCTTCGATAAACGACGCTTTGGTGTATTCTCTTACGAGAATAAGAAGTTCGTTTTCGCCGGAAACAAGTTTGTCCGTGACGTCGAATTCTCCTTTCCCCATATAGGAAAAACCGCACAAGTTGCCGTTGACGTAGACTTCGAAATAGCCGTCCACGCGGTCGAAAGTAAGGAAATACTTCTTCGTGAAGTCATAAACTTCTACTCTTTTACGGTATATTCCAACGCCGTTTGCGCTCTTTTTGCCTTCGGGAATTTTCTTCCCCGACGCCGAAAAAGCATATCCTTCGAGATACTTTTTGTCTATAATTCCGGCGTTCTGCCAGGACGAAGGCACGTTTATACCGACGTAAGACGCCTTGTCTGAATCAAAGATATTTTTCGCTAAACTGTTGCTAAAATAGCAAAAATCCCAAGTCCCGTTGAGAAAAACAACTCTGCTGCTCCACTCTGCAGCACAACAATAGTCGCTTTCTTCTGCCGCTTTTCTGTCGGCGAAAGGTATAACGCGCGTATGCGTATACGCAACGCCTTCCGAAAGGCGAACCAACGAGTTTACTACCCCTTTCAAAAATCTATATATCATAAAAACTTAACTCCAAAATCAAAATATATGTAACCAACGCCGAGCGACTTAACTACGCGCACAGGCTCTCGGGAGTCTCTTCCTCGCAAAAGTCTATATATCCGCTTACAAAATCTTCCGCTGCGAACTTCATCGTTCCCGCAAAACGCCGTTTTGTCGTTCGATTTCTCTCTACTTATCGAACTCGGATACCGCACGCAATCTTTACGTAAATTACTACTTGACATTTAGTTTATGCATATTATAGCATGTTAAATAAATTTATTTCAACACTTTTTTCACAAAAATTTCAAAAAATTATAAAAAAATCGATATTTTGTCGTAGCAAGGTCGGCTGTATTCCGTTGCCTCTGCGACGAGCATTTTATTAGTTCTATTACAAAAAATCGTTTATCGGTAGCATATGCTACAAATAACTATATATTAACCAGCTTTTTCATCGGATACAGCATTAGCATAATAATTACTGCGTTTACCGCCCAAATTATAGTTTGTTTCGGCATTCTCAATATAAACACCGCTTCGAGCGTTCTGCCGATACCCTTAAAATAGAACAGATACAAGCCGATAGTGTTAAGAGTGGTGCAAATGCCGTAGACTAAAATTACGCTTATTATACCGGCGATAAAGTACGATTTTTTTAAGCGGCATTTATTAAAGAGTCTGAATACCGCTCCGGGGATAAGTCCCATAAGACCGCTCGCGACGAGAATAATCGGATTAAGGTCGCCTTTCGGCGCAATCCAGCATCCCAACAAATCTCCCGCAAGACCGGTAATAAGTCCGGGAAGCGGACCGAGCAACGCCCCTGCGAAAAAGTCGGGGATATAGGTAAGCGACAGGGCGAACGCACCCCCCGCTCCGACAAACAGCGTATAAATATTGGCTATCGCGCTCAACGCCGTAAATACCGCCGTATAACACAAAATCTTTATGGGCAAAGATTTTCTTTTCTTTTCGCGTTTTGTCGTGGTTTCGTCAAAACGAGCGTTCTCTTCCGACGTATTTACGCTCTCGACCTTAGAACCGTTTGCGTTTTGTTTTGACATAAAAAAGACCTCCCGATATTAAGGAGAGTCCGCAGAAACTTATTTATATAAATAAACTTGTCGCATACGGATGCGGAAAACGACCGCAGGAATTTTCCTTTCGTCCACGATCAACATCCCGTTTCGTGGCACTTAACGCCGTTTACCTACTCTGCTTATTTATTATCTTACTCTTCCTCCGATTCATTGTCAAGCAAACGCCTCTGTTTGTATCGCAAAAACCGTTTCCTTTCCTATCATACAGTCTTATCTTTTAACATATATTTTCGATATGAGAAAAAAGAAATTATTTGCTTCCGTCGCGACGGTGACGGTGTTCGGCGTGTTCACGAGGATAATAAGTTTCGTCTTCAAAATCTATCTGTCCAGAGCTCTCGGCGCGGAAGCTATCGGTTTATACCAAATGGCTCTGAGCGTCTTTTTTCTGTTCGCTTCGGTTTCGGCAAGCGGCATACCGCTCGTACTTAGCAGAAAGACCGCGGAAACAATCGCCGTGGAAGAACGGACCGATTATAATCTCGTAACTTCCGCTCTAATATTGGGAACGATAATTTCCCTGTCCTGCGTAATCGTACTTACCCTTACTAAAAATTATCTCGGCTTTCTCTTCTCCGAGCCCGCCGCTCTTCCCATATTTCTGGTGACAATCCCCGCCCTTTTGTCTACGACGATATATTCCGTCATAAGGGGTTTTTTCTGGGGCAAAAAAGAATTCACCGCCTTTTCCGTTACGGAAACGATAGAAGAAATTCTGCGTATCCTTTTCAGCGTTATTTTCATAAGCGGTGCTTTTAGCGGCGTTTACGGAGCATATGCGGTAGCGTTGGCGTTTACTGCAAGCGACCTTGTTATTGCGGTTATACTCTTTATTATGTACTTTGCGAAAGGCGGTAAAATAACCAAACCGTCGGCAATAAAAAAGATACTTCTGCCCTCGTTGCCCGTCACGGCGATGAGAACGTTTTCTTCCCTTATAGGGACTCTTATTGCCTTCATTTTGCCGACGAGATTACTTGCGTTCGGTATGACGGCGGCGGAAGCGACCGCAGCCTACGGGCGTATTTCGGGCATGGCTAATCCCTTACTTCTCGCCCCTAACGCCGTAATTGCAAGTCTTACAATAGTCCTTATCCCCGAAATGAGCGCGAACGGAGCTAAAAAGGAATATAATTTACTCAATCGCCACTTAAACAACGGCATTAACTTTTCTTTTCTTGTAAGCGGACTTTTTATGGTGGCGTACATAGCTCTCGGCAAAGAAATTACGACTTTTCTTTACGCCGACTCGCAAAGCGGCGAATATCTGCAATACGCCGCATATATAATGCTGCCTATGTGCCTGTCTCAGCTTACCCAATCGGCCCTCAATTCGATAGGAAAAGAAACGACTTCCTTCATAAACTACATCGTCGGCAACGCGGGAATGATTATTTTAATCATTGTTCTCCCGAAATATATCGGGATATACTCCGTCGCCGTAGCCACTTTCTTCTCACTCGTAACCACTTCGGTGCTGAACGTTTATTCCTTAAAACGTAGCGTAAACTTCTCTTTCGGCTTTATAAAATATCTCGTTATGGTCACGCTGTTTTTATTCCCGTCGGCGTTTATGGCAGACTGCCTGTATTCCTTTTTCGGCTCGGAAATCCCCACCGTGGCGTTGTTTACGGCGGCGTTCGTCGGAGTGTCGGCGTATTGCCTTTTGTGCCTGTGTACGGACTTAGTGGACGTAAAAGGCTTCATAAGACTCCGCAAACCGAAGAATTGCCCGTCCAAAGCGTCGTAAACGCTGATTTCCACTTCGTGGAGTTAATTGCCCTGCGGGCGTGAATTGCCAAAATCAAAGATTTCGGCGTTAAGGATAATCAATAAAATATTTTCTTCTCTTAAATATTATCCTTAACTCAAAACCTTGGGTTTGAACTTCACTATCGCTTGCGATAACTTCACTGCCGCAACCTGCGGCAACTTCACTCAAAGTGCAACTTTGAACTTCACTAAACTTACCATAACGCCAAAGCAACAACTTTGAAAATTACCGCCGAGCCGTCGGCTCGGCAAAAAAAAGAGCGTCCGCAGACGCTCTTTTTATCTTAAGAAAATTTATTTTTTCTTCTTGTAGTTAGGTTTTTTGTAATTACTTTTGCTCTTTTTCACTACTCTCTGAGTGTAAACGGGTTTTACTACGTCGGAATATTCTTCGTCTTCTTCGACGTCCACTTTTTCTACGGACGGCGTTTCTACGACTTTGATATCCTTGGCTTCTTTTGCCGGATTAACTACGTTTTCACCGACTACTTCTTTGGGATGTTTCTTCTTCCAACGTCTTACGAACACTACTATGACTACCACGATGATAGCTACCGCAATGACGATAGAAGAGATAAGCAACCACGCGTCGCCTCTATCCCAGATGCTGTCTTTGTCTTCATCGGTGTCGTCGTCGGTATCGTCGGCGTCGTCGTCGGTGTCGGTGGAAGAATCTTCGGCATAGCTGTATATCTTGGTAGCGGCTTTCAATTGTCCGTCTTCGTCGAGAGCTTCGTAGGTAGTCTTAGCGGCGGTGAAGTCGTCTTCGGTAATGGTAGTAAGTTCTACCTGGTCGATTACCATCATACCCATAAGGAGCTGTTTCGTTCCCGTAGTGTCCTTCTCGTCTGCGTTTGCTCCGAGATAGAACGCCCATTTAGCGGAAGAAGAAGAGCTGCTCGGATTGTAGATATAGAAAGTATAAGTCTTTTCTTCCGTGCTACTGCCGATTAAGATGGACTGATAACTATCTGTAGAGGCGTTTTGCATAAATCTGAATTCGCCGTACACGCCGTCGGTCGTGTAAGTCGTCGTATCGTCGTCGTTCTTTACCTGCTTAGCAATCAACGCTTTTGCGTTAAAGCTCAGTTTATAATAGGTCTTGGACGATATAGTGGAAGAACTCGTCGTGGTGTAGGACTGTCCGAACGGTACTTTATTACTCATAACGAGACTGTTATAACCCGACATCGTAATGAAGCTTCTTATATCGAAATCTTCGGACATGAACGCCCCGAACACGTTATCGTAAGAGCTGGTGTCGGTGTTCTCGTTCATGTAAAGCATCTTCAGCTTTTCTATATCGGTAGTATAGTTGTACACGCCGTAGAGTCTGTCGCTTTCGGTGGTGCCGGTAGCGTCGGTAGCCTTGCTCCAATCGTAGTTATTGGGCGTGTTACCTAAGTTGTAACCGTCTTTGCCTTCTTCAACGGTGTTTTCGGTGAAGGAGTCGAAGGAGTCCACGGTATAGACAAGCTTCTTTATAGCGTACTCATTGTTGTTGTAAAGGTATGCGAAGTCGTGCATTTTTACGGTGCCGTCTTCATTAAATTCGCCCTTACTAAGTTCTTCGTTATATTCTTTTTCTTCCACTTCGAGGACTCTTACCGCGTCGAAATAAACGGTACCCTTAGACAGGTCGTCGTTATTGTAAGTGGCGGTGGAAGTCTTGACAAGAGTGCTGGTCTTCGTGGTCTTCGTCGCGTACGGATTACCTAAGGATAATTCGAGCTTGAAGCTACTGGAAGAAGCGCCGGGCTTAATATAGAAACAGTACTGAGTCCATGCTCCGTCCGTATCTATTTCGGTATATCCGACGTAATTTTTGCCGACGTCGGCGGTAAGAACCTTGCTTATATTGCTTACGGTGACGGCAGCCTTGGCTCCGTCTACGGTCTTCACCCAAACCGATACGAGATAGTACTTATCGGCACTGAGCGTCTTGGACGCGGACGACATACTCAAAGCCACGCCGTAATTACTCTTTATCATCAACACGGTATCATACGGACTCTTATAATCGGAATCTGCAAACAACGTCCCGTCGTTAGCGACGGTTCCGACTTTGATTTCTTTTTTTCCCGCTACTTCGTCGGCTTCGGTAACCAAAACGTTACCGGTCGTGTTGGAAGTCTTCGTCCCGACAGTCTTATATGCGCTGTACGTTCCTACAGCCGTATCGCTTACGCCTCTTACTCTGAAAGAGGAGTTTCTTACGTTAGTCATATCGACGTCGAAGGAATATTCGGTTTGACCGTCTACGACGTCTATACGCTTGTAAAGTCTTTCCACGGTCTTGGCTTCGGATCCTGCTCCTTCAAGGAAGCGGGCATAAACTTCGTAATAGGTAGGATAAGTGGTGTTGCCGTCGCCGTCTACGCCTACTACGGAATTCCACTTTAAGGTGTAATTGTTTTCGTCGTTTTTAACGGTGTTGAGTTCGACCTTGTTAAAGATGTTTTCTTTAGCGGTGCCTTTAGTCCAGCTCGAAGTGGTGGCTACGCCGGTAAGTTTGCCGGTTTTGTCGTTGAATTCTTTATCGTCCGTCGACGCATAGTCTATAGAAGAGAAGCTGCCGTTGGTCACGCTTTCGCTTGCGGTAGTGGTGTTGGCGAAAGAGTAGGACTTTACTTCGTCGCCGCTCTTCGTGGAAGCGTTATATTCGCTGTATTTTATTTCGGTGCAGTTGGCGACGGCGAGATGAACGCTGCCTTGAACGTAACTGCTCGTATCGAAACGGCTTCCGCTACCCATGGTGATTTGCAAACCGACGTAGTTGGTTTCCATAGCGTCGCCCATAATATAGAAGGCGATTTCTTTCCATTCTTCCGAATTGAAGCTGCTTATGCTGGATACGCTTGCCTTCTCTTCGTCGTCATCGGAACCGCCCATAAGGTTAATGGTAACGCCCTTACCGTCTTCTATTCCTTCGGTCTTGACGCGGATAGCGAATCTGTACGCCTTGTTGGGCAAAATCTTAATATCGTTTTCGTGGCTTGCTCCCGCCTTGCTGGTCAAAACCGACGCGGTAGCCGCATTGTGCTTATAGATAAGCTCTTTGAAACTTACCGTAGAGCCGCTTACTTCGATATCTCCTATATCGCTTGCTGCTTGAGCGGTAAACGATATTTTTTCGCTGTCGTCGGAAGCCTGTGTGTCTTTATTAGCGAGTTCCGACTCCCAATAGGAAAGGGTATCTTCATTGTTAATAAGTCCGCCGAAAGAAAGGTCGTCGGCGTCGGACAAGGGCGAAAGGACTTGCCAATCATAGCTTGCTATGTCGTCCGCATCGGTCACTTCATCGATGGAAATATTGTCGAAGAACACGCCGCCGAACATAAGGTTTTCGTACTCTGTAGCACTGCCTTCGCCGAACCAGAATTCCATCGTAAGGTTACGCGAGCTGAGCTGATTGCCTTTTACGTAGAAAGTAAGTTCTTCCCAGCCCTGGTTGCACTTGGTGGTCTTTTCTACGATGTCTTCGCCTGCGCCGGTAAGTTTAACTTTCGCATAGGGCTTTTCGTTGTTAGTTTTCCATACTTCGTATTTAGCCATGTAGGAAGTGAGCTTGTCGTTATATTCGTCGTATTTGTCCTTAAGAGCTTTCGCTTCTTTCCACTCGCCGGTTATAAAAGTGTTTCTTTCGGCAAGATATCTGTATTCGATATAGTTTTTGTCGCCGTCTTGAAGTTTACCTGCGGTAACGTAAGTTTCGAAATTGTTATAAATATGATAGAACTTGAAAGAAGCGTAAACTTTTTCGTCGTATCCGGCGGTTATCATTTCATTTTTAAGGTCGTCGCCGTTTGCGAAATTGTTGATATCGTCCACTGCGGTTGCGCTCGCGGGAGCGGTCTGAATTGTGTTCTTTTCTTCGTCGCTTAATTCCTTAATATAATCGGAGAAAGCGGTCGTTCCGGGGAAAGAAGTCGTTCCGTCGTAGTAGCCGATGATTACCTTTTGAGCCTCGGTATAATCGGCGGGAGCCGTGGGCTTGTCGGTGGTAGGCCATTCCCAGTCGTTTCCGTCTTCCGTCTTGGGACTCCAAACGTACGCCCAAACGCTTATCTTATAGTACTTGTTCTGCTCTATAGTTATGGTATTTTTGGTGGTAAAGCCCAAGCCGGACAAATCGCTGTTAAAGATCATCAAGGCTTTTGTTTCGTCAAGAGCGTTTATGTTGCGGTCGCCGTTCATAATATATTCGTTCCATTCCGTATAGGTGGGAGCGACGAACTTGTAGCTGGACGAAAGCAACTGCGAATAGGTGTCCTTCTTGCTGTCTTCGGTAGAGCCTGCCGCATACAGTTTGGAAAAATCGACCATACCGTTGTAGGCGTTGCTCATAGCGGGCTGATCGGAAGAGGAAAGTCCGCTTTTGCCTTGGACTACGTTGAAGTTTTTGGTGTTCAGCGAAGTATAAACGCCTTCGCGGAAGCTGTAATAGTAATTTATTGCGTTGGTGGTAGTAGGAGTGGTCTCCGTGAACTGTTCGAGTTTGGTGTCTATAAGATAGTACGCGGATTCATAGCCTATAGTGCTGTTAGCGGCGATAGCGTTAGCTTGCAAAGTTTCGAAGTTAGCGTGAGCGTTGTTCCCTTCTTCCGAGCCGAAAGAAACTTCCGCTCCGTCGTTATAGGTCGGGTCGCTCGCTTTGGTGACTTCCTTACAGATAACGTTATCGAAGAAAGCTACGCCCTTGGTTACGTAAGCGTTGGTCTTTTTATTGATGGTCTCGGGACCGTTTCCGAGCCAGAGTCTTATATCCAAAGATATGGACTTATCTTTGTTGGATTCTATATAAAGATAGTGCGTAACCCACTCTTCGTTGGTGTTTATGCAGCTGTCTACGTATTCCACGCCGCCGGTTATATGAACCCACGCGCCTTTTTTAGCTTTGTCGGCTTCGTCGACGTCGGTCATATCAATCTTGGTGTATACGGAATACTGCAACAAATAGTACTTGCCCGCTTCCAACGTAAAGGAAGTGGAGTTTTTATAATACAAACTGCCGGCAGTCGTTTTCGAAGCGATTACGAGAGCGTTGGTATCCTGTAATTCCGTAGTAAGATTGCCGTCGTCGTCGGTGTCGTAAGGAGTCTGCGGGTCGATACCGGGATTGCTTACGTCGCCGTCGGTGAAAAATTTATCCTTATTGAGATTGTAGGATTCTTCGTTGCTTAAATCGACTACTCCCATCGCTACGCCGTTAGCCGACGTGGTAAGGCTGCCTTTCGTCGCCGTCCAACCGCTCACGGTGCCTTTGAGATAGTCGTCTTTATCGGACGAAGTCGCGTTGTAGAAAGTACCGTTTGTGACGAGCTGAGTACGAGTGATCGTCTCGGCGTCGTCGCTGTCGTCGTCGGGTTTGACGTAATCGCTGCAAGCGACTATGCCCGACACGAGCAACACAGCCAAAAGTACAGTCATAATAATCAATAGCTTTTTCTTCATGTTACCACCTATTTAATATGAGCATAATTGTTCATTATTTTTGAGTATAACATATGATAGCATATCTAAAAAATAATTACAACAAATAGCTTCACATTTTTTAAGAAAAGGTTCGCCACTCCCGTTCCGTGCGTTCGGTTCGCCGCGATTACGAGTATTTATCCGCCGGTATTATGCTCTACCGTACGGAAGAATCCTTTTTCTTATATATAATCGTGAAGACCGAACCTGTAAAAAATCTGTAAAAACACGCCCTATTTTTTTCATATTGTTTGACACGAATATTTAGATTAAGCTAAGATATAATAAATTTTGATAATTTGGAGGTCATATGAATAAATATGCAGAAAGTGTACTCGACACTCTGAAAAAGAAATATCCCGAACAAAAAGAATTTATACAGGCGGCGACGGAAATACTCGATTCATTGTCGTTGGTATTCGACAAACACCCCGAATACGAAAAATCGGCTCTTCTCGAACGCTTCGTAGAACCCGAACGCCAAATCCTTTTCCGCGTGTCCTGGGTCGACGACAACGGCAAAGTGCAGGTAAACAACGGCTACCGCGTGCAGTTTAACAGCGCGATAGGTCCTTACAAGGGCGGTCTCCGTTTCCACCCGTCGGTTAACCTTTCTATAATAAAATTCTTAGGGCTGGAACAAATTTTGAAAAACAGCCTTACAGGTCTCCCGATAGGCGGCGGCAAAGGCGGAAGCGATTTTGACCCGAAAGGCAAATCCGACGCAGAAATAATGCGTTTTTGTCAGGCTTTCATGCGTGAACTTACCCGTCACATCGGACCCGACACCGACGTACCCGCAGGCGACATCGGCGTAGGCGCGAGAGAGATAGGATACATGTTCGGCGCGTACAAAAACGCCGTCAACGCTCACTTAGGCACCTTTACCGGCAGAGGGTTAAGCTACGGCGGAAGCCTTGCCAGAAAAGAAGCCACCGGTTACGGACTGGTTTACTTCACCGAAGAAATGTTAAAAACCGCCAAAAACGACACTATTAAAGGAAAAACCGTAATAGTATCGGGCAGCGGAAACGTAGCTATCTACGCCGTACAGAAAGCGCAGGAACTCGGCGCGAAAGTCGTAGCCATGAGCGACAGCAACGGATATATCTACGATAAAGACGGAATAAAACTCGATTACGTTCAGCAGATAAAAGAAGTGGAAAGAAAGCGTATAAAAGAATACCTTAACTACGTCCCCTCCGCCGAATATCACGAAGGCTGTTCGGGAATATGGGGTATCAAATGCGACGTCGCTCTTCCCTGCGCCACTCAGAACGAAATCGACGCCGACTCCGCTAAAAAACTCATCGACAACGGCGTAATAGCCGTCGGCGAAGGCGCAAATATGCCGTCCACTCTCGAAGCTCAGGAACTCTACTTAAAGAGCGGAATTCTTTTCGCTCCCGCAAAAGCCGCAAACGCAGGCGGCGTAGCTACTTCCGCTCTCGAAATGGCACAGGCAAGTCAGCGTATCTTCTGGACTTTCGAAGAAGTCGACGCAAAACTCCACACTATTATGGTAAACATCTTCCACAACGTGGAAAAAGCCGCCGAAAAATACGGCGTCCCCGGCAACTACGTCATCGGCGCTAATATAGCGGGCTTTGAAAAAGTAGCCGACGCGATGATGGCTTACGGAATACTGTAAAAAAACCGACCGGTCATTACTTGGAAGCGGGGTAAGTTCACCCCGCTTTTTTATTGCGCAGCACGGCTCCCGAATGAAGTTTTGAGTAAAACTCGAAGTTATATGGGGATGCATAATCGGAATAAAACGGGCTGCTTAGAAACGGCACACAACCGACACGTCATTCTGAACGTCGCGAAAATCAAGCGAAACGAAAAGGAAAAAACCGTAACCGACTATCTCCTTACGGGAAGAATAAATTCTTTTTTTACGACAAGATTTATTCGTTTGCGAATTTTTTTATTGCTTCGAATACGTCGGGACTTACGACGTGCTCTATACGGCAGGCGTTATCTTCCGCAGATACGGGCGACGCGCCCATTTTTACGAGAGCTTTGGTAATCGTACGGTGTCTGTCGTAGATTGCTTCGGCTTTTTTTAAGCCTTCTGCGGTAAGTTTTATTACGCCGTCTTTATCGACTTCTATAAGTCCCGCCTTTTTTAACAGTCCCGTTCCGCGCGACACGCTCGGTTTTGAATACCCCATTTCTTCCGCCACGTCGACGGCGTGCACGTCGCTCTTTTTATGCGACAGAACCAAAATGGTTTCCAGATACATTTCTCCCGATTCGCCCTTGTTCACCGTTATCTCCTTATCCTTGCGGAAAATTCGCTTTCGCAAAAAAATCCGCATCGCCGTTTTTTATAACTTTCGCTTTCATTTTACTGTTTTTTGCGAAAACGAACGTCGCCTTTGAGTTCCGGCGTAAAATTAGCCGTAAAGACTTAATTATTCGCCCTTCTTCTCTTCCTTATCGTCGCCGATTTCCTTTTGCGACACTTTTACTTTCGTGCCGTCGGGTTCGAGAACGTAAGTGTTGTCGAGTTGGTTTTTAAGGTCTCCTATCACGCTGTCTACGTACGCCTTTCTTAAAGCGGCTTGTTCTTTTTTCTCTTCTTCGGTAAGTCCCTGTTCTCTCGCCTTTTTTGCAAGAAAGTTTATTCTTTGTATATCTACCATAATTTTAGTTTCCTTATTGTCCCGATTTATCGTAATATTCAGACTAACGCTACTCAGCAGAACTATTATCACACATTCCGCGACCAATTACAATAAAATAAAGTAAATTACCTCAACAAACAAGGTCTGACAGATATATGTTCGGGTAATTCCGTCATATTTTTATCCTTTACTTTTGCCACAGAACTATCGAATCGACGTTGAATTTAGTCTTGCTGCGGATAGTTATTTTATGTTCGCCGTCGGACAGTTTTTCGGATAAATATGCAAGGGCGGGTTCGTTGCTTCCGCCGTTGATTTTAACGGTATCGGCGACTTCGCCGTCTATCAAAACTTCGAACCCGTCGTATTCGTCGGAAAAATACGAGAACACGCCGAACCTTTCCCCGCGAAAACCGAAATTCAGCGTTGCGTTGTCGCCTTCGTACAAATGCCCGAACGTGGAAAACTTATCGCTTAAAGTCCAGTTCCCTTTATACTCGAATATCTTTTCGTCGGGTGAAAACACCGTTCCGTCGGCTATTGAATAGAAAAACTTTACGCATCTGAACGCAATATATCTGAACCTTTGCGTTGTCGCCCAGGTATCCGTAACCACAAGTTTGTAATACCGAACGTCGGTTTCTTCAAAATAAACCGTAACGTTATCGTTATCCCTTACCGAGTCGGTGACTTCGGCTACGAGCTTCAAATTTTCAAGTTCCGTACCGACGTACAGTTTGAAATTTTTCGGTTGATATTTTCGGCTCGTTTCTCCGTAGATTACAAACTTATTCGCTTTCGTCGTTTCTTCGAGTACGGCGGTAAGTTCGAAAGGCGTTTCTTCGCTTATATTCGATTGATCGGAATGTATCCAATTCGTATCGTCGTCGTCGAACAATAAATCTATCGACTTGCTCGCGTCCCACGGTTTGTAATTCGTTTCTATTAAGGTTTGCTTACTTTCGACTTTTTCGCTATAAGAGTAAGTATAGTTCCTGTCGTAGTAGTAATCGGAAACGAACTCTTCGCGATAATAGGAATTGCGGTAGGCGTTAAGGTAAGTCACGTTCGCTTTATCGCCGTCGAAACGCCCCCACCCCAAACCTACGAAACTGCGGTAGTAAGTCACTAAAAGTATTTCCTTGAAATAGACCCACTGCCCTTTTTCGAGTTCGTAGTCCTTAAAATTATTTTCGTTGTCGGTTAAGAAAGCTACGTTGTCGGTTAAGTTAGTCATATTCGCGGCGAGTTCGTAGTTCTGCCCGTCGAAAGACAGGTATAAAGCGGCGTACTGTCTGCCCCTTATCGCTATACGATATTTACCTTTGCTCGGAACGTAAAACTTGCCTCGGACTTCCATAATAGCGTTATTTTTAGGATCGGGAACCCATATATCGGTGTTTGCGTTCTGCGTGGGATTATCATTGTCGCCGTCGGTAACGGTTTCGTACCCCGCATATCCCTTTTCGTACGCTTCGACGGGGCTTGCGTACATCGTTTCGTTCGTATAAGTGTAAACCGTCCTTTCCAAAAGGGTAGGTTTATACTGTTTTTGCCGCAATTCTATCACTAAATCGACGTCGTCTACCAAAAACGCTCCGTCGTCTTTAGTTATTGCGAGCGTAACTATTATTTTTCCCGATTCCGCCGAGTTTTCGTCGGGAGTATAGGTGTATACGCCGTCGGTTACTTTGGACAGCACGCCGTATTCGGGTTCGGTCACGTTTTTTACAGACCAACTAAAACCGCTCGGAATTACGAGATTATCGTTAAAATTAAGCTGAAAATCGTTATCTTTTTCTATTTCGTAAGGTTGTGCCGTGCGGCTGTAATACTTATTGCCGCCGATAGCGTAACTTCTTCCCGTCTGATAGATAGTCGCCACGGGAACGAATGCGGGATAACCTTTGCTTGCGTACTCTTCAACTACGCTGTCAGACACGGTCTGATGCAGAACTTCGGTAAAATAATAGGTCATATCGTACCGAGTGGCGTTGCTGACCGCTTTATACCAATTGTCGACTCCGCCCGAACCGTTGCCGTTTTTTGCGGCTTGCAAAAACAGACTCTGCCCGAACGAATGTAATAAATTTGCATAGCTGTCGAGATTGGAATTAGTAGATGTGGCGGCGAGAGTCTGTCTTAAAGTCCAACTCGGATTGGTGTACCTGTCCCAACCCACGGCGTAGTTGCCTTCGCTGGCGTTGCCGATTTCTCTGTTAGCCGAATTGCGGGTGAAAAGGCTGTAAGACACAAGCCTTAATGCGTTGTTGGTCACTTCGTCGCCCGGTGCGAAACCGTAACGCTGATAGTGGTGGTTATATTCGTGGATACAGCCCCAGAACGCGTCGGTAGAATTGTTTACCGCGCTCTCTGCGTCCAAAGCCGCCGTCATGCAGTAAAGCGGACAGTTTACGGTAGAACGCCCCACAAAAGCCACCATACTCCCCGCCGCTACGAACGGGTCATACAAAAAGGTAATGCCTATCGCCGAGGCAGAACCCGACGGGACCTGATTGGACACGCGGGAAATTTTATCCCAAAGGACTGCGGCGGCGGTAATCTGTTCGTAATCGAACTGAACCGCTCTCGCTTTCGGACCCGAATGACGAACCGCGTCGTCCCATATCTCCATATCGAAATACGGAGCTGAAGAATTTTTCGTAGCGTAGAATTCTTCTTCCGTCGTGTATCCGTAAATATAGTGCCAGTACGGTACGGCTCCCGATATGGTCACGGAAAACTTAACCCCTGCGTTGACGGGTTGAACGTAAATAGGCCCGCCTAAAAACGAACCGACGTAAGTTACTTCCGAACTTGCCGTCATCGTGTTAAGTAAGTTGGGCATACGGACGAAATCTTTTTTTATCCAGATGTTGTTCGCTTGTCCGTTCTGTAACGCCTGCCCTATACGCACGACAAGACCGCCGGTTTTTTCAAGGTCTTCCGCGCTCATTTCTATTTTTACGACTTCGCCGGCGGGAGCGTATAAACCGGTAATATGATTGCCTGCGGGGCGGGCTTGCATGGTTATTTTCTTAATTACCGCTTCTTCGTCGTCCGATAAATTCCCTTCGTACAGCCCGTCGGCAGCCGTATGTTTATATAATTTATTCCCCGTGGCTACGCCGCTTAAATACAGATTTCCGTCTTTATCCATAGCGTCGTAAGTGCTTGTCGACGTGCATAAAGCGGCGTTTTCGTTAAGAATAGCCTGTTTTTCTTCATCGGTCGTATCAGAAAGAGTCGTGCCGTACGCAGGGTATCTGTCCAAACCGCCGCTTGACACTTCGGGCAAACGCCTTTCGACTTTCCCTGAATATTCCGCCGAGTACCATACCTTGGTCGGATTATATACCCCTGCGTTAAAGACTCCGTTAAGATACCCGTCGTTATCGTCGCCGCCACCGCTCGGAACGTAGGGCGTATCGGGCACGTCGGGCGTATCCGTCTTTCCCGTTTCGTCGGGCAAATCGGGATTATCCTTTTTCGGCAAACAACATACCGTAACGGTGACCCCTATCGCTATAAGCAATATCGCCGCGACAATTATCGCTATTATTTTCTTTTTCTTTATCATAGATAGTTCTGCCCTTAACCGTTTTTCGCCGTCGCTTTCCGCAACGATTTCCGTACCGTACGAAAAAGCGAACCGAATAAATAAAACAATTATATCCTATGAAAAATTTTAATGCAAACGCTGAACGCCCGTTTTTCTTTTCCGATAATCCGAGTAAATTTTATTTTGAAATATATTACTTATATTGACTTTTAATTTTGCTCAATATATAATATCGTCGGATAGCGGTTTTGTAGCCGTTAAGCCGATTTATGATAGGGACAATTATGACGGAAACACAGTTTGCTAAACGCAGAAAAAACATTCTAAGCTGGTTTGTCGTGGCGTTAATGGGGCTTATTTACGCTTTCGCTTATCAGTTATTTATCGTAAAAAACAGGTTCGCCCCGGCAGGCATAAGCGGTATCGCGGTAATGCTGGAATACAAGTTGGGTTTTTCTATCGGATACTTCTCCATTATCGTAAACATCCCGCTTTGTATTGCGGCATTTTTTCTGGTAGATAAAGAATTCGCCTTAAAATCGTTCGTATTTACCATGGTATACTCAGTGGGATACATTCTTCTCGGCAAGCTCGATATAGGAAGATTTCAGTACGACGCCGGCAACGTGGACACTATATTCCCCTGTATGCTCGCAGGCTCAATTAACGGTTTTTGCATGGGTATGTGCTTCCGTATGAACGGTTCTACCGGCGGAGCAGACATAATCAGCAAATACGTCAGTAAGGTTCGACCGTTTCTTAATTTCTTTGCGGTGACGTTTGTCCTCAACGCGATAGTCGCCGTCATTTCGTATTTCGTCTACGGAGAACCCGACCCCGAAACCGGCAAAATGGTGTACAACTACAAACCCGTATGTTTGTGCATACTGTACTGCTTCTTATCGGGCTGGGTCGGAAACGCCATCTGCAAAGGTTCACGTTCCGCCAGCAACTTCATGATAGTGACCACTCACCCGCAGGAAATCGAAGCGGAAATTCTGAAAAAACTTCACCACGGCGTAACCGAAATAAGCGCGATCGGCGCGTACAGCCATCAGCAACGCTCCCTTCTCGTATGCGTAGTCAACCATCATCAACAAGTCGAACTCCGCGCAATAATCTCTAAATACGAAGACACTTTCGCTTTCGTGTACACGGTAGACGAAACGATAGGCAAATTCGAAAGACGCAAACGCCCCTTATTGACTCGCCCTATAAATATAGAGAAAGAACAACTTACGCAAACACACGAAAACGAAACCGAAACGGTGGACGAAAATAAAAAAGACGAATAATTGTTTTTTTGCGTGTCGCCTGTCGAACATACAAAAATTTTCAAACGAAAATATGAGATAAACGGAACGAATTTCGGCAAAGCCGAAATTCGTTGCAAAAAGTTGCGGTGCGGAATGCCGGACGTCGTTATTCCGCTTTGTCCTTATCTGAAGTTTCTTCTTCGGGCGGGTTAATCTTAACCTTTACGTCGAGAATTTTTCTTTGCGTAAGGCGGTTTACTATAATGGTAAGGTTATTATAGTCGAAAGACTGAAACTTTTTCGGTATATTCCCCGTCTGTTCTATCACCCAACCGCTTACCGTTTGCGAATCGAACTTCTCCGCTTCGTCTTCGTCTATACCGAAAGTTTCGAAAAATTTATCGAGTTCTGCCCTGCCGTCCACGATATAAGTAGTGTCGTCCACTTTCGTAAAGTAGTTTATTACTTCGTCGTGTTCGTCCCAAATTTCGCCGACAAGCTCTTCGAGTATATCTTCGAGCGTGACTATCCCTAACGTTCCGCCGTATTCGTCCACGACTACCGCCATATGAACTTTTTGCCTCTGCAAAGTTTTCAACAAAGTGGATATTTTCATATGTTCGGTCGCTACCGCCACCGGCGTGACGTAATTTTTTATTGTGGTTTCGCCTTTTTCGAGAGCGGTGAAGAAGTCTATATTGTGTATCATACCGATTATGCTGTCGATAGTACCGTTATAGACGGGCATTCTGGAAAAGTTATGTTCCAAAAACAAGGCTTTTATTTTCTCCATAGGCATATCTACCGAAACGGCGATTACGTTGACTCTCGGCACGAAAATATCCTGCACTTCGGCGTCGTCGAATTCTATCGCGCTGGAAATAAGTTCTCTTTCCTGCATATCGAGAGAGCCGTCTTCCTGCGCTTCTTCCACAATGGAAAGCAATTCTTCTTCGGTAATTCTGTCGTCGTTCTTGTTTTTGAATATCTTTTTAAGTAAAAATTTAAGTCCGGCGAAAATAAGCGTAATAGGATATAAAATAACCATTACGACTTTCATCGGATATCCGAAAACCATCGCTATTTTTTCGGAGTTCTCTTTTGCAATCATTTTCGGCGTGATTTCGCCGAAAGTAAGAACTATTACCGTGGATACCGCTACCGATACTATACCGCTTACGGCAGGATTGCCTATTACCGTTTCGAAAATATTATTGAACAGCACCGATAAGGTGATATTGACAAGGTTATTTCCGACGAGAATAGCCGAAAGAAGCTTATCGAACTTGTCGAGAAGACTCATGGCGTTTTGCGCCGCTTTGTTGCCGTCCTGGGCTTTTACCTTTAGTTTGGTACGATTGACCGAGCTGAAAGCCGTTTCGGTCGCCGAAAAGAACGCCGAAAACAGCACGAGTATGACGATGAATACCGATGACAAAATTATACTTTCGGGTTCAGGGTCGGGTTGTTCGCTTAACATGATACTCCTTATAAATAAAATATATTATGTTTACTAATATAGCATAGCGCTCTCGTTTTGTAAATATTTTTTTCGCAGATACTATTTATTTTGCAAAAAAACGACAAAAACACTAAGAACTCTGCTTTATTCTTACGTACACGAGAGAACCGGTCGGGTTCTTTTTATTATTCGAATCCTGTATGCTCTTGGTTTCGAATCCCGTTTTGTTGAGAAAATCGGTAAACCGCTTGTATCCGTAGTTTCGGTAATCGAAATCGGAATACTTGTTTTGCAGGCGGTTTCCGACAAGGCTTGCCAAAAGCCACCCGTTTTCGTCGGAATTTTCTTCAATGATTTTTACTATCGCTCTTTTTACTTCTTCGAGAGGCGTGGTAGAGTTCTCTTCGGTTTTCGGTTTTGTTTTCGTCTTTTTCGCAGCGGTCTTTTTTACCTTCTTTTCTATCTCATTCGCCACTTCTTCGTTTATTAAATCGACAAACTTAAAGCGGTTGCAGGCGGCGACGAAAGCCTTGGGCGTTTGTTTTTTACCCATACCGATGACGTACATTCCCGCTTCTCTCAACCTCGAAGCGAGTTTGGTAAAATCGCTGTCCGACGACACGAGACAAAATCCGTCCACTTTGCCGGTGTACAGAATGTCCATAGCGTCGATTATCATCGCCGAATCGGTAGAGTTTTTGCCGGTGGTGTAGGCGTACTGTTGCATCGGCGTAATGGAATATTCCAGAATTATTTCCTTCATCGATTTAAGATTGCTGCTCGTCCAGTCGCCGTACATTCTCTTGTAGGTAATGACGCCTTCGTTTGTGACTTCGTCCATTACCGTCTTTATATAATCTTTGCTGTTGTTATCCGCATCGAACAACACGGCAAAACGTTTTTCCTGCATTTTTTCACATCCTTACTTTTAGTATACATATATATTAACACAAAAATGTAACTTTGTATAACAATATGTCGCCGTTAAGGCATTCTTACCCTTCGATACAAAAAATCCGCCCGCGGAATTTTGCCGAAAGAGCGGATTTTGTTTCTACGTTATTTAATAATCGCAACGAAAATTATTTGTTTTCGTCGGAATCGACTACGTCGCTCACGTCTTCGAGATGACTGCGTTCGAATTCCTTCTTTATGGTCTTCTTCACTTTATGAACGTAAGCGCTGTAATAAATAGTGGCTATTATGTCGCACACGCCGTCGATAATAAGAGATACGCCCGCCATAATCATAATGGAATCGAACGAACCGAACATAACGATGACGCCGAGAACTATCGTAAGAGCCGCTAAGATAAACAGCATCCAACCGCCCTTTATGTGGTCGCGTACGCACTGAATACCGTCGCGAACCTTAAACATACCGTCGAGCACGAGATATATACCGAACACTACGGTAATAACTCCGAGTACCATATCGGGACGGACAAGACAGAATATACCGAGCAGCATAAGCATAATACCGTAGACCAAAAATCCCGGCATAGCAAGCCTTGCCGTAAAGAACTTAACGAAGAAATAAATTCCGAGGGCAAGTAACATCACGCCCGCAACGTAACAAAGCACCGCGCCGGAAGACACGGGAGTGACGATAAACACAATACCGACGACTATTGCCATTATTGCAGTAAGGACGGTTTCCCACTTGATTTTCTTAACGAGACTTTTCAAAGTTTCCATTTTTCTCTTCTCCTTTCGATTTTGTTCCCCTTTGTCCTTTCGGACGGAGAATTTCTTTAACAACTGTATAATAATAGTCGCAACTTAAAATAACATTAAATTTATATAAATTAAGGTGCGAATTATGAAATTATTTTTTTATTTGCAGCTATTGTTTCGATCGATTCTGACGAGATTTTCGGTCGTTTATATCGTCGGCGTAAACTCTGTCGTTTATGACGGACACAAGCGGCGGGATAATGAGAATTTGCAATACTATTCCGGGAATAGCATTAAGAACGGCGCCCGAAAGAAAAGCCGCAAACGTAAACTTTGCCGAAGTCGCGCTAAGGCAGACGAACATGACAAGTCCCCAAACGAGTCTTCCGACAATCATCGAAACGAGAAGTTCGGGGTAGAGTAAAAATTTCTTTTTCGGGAACAACTTATACGCAAGTCCCGCCATAAGTCCGTATGCGGCGAGTTCGAACGCCATACACGTAGCCGTGGGAAAAATCGGCGGCATACCGAAACAAACCGAACGCAAAAGCGGAGCGATAAATCCCACTATGGCGCCGTATTGCCAACCGCAAACAAAACCGCACAAAAGAATCGGGATATGCATCGGACACAGCATACTTCCCACCTGCGGTATCTGACCTGTAAGGAAGGGCAAAGCGAGCGCAAGCGCAAGGAAAAAAGCAGATAGCGTTATTTTTTTAGTGTTACTTCTCATAATTAAATTTTCCGTAATCTCATCAAATATATATCGTCGTCATCCATAAGACGGTCGGCTGCAAAGTATTTTTTCATATTGTCCGCTTCTTTTTCGACGGGCAAAAGGTTTCTCGACACGTTTTTAGCCACGCTGTCGTGATGTTTTGATAGTTTCGTTCTCGACATATTGTGCAGTACGACGAGTAAGCCGCCGCTATTCAGAAGTTCCGCCGCCTTTTCGGCAAACTTTTCAACGTCGAGAAAATGCGGATAGGCGTTAAAACAGACGATGGCGTCGAAAGTTTCTCCCCCGAAAGAATAAAAATCTTCGGCTGAAAACTTTATATTTTCCCCGTCGTGAGTAACTTTTGCTATCCTTATCATATTGGGCGAAAGGTCTATCGCCGTCACGAGAACGTTCGTAATATCGAACAATACGTCGCTTATTATTCCCGTTCCGCACCCGACGTCGAGAGTTTTCATCCCCTTACCTAACCCTGCGTAGGTTTCTACAAAGTCGGATATTTCTTTTTTAGAACGTTTTTCCGCGGCGTTCCATCCGTCGGCTAATCCGTCGAAGAATTCTTTTATTTCATTCATTGCTATATTATCCCACAGTTAAGACCTAAAGTCAATGCGAGCGGTTACAAAAAACCTTTTTATGCTGTTACAAAAAAAACCTTTTTATGCGAAAGAAAAAAACCAACTATCTTAAAACGTTTTACGCAAAAGATAAATAATGTTAAAATGTAACCGCTTAAATATTAACAAACGTTATTTATTATCATAATATAGGTAGGTATATGTTAAAACTCACACCTTATCTTAAAGGATATCGGGCAAAGACTGTTTTAGGTCCGCTCTTCAAACTCGTCGAAGCCTTGTTCGAACTTTTCACGCCGATAGTGGTGGCGTGGATTATCGACAACGCCATTCCCATGGGACAAAACGGAGATTTCGGCGGTCTTATCTACGGCGGAGTAATTATTCTGGCTCTCGGCGTCTTAGGTTTAGGTTTTGCTTTGACGGCGCAGTTTTTTGCGAGCAGAGCTTCTTTGGGGTTCGGAACCAACTTAAGAAGAGACCTTTACGCCCACATCAACACTTTTTCTTATGCAGAACTCGACAAGTTCTCCACCATATCCTTAATTACCCGTCTTACTTCCGACGTAAACCAAGCACAGCAAGCCGTAGCGATGTTTATTCGTCTCGTTCTACGCGCCCCGTTTATAGTCGTCGGCGCGATAATTATGGCTATGCTCATTAACGTTAAGTTATCGCTTATCTTTATCGGAGCGTCGGCGCTGATAGGAATTGCTCTTTTCCTTATATTGACGGGAACGATGCCTAAATACAAAAAGGTGCAGGAAAAACTCGACGACGTATCGAGACTCACGAGAGAAAACCTTTCGGGCGCAAGAGTAGTAAGAGCTTTCGACGCAGAAGAGAGAGAAAAAGCCGGTTTCGCCGCGGCAAGCGAAAGCCTATCGGCTTCGTCCATAAAAGCGGGAGCTTTATCGGCAATCCTTAATCCCCTTACCTACGCCGTGCTTAACCTTGCTGTAATCGCCATTCTTTATTTCGGCGGAAAGACCGTCTACTACGGGAATCTGACGCAGGGCGAAATAATCGCTCTCATTAACTATATGACGCAGATACTTAACGCAATGGTCGTTTTCGCAAACCTTTTGGTTACTTTCACGAAAGCGTCCGCTTCGGCTGCGAGAATCAACGAAGTTCTTGCGGTAAAGCCTTCGATGGTAGAAGGCGCGGGAGCGGATTTTAACGAAAACGAACCCGCAATACGTCTTGACGACGTAACTTTCCGCTACGAAGGGAACGTTTCTCCCTCTCTTGAACACGTCACCTTATCGGTAAACAAAGGCGACAGCGTGGGAATCCTTGGGGGTACGGGGTGCGGAAAGACTACTCTTATCAGTCTTATGACCAGACTTTACGACGCTACCGAAGGGAAGGTTTTCGTATTCGGCAACGATATTAAAGACTACACCAACGCACAGTTATACGGACTATTCGGAGTCGCCCCGCAGAAAGCGGTTCTTTTTTCGGGAACGGTTCGCGAAAATATGCAGTGGGGAAAACCCGACGCAACCGACGAAGAGATAGAAAAAGCTCTCGTCGTTTCTCAGTCGAAAGAGTTCGTCGACAACTTGAAAGGAAGACTCGATTTCGTCGTGGCTCAGGACGGTAAGAACCTTTCCGGCGGTCAAAGACAAAGACTTACCATTGCGAGAGCTTTGGTTTCTCACCCCGAAATTCTTATTCTCGACGACAGCTCCAGTGCGCTCGACTTTGCCACCGACGCTAATTTAAGGAAAGCGTTGAACGCTTTACGAGAAGAACGAAAACTTACCACCGTCACCGTTTCGCAACGGGCGACGAGCATAAAATATTGCGACCTTATTATAGTTCTCGACGACGGCAAGATAGTGGGACAAGGCACGCACGAAGAACTTATAAATTCCTGCGAAGTGTACAGAGAGATTTGTCTCTCGCAAAACAAGGAGGAAGAAGTAAAATGAGTAAGAATTCCGTAAAGAACGCTAAAAAAACGGAAAAGACCGACTTCTCCTCCATAAAAAAACTTCTTAAATACGCTCGTCCGTATATCCCCGCCATCGTAGGGTCCTTACTTTGTTCGATAGTTCAGATAGCCGCCACTCTTTACGCCCCGGTAATTATAGGCGACACCGTCGACTACATTATCGGCGAAAACAACGTAAACTTTGAAATTATCTTCAAAAACGCGGGGATTCTCGGCGGACTCATCGCGGCGGTAATGATTTTTCAGTACCTAAGCGCGTTACTTATAAACTTCGCTTCATACCGCACGATAAGAGATTTACGTCGGTACGCTTTCGACAAACTCAATTCCGTTCCCCTTTCATACGTCGATTCTCATTCCCACGGCGACCTTATGTCGAGAGTAGGCAACGACGTCGACCAGATATCCGACGGACTTATACAGGGATTTTCGCAACTGTTCAGCGGAATAGTCACGATTATAGGCACGCTTGCGTTTATGCTTACCTACAACTGGCTCGTCGCCGTAGTCGTGGTTCTTCTTACCCCTATCTCTTTGTTCGTCGCCTATTTTATCGCGAAAGGCTGTCACAATATGTTCGCAATGCAGGCTCAAAAACGCGGAGAACTTTCCGGTCTCGTCAACGAAATGCTCATAAACCAGCGTATCGTTAAACTTTTCGGTTACGAAAAACGAGCGGAAGAACGCTTCGCCGTCATAAACTCCGACCTTAAAGTCTGGGGACAAAACGCCGCTTTCTACTCGGCTATGGTAAACCCTTGCACCCGTTTCGTAAACAACGTGGTCTACGTCGCAGTCTGCGTACTCGGAGCGTATCTCGTTATCCGCGGCAACGGACTTTTCGGAATGGGCACCTTCACCGTGGGAGCTTTATCCTGCTGTCTTTCGTACGCGAACCAGTACACTAAGCCTTTTAACGAAATAACGGGCGTCGTTACCGAACTGCAAACGGCTGCCGCCGCCGCGACGAGAGTTTTCGACCTTTTGGAAGCGGAAGACCAACCGTCCGATAAGGATCTGCCCGACCTTACAGACGCCGACGGCAATATAGAAATAGACGACGTTTACTTCTCCTACGTCAAGAGTAATCCACTTATTCAGGGCTTCTCATTGTCCGTAAAGAGCGGTCAGCGTATAGCGATAGTCGGACCTACGGGTTGCGGCAAAACTACCTTAATAAACCTTCTTATGCGTTTCTACGACGCAGACAGCGGCAAAATTACCGTCGAAGATAAAGATATTACCGAAATAACCCGCCGCTCGCTACGCCTTAGCTATGGTATGGTCTTGCAGGACACCTGGCTCAAAAAAGGCACGGTAAAAGAAAATATCGCCTACGGCAAACCCGACGCAACCGACGAAGAGATAATCGAAGCCGCGAAAAAAGCCCATATACATTCCTTTATCTCCCGTCTCGAAAAAGGCTACGACACCGTTCTCGGCGACGACGGCGGCAATATATCGCAAGGACAAAAACAGCTCCTCTGCATCGCGAGAGTAATGCTGACGCACCCGCCGATGCTCATTCTCGACGAAGCCACTTCTTCGATAGATACCCGTACCGAAATAAAAATTCAACAAGCTTTCGAAGCCCTGATGAAAAACAAAACTTCCTTCATCGTCGCCCACCGACTGTCCACCATAAAGAACGCCGACCTTATTCTCGTAATGAACAAAGGTAACGTAATAGAAAAAGGCACCCACGAAGAACTCCTTGCAAAAGGCGGCTTCTACGCCAACCTATATAATTCCCAATTCGAACACTGATTATAAAATTATCCGAAAACGCAAAAATACCCGCCCCTATCGGCGGATATTTCTTTTATAAAACGCATTAAAATTTTCCTTTACGTTATCTCTAAATTTCGAGTCCCGCAAGATAATCGATAGAAACGTCAAAGTATTTCGCCAATAAAATAAGTTTGGATAACGTAGGCTCGCACTCATTACGTTCCCACAGACTTATTATTGATTTCCCTACGCCCAACGCTTTCGCCAACTCGATTTGCCCTATTTTCTTTTCAAGTCGCAGGTTTTTAAGGCGTTCTCCGAAAGTTTCCATAATTATATAATTCCACAAAACTGGGAAAAATACTTGACTTCCCAGTATATTGGGAATATAATTGAAGAAAAAAAGGAGTTAAAACTTTATTATGAAATGTATGAATTGTGGAAACGAACCTATGAGATTAAGACGAATACAAAAGACCCCCACCTGGGCTATTCTCGTTGCCGTATTCTTTTTCCCGCTCGGATTATTTGCTCTTCTCGCTAAAAAAGAAGAGAACGTATTCCGTTGCGACAACTGCGGATATACTTATAAGGAAGAACTATAAGCGCTATGAAAAACCAATGGAATTATTCAAATTATGACGATTGTTACGAATTACGCTTTATCGGTTCGATAATGCTGCAAGCTTTCGCTTTTATCGGACTAATTCCTGCTTTGCTAAATTTGCTAAACGAAAAGTCAAACGTGCTTTTATCAATTGTCTTAATTACGCAATTTAATTCGGCATTATCATGTCTCGTAACCGACGTAGCAGTCCATAAAAACACTTGGATTGACGATTTCACAGCCGTCTACGTTATGTTTGTATTCGGAGTAACAATAGAATACTATTCTATTCTTCCTGCTATTTGGTTTATTATCCTTGCCGAAGGTGACGCATTATTGATTGGCGGATCGATAGTTGTCATAATATCGACTTTTTTCAGACACGTCATTAACGCTGTCACCATAATAAAAATGAACAAAATCGTAAACAAAGCCGATATCTACGATTTATATAACGACGGCTTGACCGATATTCGAGATTTTAACAATTAAGCCACAACGGCAAAAGTAATTTCCTAAAACTTTATAATCGGGCGTTTTAGTATCATACAAAACGCCCGATTGTTCGTTCGTTTTTACACGATTTGAAAATAGAGTCAATTCCACCGCGTGGAAAAAGTGGAATTTACTCTATATAATATAAGGAATAAAGGTACTAATACAAATGAAAATGTTTACTCGCAAGGACTTTTTCGCGACCTATTACAACAGAAACGGCGGATTTGCAACGGCAAAGCCGCAAGCAACGACAGTTGCGGACAAAATTTTATTTTGTCACGTTTCGATGTTATAATTGTTATAATAAATTTTGATTGAAAATAATTTTATGATACAATATATAAGAAAATGCCATAAGCTAAATTGCTTCGTAAACGAACAAGCAATAATTATACGGGAATGACGAATGATTTATGATTGAAGCAGATAGAAAATTAAATATGGAAAGTTTGGCGATAGGTCTTTCGCATACGATATACATAAACACCGATTTTATTGAAAATTCGCATGCGAAAGACGCGCTGATGGACGATCGTTTTTATGACGACGTATATAGCGTTGTGGCGGCGGGTATAGAGGATATGAAAAGGTATTGGTTCGGACTTGAGAATTTATGCCAATTCAGCATAAGCGAGATTGCAAATACGATGTTTGCCACGCCGATAGGAATGTATAAAAATGCGGAATATATCAGTACGGTTATATTCGGAATTCTTTGCGGTTCGCAATGGGACAATCCAATAGAGCTTGAAGAGAAAATAACAAAAAATTGGGCGGAATACGTTTTGTCAGGCGAATTCAAAAAACATTGTGACGGTAAAACTCATTTCGGAGACGACGCTTTAATGGCAGAAATAAATAAAGATATATATAACAGAATTTATACGATATTGCGTTTTATCGAAAAATATTAGACGCCGAAACCGCAATAAGGACATCAAAAAAGCAGACCTTTATTTGTATTCCACCTGCATATTAAAATAAAAACAAATTGCTCTGCTAATCAGTCCATTATGTTCCCGCAACTTAATTCACGTCCACGGAACCAAAACAACCAACGCCGACAGATACG
>CAZUJW010000026.1:0-27804 GCA_964620655.1 uncultured Christensenella sp.
CCTTAACTTCAAGCTTTGCTTGAAACTTCACTCGGCGTTAGCCGAACTTCACTATTGCTACGCAATAACTTCACTGCCGCAAACTGCGGCAACTTCACTACAAAGCAGAGCTTTGAACTTCACTCCGTCTACGACGGAACTTCACTTCACCGTAAAATAGTAAATTCGCTCGGCTTTGCCGAAATTCGTCGTAATCGCTTACAATACTTTGCTCAAAAACTCCTGCAATCTCTTATTTTCGGGCGAAGAAAAGATTTTTTCGGGCGGTCCTTGTTCGGCGATTTTGCCTTCGCTCATAAACAATACTCTCGTTGCGACTTCTTTCGCAAAGCCCATTTCGTGCGTGACTATTACCATAGTCATTCCGCTGGCTGCGATTTCTTTTATCAGGTCAAGAACTTCGCCTACCATTTCGGGGTCGAGCGCGCTCGTCGGTTCGTCGAACAACATAACTTTCGGGTTCATCGCCAATGCTCTCGCTATCGCGATACGCTGTTTTTGTCCGCCGCTCAAAGTGGACGGATAAACGTTCGCTTTCTCTTCGAGTCCTATTCTTTTTAACAACGCATAAGCGTTCTTTTCCGCTTCTGCTTTTATTTCTTTTTTCGTAGAGTACGGCAAGGTTATTTCTGTTTTCGGCACGGGATACGACGTTCTGTCTATTACCCTTTCGGCTTTTTCTATCTTTTTTACAATAGAAAGTTTCTTTTTAGTGAGTTTCTTATCATAACTTACGAAAGTTTTTCCCGCATTTTCGACGGTCTTTTTAGTAAGTTCCCATTCCTTTTCGACGGGGGCTAATTCGGCTTGCTTCGCCGTTATATATGCCTTCTTCTCCGCAATTTTCTTATCGATTTCTTTTCGTATCTTGTCGCCGTATTTTTCAAGACACTTGTTGTAATGCGGCATAACCTTATTATTAAGTTTAGCAAAACGCAATTTTTTGGAATTTACGTTTATCGGCGCAAGCGTGATGTTCTGCAACACGGTAAGGTTATTGAAAAGGTTAAACTGCTGAAAAACCATTCCCATATCGCGACGGCAGACGTTAATGTCTATTTTCAGGTCGGTAAGGTCGTTGCCTTCAAAAAATATCTGTCCGCTCGTGGGGTCTTCGAGTACGTTAAGACAGCGTAAAAAGGTACTTTTGCCGCCGCCGCTCGGACCTATTATAGCCACGATCTCGCCTTCTTTTATTTCTTCGCTGATGTCGTCGAGTACCAGCAGGTCGCCGAACTTTTTAGTCAGGTTTTTTACTTCTATCACGGTATTCTTTTCCGTTTTAATTTCTTCTGTCACTCTTTCCCATTCTCCTTTCAAGGAATTTCACCAAAGCCGTGATTATAAGCACCAGCACGAGATAAACCGCGGCAAGCATAAGATACGGTATGATGTATTCGTAATTGGCGTCGCCGATTTGTCTGAACGCTTTGGTAAGGTCCACTACCGCTATAAAACTTACTACCGAAGTTTCTTTAATAAGGCTTATAAATTCGTTGCCGAGCGTGGGCAAAATATTCTTTATAGCCTGCGGAATAACTATCGCAAACACCGACTTAGAATAACTTAACCCCACCGCTCTGCCCGCCTCGAGCTGTCCTTTATCGACGGAATTTATACCGCTTCTCATAATTTCGCAGACGTAAGCGCCGCTGTTCATCCCGAATATCGCCGTCGCTACAACCATTGCGTCTACTTTTATCTGTAGTGCGGGCAAAAGCACGAAATACCCTATCAGCAACTGCACCACCATAGGCGTTCCGCGGAAAAAACCTACGTACACGTTGGCTATCGCCGATAAAACTTTCGGAAAAACCTTGTATTGCGGTATCACCTTGACCACTGCGAGAAGAGTACCTATTACGATACCGATAAGAAGTCCTATTACGGCAATTTCGACGGTCGTAAGAAGACCGTCGAGTACCACTTTGTATCCGCCTTTAGTGACGAAACTTTTATAAAATAAATCCCAACTGTTCATTTTTCAGGCTTATCCGTTTATCGACTTCACTATAGCGTTTGCGGGAGCTTCGTCCACTATCACTAAATCGATTTGTCCGTTCTGCATATCCTTTACTGCAAGTCCGGCATTTTGATAACCTTTGCAAGTAGCTCCCGTTATTCCGGGGAATTCCCATTCTGCGTCGCCTTCTATATAATATTGAGCGGTGGTTCCGCTTTGGCAACCTATCTTATATTTGCCGGCGTTAAGAATAGCTTCCACGTCCGCTACCGTTTCGCAATTATCGAAAGCGGTATTGCTTTCCTTAACGACGAGTACCTGCGAAGCGTTATAATAACTGTCGGTGAAATTAACCGATTGTTTTCTCGTTTCGTTTACGGTAAGTCCCGCCATTGCTACGTCTACGCCGTTGGTTCCGACCGAAGTCACTACCGAATCAAAATCCATGTTTTTAATAACGAGTTCTTGTCCGAGCTTGTCGGCGATTATTTTAGCTATCTCCATATCCACGCCGCAGAACTTGTCGCCGTCCATATATTCAAACGGAGCGAATTCCGCGTTGGTCGCCACGACAAACTGTTCTTTGTTTGCGTCGAATTCTGCGCTTGTGATACCTTCGACTGCTTCTCCGTTAAAATACTTGTCCATTATCTTTTGGAAGCTTCCGTCCGCCTTGATTTCGGCAAGAATGTCATTGATCTTTTGCAAAAGTTCGGGCTGAGCCTTATCCACGCCGAATGCGTATTCTTCTTCGGTAAGTTTGATGTTTATTACCTTAACTTTCTCTGCCTTGTTTCCGCAAGCGACCAAACTCACTACGCTGACGACAACTACTATAGCAACCAAAACTGCTGTCAATACTTTTTTCATTTTTTATTTCTCCTGTGCTTTAGATTTTGTTTTTTTGTTTTTGTATCCATATCGTACAACATTATTTTTTATAACGCAAGCGTTTTAATCATATTTTTTTATTTTTATTCGATATTTTTTCTTTACTTGCATATTTTATGCATATTCTTGTATATATTCATAAATTTTATGTATAATCACCGACTTTAACACAACTCCGACGCAACGAACCGCCTTCCTCACTGCAAAAAACAACTTTTTTTGTACTTCCGTCCGTTTAAGAAAATATTGCTTGCAAGCTACACACCTATATGGTATTATATATAATGTTCGCGCGAATGTAGTTTAATGGTAAAACAGCAGCTTCCCAAGCTGCGGTCGTGGGTTCGATTCCCATCATTCGCTCCATAGAGAAAAGAACAGCCCAACGCGGCTGTTCTTTTTCTATGCCGAATGATGCAAGCGAGCCGCTTGCCCACCGTGGCAAGCGGTTCGCAAGCGCGGTACGCGCCTGACGAGATTAAACAGGCTTATACTTACGCCACCAACTCCGTAACCGTAACGCTCTATATTAAGGATAAAAGTTTATGCGAGTGTTCCCATCATTCGCCTACTTTCAACTGCCTTTTTGCATATCCGCGAATGTACGGGCGAGCCGCTTGCCCACCGTGGCAAGCGGTTCGCAAGCGCGGCACGCGCCTGACGAGATTAAACAGGCTTCTACTTACGCTATCTACTCCGTAACCGTAACGCTCTTAATTAAGGATAAGAGTTTATGCGAGTGTTCCCATCATTCGCCTACTTGCAAATGCCCTTTTTGCATATCTGCGAATGTACGGGCGAGCCACTTGCCCACCGTGGCAAGCGGTTCGCAAGCGCGACACGCGCCTGACGAGATTAAACAAGCTATTACTTACGCTACCAACTCCGTAACCGTAGCGCTCTTAATTAAGTACGATATCCCTACAGAATTGTAGGTGTCTACGACTGCTTTATAAACTTTCATTTTTGATCCTCCTGTGTACGATATCTTTGCCGAACAGCAGGAATCTAAGAACCTTTTTACATAGTTTATTTCTCCTTTTTAGTTCTTTTCTCCACGAGAAAAACGGCTTTACGTCGGAACGATTGACATTCAGCGAATTTTTGATATACAATATTCTTGCTTGCAAAGCTCTCCGAATTACTGATAAATATTCATAATTTCAGGAGGATTCAGCAATGGATTACAAACAAGAAAACGAACAAATAAAGCAACGCGTCAAAAACCTTTTTCACCAAGCCAAACGCAAGTATGGCAGTTGGGTGAAAGTTGCCGAAAAGTTGGAAACGTCATATTCTTCCGTGGCTCGCTGCAGAAGGAACCTGAAGAATTACGCATTCCCGTCGTTGCCGCTCTATTTCCGTCTTTGCAAGCTCGTAGAAGGTCAGGATTGTCGCGAAGACAACCCTGACCGCTTTTTTGTTAATAATATTTCGGATTGGTCAAGACAATATTTTGCAAAATTTCAACTTGCTAAACGTATTTTGTGTATGATATAATTCTCAAACAAAACGAAAAATAAAAAATAAAGCGAGAATTTAATTTAACGATAAAAATTTATTATGATTACGGTAAGTGAAGATATAGGATATAGAGTAAAGTGGAAAAACGTATTATTTAGTTTTTCTTGTATAATGCTCGCCGTCATTTCGGCGTGGCTGTTTTTCAGCATGTCGCAGACCGACAGCCCCGATTCTATGTTGGTTGCGTTTGCGATAATAACCTGCTGTTTGGCAGTGTTTTTCCTGACATGCACCGTTGCCGGAATTCTCAGAAAAAGGGTTTGCGTTAAGATTTGCGGTGAAACTCTGATTTTAGTCAAATACCGGGAGTATATTATTGATTTTGCGGATATCGAGAACGTTCAATACATGCGTTCTTCGAGCGGCTCGGGCGGAAAACGCAGTCTTATCGGCAGTATTCCTTACGATTCCGGGAAAATTATCGTCACTCTCAAAAACAACTCGAAAGTTTCCGTCGACGACGTAAAAAACGTCCGCAGGGTTTGTTCGGTTATCCGCGCAAGAGTTTTCGGAGAATGATTTAATCGTTTTTATTTCCGTTTTCTGTCGGTTCGGTTTTTTCCGCAACGGCGGTTGGAGTCTGTTCGGCAGTTACGTCCGCAGACGTTTCGCACTCAAGTTCGGCGACTCCCGTTTCGCCTTTCTTGTTCACTTTGCGGAATATGACTATGAACATCACTATGTCCATAAGGAAGTTAATAGCCCAGCTTATCGGATAGGAAAGATATAGCATTTGCGGAGTGTTTATGCTTTGGCAGATAGTGTACACCCAGATTATTCTGTATGTGCACACGCTCAAAAAGGACGGTATCATCGGCGATACGGAATAACCCATTCCGCGCATTCCGCCTACCAGAACTTCCACTATTCCGCAGATAAAGTACACCGGCAAAATTATTTTCATTCTGTTTACGGCAAAACCGATTACTTCGGGGTCTTTCGAGTACAGCGAAGCGAAAAAGTCGCCGAAACAAAGCAAAATTCCGCCCATTACCACGCTTATTACGATAGTGATAGCCGAACAGAGCCACATTACCTTTTTTATTCTGTCCGTCTTTTTCGCACCGTAGTTTTGTCCCGTGAACGTGACGGCGGCGTTGCTGACGGCGTTCATAGAAGTGTACACGAAACCTTCGAGACTGCTTCCTGCCGAATTGCCAGCCATAAGTTTGTATCCGAAACCGTTTATACTCGTCTGAATGATAACGTTCGCCACCGAGAAGAAAGAACTTAATATCCCCGACGGTAAACCGATCCTTATAATCGATTTAAGTTCCGCGCCGTGTATTCTTAATTTCTTTATAAACAGACGACAGCAATCTTTTTCTTTAAGAAGGGTTATTATTACCAGAACGGCGGATACGTATTGCGCCACTATGGTGGCGAGAGCTACCCCCGCTACGTCCATTTTAGCAAAAATAACGAGTATCATATTGAGTCCCGCATTAAGAATGCCCGCTATAGCCAGGAACAGCAGCGGTCTTTTAGTATCGCCTTTTGCTCTCAGAATCGCCGCACCGAAGTTGTAAACTATATTAGCGGGCGAACCCAAAAAGTATATCCTTAAATATATTTCCGCCTTGTCGATGACTACGGGGTCGGTATTCATCCATTCGAGAAAAATTCTCGCGCAGAAAAAGCCGATTATTCCTATAATAAATCCTAAAATAACCGCAACCGAAACGGAAGTATGAACCGTCCTTTGCGCCTTGTCGTATTCTTTGGCTCCTATAGCCTGCGCCATTACCACGTTACTGCCGACGGACAGTCCGATAGCCACGTTTATTATAAGGTTAATTAAGGCGTTGTTACTGCTGACTGCGGCGAGAGATTCCGAACTCGTCTCCGAAAACTGCCCTATTACTATAAGGTCGGTGGCATTGAACAAAAGTTGCAATATTCCCGACAGAGCAAGCGGCAAAGAAAACGCTATAAGTTTTCCGAGTAACGGGCCCGAAGTCATATCGTAAGTTTTTTTCTCATTCTTTTCCATATCCGGCTACATTATATTCTCGCAAAAATCTTTTGTCAAACGCCGTAACGGCTTTGTTAAAAGTTATTTTTTACCTACTCGGAAATGCGACTCGAACCCTTTCAGTAATTGACTTTTCGATAAGTAAGGAATATAATGTTAATATCAAATAAAAATTAAGGAGGCAAACGATGGACTCGGGAAATAATAAAGGCTCAGACGGTTACCGATTAAGCGACGTTCCCCGACGTATCGTCGGAGCCGCTTAGATACTTTTTACCGTCCGTAGGCTTTTACCCTAATTCGCGTTAGGAATTAAAGTTATGGATAAAGAAGTTTTACTTTCTCTTCTCGAACAGAAAAACATTAAAGAACTGCGACCGATTCTGGCCGCTATGAATCCTGCCGATATCGCGCTGTTTTTGAGCGAAGTCGACGAAGAAAGTCTCCCGCTTGTGTTCAGGCTTTTACCGAAAGACCTTGCCGCGGAAACTTTCGTCGAAATGGACAGCGACTTGCAGGAACTGCTTATTTCGTCCTTTTCGGATAAAGAACTTAAAATAATAATCGACGAACTCTTCCTTGACGATACGGTAGACATAATCGAAGAAATGCCGGCAAACGTCGTAAGACGTATCCTGAACCAGTCCGATCCGGATACCAGAAAGGCAATTAACGAAATTCTGCAATATCCGAAAGACAGCGCGGGAAGCCTTATGACCATCGAGTACGTCTGGCTGAAAAAGGATATGACGGTAGCCGACGCTTTCGCAAGGATAAGACAAACCGGCGTGGATAAAGAAACTATCTACACCTGCTACGTCACCGACGAAAACCGTTTTCTTATAGGTCTCGTCACGGTAAAAACCCTTCTTCTCAACAGTTACGAAACGAAAATCGGCGATATAATGGAAACCAACATCATATATATCGACACGCACACAGATAAGGAAGAAGTCGCTAATATGTTTAATAAATACGACTTCCTTGCCATGCCGGTAGTCGACAAGGAAAAACGTCTTGTCGGTATCATAACGATAGACGACGCAATGGACGTAATAACGGAAGAAGCTACCGAAGATATAGCGAAATTAGCCGCCGTATCCCCTACCGAAAAACCTTACTTAAAAACGAGCATCTGGCGTTTGTGGCTGAGCCGCGCGCCTTGGCTTCTCTTCCTTATGTTGAGCGCGACCTTTACCGGACTTATTATAAAACATTACGGCAGAGTGGCGGCTGACGTCCTTTTGACGGCGTGTATGCCCATGCTCACCGACACCGGCGGCAATGCCGGCAGTCAGGCGTCCGCTACCATAATCCGCGGAATAGCTCTCGGCGAAATATCCCCGTCGGATATATTAAAGGTGGTCTGGAAAGAAGTAAGGGTATCCGTCCTCCTCGGACTCACTCTCGCAGTAGCTTGCTTTGCAAAACTTATGGCTATCGACAGACTTTTCCTTGTGCCTAACGGCTTCGTCTATTCGGCAATCATCTGCGTCACGATGGTGGTCACCGTAATAATAGCGAAAATCGTCGGCTGTATTCTGCCCATACTCGCAAAGAAACTAAAACTCGACCCCGCCGTCGTAGCAACCCCTTTCATCACTACGATAGTAGACGCGATAGTGCTGCTTGTCTATTACAATATCGCATTGGCTTTGCTCGCACCGCTTGGCGTACTGTAATTTTAGTTTAACGGAGAAGCATTGCAATAAACATACGTTTATGTTACAATAATTACGGTATCGTAAAAAAGCTGTTTTTTGTCGGCGCCGTTATTTTCACCAAAGGAGTGCTTTATCATGGCAAAGAAGCAACGTTTATTCATAATTCTCGCAATCGTATTGTTCGTGGTTATTTTCGCCGTTTTGTTGACGGTGGCTACCCTTTACGACTTGCAGATAAGTCAGATTCTCACAAAAAATGCCCTGCCTGCGGGAGCGTATTTTTCCACGAGCAATTTCGGACTGTTTTTCGAAACGGTAGGGAGCGCGCCCATTTATCTTATGGCGGCGTTCGGAGCGACGATAGCTTTTTGGTGGGCTATAAGAAAACGAAACAAGGCTCTTTCGATAATTTTACCCGTTGCGATGGCGTTAATTGTTTTCGTTACGGTTTTCTTCTTCGTTAAGGATATCTTTTCTTACGTCGGAGAACACATGCACGACGCCGAATATATGTCAAAGCCTTACGTCGTAGCTTTGATAGCGTTGTTGTCTTTAATTATATCCGCATTGTCTGTCCTTTGCTGGAAGCAGGTAAAACCCGAAACCAACGACAAGCTCATTAAACTGTCTTTGGTCATTCTCGTATCCATGGCGGGATACCTTATAATCCACTTTATCAAAGGACCTATCGGTCGTATGCGTTACCGCGCGATGAATTACAGCGACGAATACGGTTTTGAGATGTTCACGCGTTGGTACGTAATTAACGGAAAACGCAATCTCGTTCCCGTAGCGAACGGCGTAGAAATAAGCGACTCCTGCAAATCCTTCCCGTCGGGACACACTTACAGCGCGGCTATCATATACGGATTTATCTGCCTGCCCGATTTATTGGAAAGTTTCAACAAAAAATGGATAAAAGTCCTTCTCTACGTCGGCACGATAGGCTTTACGGCGACGGTAGCTATCAGCAGAATAGTGGTCGGTGCTCACTACATGAGCGACGTACTGTTCGGCGGAACGATTTCCTTCCTTTGCATGATGATAGGTCGCGAAATATTTATCTTCAAGGGTTCTCACTTAAAAACTTTGTTCTCGAAAGAACAAACTCTTCCCCTTCCCGAAGAACCGACGACGGAAACGAGCAAAATTGCCGAAAACGCTTAATTTGCGGAAAAAGTAAACCGAAAACGGGCTTCTCGCGGAAGCCCGTTTTTTATGCCGTCCGCTAATAAGAAAATTTATCGGACGAAACCGCCGTTTCGGCTTTACATCCGAACCGAAAATAAGGTATAATTACGACATATTTTTGCGGAGGAACAAACGATGGAAAAAGGTTTCAGCAGTTCGCTGTACACGAAATTACAAACGGAAAAAATACTCGAAAGAATATCTAAATTCGATAACAAACTCTATCTCGAATTCGGCGGAAAGCTTTTCGACGATATGCACGCGGCGAGAGTCTTGCCGGGATTCGAATACAACGCAAAAATAAACATTCTAAAAAAGTTAAAGGACAAAGCCGAAGTTATTTTCGTAATAAGCGCGGGCGATATAGAACGCAACAAAATAAGAGCCGATTTCGGCATAACCTACGGCGACGACGTAATAAGACTTATCGACAAGATAAGAAATATGGGCATACTCATTAACTCGGTAGTCGTCACCCAGTACACGGGACAGTCCGCCGCCGACGTATTCTTACACAAACTCGAAAGACGCGGCGAAAAGACCTACGTTCACCGCTACACGAAAGGTTATCCCACCGACGTGGACACCATAGTAAGCGACGAAGGCTACGGCGCGAACCCGTATATAGAAACCACCCGCCCGCTCGTAGTGGTCACCGCCCCCGGACCGGGCAGCGGAAAACTCGCCACCTGTTTAAGCCAACTGTATCACGAATACAAACGCGGCGTGAAAGCGGGCTACGCCAAGTACGAAACTTTCCCTATCTGGAACATTCCTTTAAGGCACCCGACCAACGTAGCCTACGAAGCGGCGACGGCGGACCTTGGCGACGTCAATATGATAGACCCGTTCCATCTCGAAGCGTATAACATTACCACCGTAAACTACAACAGAGATATAGAATGCTTCCCGATAGTAAGAAGTATCCTTACCAAAATAACCGGCGACGAAAATCTCTACCGCTCCCCCACAGATATGGGCGTAAATATGGCGGGCTTTGCCATAACCGACGACGAAATCGTCTGCAAAGCGAGCCGTCAGGAAATCATTCGCCGCTACTATAAGGCAAGTTGCGACTACAAACAAGGTCTTTGCGACGAAATCACTCCGCAAAGAATAAAACTCCTTATGAACGACCACAAAATCCCCTTGTCGGAAAGAGTCGTCGTCGAACCCGCCCTGAAAAAAGCGGAAGAAACCAATTCCCCCGCGGTAGCGATTCAGCTCCCCGACGGAAGAATAGTAGCGGGCAGAGTGACCGCCCTTATGACGAGCAGCGCGTCCGCCGTCCTTAACGCCGTCAAAGCAATGGCGAATATCCCCGACAAAGCCCTGCTTCTCTCCCCCGAAGTGCTTAACCCTATTATTAAGTTAAAAAAAGACGTCCTTAACAGCGACAAATGTAAACTTAACTTAGCCGACGTTCTTACGGCTCTTAGTATCTGCGCCGCAAGCGACGAAACGGTAAAATCGGCTTACGACCAACTCCCCTTGCTCAAAAACTGCGAATCCCACTCTTCGTGCATGCTCCCCGAAATAGATATGAGTATGTTCCGAAAACTCGGTCTTAACGTAACCTGCGAACCGCAGTTCGCCACCAAACCGCTTATTAACGCCTAACGTTAAACGAAAACCGCCCCGTCGGGCGTTGCCAAAAACACCGATAAATACAACACGCCGCTTTCCCAAACGGCGTGTTTCTTTGTCTATATCTATCCCACTAAAATCTCAGCGTAATTTTACGCCTTAGTTACCATTCCACCAACTTTAATCTCTTGACATCAACCTATAGTTGATGTCTCCCAACGCTTTCCATACAGATTTTGCAGTAACCTTTAGCAGTCCGTTTGCAGTATTTACTGTACAGTCAAATACCGGCGGATAACCAGGCTCAGAACGCAACATCTCTAATCCACTTGAATAGCCGTTCATTCCTTTTACGCTATGCGGCATAGGTCCGGCAATAATTGCGGCATATTTGTTGCTGTATTGGAAATTTCTGAAATCTAAATTAGTAATTTTATCATAATCGGTAATATCGGCTTCAAATTTGTATTTTCCAGCCCAATAATTAATTTTCTCGACAATAGAGTTTTTTATAGCACCTAAAATCTTTATCGTTTTGCCCTTAAGATATTTCAGCTCGTTCTCTGCTTCGCTTACCGGCTCGACTCCCTGTACTCTTTCTATTGTCGACTCTTCTTCTTTCTTGTAGCTTGCTGTTTCGCTACTCTGCGAAATTTCCGACAGCGGCGTCAAATCCTCATCTTCATCGACGTCCAACCATGAATTATATTCATCTATAGACAAACCCGGCTTAATATACTTTTTGGGGTTTTTGGCATAATCGATGATATCGGTTATTGCCTTTTTTACTTCTTCAGTAAATAAAGATTTATCGACTTCCGAATATCCTTTAGCAAAATTATCATTTATATGAGAAATTGCTAAATCCTTTTCTTCTTTTAATGTATTTTTCGACAAGAAGTTTTCACTGTAATAGTTGCAAAGGTCAACAACTGCACCTGTTAATCTCGTAGTCTGCTTTTCATCTTCCCTTGAAAAAACGGTGTTCATTCTATCAAATAAAGCAAACGGTTTATCTATAAAATACAGCGGAGTCCTTCTCCCATAAATCATTATTTCATATCGAATAAACCAAGACGGCTTTTTAGCTTCCTCGGAAACCACTTTATATAACTGCATTATATTGTTAGAATGAATATAATCATTCCAACCCACATATTTTTTAATTAATATATTACTCAGTTTCATGAAATCACTGATTTTTCCGCTCCCATATGCATCAGGTCCTTGCGATATTAACTTGTTATACACATTGCCTAAAGTTGAAGCATCGCATTTGTCGCTTTGTATATTGTAAATTTCCGCCTGCGTAATCTTTTCATTTTCGTTCGCACTCATCTATTTTTCCTCCGTTAATCAAATAATGATTGTTGCCGCCATACATTGCTTGATTTTCTGGCTTTTTCATTACAATTTTGTATCGATTTCAAATATTTTTTGTGAATAACGTCTTTATTGGCAATTATTTTTTCATCTGAAATTTCGGTCTCTACCGATTTCAACGCATTATTCAGCATGGCGTATCGGAAATCAAAGGGCATTTTTTTCAATTTCTTTTGCAAATTGCCGATAAGCTTTTTAATCTCCTTTTCAGCTTTGCCTGCACAATGATAATATTCGATTTTATGATTTATATAATTGCAAGCAAGATTATAAAATACGACGCTATCTTCTCTCGACGTAATTTTATTAATTTCAACGAATTGTGTATAATCTATGCAACTATCGCTTACTTTGCAAGTTATTGCATATAGTAATTCAAGATTTTTATATTCTGAATAAATATCACTCATTCCGTGTAGCAATGCCCAAAGCGATAACGTGATATTTGCCAAACCTTCTTTATCCAAACCGAATTCTATTATATTGTCACAAAAACGGTCCAATCTATAATCAAAAAAAGTGTATAAAAAATATAACGGTACAAGTTTTTTAATGTCATTTGCCAGTAATTTAATGCGGTCTCTTGCCCGTCTGTCCGCAAAAATTTCGCTTATTTTATTCCTTTGAGAAACATCCTTTATTCCAGCAAGATAGTCGCTCAAAAAACGCTCTCTGTCTTCGCAATAATAATCGTTATTTACAAGAACAGAAATTGCCGGAGTATACACGTCGTCAAATTTTTCTTCTCTTAGACTCGAAATATAGTCGACGTCTTCAGTCGGTAAATATTTTATATTTTCAGAAACAATATCCATCGATACGTTTTTATAAAAATAATCGCGAATAACTTTATCAAACGGTATTTCGGGCGAACCGATAACCGAATATATTCTATGCGAAAATCTACCGTCGAAAAATTTTTTCCATTGAATAAACATCAAATACGCAGCAATGCGTTTATCTTCTTTTTTTGACTTTTCTCTTATAATCTTTTCTTCTTCTGTTTCGGCTGTTTCTTCTGTAGTACTATCTGAAAAACTACTTAATATATCCGTATCGAATTCTATTTCATCGTTTTCATCATTCGCCGAAAAATCATCATCTTCTATCTTTGAAAATGATTTTTTTACATTGTCCACAATATTGTCGTCTAATGAAAGTATTGCTGCAAACGGTTCATTCCTTATAAGTTGCTTAGGAATAATGAGCGTTGTATCACCTTGCAAAAACTGAATTTGCTCATCTACATAAAATATATCACTGACGTTAAAAAACGAAACCGGATAAACATATTTCACAGCACAAGCGGTAGCACAGTCAGATATTTTTGCTTCCTTTACAGTTCCGTCTGGGAAATACGCTTCGACAACAGTATCAACCGGCAACAAAACTTTTAAAACTACGGGGATATCTCCACCATAGGTTTTACAGTTTTTTAATATAGTTCCTGTTCCGATTTCACTTTTCCAAAACAATAAAAAGTTCCGACCTAAATCTGATAAGGTTCTGACTTGTTCGTTGCTATATATCGACGGTTCTATTTTATAATTTACTAAATATTTTTTTAACTCCCGTTGATTTGTATAAAAATAGAAAGATTCAAACTTCATACTTCCCTCAATATATCAAAATATTCTTCATTCTTTTTTATTATGTCAAGTACGGGGTATGATTGATTATATTCACAGTCAAAAACAAATGTTAACGTTTCTTTTGCTCGCGTCGCGGCAACATAAAATCTGTTTTTATCTGCTGGAGACTGCAAGTTGTTTTTTTGACAATCCAGTAAATATACATCGTCAAATTCCATTCCCTTGGAAGTCTGATATGTTACGAGAAAAACACCAGTCTGATTTAAGTCATTAGAATTGTTCATATTGCTCTCTTCACCACATTTATAAAATAATCTCGCTTCGTCAAAAAATACATATGCCACAGTATTTACCAAAAACTCTTTAGCTTTTTTAAAAGTCTCTATATCTGGAATGATAATCCCTACTTGTTTGTTTGATTGATAAGCACTATCTGCGATATCATCAAAAAGTTTTTGATTTAATTCAGAAAATAAGACCTTAGGTTTGCTCCCTTGCGCACGCTTTGCTGTCTCAACGCGAAGCGAAAAATCATTGCTTCCATAATTATTGTAAAACAACTTTGCCACGCGTTCTATAGCTAACGTATTGCGAAAATTATCTATTAAATCATAAAATGAAGTTTCCAAAGACAATTCTCTCAAAATTCTGTTACAATCAGCCCCTGCTTCACGCATAAGTTTTTTCGAATCGGTGTCCTTTTCCTTTCCAACTTCCTGCGCATCGTCAAAAGTAACTATAAGATGGTCCGCAATAAGCCTTAAAAATCTAAACGCTTCGTCCGGTAAGTCTTGACCTTCATCAACAAAAATATCGTTGTAGCGTATTCCTTTTTTGTCTTCATCCGACAAACGATTATATGCCGTAGTAAGATTTTTCCATTGTGGCCAACCACAGCCTCCAACATACCCGTATTCCCTATTTATAACTTGTCTCAACGCATTAGCATCTATAATCTCGCCATCTGCATATTCATCCTTAAAATCACCCAGTTTCAATTCCATTTCTTTGCCTAAATTCCAACAAAAACTATGCATCGTATTGCTTTTAACGTTGCAACCTTTAATCATTGAACTCAAAGGGTTTGAATAAGTAAGTAGAATTTGCTTTTTATTACTATCAAGTCCCATACCTGACATTGCCAATACTGTTTTCCCTGTCCCAGGACCACCAACGATAGCAATATCTCTTCCCCTTGATATTTCGTCTACGATATGTTGCTGTAACGGACATGATTTTAATTTACTGTTATCCAAACGTTCCATCCTATTTCTCCTTATGCTTACCGATTTTCAAGACTTATGCGCAATATACTATGGCTCAACGCCTTCCGTGTTCTTCGTCAAATATTTATTACGCTGCATTGATAAATGTACATCGAATAGTATAATTGATGTACAAAATGGGGCGAGTTTGGATATAAATATGTTAAAAAACGTGTTATTTTATTAAAATTTATTATATCTATTGACATAATTTATCGAAAATGCTATAATTCCTATATAAAACGTACATCGATTATACTATTTGATGTACAAAAGTCACCTTTTCCCGTTCTAATTTTTGATTTTTTATTGACGATAAATCGACGTTATACCGCAAAAAGCCGCAAAATACGGCTACAATTTTTCACTCGTTAATTTTTTTGTGATTTTTGCAAAAAAAACGAAATTCACAAATTAAGAAAATTATAGACACCCCTTACGGAGTGCCTATTTTCGTTTCATTTTTGTGCGTGTAAAGCGTCCAAAGATTGGAGCCGCTTGTTTAGAAGACAGCACAGCCGTCGCAAAACTTTACTTCCTTGATAAAACGGCTTGCTACATTTTTGCGGCGGCGTATGGAGACTTCGAGAAGTTGCGGAATTTTTCACGAAAATTGAGCGACGCGTACGAGGGTACGCGAGTGATAATTTCTCGTGAAAGGCACAAAAAACTATAAATTCTTTATCCGCTTTATTATAAGAATAGCACCCTATTAAGAGTGCTATCTTTAACTTTGTTTTTTGTGCCGTAAATTACCGACTTATCGGAGTCTCACTTAATAGCAGGTGTTTTCTATAAAACGTGCAAAGAACTGCGCTCCGCGCGTCAAACTGTCTATCTTGCACCTTTCGTCTTTCGAGTGTATACGGCTCTGGTCGTCTTCCGCCATTTCGAGCGGACCGAAGCGGAAAACGTTTTTACTTATCTTGTTGTAATATTTTGCGTCGCTCGCGGCGATAAAGGGATACGGGGCGGTAACGTAGCCGAAGACTTCGTCTATGGCGCGTTCTATCGCTTTGTACCATACGTTTTTGCTGTCACCGGATATTACCGGTTCAAACGTTCTGCCGATTTCTTCCACTTTTACGTCCTTACCCGCCACTTTCTGCATATACTTTTTGACTTCGGCTACCGACTGTCCGAGATTTATTCTCACGTTGACGACGGCGGAAGCCTTGTTGGGAACCACGTTGGTCGCGTCGCTCCCTTTAAGTTCGGTAAAAGCGAAAGTCGTTCTCATAAGGCTGTTGGTTAATGGACTTGCCTTGCACAAAGCCAATTTCAGTATCGGCGACAAAATATCGCGGTTTACGAACAAAACTTTGAAGAAAAACGGCATATACGGGCTGAGCGTTTTTATAGTCTCTTTCGCGGGCTTCGACCAATAGGCTCTCATAGGCATATGCGACAGATAGTAGACAGCTTCGCAAACGGCGTCGACAGAACTGCGTCTTTTGGGTGAAGAAGCGTGTCCGCCGTCCTTTTCGGAACTCAGCATAAAATCGGCGTAGCCTTTTTCGCTCGTGCCGATGACGGCTATCTTTTGATGAACGCCTATCATGCGTCCGTCCATAATAACGCCCCCTTCGTCCACAACGTATTCCATATTTATACCTTGTTCGTATAAATAATCCACTATCTTGCAAGCTCCGTTTACGCCCGTTATTTCTTCGTCGTGTCCGAAACAAAGATAAATCGTCCTTTCGGGAGTTTTCTTTCTCGCAAGAATAGCTTCCAACCCTTCGAGCAGGGCTATCATATGACCTTTCATGTCGAGCGCGCCCCTGCCGTAGACGTATCCGTCCTTAATTTCGCCGCCGAAAGGCTCAACGCTCCACTCTTCGGCTTCTACCGGCACAACGTCCTGATGAGACAAAAAGCACGCGGGCAGAAGTTCTTTATTTACACCGTCTATTTTGTATATGAGACTATGGTTGTTAATTACCGTGATTTCGGAGTTTTCGTGTACGCAAGGATAGGTCTTCGCCAAAAACTCTCTGTAACTTTCAAACGCCGAAAAATCCCCTTCGTCCCCGGGTACGCTCACCGTAGGAATTTTTACCGCTTCGCTCAAATGCTCCGCAGCCGCTTTTTCGTCAATAGGTTCTTTTTCGATACTTTGCACGTTCTTTTTTGCCGGACGAGTGAACGCCGCTCTCAAAAACATAAACGCCAACAATACCGCTACCGCTACGGCTATACATACGCCGACAATTCCACCGACAGTCATTTTTTCTTCCCTCCGTTCAGTCCGAAAGACTTATAATTATTTATCGAAACAATTATATAAAATATACGGCGTTTCGTCAACGCGATAAAAGCTTAACCGCTATAATAAGCGGCAAAATTTTCGTAATTTATCCACAATTCGGGATACCCTAACCCTTAGTTTAAGAACGGATTTCCTGTCTTGGCGAAGAGTTGTCCACAATTATTCACAAAGTTATCCACAATATGCACGGTTATCCACAGTTTTGCGGCATTCGGTAGCCGCATACAAACGTAAAAGCCGTCGTAAAAATTTTCCTTTCGTACGCAAAGTGATAATATGGATTTACTTTTGACGAAATATGGTCTAAAATATAGTTATATGAAAAAGTTGTTGACGCTTATCGTTTGTATTTTTGTTCTTACCACGCTCGGCGGTTGCGGCGGAGTTTACTTTTCCGATATCAAAATAATTGCCGACGACGTTTACGACGTACCGGTGGGCGAATACACCCTGCGTTATTCCATACCCGACTTTGAAAAGTATAACGAAAAATTCAATCTCACCGTAAAAGTGACGGCATTCGGCTCCGACAACGTAAAAATTCCCGTCGAAAACAACCGTACCATAGACGTGGAAATCGACGGCGTGTACACCGTCACCGTAGCGGTATCGGCGATAATCGACGACGAAAACACGCAAACAACGAAGACTTTCACCGTGTCCGCGGTAAAGACTTCCCCTACCGTTACCTTTACGGTGGGCAGTAAGGAGTATATAAAAAAGACCGTCCCGTACGGCTCTTCTCTCGATATATCGGAGTTTGAAAAAATCCCCGACCTGTACACGCAGACTGGCAGCGGCGTAAAACAAACCATACTCTCCAAAAAGTGGGTACTTACCGAAAACGGCAAGACTTACGACCTTACGCAGGAGTACCTTAACAATATCACTACCGACCTGAATATCAAAGCTCAGTATACCTATTCCGTAATTTACGGACCCGTAACCGTCTCTTTCGAGAACGGTGACGGCGCTACGGAAACGCCGAGTATAACGCAGACGGCGAATAGCGTATTCTATATGCCCGACTATCCCGTCCGCAATGGATACGTCTTCGACGGTTGGTATACCGACAAAGCATACACTAAAATATTCTCATGGAAGAATACGAAAACCGTATTGGACGACGTCGTACTTTACGCAAAGTGGATAAAAAACGACTACTCCGAATACGCAGAATATTTCGAATATTCCGATCCCGTCGTCGACAATAACGGCTATTCCTACTACAAAACAAGACTTAAACGCGACTCGGAATACCCCGTCGATATAGCCGTGCCCGCAGGCTACGCGGGACTTCCCGTAAAGGGATTTTTCCAATCGGCGAACACCGACTCGATTTTTGACAGGGCGACGGGTGCGTTTGAAGAGACCTCCGTCGAAAAGGTTATTATCCCGAAAGAATTTCTCTATCTTGACAGCAAGACTTTCAAAAATTGCGGAAGCCTGAAATCGGTGACGTTCGACGGCGAACTTATTTTCGATATAGGTACCGACGCTTTCCTTGGTTGTTCTTCATTGACGTCGATAGTCCTGCCCTGCGGCATTACGAGAATAGGTCAGAACGCTTTTAAGGGCTGTTCTTCTCTTACGAGCGTCACTCTTCCCGATACCCTTACGGCGATACACGTCGGAGCTTTCGACGACTGCACCGCTCTCGTATCGATAACTATCCCCGACTCGGTAACGCAGCTCAATTCCTGTTTCGGCGACTGTACCGCCCTTACTACGGTTACTTTCACCGCAAAATCAAAGCTTAGCTTTATAGCAAACGACACTTTCGACGGCTGCTCTTCCCTTACCGAAATGACCTTGCCCTACACCTTCAAAAACAGCTCCACCGTAAAAGAAACCTTCGCCAATTGGGGTATAACGCTAAGTTTTTACGATAAACCCGCCGAAGAAGAGAACGGCTGAGCTTAATTACTGTGACATATTTTTATGGACACTCTTTTATTACCATCCGATTTATCGCCTTTCGTCGTCGCGTTGTAGCACAGTGAAAAGCGGAAGTCAACGGCAAAAAATTGTTACAGAAAACTTTTAGGATATCAAAAATTAGATTTTATATGGAGTTTTACTCGCTTTTGAGGTTATGCGGCAAATTGACGTATAATCTCTTTTTATATCTACGCAACAATTTTTGTGCTTTTTCGTTGACTTCCGTGCAACCGACCACAAAGAAAAAAACTATTTATCTTTTCCCGATACTACCCCGTTTTTGCCGAAAGGCGAAAGTAAATCGGAGGTAAATCCCAAATGAAAAGAAAAATCTTAGATTTCAGTGTTATGAAAGAAGAAATCTCGCAAAACAACGTACTCGATATAGCGGAACTTATAGCCTTTATGGAACTGCGTTTCCAGATAGGTTATCAAGGAAGCCGTATGCAGAAAATGTATGCCGACTTATACGGCGATATCAAGCACAAAAACGAGTTGGGCTATACTCTAAGCGATTCTTACGATTTAGTGCAGGAAGGAGCATTGTACCTTTGCGGACATTACGGAAAACATCTCAGCGACGTTATAGGTTACAGCAAAAAAGGCAAGCCGATTACTATCGAGATTGCCTGTATCCGTAAAATAATGAAGTTGATAAACAGAAAAACAAGCGATTACTACCGCACGGTAAGCCTTGAGGCTTTAACGCCCGCAACCGAGCCTTCTTATGAACCTACGGAAGAAGTTACGCAAGACTATACGCTATACGAAAAAATCGTTGATAGTCTGAATCTGACCGAAAATATGCGCATTGCTTTGGAATGCCGAGTAAAAGGCTTGAGTTATCCCGAAATAGGCAGAGTTCTATCTCGCGCACAATCAACTGTGTTTGAATACTTTATTAAAATGCGCCAAAGATATATGGCAATTTACGGATGAAATTGCAAAAGAAATATACACTTGCCGCCAATGCACTTTAATATAAGACAAGACGGATAACCTACTAAAAATTATCCGTCTATTATTATGATATCCTGATGTTTCTATTATTTTAAGCTCCAAAAACAAAAATTTATTTGTTAGACATTTATCGTTATTGACATTTTCAAGATTCTTTTGTGGGTAAGACCAACATTGCGAACCGACAATAATTTTTAACAAACAACGAAAAGGGACAAAAATAAGGGACATTTAGCCTTGACATTTGTCTCTGATTTTGATATACTATTGCTGAAATTATAGAGTGGAGGTTTGAGATGATAAATTTCGGACACGAAACGGAAGAACTTGAATTTAAGAAAAGTACAAGTGAAATGCACGATGCTATGAAAGACATCGTCGCAATATTAAATAAGCACGAAAAAGGTATTTTATATTTTGGCGTTGCGCCAAATGGCGACGTAAAAGGTTTACAAATCGTTGAGTCGACGTTGCGTGATGTTTCGAGGGTAATTTTTGAAAGTATAAAGCCGCAAATTTATCCGCAAATTCAAAAAGTTACGATTGACGGATGCGATATAATCGAAGTGAAATTCAGCGGACGAAATAAACCATATTCGGCTTACGGGAAGTATTATATCAGAGTTGCAGACGAAAGTCGCGAATTGACACCTGCCGAACTGAAAGAAATGATGGTTGCAAGTGAATATTCCGAGCGCTGGGAACAATTTGAAACACCTTACACAATTAAGGATATCGACGAGTCGGCATTGAAAGATTTTTATAACCGCGCTATCGCTTGCGGAAGGTTGCCCGACGATGGGTACGATGCGGAAAAATTGCTTAATAAACTCGGTTTATTAAAAAACGGCAATTTGAATAATGCGGGATACGTTCTTTTTGGAAATAACGGTCCTGTTACACTTAAAATGGCGGTATTTGCGAGTGATGAAAAGTTGACTTTTTTGGATATAAATCGAACCGAAGATAATATTTTTAGGTTAGTTGATACCGCTCTTACTTATATCAAAAAGAATATTCGTTGGCGTGCAGAAATCGGAAGCGTTACAAGAGAAGAGATACCTGAAATACCGCTCAAGGCTTTGCGCGAAATTGTAATAAACAGTTTTGCACACGCAGAGTATGGAACGGGTACTCAACACGAAATAGATATTCATCCCGGAAAAGTCGTAATATATAATCCCGGAACGTTTCCTTCGGAATTTTCTCCCGAAGATTTTGCGAAAAAAAACCTCTCTTCGATTATACGAAACGAGTTAATTGCAAAAGTGCTGTATCTCTGTCACGATATTGAATCTTTCGGCAGCGGCTTTAAGCGCGTTTACGCTCTTTGCAATGCAGAAAATGTTGCGTGTGCTTATGAGAAAACCCCGATAGGTTTCTCGTTTATCTTTTTGAGAAATGACCCTAATGCATTAAAAAATGTCCCTGAATCAGAACAAAATGTCTCTGTTGTTTTGTCCAAAACAGAAAAAGCGGTTTATAAACTTTTGAAGTTGCAACCCAATTTGACGCGAGAAGAACTTGCTATCGAAATCTCAAAAACCGTCAAAACGGTTCAGCGCGCGCTTGACGGATTGAAAGAAAAAGGACTCATTACTCGCATGGGCAATACTCGTACGGGCTATTGGGAAATTTTAGAATAGCAATATTGAAAGGAAGGATTTTATTATGGCTTCAATTATTGATAATAGATCTAGAACAATGTTGGATTCGTTGAAAAACTCTCTAAAACAAGCGGAAAGCGTTGATATTCTGACTGCTTTTTTCTATTTCTCCGGCTTCAACGCATTGGCAGAAGAACTTAAGGACAAAAAAATAAGAATTTTAGTCGGCAACACTATTGATCCTAATGCAATAGCAGATTTGTGCAATGCCGTAAAAGAAAGTTCCGACGAAATGCTTGAAACATATGCCGTTCGCGGGTACAATAGATTAAATAATTCTCAAAAGAAAAACTGCTACATTGACAGTTTTGTTGAATTATTTAACAAATCATCTCTATCGGAAGAATTTGATTCTACCGATAGTCAAAAGATTTTTAAGATGTTCCTTGAAAAGATTGAGAAAGGAACACTCGAAATCAGACTTACTTCCTCTCCTAACCATGCAAAAGCTTACATACTGACTAACAAACCGGAGTACTCTTGTTTCGGCGATCAGAAAGGGGTTGTTTTCCAAGGGTCGTCAAATTTTACCTATAACGGTTTGCGTGGACAAGGGGAAATGAATGAAAGGTATAGCGACAACAGTAAGTACGATGAATATTCCGAGCATTTTGAACAATTGTGGAATGACAGCAAAGCTATAGATATATGTGTGGAGAAAGGAAATAAAGATTTTATTGAAAGCATAAAAACAAAGCTTTGGATCTTTGCAAAACCTACTCCGTATCAGATTTTCATCAGAATCTTATTTGAATTATACGCTTCCCTCGAAAATAATATCGTCAAATCGCCGTATGAAATTACAGACGGCAAATTTTCCAATCTAAAATATCAGCTGGATGCCATTAAATACGGCGTCGATTGTATCAATAAAAACAACGGTGTGATTATTGCCGATGTCGTAGGTTTAGGCAAATCCGTCGTAGCTTCCGCTATTGCATATAATTTGGACATAAAAAGGACAGTTATAATTGCTCCGCCGCACTTAGTAGATCAATGGAACGATTATCAGCAGGATTTCGGACTTCGCGGAGTCAAGGTTTGCAGTAGCGGAAGGATTCAAGAATTATACGATACCTATTCTTCCGATCCTAACCCGATTTTATATATTATCGATGAGGCACATCGTTATCGTAACGAGTTAAGCGACAGTTATCAATTATTACATCAACTTACTCGTTCCCATCCGGAAAACAAAGTTATTTTGCTTACGGCGACGCCATACAACAATAGACCGCAGGATTTGTTTGCGTTGATTAAACTGTTCCAAACGCCAAGCCGTTCCACTATTCACTCTGTAGATAATCTCGGGGTGCGCTTTCACGAGTTGATTGCGCAATACAACCGTTTGGAAAAGGAAGGCAAGAAACATCTTACAGTAGAAATAAAAGCCGAACTTGACAAACTTAGCCAGCAACTGAGGGTATTGATTGACCCGGTTATTGTTCGCCGCAGTCGTATAGATTTACAAGAGATAAAGGAATATGCGGATGACTTAAAAGCTCAGAATATTCAATTCCCGAAAATCGTCGGCCCCGAACTTGTAGAATATGATTTGGCTGACATCCGTCCTTTATACTTACATACGCTTGATTTGTTAAGCAACAAATTCATTTGTGCGAGATACAACCCATCTGCGTATCTTGTAAACCCCGACGCATTTATGAAGCAGTATGGTGAATTTTTCGGCGAGATGAATATCCAGCTTTCTCAAAGGAACTTGGCAATGTTCATCAAGAGATTATTGGTAATGCGTTTTGAAAGCTCAAAGTCGGCGTTTAAGTCAACATTGACAAGTATCCTTTCGTCCTACGAAAATATAATTAAATGGTGGGATAAAGGGTATGTTCCCATTAAAAAAAGCGGATATTTGCCGGATCCCGATGACGAAGAAATACAAGAAACTCTTGACGAAATAAAAGGCATAGATGAAATCGGCGTTGATATTAACAAAATCAAAAAGAAAGCGATTCCGATTGAAAAAGCATTTTTTAGAGAAGAGTTTATTTGTGCAGTCAAAAGCGATATTGAATTGTTGAACAGAATATACAAAGATTGGTTTGAACGCGGAGAAATCGGGATTGATCCTAAATATAACGTTGTAAAAAATAGGATCTCAAAGTCAATTGCAGAAAATCCGGATCGAAAAATCGTGGTTTTTTCAACATATGCAGACACTGCCGAATATGTGAAAGATCATCTCGAAAGAGACGGGTTCAAAGTCCTATTATACACCGGATGCTCTTCTCAGATTGACAGAAGCGTAGTTAAACGCAATTTCGATGCCTCATGCAAAAAAGAAGAACAACTTAACGAATATGATATCATTGTTGCAACCGATGCGTTGAGCGAGGGATTTAACCTCAACAGAGCAGGCGTAATTATCAACTATGATATTCCTTATAATCCTACAAGGGTTGTTCAAAGAATCGGGCGTATTAACCGCATCAACAAAAAAATGTTTGATAATATCTATATCTACAACTTTTTCCCGACAGATATAGGTGAAGAAAATACGCTAATCAAAGGTATTTCAACCTTAAAAATTCTTTTGATAAACAACATTGTCGGCAGTGACACAAAAACGCTCACCCCCGATGAAACACTGCAAAGTTACTTCAGAACTCGCTATGAAGAAGCTGATGAAAAGAGTAATGATAGAAGTTGGGATAATGAATATCGCAACATATATAATTCTGTCAAACACAATATGCGTTTGGCTGATTCTGTGTATGCTATCCCTGAACGAGCAAGAATAGTCAGAAAAAATCAAGAAGAAGCATGCGCCGTCTCGTTTGCGAAACGCGGCAACAATACGTTATTCGCATATGCTCTTCCTTCTGCAATACAAGCACAAATAGTGCCGGCCGATAAAGTGCTTTATTTGTTTGCGGCTTCACCGGAAGAAAACGGGTACGAATACGACGAAGAACTTGATAAAAAGTTCAAAATTTTGCGCGACGAAATTAAAAAACCGCATCCGAAAATCAAGATGGACAAGAGAAAGAGCGAAGCTCTGGAAAATTTACAACAGTTGTTGGTTGTTTGCCCGACAGAGAAAGACTATCTCGCCGACCTTATTGACGTCATAAAAAAATACGACGATTTGAGCGATGGCGAATTGAAATATTTGGCGGCAATATCTGTTAAAAAAGGATCTGTGGCAGATACTCTCGTAGAATTAAAACGTAAAATACCCGTTCACTACATAATTCAGATAAAAACAAGAGTTGAGGCAATCGACGCGCAAGCGGAAATAATAATGTTTACCGAGGATTTGAGAAATGATAACGATTAAAGAAGCAGAAGAAATACTTAAAAAAGAGTACCACGTCGATAACTTTTTATATGTAGTCGATGATGTATTGTTGCCGGATTTTATTTCTGATCGGCACGAAGTCGAGTTCAAAAACAATATTTTCGAATCGGTTAATCAGTTAGGATATTCCGATAAGTGCGAAGTTACGGTTTTTGAGGTTATACTAAAAAAAGATGCTCACAATCGCCGTGTTACCATTACGCAAGAGATGTTCAGGATCTTGCGCGGACTCGGAATAAACAATGCTATTGTTGCTTTTGCAAATGCGGACGAACTCAATTATCGTTTTTCTCTTTTGACAAGTAAATATGAATTCGACGGCGAAAAGGTCGTAAAAGTATTGTCAAATCCGCGCAGATACTCATACAGCTTGGGCTATGGTACAAAAACGAAAACCGCATATGACTTCTTAATCGGTAAAGGAAAAGTGAATTCTCTTGACGAACTCATCAACCGCTTTTCCGTTGAAGTTGTAAATAAGCAATTTTACAGTGAAATTGCCGCTTGTTTTACGAGATTGGTCGGCGGTCAACGTGAAGGCAAAACTTATGATAAAGAACTAAATATCTACGGCGTTACTGATCAAAATAAGTATGCCGAATTTGCAGTGCGGCTTATCGGTCGTATAGTTTTTTGTTGGTTTTTGAAAGAAAAGAAGAGCGAAAACGGACTTCCCCTTATTCCTGAAACATTGCTCAACACAAAAGATATTAAAATCGGCGGAAATTACTACCACGATGTACTTGAACCATTGTTTTTCGAGTTACTGAATACAAGTATTCCGCGTCGTAAAGGAAAATATGCGCAAGAAGAATTTTATTCTCAAATACCTTATTTGAACGGTGGACTTTTCAGCCCTCATATTGACGATCATTACAAATTTTCTCCCGAGTTACAAGCCGGACAATATGGTCTTGTAACTATTCCTAACGATTGGTTTGACAGATTTTATGCCGTTTTAGGACAATACAACTTTACGGTTGACGAAAATACGTCCTACGACATCGAATTGTCTATCGACCCGGAAATGCTCGGAAGAATTTTTGAAAACCTGCTTGCTGAAATCAATCCGGAAACCGGCGAAAACGCAAAAAAGAGTACGGGCAGTTTTTACACCCCGAGAGATATCGTCGATTATATGGTAGACAGTAGCATTCTCGAGCATCTCAAGACAAAAACCGGAATTTCGGAAGAAAAATTAAAAGCGCTCATAAGTTACGGCAAGGAAGATGACGAGCTTATGTCTTTTTCCGCGGCGGAAAAGAAAGCCATTGTAAACGCATTATACTCTGTTACAGTTCTCGATCCCGCTTGCGGTTCGGGAGCTTTCCCTATCGGCGTGCTTCAAAAAATCGTCTATATGTTACAAGAAATTGACCCGGATGCAAATTTGTGGTTTAATAAAGCAACCGAAAACGTTAGTTTCTTGATTAGGAAAGAATTTGAAAAAAAATTCAATGCCGGTTCTTTGGATTATATACGCAAACTTACGGTTATTCAAAACTCAATTTTCGGAATTGACATTCAGCCGATTGCGGTTGAAATTGCTCGTCTGCGCTGTTTTTTGTCGCTTGTTATCGAAGAGAAAGTTTATGATGATGAACCTAATAGAGGCATAAATCCGCTTCCGAATCTTGATTTTAAGTTTATAGTCGCAAATTCGCTTATTCCTCTTGAAAGCGAAGGAACAATGCAGATGTCGATATTTGAAAACCAAGATCATATAAAGGCTCTTCGTGATATTCGAGAAGAATACTTTAATGCCGACAATGACAGAAGAACAGAATTGAAGTTGGAATTCAAAACATTACAGCAGGATATGCTTTTGAATACCATTGCTAACTATCAAAAACAGGCTTCGTTAAAATATCAATTATTGTCTGAATGGAAGCCGTTTGAAAGTCAACCGACCACATGGTTCGACCCTGAATGGATGTTTGGTATAAAAGATGGATTTGATATAGTTATTGCAAATCCACCATATATTCAATTGCAAGACAAATCAATTCGAGCAATGGCAGATGTTTATTCCAAATTAGGATATGCCACCTTTGCGAAAACAGGAGACATTTATTGCCTATTTTATGAAGCAGGGTACAACAATCTTAAAGAAGGCGGAATACTTACATATATTACATCAAACAAGTGGATGCGTGCAGGATATGGAGAGAAATTACGTGGTTTTTTATCGTCGAAAACCAATCCGATCCTTTTAATAGATTTTGCGGGGCAGAAGGTGTTTGAATCTGCGACGGTCGATGTAAATATTTTGCTTTTTAGGAAAGAAAACAATTTAGGACAGACACAAGCTTGCCTAATAAAAGATAAATGCAGAAATAATTTGAGCAATTATATTCAGCAAAATTGTACTGTTGATAAATTTATTTCCAACTCGAGCTGGATTATCATGAACATAATTGAAAACCGTATCCGGATGAAAATTCAAGCCAGAGGCATTCCTCTCGAAAAATGGAATATCCAAATTAACTACGGAATAAAAACGGGATTTAATGAGGCTTTTATTATTACCGGTAAAATAAAAGATGCGTTAATTGCCGAAGATCCTAAATCGGCAGAAGTTATACGACCGATTTTAAGGGGCAGAGATAT
>CAZUJW010000027.1:0-11052 GCA_964620655.1 uncultured Christensenella sp.
CGTATCTGTCGGCGTTGGTTGTTTTGGTTCCGTGGACGTGAATTAAGTTGCGGGAGTAGTCCACGTCATTCCATCGGACGGCGAGAGCTTCGCTCCGTCGGCAACCCGTGTAGAGATAGAAAGCGAATATTTCGCCGTGGTATAGCTTCGGGAGTAGGGACAGGAGTAAACGTTGTTCGTCCACGCTCAGAGCGTGACCTAACGTTCGGCGGTGTTTCGGTTTTGTGACGGATAGCATTAAATTGGTATCGGTGTAGCCCAATTCGTAAGCTCGACGCATGCAGTCGGTAAGCGTGTTATGCGAGTATTCCGCCATGCGGGAAGAAGATATGGCGTTAAGGCAGTTTTGCAGGTCGAGCGGAGTAAGTGCTTTTAACGTAACGTTCGGGATATTCGGTTGTATATGTAAACGCAGCGTGTCTCTGATACAGCGTAGGGAGTTCTTTTTTAAGTTCGGAGCTTTGTAAGTGTCGTACCAGGTGCGGAACCAGTCGTATAACAGGATGTCGGGCTTCGAGGGGAAAAGAGCTTCGAGACGGGAAAGAAGATAATCGAGCTTACGCTCTATGCGTTCGAGTTCGGTCATTTCCTGTTTTTGATTTCGTTTCTGATACTGCGTTTCGATATGTAGCGTATACCGGAGTTATCGTCGTAGTCTTTAATTACGTCGTTGACTTGCATAAGTTCTGGAGTAGGCTTTTCTACTGCTTTAAGCTGCGCGACGATAGCGGAGTAAATCTCGTCGGCGTTTTCTTTTTCGTCGTCTATATCGAATTCGAAACGGTTAAGGATACCGTAGCCTTGTATCATTTTACGGCGGTAAAGAGTGTGGTAAAGGGTTTTGAAAGTTTCGTACAGGAAAGCGGGTTGACCTTTTTTGAAGTTACCGCCGAGAACGTACTTAAAGACTTGATGATAACGTCCTTCTTTTGGTAAGTCCATAATAACGGAGTAACCTTGCTTTAAGTCCGATAGAGCTGATTTGGTAAGGCGTTCGCCGTTGTAGAGCAGGTACCAGACTTTTTGGAAGAAAATTTCGTTGTCGGAGAACATGCGGACAAGTTTTCCTTTTGAAAATGAGTATTCGTTTATATTCCCCTTATCTTTTTTAAGTCCTTTCCGGAAAAGGAACAGGCAATGGAAATGGGGGTGGTACTCGGTGCCGGATGGAGTTTCTTTTTGGGTTACTTCGAGCGCTCTGATACAGGCGACGAACCCGAATTTGACGAAATTTATATCTTTCGCTTTACGCTTGCCTTGCAAGTATTGAATGAGATAGGGAAACTTGGCGTACATTTTTTTAACGGCAGCGGTAAGTTCGTTGCCGAGAACGTTGGGAACTGTGAAAACGACGTGATAAATATCGTAACGGGAGCGTAAGTCGTCGAGAACGGGCGTATATTTTTCTTCACGACGGAGAGCTATTGAGTTTTGGCAATTAAGACAAAATTTATCATGGCAAAGGGTAATGCGGACTACGTCCTTTACCTTTTGGGTTTTGTAGTGGTCTACGTTCCAGAAGCGGTAACAGTCACGGACGGCAAGGGAGCGATTAGAAAGGGTTTCCTTTTCTCGGTCTTCTTCCCAGGCTAACTTTGCGTACCAGTCGGCAATATCGCCGTTACGAGAAACACGGCGAGAGCTTTTACGGATAACTTTTTCGGAAACGGAGGCGGAGGTAATATCAATCATTTTGTGTAGAGTTATTTCTAATAGTTCAAGGCTTCCCCCTACGGGGTCGCTATCGGTCCCGTAAATGGGGGTACGTAGGTTGGTGACGGGGTAGAAAGCGGAAGGCTTACCCAACCGCAGCTCACACGCTGCTCGGGGTCCTTGGCTTATGCTTCGCAACGCATTTTAAGTGGGCGGTACCCCCAGGGGAACCCACCGCCCGTGGGTAATTAAAGGGAAAGGGGTGTTGCGACGTCGCAACGGGTGGGCGTTTCTGTTCGGTGCGTGTCGACGTTCGGGGCAAGGTAGCCTTGTAGTTATTGAACCGCTTAACGGTTTCTTTATATTGTTGTGCTTTCCGTGCTTTCATTGTTTAACGTTTGTGCAAGAGCTGCCAGGCGTTCGGCTTTTTTCTTTGCTCGTTGTCTGCGTTTACGTTCCGCAATTATTTCTTTATTCTCTTCCCGATATCGGCGGAAATACTCCGCTTTTTCTTCTTTATGGGCTTCATAATATTGCTTACGATACTCCGCTCTTTTTTCTTTATGGGATTGCTCATATTTACGCCAATATCCCGCTCTTTTTTCTTTATTTAGTTCTGCCCATCGGCGTTTATATTCTGCAACAGCGTCTGCATTTGCTTTTTGGTAGTTACGTTTATACTCCGCAACTTCTTCTTTATGCCGTTCTACCCATCGGCGTTGGCGTTCTGCAACAGCGTCTGCATTTGCTTTTTGATAGTTACGGTTATACTCCGCAACTTCTTCTTTGTGCAATTCACGCCAACGGCGCACATACTCTGCGTTTTTTTTGCACTGTTTCAAACACTTTTCAACTTTTTCGTTGTAAACGTCGATACCGTCCACGTCGTGGGCGGTATTTTCAAGAATGGCGTTGACGTCAATTTTAAGCAGTAAATTTCCCGGTATGGTTTTTACCAAAGTGTCTTGTAAATTCTTCATAGAATAGTCCTTCATACGGTCTGACCCGGAACGCAACTGCGGTAAGGAAGTCACGTTCCGGGGCGGAGAGGGCGGTTTGAGAGTTAATCATTATCAAGGCGTTTTCTTCGCCGACTTGTTTGTCTTCGAGCTCGGCAAAGAAGTCTTTGCCGAGAAAATCGGCAAGTTCGCAGTCTTTATCTTTACCGTGTACAGGGGTAAACAAGGAAATTTCGTAACGGCTACGTAACGCAGCGCTTCTACAACTACGCATTAAGCAAGCAAACAAAGTTCCGTTGTCGGTGTAGTCGTAAAGCGGTAAATCGACATAGATTTGCTGAACGCAATCGTCGATGTAAGACGGGTTTCGTATTACGAAACGGCAATATTTATTTGCAATACGTTCGAATTTTTTAAAGTTAGCAAAATATACACGGTTGATAGTGTCTCTATCAACCGCATTTAACTTTTTAACGTCTTCGGGGGAAATATCCCAATGCCAGCTCTCGGGGGTAGTAATCATAGCTTAGTCTTCGTCGGTTTCGTCGTAGTCTTCGGGAAAGTCGTTTTCCAGGCAAACGAGCGAGAGTCGCCCGAACGTAGTATCGTCGTCAATGACGACGTCGCAGTCTTCGAGCATATGATTGACGATATCGTCGTTGAAATCGTCAACGGTGCCTTTTCTTACGCATTCGGCAAAGTCGGAAAGGTCGGCGTAGTAAACGCCGGTAAGGACGTGCTTTAATTCGCCGGTATTTTTGTCGTTGATTTTAAGTTCGCAGTAGATAGCTAAATTTTCCATAACGTTCTCCTTTTAGCAAATAATGTCGGTGTCGGTTTTTTCGTCGTAAAAACCACGTTGTTTAAGTAAGTAATTAAGAAGCTTCTTGTCTTTGTCTCTGACGGAAACGGCAAAGGTTTCGCCGTCGAGTTCGAACTTGAAAGCGACGTAGGGCTTGACGATACCGTTATCGTCCTTAAAGGTTTCGTGGGTGATGTTTAATTCTACTTTCATGTGTGCCTCCGTGGGGTATGTATTAGTCCAAAGTATTAGACTTATTTATTATAGTCCAATGTTTTGGACTTGTAAAGAATTTAGTCCAATTTTTTAGTATAATTTTTTACAGGAGGAGATATGGATATTTTTGCGATTAGGTTAAAACGTTTGATAGAAGATAATCACATTACAATGTATCGTTTAGCAAAAGATTTGAACAGCAGCAAACAAAGTGTTGTTAATTGGTGTAATGGAACAAGCGAGCCTAAATTATCGTATTTACGCGCGCTTGCGGAATACTTTGACGTAACGTCCGATTACCTGTTAGGGATAGAAGATGAAGGCGGGAGACGGAACGGAAGTATTAAGAATAGCTTTAATAACTTTACGGGGAATAACGGGAATATTTCGTTCAAGTAGTAGAAGAAGCTGCCGGCGAAAACGAAAAAGGTTTTTCGAGCCAAAAGGCGTACGAAAAACCCTTTTTTATGCCGTTTTCGCCTTTTTTACAGCTGTTAACCGCTAGGTCGTCCGTTCGAAACGGACAGGGGGAGCCACAAAAAAGCAGATACATTTCCGTATCTGCTTTTTTGTGCCTTCCACAGTTCTTTCAGAACGTGTCCGCGCAAAAACAAAGTGAAAGAAAATAATATATCTATCGCGGACATCGTTCGCAATTTCACGCTTTGCGTGAAACTGACGAGGGAGAATTAAACTGATACAAAGTAACTACCTTATTCGCGTAAATATACTTGAATAACGGTATCGGTATATTCGAGTTATCGGACAGGGGCTTCTCCTCTACTCACTTTTGACGGACGATACCGTTAACAGCTATTTTTATGCTTTTAAGGACAATTTCGCCATTTTTTAATCAATTGTATAAAGGTTGCAGGAAAAACATGATAGCAAGTTCTATTCAAATACGGAGTTGATATCCACGAAAACATATAGAAAAAGGCTGCTATTCAATACAACGCATAGCGGTTTTTTTAGAGTATAATTACAATGCCAACAACGCGGTCAGGTATTCGAATAACGTTTTTTTCGGCGTATCGTTGCCTTTTATAAAACGCCATTCCATCACAAGATAAAGCGTGTTAGCATAATGCTCGGCAAGCATTTCGGTTGGAATTCCGTGTAGCGGCTCAACGCAACTTTCGCATATCGTTTTTATTTGCGAATTAAGATAAATGCGAATACTGCTCATAAAATAGTCGTCCGTCCGATTATGTTCGACGATTCTATGTATATTCTCCGACCATTTATCGAACAGATTATAGAGTCTGTCGAAAAATACGGGCAATCTGTTTTCGGGAGCAATGTCCGCATATTCTTCAAGATTTATTTCCTTCGTGACGGAATACCAAAGGTAGTTCAGAAGGTCGTATTTATCGTCGAAATAATTATAAAACGTAGCGCGCGGATAACCGGAGCGTTCGCACACTTCGTTTATGGAAATATCGGCGAAGTCTTTTTCGGTAAGCAGATTGAAAAAAGCCGAACCGACGGAATTCAACACCCTCTTTGCGCCCTTAGTTTGCGGCTTTGTAATATCGTATTTCATGGTTTCTCCTTTTGCATTTTACCTACAAGCGTCCAATTTTTTGCGATGTCACAAAAACGGTAATTGCTTTTTATTTGTTTTGCGGTTATATTTTAACACGAAGAAAGAGATTTTGCAAAAGCAAAAATATTTGCAAATACAACCAGTTCGGGAGGCTTATATGATTTTTTATTTTTCAGCAACGGGCAACTGTAAAATGATTGCCGAAACGATTTCAAAAATAACAAACGACAAAACCATAGCAATCAAAGATTGTATGCTGAATAAAGATTTTTCTTTTGATTGTAGCGAAGGCGAAACAATCGGCTTTGTAACGCCCACTTACTTTTGGGGACTGCCCTCTATCGTATCGGATTTCGTCAAATATTCGGAGATAAGACATACCGAGAACGTTTACGTATATACGGTTTCGGCATACGGAACAACCACGGGACAATCGGCAAAATTCCTTGCCGACTTATTACGCAAAAAAGGAATTCCGGTATCCGCCGCATACTCCGTGAAAACCGTCGATACGTGGGTCCCCGTATTTAATCTGAAAGATAAGTCGAAAAACGAACGGATTACCGCCGCCGCAATGAAAGAAGCGGAAGAGATTGCAAATAAGGTAAAAAACAGGGTTCAGGGTAATTTTGTCGCGGCGAAATTGCCTTTACCGCTTGTGAACTGCTACTATCGCAATTATGATAAATTCAGACAGACAAAATACTTTTTCGTTAGCGAATCCTGCGTAGGGTGCAGCTTATGTGCAAGACAATGCCCCGTGAAAGCGATAGAAATCAAGAACGGAAAACCGACGTGGGTAAAAAATCAATGCGCGCTATGTCTTGGTTGTTTGCACCGTTGCCCGAAAGCGGCGATCAATTACAAGAGCAAAAATACGCACGGACAATTCGTAAACAGAATGGTAAAATTATAAGGAGATTAGCATGAAAGTAACGATTATTACGGGAGCGTCTTCGGGGCTCGGAAAAGCATTTGCGAAGAATCTGTTGAATAACGCAAAACAAGACGATGAATTTTGGCTGATTGCCCGCAGAAAAGACAGACTCGATGAAATGGCGGCAGACTACGAAAACGTAAAAATCAAAACGTTTGCGGTCGATTTGTCGGATAAAAATTCAAGAACTGCCTTTTTTGACGAAATGAAAAGTCTGAATCCGACAATAAAAGCACTCATAAACAACGCGGGATATGAAAGAGAAGGCAAATTTATAGATTTGCCGCTCGACGTATTGCAGAACATTATCGACGTGAACGTGTCGGGTGCAACCGCGATGATTCACGAATGCACGCCGTTTATAGAAAAAGGCGGATATATCGTCGACACCTGTTCGGTATCGGGTTTTGTTCCGAACGTGAACGCCGCCGTGTACAGTGCGACGAAAACCTATCTTTTGTATCTGTCCCGTGTACTTCGCGAAGAATTGCGAGAAAGGAAAATCAACGTTCTTGCTCTATGCCCCGGAAATATGGATACCGAAATGAACGCAAAGAAAAAGGCGAAAGAAAACCAATCTCGGGCAAGTGGTTTGCCGTGGCTGAACGTGGAAACGATTGTCGAAAAGTCGTTGAAAAAGGCAAAGGAAGGAAATGCCGTTTATACGCCAGGAGTATTTTACAAGTTTTATCGCCTTGCTGCCAAGATATTCCCGCAGTCGATTATGGTAAAATTTGCAAAACTGTAAGCCTATATTACACATTAAGAAAGTACTTATCGACCGACGTGCTCTTTCCGCAGTCGATATATAAAAACGGAGCAAAAATCAGAACTTTATGGGTGCAATGAAAAACAACGGAACAAATAATGAACGGTTTTTTGCGGATAACCGTTGAAAATGAATGAAAACGCTTACACTTTCAAAAAGAAATGGTTTTTGTGAAAATCAAGGAGTCCGTCATCGCGCATTTTTCCCAGTTCCGACGACAGACCGCTGCGTTCGACGCCGAGATAATCGGCAAGTTGCTGTCTTGAAAACGGAATATCGAATTCGTAAGTTCCGAACCGTTGCGCTTCTGCGGAAAGATAGGACGTGACTTTTGAACGCGTGGTACGCTGTCCCATATGCGTAAGTTTTTCGTTGAATTGCAGATTTTTTTCGGCAAGTTCGCCGAGAACGTTTCGGATAATTCGGGTGTGATGATCGCATGCGGACGGGCATACGTTAAGTATGCGATTTATATTCAGGAACATTACGGTAACGGGTGTTTCCGCGATGACGTCCACGTTAAGTTTTGCGTCGGGCGCACAGGCAAACGCAGTGGCGAAAGTCTTTCCCGGTCCTGCCTTGGAAAGAATATTGCGGTTGCCCCAGATGTCGTCTTGCACTATAAGAACGCTACCCGACAGTACGAGTCCGACGGATTCTGCCGTATCGCCGTTGCGTAATACGAAGGCGTCTTTTGAAAAGTCTTTTACTTTCATATCGAGGCAGGACGACATAGCCGCAAGTTCGTCTTCGGAAATACCCGAAAAGAGCTTGGATGAGCAAATTATAGAAAAAAATTTTTTCATAAATATCCTTGTTGGTTGAAAATTCAACCGACTTGCTGATTTTATTATAGTATAATGAAAACAGAAAAGCAAGGAGACTATATTATGAAAAGAAGAATTATCGATATAAATCGGGATAAATGCAACGGTTGCGGCGCATGTGCTGCCGCTTGTCATGAAGGCGCTATCGCCATGGTAGACGGAAAAGCGCAACTGATGAGAGACGATTATTGCGACGGCTTAGGAGACTGTCTGCCCGCATGTCCTACCGGGGCGATAACTTTTGTCGAACGCGAAGCTACCGCTTATGACGAACAAGCGGTGCTTGCAAACAAGCAAAAGAAAATGCAACAACACGGAATGCACCTGCCGGGCGGCTGTCCCGGGACACGGATGAAGACAATTCAACACACTGAAAATGCAGACGTCGAAACTACTCCCGTCCAAACGCAGAGCCGTCTTTCCCAATGGCCCGTGCAAATAAAACTCGTACCCGTGAACGCACCTTACTTTAACGGCGCAAAGCTGCTTATAGCCGCCGACTGTACGGCGTACGCTTATGCGGCGTTTCACGAGCGTTTTATAAAAGGTCACGTTACTCTCGTCGGCTGTCCTAAATTAGACAGCGTGGACTATTCGGAAAAACTTACCGAGATTATTCGCAATAACGATATTAAGAGCGTGACCGTAGTCCGTATGGAAGTTCCTTGCTGCGGCGGTTTGGAACACGCGGCAAAAACAGCTTTGCAAAACAGCGGAAAATTCATTCCGTGGCAGGTCGTAACCATTTCCCTTGACGGAAATATACTCGATTAAGCAAAAAAGCAAAGAATTTAAGATGAAAACGAACGTTTCGTTTTCAGAACAAACCGCAGCGGAAGAACCGAAAAAAATCGGCGTTTGCGACGAAACTTAAAATTGAATAACGACTATGCAAAACGCATAGTCGTTTTCGTATCAGAAGCAATAGTAGTCAAGCGGCATAGCGTTCGGTATCGAAATCGGTTTCAAAAAGTCAGTCGCTTCGTTCTTTTCGGTAAAAAACTTATATATGGTATCTAAGAATTTAATCGAAAATTCTTCTAATGGAAGTTCTTTATATAAGTGAATTTGTTCATTGTTTCCATCAGGGAAAATAATACTTGAAAACGGCGCGACAGCATCCTGATATTTCTCGCGAATTACTTTGAATTCTTCTTGCGATATCGCTTTTTTCAAAATGTAAATTGCAGACATATTTACGCAAGGGTCGTCAAGCGCATAGAAAAAACAAAAATTGCTGATATCTTCTTCTGAAAACGGAACGTTTATTTGAACTTGTACGCTCGGCGCGTTAGTTGTTTCGTTGCACTCATCAATACTAAGCGATAAAACAGGTTTTAGATTTTTTTCAAAGAAATAGCGTAAAATAGCGTTCGTAATTTTGTCGGCGAGCATAATATTCTCCTATACTATTATTAAAAGTTAGAAATTTTGACGAAGCCGTTAAGGAAGAATATCCCTTAACGGCTTCGTAACGTAAGTAAAGAAAAAGTTACTTTGTCAATTCGGTATAGATTTTTGCAACGTAATTCTTAAGTTGGTCAACATACATTTTTGAGTATGAATTAAGGTTGACGACAAGGTTAGCAGCAGTCGGTGTATTTTTCATTGACTCTATATTAGAAAGTTGGATTTTTGCAAAACTCCAATCTTGTGAGATACATCCGCGTTGAGAAAGAGGGAGAGAGTTAAATCTTTTGTCGAATTCTTTTATAGCATTGCAAAGATTGTTTAACGTATTGTTATTCATTGAATTCGAATATGCGGAACAATAAGAGTCTATTTTTTCAAGAACTTGCAAATTGTCAAGACCGCTTAAATCTTCAAGTGGTTCGACAGGTGTAGGCGTTGGTGCCGATGCAGGAGAAGGAGTAGGTTTTACTTCTTCCGTCGTAATGCCAGTAGGCGAAACTACTTTTTTCAATTTGTCAAATAATCCCATTTTTTAATCTCCTTTTTTATGAATTATTTTTTTATTAAATTTTTTAATTTATGAGTAAGCTCGTTTAAGGTTTTGGAGGCGGCGGTTATCTCGCTTCCGTATTCATTTCTTTGAATTTCCAACGTCCGTTTTTTTGCGATTATTTCGTCTTTGAATTCTCTTTTCTGACTAATTGCCGTAAACGGCAAAGCCGAAATTTTCCCTTTCAGCACGTTTATATCGTCCATAAGACCTTGTTCCGTCTTTTCTAATTCTTTTTTTAGGTCGTTTAATTTGTTTTCGTATAAAGCGACGTCCCGTTTAGTCAGCAGAATATCTTTTTGTAAATATAGCTTTTTAAGTTTGCTTTTTAATTCTTTTTTCTTTCCACCGTTGAATAAGCCGAGTTTTCCGAGTTCGTATTCTGCGGCGTTGATTTCTTCTTCTATGCCTGCGAGATTTTTGGAATAGTCGTCGTCGAACTCTTCGTCGTATCCGTCGTCTTCGGTTTCTTCATCGTCGTACCCATCGTCTTCGCCCTCCACTTCGTCATATTCGCCCTCGTTGAGGTCGTCGTCATAGTCTTCATCCTCATCGTTTCGGTTCGTTTCTTCATTGGATGTATTTTGCGCGGGCGAAAGGATTTCGGCTAACGTTTCCGCGGGAACAGCTTCTATGATTTTTCCTATTTCGCGGAAGATTCCCACGGCGGAGGAAAACTCTTTTCTGTCGACTTCGCCTATACCGTCTTTTTCGTCTTGAGATAATTGTTCGTATATGGAAAGCATTTCGTCCATATTAGACTTAGTGCCTTGATAAAAACCTATTACTTGTCGCTCCGTCATAGCGGAAAAATCAGTCATATTATATAACCCGACTAAGGTAAGACCGTGTTTGCTGATTTTTTTGTAATATAAAGAAAGGAACTCGTCCATTCGTTCGGTATGAACGAGGGGCTTTACGGGAACGTCTTGTTCTACGGGAAGACTTTCGTTCTCTTTGCAAAGTTTTATCAATTCTTCTTTTTGTTCGTCGCACAAAAAGTTTACGGCGCGTAAGTAATTGGGGTTGTTGGCGAATTTATATTTCGTCGTAGCCAATTCCGACGGAGTAGCGCACTCCGTGTCACAGAGTAACAACCCTAAATAAACTTGTCCGTTTTTGACTTCTTCCGTTACGCATTCGTTAAGCAGAGTCTTAGCTCCCGTAAATCGTTTTTGGTTGATTAAATCGTATGCTCTGAACAATTTGTCAGTGATATCCGCTTCAACGCTTAACGTAGCTCCGCAGTTTTCGCAAGTGCCGATAGTCATACCTTTTTCATACTTAATCGAGCCGCCGCAGTTCGGGCATTTGTATTCTACGTATTTCATTTTACTCCTTATCGTAAGTGGTTATTTCGTAATATCGGCGGGTCTT
>CAZUJW010000027.1:11062-27458 GCA_964620655.1 uncultured Christensenella sp.
CGCAAGGACAATTTCATTTATCGTCGGACATTTTATATCCGCAGGACGGACAAAAAGCCGAGGTTATTCCTTTAGCTCCGCAGTTCGGGCAATCTCGTAACGAGGTTAAAGGTTTTTTGTTGCCGCAATTCGGACAGAAATTCGATAGTACGTTTTTCGCTCCGCAAGAACAATTCCAACCGTTCGTTTGCGGTTGAGGAGAGGGCGCCGTAGAGTTAGCATCGACTATTCCCGCAACTTTCGTTACTTCTTTTGCAATAGGCGAAGCAAGCCCGAAACCTAAGCCTATTCCCATTAACGAACCCGCAATTCCGCCGTTTCCCAAATTAGAAGTCGCGTTGTCCATTACGTTAAAACTTCTTTCTTCCCGATATGTGTAGCCTAATATATCCATTTCGGCTTTTTTTGCAAGAATGTTTTTTAGTTTCGCTATCGACGGGTCGTCGTCGGGGATATGTATACTATCTACGGTAAAGTTGTTAGCTTTTATTCCGTATTCGGCAATTTGTTCGTTCAGATATGCGCAACAAGCGTCGGAAATGCGCAACAGACACGAGTTCATATCTAAAATACATATTCTATTAACGGTCAACGCGTCCGATATGCAGTTTTTTACGAACGTATTGATAATCGACCTGAAGTACTCTCCTAATTGGTCGGAATTTATCTGTTTAGCGGTTCCGCTTATTCTCTTTACGAAAAGGAGCGGGTCAACCACGCTAAAAATCGACTCGCCGCAAGCTCCGACTTTAACGATAACGTTATAGTTCGGGTCACGCAAAAGCATAGGAGTTCTCGTTCCCCATTTAAGGTTCATTTGGTCAACCGTGGAGATAAAGAACAGTTCTGCGGAAAAAGAATTTTCTCCGCCCGTAGTAACGGCGTTAATAGTTTTCGTGAGCAACGGGATATTTTGTGTCTTTAACGTATATTTTCCAGGTTTGAAAGAGTCGTAAAGCACGCCGTTTTTTAAGAAGACGGCGACTTGACCCTCTCGTACGATAAGTTTTGAATTGGTGAAGAAGTCTTCGCATTCGTGCTTATACAGAAGAACGCCGTTATCGTTAGCAAATTCAAGTACTTCCCATAGTTTCATTTTCATACTCCTTTACTCCGATACTTCAAGTCCAACTCGACGGGTGGGAGTAACAGCAAGCCTGGGGTATCGCTTTGCTGACGAGCGTTCTTAAACCGTAAGCCGATTTCCCTCCCGTTACGCAATTAACGCATTCGCTCGGCGTTATAGTGTCTAATCTTTGTAATAAATCGGCTTGGAGATTAAACGGAGAATTGCTATCCCACATAGTTTTGAATACTTTATCCCGAAGAGAACGCCAATAATCACTATAACCCGAAACGGTGTATAGCTGATGATAAGCAGAGGTTTGATATTGTATTGCGTTTACTATCCACACGCAATACACTGTCGACTTCGATAAAGTCAAGCCGGGTATATACTGAACGTGTTTTGCAAGAAGGTTATTTATCTTAGTCCCGGTAATTCCGTTTGCAGGTCTTAAAGGAATCCCGGTGGGGCTGAATTCATCTTTATGAGGGGATTCTAAAATCAAAATCAAATTGTCGTACCGTGACGGAGTTATTTGATTCAGTCCGCAAAATACCCAGTCGTTAATAGTCGCGTTATAATACAAGAACCCTCTTTTTTCGTCGTTAACTTTATCTGAATTAGTATAAGAGAGGTCGTTCGCATATATAGCGTTTTTTGATTTAGTTTTAACCGTTACGTTAAGTCCGTTAATACTTATATTCATTTATCGTAACCCATCAATAGTATTATTCCCTATGAAATTTTAGTTTAATTTTGCCTTTTAAGACCAAAATTAAAGCAAACACGGCATCAACGCGGAACGTCGAAGAAAGGTTTACTTTTCTCCATTGTATCCTACACTTTGTAGGAAGTCAACAGAATGTAGGAAAATTTTGATAGATTTTTTGTATGAAGAACAACGTTATCGGAAAGAGAATTAAAAATTTAAGGTTGGAAATGAACATTTCGCAGAAAGAATTAGGCGAGCGGCTCGGTTTTTGCAATCAGACGATTAGCTTTTGGGAGTCGGGGCAAAGAGAGCCGTCGTTGGATTCGGTGGTTTCGATAGCCGCGTTCTTTAAGACATCAGCCGATTATCTTTTAGGTATCGTCGACTATTAGCCGAAATAAACGACGTAACGGAAAAAGTCCCTTTCTTGCGAAGGGGCTTTTTGTAAATGGTGAGAATTAAAATTTTTGAGTTTATATTCCGCTGTCGCCGTAGTTTGGAAGAACTCTTGCCGACGGGTCGGAGACGGCGCAGCCGTTCCAATTTTTGTTCGGCATCCAGAAATCGATTATCATCTCGGCTTGTTCGGGGTAGTATTTTTCGAACAGTTCGCGATAAAGGAGCGATTCTTTCGTAAAGGGCGGAACGTGAGAGTATTTTTTTATCTTTTCGGAAAACTCTTTTTCCGTGTAAAGGGAGTCGGCGTATTCCTTTATGTAATCGACCATTGAGTGACCGACGGCGTCGGAAAAGGCGGCTTTTTCGCGGTAGAGTATGTCGTAGGGGAGATAATCGCCGTCGAAAGCCTTTCTTAAAAGGTATTTTCCTTTGTGGTAGCGGTTGAGTTTGAGTTCCGGGTTTATGGAAAGGACGTATTTTACGAAGTTAAGGTCGCCGAACGGCACTCGCGCTTCGAGAGAGTTGACCGAGATACACCTGTCGGCGCGTAGCACGTCGTACATATACAGTTCCCGCACTCTTTTTTCCGATTCTTTTTGGAATTCGGCGGCGTTGGGAGCGAAGTCGGTATATTTGTATCCGAAAAGTTCGTCGGATATCTCGCCCGTCATAAGAACGCGTATATCGCTGTTTTCGTGTATATATTTACAGAGAAGGTACATCCCGATACTCGCGCGGATAGTGGTTATGTCGAAAGTGCCGAGCATGGCAACCACGGGTTCGATAGCAGAGAGAACGTCGTCTTTCGTTATTATCACTTCGGTATGGTCGCTGCCTATGTAGTCGGCGACTTCTTTGGCGTATTTGAGGTCGATAGCGTCGGTGTTCATTCCGATGGCGAAAGTCTTTATGGGACGGTTTGACAGCCGTTGCGACACGGCGCAGACAAGGGAGCTGTCCAGTCCGCCCGACAACAAAAATCCTATGGGAGCGTCGGAGTCAAGTCGCTTTTTTATTCCCGAAACAAGATACTTTTTTATGTTTTCGCAACAAACCGATATGTTATCGTGCGAAAATTTGACGTTGGTTATGTCGCAGTAGCAGACGAAACGGGTGCCGTCGTAGAAGTGCCCCGGAGGGAAGGGCATAATCTTTTTGCATAATCCGACGAGGTTTTTCGCTTCGCTTGCGAAGATTATTCCGCCGTCGCGGTATCCGTAAAAGAGCGGGCGTATTCCTATCGGATCGCGGGCGGCGAGCATTCTTTTTTCGTTCGAATCGTAGATAATAAGGGCGTATTCCGCATCGAGCATACCGAACATTCCCACGCCGTATTTTTCGTACAGCGGGAGAAGAATTTCGCAGTCGGAATCTGAGCGGAAAGAGTAATCTTTTTCCAACTCTCTTTTGAGTTTGCGGAAGCCGTAAATTTCGCCGTTGCAGACAAGGTATTTGCCGTTAAGGGAAAAAGGCTGCATTCCTTCTTCGGTCAGCCCCATTATGGCGAGACGGTGGAAGCCTAAAATCACGCCGTCGTCGGGGAATATCGTTTCGGTTTCGTCGGGACCGCGGGATACGGTCCTGTCGAAACCTTTTTTGAACTCTTCCGCGGTCAGATTTGCCGCAAAACTACCCATTATCGAACACATATTGCTCCTTTATATAACTTATTCTACGTCCTGTAACGCATCGTAGCCTTCTTCGCCCGTTCTTACCTTTACGACGTTTTCCACGTCGTAGACGAAGATTTTTCCGTCGCCGATATGCCCGGTGTAAAGGACTTTCTTGGCGGTTTCTATTACCGTGCGGACGGGGATTTTACTTACTACCATATCCAACTGAACCTTGGGAAGAAGGCTCGGTTCTATCTCTACGCCCCTGTAATATTCGGGTTTTCCTTTCTGCACGCCGCAACCCATTACGTGGGTGACCGTCATGCCGGTTATGCCGATGTCGACCATGGCGTTTTTGAGAGACTCTAACATTCTTTCGCGACAAACGATTTCGATTTTCGTAAATTTGGGAGTTCTTTCGTCGGTAACGACAGGTTTGGTGGCGACGGGTTCATCGCTTTCGGGAAGTTCCGCAGTAGCGGTTTCGGGAAGTTCCGCCGCATCGTTATAAAGGACGGGAATAGCGTCGTAGTCGTGTACGGTAATAGGGAAGTCTGCGTAAGCGGAGGGAAGAGCGTGTTCGGTCTTGTCAAGTCCGAGAGCTTCGGCTTCCTTCGACACCCGTAAGCCGAGAGTCTTTTTGATAAGGAAGAAGGCGAGAGTCATCGTGCCTACCGTCCATGCGACTATTGCGAGAAGTCCCGCAAACTGTATACCTAAGACTTTAAGACCTGCGGTAAAACTCGTGCCGTGGATAAGAGCGTAGATAGGTCCTTCCACTCCTGCGGAAGCGGTGGAGGTAGAGAACAATCCCGCCGCTATCGTCCCCCAGATGCCGTTGGCGCAGTGTACGCCCACAGCTCCTACGGGGTCGTCTATATGAAGTTTAAGGTCAAGAAATTCTACTACTACTACAATAAGGATACCTGATACGATACCGATAACAGTAGCGCCTATGGCGTCGACGTTGGCACAGCCTGCCGTTACGGCGACGAGTCCGGCAAGAGAGGCGTTAAGGCACATTGATACGTCGGGTTTTTTATTTTTTATCCAGGTGTAAAGAAGAGTAGTTACGGTGGCGATTGCGGGAGCGATTGTGGTGGTGGCAAAAATCTGAGCGAGCTGATTTACGCTCTTTGCGGCTGCGCCGTTAAACCCGTACCAGCAGAACCAAAGTATAAAGCAACCCAAAGCTCCTATGGGGATGTTGTGCGCGGGGATGGCGTTGACTTTAATTATTTTACCGTTTTCGTCACGGGTATATTTGCCCACACGAGGACCCACCATAATAGCTCCGATAAGAGCCGAGATGCCGCCGACCGTATGGATAGCCGCGCTGCCGGCGTAGTCGATAAATCCTATCTGCGAGAGCCAGCCGCCTCCCCAGACCCAATGCGCTTCGATGGGGTAGACGACAAGGCTTATAATTGCGGAATACACGCAGTAGGAAGAAAACTTCGTTCTTTCCGCCATAGAACCGGAAACTATCGTAGCCGCTGTGGCGCAAAAAACAAGGTTAAATACAAAACTGCTCCAATCGTAGGTGGCGAAATTGGTAAAATATCCGTAATTGGGCAAGCCTACGAGACCGGCAAGAGCGTCTTCGCCCAGAAGAAGTCCCGCTCCGAGAAGCATATAGACTATCGTGCCGATGCAGAAGTCGAGAAGGTTTTTCATTATAATGTTGCCGGCGTTCTTTGCGCGGGTGAAACCCGTTTCTACCATGGCAAAACCGCATTGCATGAAAAACACGAGAGCCGTTCCTATAAGGAACCAGACAGCAAAGGTAATTTCTCCGTTCATAATGGTAATCTCCTTAAAAAATTTTTTCTTTTGTGTTTATTTTAAGGCTTTACTTTGTAGCGTTTCCGCTGTTAGTAAAGCCTTTTTTATCTTTTGTGAATGGTATATCAAGCCGCATAAGACGGCGTAAATATCGCAAAATTAATTAGCGTACGCCGAAAAGAAGTTCTCCGTAAGACGGGAAAGGCCATACGTCGGACGGAGTAAGGGTTTCGGCGCGGTCGACTACCGCCCGCAGACTTTGCATATTGACGAAGACGGAGTCGTGGTAATATTCCGCTTCTTTCTGCATATCGCTTTCTTCGGCGGCGGTAAGGGATTCGTCAAGGACGTCTACGGCGTTAAGGATAGCCGATTCGAGAGAGGAAAGTTCGGCAAGGCGGGAAGTTTCGTAACAAGATTCCACGTCGGCGACGGCTTTCTTTGCTGCTGCGGCGTCGGCAAGGCGTTTCGTGAAAGCGGATATTGCGGGAAGAATATCTCTGTTTACCATATCTACCATAGTGAGAGCTTCTATCCTTATGGTTTTTACGTAGTTTTCGAGCATTATTTCGTAGCGGGCTTTAAGCTCGGTTTCCGTAAAAACCTTAAAGTCGCGGAACAGGGCTACGTTTTTGTCCTTAACAAGGTAGGGCAGGCATTCGGGCGTGGATTTAAGATTAAGAAGCTTTCTGTTTTCGACGGCTTCCTTTATCCATTCGTCGTTATAACCGTTTCCGTTAAAGATGATTCTCTTGTGTTCTATAATGGTCTTCTTGATAAGGTCGTGAAGAGCTCCCGTGAAGTCGTCGGCGTTTTCAAGATCGTCGGCGAACTCTTTAAGTTCTTTCGCGACGGCGGTGTTGAGGGTAACGTTGGCTTCGGCTATCGACATCGACGAACCTACCATACGGAACTCGAACTTGTTGCCGGTAAAGGCAAACGGCGAAGTGCGGTTCCTGTCGGTGGTGTCTTTCGGAAACTTGGGAATAACGTGTACCCCTATTTTCATCTGAACCTTTTCTTTTTGGCAATAAGAAGCGTCCTTTTCTATCGCTTCCAGAATTTCGGTGAGTTCTTCACCTAAGAACATGGATACGACTGCGGGCGGGGCTTCGTTGGCTCCGAGTCTGTGGTCGTTGCCGGCGCATGAAGCGGATATTCTCAATAAGTCCTGATACTCATCCACCGCTTTAATGACCGCTACGAGAAAGAGTAAAAATTGCGCGTTGTCGTACGGGGTTTCGCCCGGTTCCAACAGGTTTATACCCGTGTCGGTCGAGATGGACCAGTTGTTGTGCTTGCCGCTGCCGTTTACTCCCGCGAACGGTTTTTCGTGCAATAGGCATACCATACCGTGGCGTTTGGCTACCTTTTGCATTATTTCCATAGTAAGCTGGTTGTGGTCGGTAGCGATGTTGGTCGTGGTGAATATGGGGGCGAGTTCGTGCTGAGCGGGGGCGACTTCGTTGTGTTCGGTCTTAGCTAAGATTCCGAGTTTCCAGAGTTCTTCGTTGAGTTCTTTCATAAACGCCTGAACTCTCGGTTTTATTGCGCCGAAGTAGTGGTCTTCCATTTCCTGACCTTTAGGAGGTCTTGCTCCGAAAAGAGTTCTGCCGGTAAAGATAAGGTCTCTTCTTCTGTCGAAAAGTTCTTTCGGAATAAGGAAGTACTCTTGTTCGGGTCCTACCGTCGTTTTTACGCTTTTTGCGGTGGTGTTGCCGAAAAGGCGAACTATCCTTAACGCTTCCTTATTTATAGCTTCCATAGAGCGGAGGAGCGGAGTCTTTTTGTCGAGAGCTTCGCCGCCGTAGGAACAGAATGCGGTGGGGATACAGAGTACGCCGTCTTTAATAAAGGCGTAGGAAGTGGGGTCCCAGGCGGTATAACCCCTTGCTTCGAAAGTGGCTCGCAGTCCGCCCGACGGGAAGCTGGACGCGTCGGGTTCGCCGCGGACTAATTCTTTGCCCGAAAACTCCATAATTACCGAGCCGTCGGCGTTCGGCGAGACAAAACTGTCGTGTTTTTCGGCGGTGACTCCCGTCATCGGCTGGAACCAATGGGTAAAATGAGTCGCTCCCCGTTCCACCGCCCAATCTTTCATGGCGTTTGCGATAACATTGGCGGTATCGATGTCGAGACGCTTGCCTTCGTCCAAAGCCCTTCTGAATTCCTTATAGGTTTCTTTGGGCAATCTTTCTTTCATTACGGAATCGTTGAATACCGACGTTCCGAAAAAGTCGCTTACCTTGTTCATAACGTATTCTCCTTAGGTTTTTTCAACAAAAAAGGCAAAGGCGTCAAAGAACTTGTGATTCCTTGACGCCTTTGCCAATTCGTTTTATGGCACGATTATAACGCCGCAAAATTACGTTGTCAACGATTTGACGATAGAAAAAAGTAAATTTTCGATTTGCGAAAAAGCGAATTGTTTGACATACGGAAAGAAGTTTGTTACTATAAAAAAGAACAGGGCAAAGGAGTCCGCGAACGCGAAAAATCGCGCAGGCTTTCGTCGCCCTTTTTTCGTGCTGCGGAAAATTTTACCGATAAATTTACGGGCAGGTACTTTCAATAAGTTGATAAGGACGCAGGGAAAATGTATAATGAATAACGTAATAGATTGTTCCGAACGAAGTATTATGCCCGTAAAGAAAAACGAGCGTGAGTATACCGATTTTTATTTGGGAGGAATACGATGAAATACACGGTGAACGACGTAATGGAATACGTCAGAGAAGAGGACGTCAAGTTTATCCGCCTCGCGTTTTGCGACCTCGGCGGTAACCTTAAAAACCTCTCCGTAATGCCGGAAGAACTGAAAAGAGCCTTTGAGCGTGGGATAGCGTTCGACGGCTCGGCTATAAAAGGGTTTGAGCTCGTCGAGGAATCAGACCTTTTTCTTTTTCCGGACCCCGATACGCTCACTCTTTTGCCCTGGCGACCGTCGCACGGCAAGGTAATAAGACTTTTTTGCGATATAAAGTACCCCGACGGCAGACCGTACGAACTCGATTCCCGTCGTATCTTAAAAGAAGCCGTCCTTAAAGCGAAAGAATACAATCTCGACGTCGAAGTGGGCTCGGAGTTTGAGTTTTACGTCTTCAAAACCGACGAAAACGGCGAAAAAACCGATATTCCTTGCGATAACGCGGGATATATGGACGTCGCTCCCGCCGACAGAGGAGAAAACTTGCGGAGAGAAATCTGCCTTACGATAAAAGAAATGGGGCTTAATCCGGAGTGTTCCCACCACGAAGAAGGACCGGGGCAGAACGAAATAGACTTCAAGTATTCCGACGCGCTGTCTTCCGCAGACCACGCCGTTATTTTCAAGAACGCCACCGAGTCGATAGCCTGTAAAAACGGTTTTTACGCCACCTTCGACCCGAAACCTATCGACGGAGCGCCGGGCAGCGGCATGCACGTCAACGTGTCGGTAAGAGGGGGCGACGAAAAGACTTTTTCACGTTTTCTCGCGGGAGTTTTACGCAGAATAAAAGAAATTACCGCTTTCCTTAACCCGACGGAAAGTTCGTATAAAAGATTGGGAGAAAAGAAAGCTCCGAAAGTAGTCGGCTGGGGCAAAGAAAACAGAACGTGCCTTGTGAGAATTCCCGCTACAAACGGCGGCGAAAAAAGGTTCGAACTGCGTTCTCCCGACGGAAAAAGCAACGTTTATTTAGTCTACGCCCTTATTATTTACGCGGGGCTGGAAGGAATAAAAGACAAACTTTCGTTAGGGGAAGAAACCGTCACCGACGCATACGTTGCGGGCGGAGAAAAACTGCCCGAAAGTCTTGAAGAAGCCAAAAAGACGGCGTATAAAAGCGAGTTCGTCAATAAATATCTGCCGAAGAGAATAGTGGATAAAATGAAATAAAAACTATGCTTAAACGGACGGAAAAACAGGTTCTTATAATATCTTCGTCGGAAAAGGGCGAAGAGTTTTTCAGAAGATACCTTGACGACGGGTACACCTTAGGCACCGCCAAAAGCGGAGCCGAAGGCAGGCGGAAGTTGGAAGAAAAGGACTACGACGTCGTTATTATAAACTGTCCGTTAAAAGACGAATTCGGCACGGATTTAGCCGAAGAAGCGGTAAAAAAACCCTGCGCGGGGGTTTTGGTTCTGGTAAAAAGCGACGTATACGACGGAGTGTCGTATTCAATGGAAAAAATCGGCGTTTATTGCCTGTCTAAACCGGTCGCGGCGCAGTCGTTTATGAGAGCTCTTAACTTTACCGTCGCCACCAACGAACGGCTTTTGCGTATGGTGAGAGCCACGGCGGGGGTAAAGGAAAAGATGGAAGAGATTAAACTCGTGTCGAGAGCGAAACTTCTTCTTATCACAAAGCTGTCGCTCAATGAAGAAGAAGCGCACAAATATATAGAAAAACAAGCAATGGACAGGTGCGTGAAAAGGTCGGTTATTGCCAAAGAAATAATAAAAACTTACTATTAAACACACATAAAGGAAGAAAATATGAAGAAGTACATTTTCGTAACGGGCGGCGTCGTATCGGGCTTAGGCAAAGGCATTACCGCGGCGTCGTTAGGCAGACTGTTGAAGGCGCGCGGATTAAAAGTAGCCGCGCAAAAACTCGATCCGTATATAAACGTAGATCCCGGGACAATGAGTCCCTATCAGCACGGAGAAGTGTTCGTCACGGAAGACGGCGCGGAAACCGATTTGGATTTGGGACATTACGAGCGTTTTATCGACGAAAACTTAAATAAGTATTCCAACCTTACCACCGGAAAGGTGTTCTGGAACGTACTTAATAAGGAAAGACGGGGCGAATATTTAGGTTCTACCGTGCAGATTATTCCCCACGTCACGAACGAGATTAAAGAGTTCGTGTACAGAGTGGGCAGAGAGACCGACGCAGACGTAGTCATTACCGAAATCGGCGGTACGATAGGTGATATCGAGTCGCAACCGTTTATCGAAGCGGTAAGACAAATATCTCTCGAAGTAGGCAGAGAAAACAGCCTTTTTATTCACGTCACGCTCGTTCCGTTCCTTTCGGGAAGCGACGAACACAAGAGCAAACCTACTCAACATTCGGTTAAAGAAATGCAGGGGATGGGAATAAACCCCGATATTATAATTCTTCGTTGCGACGAACCGCTCGAAGAGAGTATCTTTAATAAAATCGCCCTTTTTTGCAACGTTCAGAAAGACTGCGTAATAGAAAACAGAACCTTGCCGATACTTTACGAAGCTCCTCTTATGCTGGAAGAAAGCAAGTTTTCCGAAGTGGTTTGCCGCAGACTCGGCATAGAAACGAAAGAACCCGACCTTGCCGAATGGGAACACATGGTGGAAAGGATAAAAAATCTAAAAACAGAAGTAAACATAGCCATCGTCGGCAAATACGTAGCCTTGCACGACGCGTACCTTTCGGTGGCGGAATCCCTTCGTCACGCAGGGTACTGGTGCGGAGCTAAGGTAAATATACTTTGGACGGACAGCGAAGCCCTTACCGAAAATAATTACGAAGAAGTTTTGAGTAAAGCCGACGGAATACTCGTCCCCGGCGGGTTCGGGAACAGGGGAATAGAAGGAAAAATTCTCGCCGCAAAATACGCGAGAATACACGACGTACCCTATCTCGGAATATGCTTAGGGATGCAGACCGCGGTAATAGAATTCGCCCGCAACGTATGCGGAATGACCGACGCAAATTCGGGAGAATTCGACCCGACGAGCAAGCATAAAGTGATAGACTTTTTGCCCGACCAGAACGACGAAGTGGACAAGGGCGGCACGTTGAGATTGGGCGCATATCCCTGTAAAGTCGCCGAAAACACCACGCTTTATAAATATTACGGCGAAAAGGAAATTTACGAACGCCACAGACACCGTTACGAGTTTAACAACGAATTCAGAGAAGAACTTATAGAAAAAGGTCTCGTAATCGGCGGAACGAGTCCCGACGGATACATCGTGGAAACGATAGAAAACGACAAGAACCGCTTTTTCGTCGGCGTACAGTTTCACCCCGAATTCAAGAGCCGTCCGAACAAACCGCACCCCTTGTTTACCGGACTTGTCGAAAATGCGTTAAAGAAATAAAGGAAAATTCGGAGCGGAGAAATATACTCCGCTCCGTTATTTTCGGAAAATTATAAAAAATATCTTTAAGATATTTTGACGACGGCGATAAATATGTTATTATGAAAAACGGTCGTGGCAAACGCCCCGAAAAGACCAAAGGATTTTATGTCAGAGTTTTACGAAAATCCGCTTTGCGTAAGATACGCGAGCGACGAAATGAAAAGAATTTTTTCTTCCGACAAGAAGTTCTCCACTTGGAGAAAAATGTGGGTTTATTTAGCCGAAAGCGAAAAAGAATTGGGTTTGCCCATTACCGACGAGCAGATAGCCGAGATGAAAGAGCATATCTACGACATCGATTTCGACAAGGCAAAGGAGTACGAAAGTAAATTGAGGCACGACGTCATGGCGCATCTTCACGCCTATTGCGACGTTTGCCCCAAGGCGCGACCCATTATCCATCTCGGAGCGACTTCCTGTTACGTCGGCGACAACACCGATATTATAGTCATGAGAGAAGGACTTTTGAGGATAAGAAAGTTGCTTCTTAACCTTATCTCTTCGGTAGCGTGTTTTGCAAAAAAACACAAATCGACCGCCACTTTGGCGTATACCCATTTTCAGGCGGCGCAACCTACCACGATAGGAAAACGCGCTACTTTATGGCTTCAAGACCTTTTATTCGACCTTGACAATCTCGATTTTCAGCTTGACAGATTAAGACTTCTCGGCTGTAAAGGCACTACCGGCACGGGAGCAAGTTTTTTTACCCTTTTTAACGGCGACGGCGAAAAGGTGAAAAAACTCGAAGTTTTAATTGCCGAAAAGGCAGGTTTTGCGGGTTGTTATCCCGTTTCGGGGCAGACCTATTCGAGAAAGGTCGATTTCAACGTGCTTGCGGTTTTGTCCGAGATAGCGCAGAGCGCGGCGAAATTCTCGTCCGATATAAGACTTCTTTCTCACCTTAAAGAGTTCGACGAACCGTTCGAGAGCGGACAGGTAGGCTCTTCCGCAATGGCGTACAAACGGAATCCGATGAGAAGCGAAAGAATAGCGTCTTTGTCAAGGTTCGTTATATCAGACTTAACTAACCCTGCTTTCACCGCTGCAAGTCAATGGTTTGAACGCACTCTCGACGACTCGGCTAACAGAAGAATATCCGTTCCCGAAGCTTTTTTAGCTGTGGACGGGATACTTTCTTTGTATATAAACATCGTGGACAACGGAGTTGTTTATCCGAAGATGGCGGAAAAGCATTTACGGGAAGAACTCCCCTTTATGGCGACGGAAAACATACTTATGTACTGCGTGGAAAAGGGCGGCGACAGGCAGACACTTCACGAAGAGATAAGAAAACTGTCGGTGGAAACGGCAAAGAATATAAAATTAAACGGCGGAGATAACGATATACTCGAAAAAATCGCAGCCGATAAGGCTTTCGGAATAACGAAAGAAGAACTTAATAAGGTGTTGGACGGATTCTCGTATACGGGGATAGCGGAAGAACAGACCGAAGACTTCATACAAAATTTCGTTACGTCCGTATTGGAGAAGAACGCTTCTTTACTGGGCGTAAACGTAAAAATCAGCGTATAGCACGATATAAAAAGGAGAAAAAATATGTTAAACGCAATAGTAGGCATCAATTGGGGCGACGAGGGCAAAGGCAGAATGGTAGACTTGTTGAGCGAAAAGTTCGACGTGGTTTGCCGTTATCAGGGCGGCAACAATGCAGGTCACACCGTAATAAACGGAGAAACGAAAGTTATTCTCAACCTGCTTCCGTCGGGAATTTTACGCCCGGAAACCGTCAACATTATGGGTAACGGTATGGTAATCGACGTGGCTCACCTTTACAAGGAAGTGGAAAATCTTCGCAAGAAAGGGGTTGAAATAAGCCCGAAAAATCTTAAAATAAGCGACAGAGCGACCATTTGTATGCCCTATCACGTTTTGCTCGACTGCCTCGAAGAAGACAGACTCGGCGACGCTAAGTTCGGTTCTACGAGAAGGGGTATCGCTCCCGTGTACGCCGACAAGTATATGAAAAAGACTTTGAGAATGGGCGATATTCTCCACTTCGACTGCATCGAAAAGAAACTTGCTTCGATAGTGGAATGGAAAAACCTTACCGTAAACGGCGGATACGGCAGCGAAAAGGTTAAGACCGAAGATATGATAGAATGGCTCCGCACCTACGCTCTTCCCTTCAAGGACTACGTTTGCGACGTTACCGAATATCTTAGCTCGGCGATAGACGACGGTAAGTCGGTTATGTTCGAAGCTCAGCTCGGAGCTTTGCGCGATATCGATTTCGGTATTTATCCGTACACGTCTTCAAGTAACACCATTGCCTCTTACGCTCCTATCGGAGCGGGCATACCGTTTAAAAAACTCGATAAAGTAACCGGAATTATGAAAGCCTATTCGAGCTGCGTAGGGGAAGGACCTTTTACCTGCGAACTGTTCGGAGAAGAAGGACAGACCTTGCGCGACGCGGGCGGAGAATACGGAGCGGCTACCGGCAGACCGAGAAGAGTAGGCGGTTTCGACGTGGTTGCGTCAAAGTACGGTATAAAGATGCAGGGAGCGGACGAAATCGCGTTAACTAAACTCGACGTACTTTCCTACCTTGACAAAATCCCCGTATGCGTAGCTTACGACGTGGACGGAGTAATCACCGACAAGTTCCCGTCGGGAGAAGCTCTCGCAAAAGCGAAACCCGTTTACGAATATATGGACGGTTGGAAAGAAGACATTTCCAAATGCAGAAAGTTTGAAGAACTCCCCGTCAAGGCGCAAGAATACGTCAGATTTATAGAAAAAGCAACTAATTGCAAGATAAAATACGTTTCCGTCGGAGCAGACAGAGAAAGCTACGTAGAAACCTACTAAAAAAAGGAGAACTAATGAAGAAACAAACCGTTATCGTAATAGATTTCGGCGGACAGTATAATCAGCTTATTGTCCGCAGAGTAAGAAATCTGAACGTTTACGCCGAACTTTTACCGGCGGATACGTCGATAGAGAGAATAAAAGGTTACGACCCGATAGGAATAATTTTTACGGGCGGACCGTCGAGCGTCAATGCTGAAGGAGCTCCGAGAGTGGATAAAGAAATCTTCTCTCTGGGCGTACCCGTACTCGGAATATGCTACGGAATGCAACTTACCGCCTTCGAACTCGGCGGCAAAGTCGGGAATGCCGAAACGAGAGAATACGGCAAAAGAAAAATTAACTACGGCGACAGCGTAATTTTCGACGGAATAAGAAAGGAAAACTATTGCTGGATGAGCCACACCGACCAGGTACAGGAGCTGCCCGACGGTTTCCGCATTACGGCAAGCACCGATACCTGTAAAATCGCCGCGTACGAAAACGCAGATAGGGATATCTACGCCGTTCAGTTTCACCCCGAAGTCGTGCATACCGAGCAGGGAACGGAAATATTAAAGAACTTCCTTTACAAGGTCTGTAAAGCAAACGGCGATTGGAGAATGGACGATTACGCGCAGGAACAAATAAACAAGATAAGAGAAAAAGTGGGAGACGGAAAGGTCCTTTGCGCCATGAGCGGCGGAGTGGACAGCGCGGTGGCGGCTACCCTTTTACACAAGGCGGTCGGCGACAAGCTTACCTGTATTTTCGTAGACCACGGTCTTCTCCGTAAGAACGAAGCCGACGAAGTAATGAGCGTGTTTAAGGACGGAATGGGAATGAATCTCAAAAAAATCGACGCGCAAAAATACTTTCTTAAAGCTCTTCAAGGGGTAAAAGAACCCGAAAAAAAGAGAAAGATTATCGGCAAGGCGTTTATAGACGTGTTCAGCGAAGAAGCTAAAAAGATAGGCAAAGTGGACTATCTCGTGCAGGGAACTATCTACCCCGACGTAATAGAAAGCGGACTCGGAAAGAGCGCGGTAATAAAGAGCCACCACAACGTAGGCGGACTTCCGTCGGTAGTGGACTTTAAGGAAATTATAGAACCGCTCCGCAGCCTGTTTAAGGACGAAGTGAGAGTCTTAGGCTTAGAACTCGGCTTACCCGAAAATATCGTAAATCGTCAACCTTTCCCCGGCCCCGGAATAGCTGTAAGAATAATCGGCAACATTACGAGAAAGAAAATAAAAATAGTTCAGGACGCCGACGCTATCTTCCGTGAAGAAATAGCCTTAGCGGGACTCGACAGAGAAATATGGCAATACTTCGCCGTCCTTACCGGTATGCACTCGGTAGGCGTAATGGGCGACGAAAGAACCTACGACTATACCGTAGCTTTAAGAGCGGTCACGAGCGTGGACGGAATGACGGCGGACTGGGCGGATATTCCGCACGACGTAATGGTAAAAATCTCGTCGAGAATAGTCAACGAAGTAAAATTCGTCAACCGCGTAGTTTACGACGTAACGTCGAAACCGCCGGCAACTATTGAATGGGAGTAATTGCCGACCAATCGTTATGCGGGATTTTTCCGCAGTCACGATGTTTTATGCGAAAAAATCTAAGTCCGCATAAGTCGGACTCATAAGGAAGCGGGGTAAGTCCACCACGCTTTTTCTATGTCGAACGAATTTACCGCTCGGTAAAGTGAAGTTCTGCCGTAGGCAGAGTGAAGTTACCGCCCTGCGGTAGTGAAGTTGCCTAACGGCAGTGAAGTTCAAAACCTGCGGTTTTGAGTTATGGATACAATGATTAAGGCGGAATAGATATGCGTTCTATTCCGTTTTTATCTGTATATAGGTTTTGTATATCCCGCCCACC
>CAZUJW010000028.1:0-24766 GCA_964620655.1 uncultured Christensenella sp.
GCATAATAAGAAGGAGAAAATATGAAAATTCTAATCGCAAGCGATATTCACGGTTCTGCCGCGGCTACGAAAAAACTACTCGAAAGGTTTGCCGAAGAGAAAGCCGATACTCTCGTTTTGCTCGGCGATATATATAACCACGGTCCTCGCAACGGCATTCCCGACGGGTACGACCCTATGTTGACGGCGGAGTATCTCAACGCCGTAACTAAAAACCTTATCGTTATAAAAGGCAACTGCGACAGCGAAGTGGAGACGATGATATCCGACTTCGATTTCGTGGAAAACGCTTACCTTTTTCTCGACGGGAAGAGAATTTATCTTACACACGGACACGTCCGCAACGAGAACAATTTACCTAAAAACGCCGATGCGATATTCTACGGACATTTTCACGTAGGTTTCGTCAAAAAAATCGGCGATGTCACCGTAGCCAACCCCGGTAGCGTGACCTTTCCTAAAAACGGTTCCGAAAAAAGCTACCTGCTTTGGAAAGACGGAGAACTTATTTTGAAAACACTTGACGGCAAAATCCTTGCCGTAACCGATCTGTAAAGCGAAAAAGCATGAAAAGTCTGACGGAAGAAAAAAGGATTTTACGTCCGTTTATATCGAGTAATCTGATGAGAATTATCGCCATAGTTTTGCTGATGATAGGGCAAATTGCGGCGATGCTCTTGCTGTATAATAAAGTAACGTTTACCGAAGACGTGCCGAATGAGAAATTGCGTCTGTATAAGAACCTTATCGTCGTCGCTATGCCGTTGCTTTTGACGAGCGTAATTACCAATATCGTGCGCGAGCCGGAGAAAATAAAGAAGTTCGTGCTATTTTATTTGATTATGGCGGCGGGATTTGCCGTAGCCGAAATTATATTTTTCTATACGGTTTTTGTTCCGTTCGTAGAAGAGATTGTCAAATATGCGCTTGAAGTGCAAGGCGAAACCACAGCCGAAGCCCATCAGATAAGCAGATTTTTGCTGACGTACACAATGAGTTACTTCACCAACATGAACGTTTCTGGATTTGTTTCTTGCGTCGCTTATTGCGTTTTTTGTTTTATACACGCCCAAGAACGCAAGCAAGAAGAAAATCGTTTGTTTCCGTTTGGGTGTAATTTTTCCGATTCTCTATATACTTGAGAGTTTTGTCATACGCGGATTGTTTAAGAGCGGATACTTTGTAATGAACGTCGAGCAGAGTGCGTTTTTGGTGCATAGAAACTATCTGTGTTTTATGTACTTTGCAGGGGTCGTCATTTATCAAAAATACAGAAAAGCGTTCTATGAAAAATACAATAGCTTTATGACGTTTGAAGAATACAAGAATTCATCGGCAGGACTCTGCTGTTATAACGCCGGGCTTGTGTTGTTTTTGATGACGCTTTGTCTTGCGGATTTTATCTTAGGACTTATTCCGGGCGCAAGCGCATTCGGCATAGGAGAATCCACTGTTCTTATGTACGGACTGCCCGTGCTTTTTCTCTTCAACGCCGAGAGTACGGCGCATAAACTCGCAACAAACATCGTGTCGATGTGCCTTTACGTCGTGCTCGGCATAATACTTTTAGCAGGATATGCAGTCATTCTGGATCAATGTTTGCAGTATATCGAAGTTGTTGTGTCGTTCATTAAAGCGATTTTGGGAATCTGATTTCCGCTTTTTATCCGAATTTTACAATATATCATACATCGATTGCGAAAATATCTTTCTTCGGTAAATCGAAAAAACTATTGCAAACATAAATATTTTTTGCAATAATGGTTATTGTAAGAGAATTAACAACGTAATTATCATATAAGGAGAATTTGATTATGAAAAAGCCTTTTGCAAAAATTTCGGCAATATTGCTCTGCGTCTTTATAATGATGACGACAGTAATCGGTTTGAGCGCATGCAATAATGACGATTCCGCTTCAGACGAAGGATGGGGCTCTTCACCCGAAGCAACGTACACGTCGTACGATTATTCGGACGACGACAGCAAGTTCGCTCTCAGCCTTTCCGGCGTTGCAACTTTCGTCACGAATAAAATCGTAGACAAAGCAAAAAAAACAGCCATCAACTATGCGGAAGACGTCGGCAATACTATTTGGACAAAAGCCACAAACTGGTTCAAGGACTCGTTGCTTTATTGTTTGGGAATAGAACCCGAACCCTCCGTGCCTAAGCATACGATTAACGAAGTGTACGATCAGGTGACGGAGATACAAAGCGATATTGCCCTGTTGAAAGACGAAGTCGATAAATTACAGAAGGAAAACACGACGGGGCAGTATGTCACTAAGTATACTGCGTTTATGAATGTATACAACGATATCGTCAGCCAAATAGAAGTTCCTGCCACAAATCTGGAACGAATCAACGCTATGCGCGCTTCGGAGTATGAAGACCAGACGCAACTGGAAAGCGATTATAAAGCCGCGACGATGGCGTTGGAAGGTAATATCCGCGGAAACGGAACTGCCGCCGTTCCTGTTAATAAACAAACTCCGCTTAGTGAATTGGTACTGAGTTTGGGAACGAGCATGTTGGGTAACTCGGGCATAACGAGTGTGGATAAAGACGGTATATTCAGCATAATACGCTATTTTGCGGAACTCCAGTCTCCTTGGCAGAATCAGCGCAAAACGATAGAAGACAGCTATCTCTCCACGCTTATCTACACCTATCAGATGGCGCATTCTCTCATTCTGTTTGACCTGACTTATCAGATGCAACAGTATGATATCGGCGGCGTATACACAGCGCCCGACGGCACGGTACTTGCGTTTCAATACCCTGCCGACAACGGACAGTGGTACATCAACGCCTATCCCTATTACGAAGAGAGTTTTAAGACGAAATATGCCGATAAATTCGCCTCGTTCTCCATAGACGGACAACCTGTCACGGTAAATTCGCTGACATCCGATATGACCGGCGAGAGCGGAGATTATGCAAACCTGACTTATCTGTTTGGCTATTACAGCCAGCACGTAACGCAATATAATAAAATATTACGGATGTTTAACGACTATACCCGTGAAACCGTAAGCGACGCTATTGTTTTGCAGATTACAAACAATGGGGACGGTACCTATAAAGAGATGAAACTCCCAAAATCTTTGACGGGTATGGAGTCGCAAGATTTTATTTCGCTTGATCAGGATCATGAGTTTTCTATAAATTTCGATAAATTCAAAAATTGTACGAAATCGGAATTTTTGACGTTTATAGGCTACATCAAGGCTTATGCCGGCGATAAATCTTTATATGAGTATCTCTCTTACGTCGGGTTTAACATTCCGCGAGCGACAGCCGCCAGACATAAAAACTATTTCATATTGGGCGTGGAAAAACTCAATGATGAGAGTAGAAAAGACAATTCTCAGATTATCAATCGGTTTAATATGTATGCAATCGATATGGACTTAAAAGTCAAAGATATAGGAAATGATTCTTTTTACAAAGGATATTGGCATACGTTGGCAAAATGGGGCGGCGCTTGTAACGACAAAAAAAGTTATACGGGGAAAGCATCATACGAATATACGGCAAACGGACGCGTCGAATTTACCATGAAGGACGCTTATAATTGCAATTTATCTCGTTATGGTAGCGGAGGTTATAGCAATCGCAGCGATTGGCCTCCGATAATTCCGTATTTTGTTACCTTGCCCGGTCTTTCCGGGAGTAGTCTGTCCGGTACAATCAAGCGTGGCAATATCGGCGCAAGTTGGTAGACTATGCTCCCGTTTATCGAAATAGGAGCAAAACAGATCGACTCCGCTGTATTCTTTCTGATAGCAGGTACCGTTATTGCTTTGACCGCTTACGCCGTTTTCGGTAGTCGATATGGCTTAAAACGGTATACAGCGCTTTTCAGCGGGGTCGGTTTGTGGATAGCGGAAGTTCTCGGAGCGAAGTTGCTTTATATCGCGGAGAATTTCTCGTACGTTTCGGAAACGGGCATAACTTTCAGCGGACTGTCGTTTTTCGGGATTATGTTCACAGTACCGCTGTTTTCCTTGCTGTTCGCGAAGTTAACTCGTATTCCGTACGGACAGTTTCTTGATTTTGCCGTTACCGGCATTTTGATACAGCTGGTTTTCTATCGTATCGGCTGTACCCTTGTCGGCTGTTGCAACGGATTTGAATGTTCGTGGGGTATTCCGGGTTCGGACGGTTTGCGGTATTTTCCCGTACAGCCGATAGAAGCCGCCTTGGATTTTCTTCTCTGTGTGGTCTTGTTTGTTTTGTATATCAAAGGCAAACTGCGTCGTGGCGAACAATATCTTTTATACATGGCAGGCTACGGCACCGTGCGGTTTATTCTCGAATTTACAAGGGTACGAACGGTTCTGTTCGCAGGAATTTCGCTTTCACATATATGGGCGTTTCTTGCGGTCGTTGTGGGAGCGTCGATCTTATTTGCTCGCAGAGTGAAGGCTGAAAGGGAGACGAACAGTGAATAAGAAAAGATATTTTACCATTCTCATAGCATTGCTTTTCGGCGTTTGTATGATATTAGGCGCTTGTTCCCAAAATACCGATTCGCCGAAAGAAGAAGACGTTTCGTATACGTTGATGATTTATATGTGCGGAAGCGATTTGGAAAGCGTGCGCGGATACGCCAGCGGCAATATAGCCGATATGCTTTCGGCTGATATTCCACAAGGCGCGAATATCCTTATTCAGACGGGCGGCTCTCGCGTGTGGCGTGACGAACGGATACCGGACTCGAAGAGTGCCCGATTTGAATTGCAGGGAAATGAATTAAAAAAGCATGGAGAGACGTTTGATGCGGATATGGGAGACGCAGAGACGTTGTCTGAGTTTATATCGTTTTGTAAAACAAATTTCCCTGCACGGGAATATTCGCTCATACTTTGGGACCACGGCACGGGGTCGAACGACGGAATATGTTACGACGAGCTTTATAAAGACAGTTATCTCTCGCTGTCTGAAATTTCCGACGCCGTTTCAAAAGGCGGCGTACCGTTTGAATTTATCGGTTTTGACGCATGTCTTATGGCGACATACGACGCGGTAATAATGTTGAAAGATTATGCAGACTATCTTATAGCCTCGCAGGAATTGGAGCCCGGTTCGGGGTGGAATTATTCGGCTTTGGCATCGTTAGGCAAAAGCGATTTCTACGATACTCTTCTTGCCGGATATGAGCAAAAACAATCGAGCTCCACGTACTACACGCTTTCGGTAATAGATCTCAAAAAATCCGATAAGTTTACATCATTGATGGATGAGTTATGCACGTTGATACACAATTTCCCGTTTCAGATTTCGACGGCATTGAACAGTATGCAATTCGGCGTGGGCGAACGAGGACAATCGAATTCAGGTTTGTTCGATATGCGACAGTTTGCATATAATATGGGTATGTACAATATCGAATTTTCCGATGTTATTCGTGTGGTAAACGGCAGCGCAAGAAAGGACGCGTCCGGTATCAGTATCTTTTTCCCGCAAAACGACGAACAGTTTGCGAAATATCAAAAAATTTGCGTAGATCAAAATTATTTGGATACGCTCGACAAGCATTTTACCGAAAGACCGGAAGGTGAAGCCGTACGCTTCGAACAGCGCGGGTTTGTCTTCGACAACAAGTTACGCTTTACGCTTACGGAAGATTCATTGAAGTTCGTTCGTTCCGTGCGTTACGAACTGCATGTTTTCAGTGACAATCCGGAACAACTGTTTATGTATTCCGTCGGTACGGACAACGATATTTCGAAGGCGTCGGCAATGTACACCGTGGATTTCGAAGGACGGTGGATATGGCTTGGCGGATATTTGTTGCATTGCGATGTCAATGAAGAACAAACCGATTCTACGCTGTTTTCGGCACGGGTGCGTATAGGCGGAAAAGACGCTTTGATGCTTTTTTCATACAACAACCGCTTGGCAAAACTTACGGCGGAAGGATATGCCGAGATTAAAACCGACGGCTCCCGAATCTTGCCGCTTACGGACGGAACGGAAGTAGAGATTCTTTATTACGATCTCGAGACGGAAACGTACATAACGGAAGGCACGGCGGTATGGGGAACAGACGAGCTGAAAATAAGCGTTCTTCCCGCCGCAACATATCAGATTATTTCGGTCGTGACCGATATATACGGGTATGAGTATGAATCTTACACCGCATTTGTCGAGTTTGACGGTAAGTCGGTTAAGAAAATCGAAGTCCGCGCAGGGTAAATAGTCAGCGTCCCATGTACGTTGCTTTACTGAAAGACGCCACACTCCGTTAGTAAATAGGAGTGGCACAGGTGCGTAAAGCAATGCGCATAGGACGTTCCGTTAGTAAATTGGCTATGGATTTTTTTATACCGTATTGTATAATTAAATATAGTACAAATATTTTTTGAGAGGGACTATGAAAAAAGGCTTAGCGATAACGTTTGTTGCATTGGTTTTGATAGGACTTACCGTATTGACGGGAGTCGCCGTCGGCGTTGCGTACGATGCGCAGAGCATTGACGTCATGGTTATGTCCGACGTTCATTTCGTTTCTCAAAAAATATTTACCGCCGATAATTACGCCTATTACGAAGGCGAAGACAAGATGGAGCATATAAGCGAAGCTATCTTCAACAGCGCTGCCGATTCTGTTATTGCCGCGGCTCCCGATTACTTGCTCATATCGGGCGACCTTACCGAAAGGGGCGACAGGCTTAGTCACGAAGAGTTGGCTAAAGTCCTTAAAAGAATCGAGGCGGCGGGCGTAAACGTTTTCGTCATCAACGGCAATCACGATTTACCCACTTCTTATTCGCAACTTAAAGAGAAGATCGACTTTAACGAGTTTCAGGAAATTTACGCCGATTTCGGTTACAACGAAGCGGTTTCGACCTTTTACGGCGGCCTTTCCTATTCCGCAAATTTAGGAAAAACGCACCGCCTTATAGCGATAGACAATATAGGGTATTATTACGACGAGCAGAGCGAAGCGTATAAGACGCCGATAGGCGAAAGACAAAGGCGATGGATAGAAGAACAAATAGAACTTTGTAAGGCGGATAAGCGTATTCCGGTAATTATGTCGCACGTTCCGTTTAAGGACCATTTTCCGAAAGCGGTGGCTGAAATGAGAGACAGCGAAACTTATCTGTCTTTAGCCAATTACTTCGCCGACAACGGTGCCAACTACGCCTTTACGGGGCATTTGCATATGCAGGACGTAAAGAAAGTAACTTCGAGTTCGGGTAACGATTTTTATGATATCTGTAACCCGTCCATGATACATTATCCGTGTTCTTACAGCGACGTTAAGCTAAATAAAAGCGGAATAGAAGTCAGCGAAGTAAGAAACGATTACGTCGACGAGAAGTATCTGTGCGACGTTACGCCGGACCGCGTCAAGGAAGAATTGAAACAAGGTTTGCAAAGCTATTCCGTAAAACACATGCGGCAAGAAATAATTACCGTCGTGGAAAAACTCGACACCGCAAACGGTCGGTTGGGCTCCGTAATATCGAAAGGCGACGACAAAGCCAAAGCGGTAGCCGGCGTCGTGAAAGCCGCAAAAAAAGCGTTTTCTTCTCCGATTTACATAAAGGATGAAAAGGACGGCGAAATTTCGATGGAGAGAGTAATGAAAACTTACGGCGCGGATATCCCGTCGATAGAATATAAGACGATATACGAAGCAAGTACGGTTTACGCCGCGGCGATTTTTTCGGGAGACGACGTTCTTGAAGGAAAACCCGAACTGGATATGATAAAATATGCGTTCTACTACTTCATGTACTACGTCGACGCAATGAAGGACGAGTTTGCCGAAATAAATCCTTCCGCTCCGATAAACGTCGATATGGAAAAACTCGTAACGACCGGCAAACTCGAATGTTATGACAGCGGCATAATTCCGTTCGCTTTGTCGTTGCTCGGCGACAATACCGTCGAAAATTTTGTTAAGGAAACGTTAAAAAACGATTTTGACGGACTTAAAGACACCGAAAGTCTCATAACGCTGTTCGTAGGTAACGCTTTCGACGGCGTCTCCGATTACTTCGCAGGTAAAGAAGCCGACGTCGACAGACTTATTTACAGCGGCGTTTTCGGCAAATACGCTCCCGAGCTTATAAGAAGAGAGTACGTCGGAACGTACGAACTTACTTTCAAAAAATAGTGCGACGTCGGCACCGCCCGCAACAGCAAGAGTTTTTGTAAAATCGGTACAAATACGGTTATTTTTCGATAGCATAAAGCCTAATTTAAGATTAAAGAAGTATATTGTAACAAGAACGGAGGTAATATGAACATACTTTTGGTGGAAGACGAAGTCAGTTTGTCCGAGGCGTTGGTACATATACTGAAAAAGGAAAAATACATAGTGGACGCCGTATACGACGGCGAGAGCGGATACGAATACGCCGCGACGGGCAGATATGATCTTATTTTGCTCGACGTAATGTTGCCAAAAATGAACGGTTTCGACGTTTTGAGAAAACTACGTACGGAAAAGAACAATACGCCGGTAATTATGCTTACCGCGTTAAGTCAGGTGACCGACAGGGTAAGGGGACTCGATATGGGAGCGGACGACTATCTTGCAAAACCTTTTTCGACTCCCGAACTCCTTGCGAGAATAAGAGCCGTTTCGAGAAGAAAAACCAATACTATAAGCGAGAACGTGAAAAAGTTCGGCGACGTGGAGTACAACGTTTCGAGTTTCGAACTATGCTGCGGCAACAAGAAAGTCAAAGTTGCGTTAAAGGAAAGCGAAATCCTGCAATACTTTTTCGACAGACCCAATTTCGTCGTGTCGAAAGACGACCTTATCGTAAAACTGTGGGGGTACGATTCCGAAGCCGAGTACAACAATATCGAAGTTTATATCTCGTTCCTTAGAAAAAAACTCGCCTTTATAGGCAGTCACGTCACAATATCGACGGTGCGCGGAGTGGGATATAAATTGGAGGAATAGTGTTTGAACAATTAAAGATAAAAGTCGCCGTACGGCAGAGTATAATTTGGGGCGTGGTGCTGGTCATTGCGCTTTTTCTCGTATTTGCGTACAACGTGGTGGCTTTGTATCGTGAAGTCGACAAAAAACTCGCAATAATCTCCGATATGCGTTATTATAAGTTTTTGGACGGCGAAGAAGACGTTTCGTCTATTCCGGAAAAAAACCGCGACACTTCCGCAATTTTCGTAAGTAACGAAGGTAAGGTATACTTATCCGACGCCAACGTTTACGATTCAGACACGGTGAACGAAATTATAAAAACCATCCTTGACGACAGCGAAAACAACGACGGATACTTATTGGTAGGTTCGTCGAGAGTGGCGTATAAGCGTATGCAGACGAGTTTGGGCGATGCGATTTATCTGTGCGACTACACCGACGAATACAATAACCTTATCCGAATGATGATAATAACGATAGTCGCCGGCAGCGTTGGAATAATAGCCATAGCCTTAATTTCGGTAAGCTGGGCTAAGAGAAACATAGCCCCCATTGAAAACGCTTTCGAAAAACAGCAAGAACTCGTCGCAAACGCTTCGCACGAATTGAAAACCCCTATCACTATCATCAATACCGACTTATCCATACTCAACAGTACTTCCGACAACTTCACCGACGAGCAGAAAAAGTGGCTCGACAATATAGGAAGTCAAATAAACCGTATGAGTAAACTCGTGGGCGAAATGTTACTTTTGGCCCGTCTCGAAGCAAACGGAAAAAATCAGATAAAAGAAGACGTAAACTTAAGTACGGTTGCCGAAGGTGTGGTTTTGGAATCCGAAGCTTTGGCTTTCGAGCATAACGTGACGCTCGAAACCGACATAAAAGAGAACGTAATCATATCGGCGGTTTCTGCCAATATAGAAAAACTTATTTATATCCTTTTGGAGAATGCGTTAAAGTATACCCCCGAGTACGGAACGGTCACTATAAAGGTGGCGGCGGAAAGGAAGAAAGCCACTTTCAGCGTGCGTAACACGGGCGAAGGAATAAAGAAAGAAGATATTCCAAAACTGTTCGACAGGTTTTACAGAGTGGACGAGTCGCACAGCACACCCGAAGGGTTCGGACTCGGTTTGTCTATCGCAAAGTCGATAGTCGATATATCGGGCGGCACTATCGGAGTGGACAGTAAAGAAGGGGAATACACCGAATTTATAGCGGTTTTTCACCAAATAAATTAAAACCGAATTACAATAAAATTCTTAAAAAACGCGCGTACGCCCGATATATATATTTATTTATAAAAAATAGTGGCAAAAAGTTTTTCGCTATGATACAATATTTTCGTATCGGAAAAACCGTGCCGAAAAAATAACGATAAAAGAGGAGAACCACAATGGAAAGATTACTTACGCCTTTCGCGGAAAAAATGGACAAAACTTTGCCCCTTAACGATTATCCCAGACCGCAGCTTACGAGAAACAGTTTCGAGAACCTTAACGGAGAATGGGATTACGCTATCTTAAAGAAAGACGAAGCTCTTTCCGCTTATCAGGGTAAAATACTCGTGCCGTTCAGCCCCGAATGTATCCTTTCGGGCGTGGAAAAAGTCGTTAAGGCAGACGACGTATTGTACTATCGCAGAAAGTTTGATTTTACTAAAACCGACGACGTGGCTTTGTTGCATTTCGGAGCGGTCGATTATGCATGCACCGTTACCGTTAACGGAACGGAAGTAGGCAGCCACAAGGGCGGTTATTTCCCGTTTACGTTCGATATTACTTCGGTTGTTAAAGACGGAGAAAACGAAATTTGCGTGACCGTCACCGACCCCGGCGACGCAGGTTCGCAGGCAAGGGGAAAACAGTCGAGTAAACGCGGCGGGATATGGTACACTCCGCAGTCGGGTATATGGCAAACCGTCTGGATAGAACAGGTCTGCGACAACTTTATCGAAAAAATAAAAATCACTCCCGATATAGATTTGGGCAGCGTGGATATAGAACTCACTTTCGCTAAAAAAGTTATTCCCGCAGTAGTGGAAGTGTACGAAGACGGCGTTGTTAAGACCGTCGCCGAAGTCAAAGACGGCAAAGTCACCGTGGACATGGACGAATTCAAATGCTGGTCGCCCGAAAGTCCTTTTCTTTACGATCTTAAAATCAAAGCGGGCAAAGACGAAATCGGTTCTTATTTCGGTATGCGTAAATTCGGTATCGGCAAGACGGAAAAAGGTTTTTCCTGCCTTATGCTGAACAACAAACCGTATTTTCACAACGGACTTCTCGACCAGGGTTATTGGAGCGACGGCATGTATACCGCTCCCACAGACGAAGCGTTGATTTACGATATTCAGACTATGAAAGATATGGGATTCAATATGCTCCGCAAACACATCAAGATAGAACCTTTGCGTTGGTACTATCATTGCGACAGAATAGGTATGCTCGTATGGCAGGATATGATTTCGGGAGGTTCGGTTTATAGTCTCTTTACCACGACTTTGCACCCCGCGCTTAACCTTGCTTTCTGCACGAGACAGTTTAAGAAGAAAGACACCGAAAAGAGCTACAAATATTTCTCTCGCGAAGACGAAGAAGGCAGAAAGGAATATTACGTCGACAGCGAAAGGATGATAGACCTTCTCTACAACGTAGTCGGACTTTCGGTATGGGTACCCTTTAACGAAGGTTGGGGACAGTTCGATTCCGTCAAGGCGTACGATTTCTATAAAAAACTCGACCCCACCCGTATAGTCGACCATGCGAGCGGTTTCTACGATCAGGGAGCGGGCGACCTTAACAGTTTTCACATTTACTTCACCGCTTTCAGTTTCCCGAAATATAATAAACACGACGACAGACCGATAGTTCTGAGCGAATTCGGCGGATACGGTTTAAGAATACCCGGACACGCTTTCAATATGGACAAGTTGTTCGGTTACAGAGTGTACAAAAACGTCGAAAGTTTTGGTGACGCTTTGGAAAAACTTTATCTTAAGAGAGTAGTAAAAGCGATAGACAAAGGACTCTGCGCTACCGTCTATACCGAAGTGAGCGACGTGGAAGACGAAGTAAACGGACTTCTTAGCTACGACCGTAAAGTAGTCAAAATAGGGGTAGACAGAATGAGAGAAATAAACTCTCATATAAAGTTATAAAATGTTAGACAAGACCGCATATAAAATTCTCGGCATAATAGCGTCGATGTCCACCGACGGAGAAAATCTCGTGGTAAACAAGGACGAAATTCTGTCCTTAATCGACGCCGAACTTACCGTGGAAGAACTCGATAAGCTAATATCCGCATTGGAAGTGAACGATATGTTGAAGGTATTGTTTTCCGACGCGGCTACCTATTGCCTTTCGGTCCGTCCTAAGGGAAAACTTATCGCCGAAAAGAATAAAATTGCGGAAGCAAACGCAATCGCCGCCGCGGAAGCGGAAAGAGCCGCGGTTTTGGAACGTCAAAGACAGCAACGACTCGGCATTGACGAGACGGAAGAAGAGTCGGGCAAAGAAAGCCTTATGAATATCGACGTAAGAAAGTTTGCCGTGATATGCGCGGTAAGCTCGTTTTTAGGCGGATTCGTTGCGGCGATGATTACTTTTTTAGTGACGGTGTTTAAGTAATATGGTTCTTGGAAAAAAAGAAAAAGCGTTGATGAATATTATTTACGACAAGGCAAGCCGTTCGCAGAACGGTCAGTGTCTGGTGTCGCCGCTCGATCTTTTGACGAAAATCCCGTACGGCGTGGATTTTAAGGAAACGGAGCTTGAGGAGACCCTTAATCAGTTGGTACTGGATAATTACTTCGACTGCAACAAGGCTAAGACTCCGTCGGGCGATATTATGTACTGTATTACCCTGAAAGACAACGGAATAAGTTTTTTGAGAGATAAAAGGGTGAGCCGTCGAAAACTCATTTTAAGAATAATCACCACTATTTTGATAGCGGCGTTGAGCTTCTCGTTAAAGGAGATACTGAGCCTGATTTTCGGGTAAGGGAAAATGGATAAATTTCAATTAGTAAGCGAATACAAACCGTGCGGCGACCAGCAACAGGCCATCGACAAATTAGTCGCGGGCGTGGAAGACGGTTTAAGGACGCAGGTATTGCTCGGCGTTACCGGTTCGGGCAAGACTTTCACAATGGCTAACGTAATAGCTAAATTAAACCGCCCCGCCCTTGTAGTCGCGCACAACAAGACTCTCGCCGCACAATTGTGTAACGAATTCAGAGAACTTTTTCCAAACAACAGAGTAGAATATTTCGTATCTTACTACGACTATTACCGCCCCGAAGCGTACATTCCGTCCACCGATACTTATATCGAAAAGGATATGAGTATGAACGACGAAATCGACAAACTACGTCACTCCGCTACCGCTTCTCTCGGAGAACGCCGCGACGTCATAGTAGTGGCTTCGGTATCCTGTATCTACGGTTTAGGCGCGCCGGAAACGTATTTTAAGCAAATGATTTCGCTTAGACCGAACGCTATCGCAGACAGAGATAAATTAGTCGACAAACTTATAGCGTTGCAGTACAAAAGAAGCGATATCGACTTCGTGAGAAGTACGTTCAGAGTAAGGGGAGATATTCTCGAAGTCTTTCCGAGTAATTACAGTAATATAGCTATAAGGATAGAATTTTTCGGCGACGAAATAGACGGACTTTACGAAATAGACGTGACCACGGGAAAAGTTATTTCCACGTTGGAACACGCCGCGATATTCCCCGCAAGCCACTACGTAGTGGGCGACGAAGACGTGGAAACCACTCTCGGAAGAATCCTTTCCGACATGAAAGAAGAGTGTTCGGAATTTAAGGAAAAGAACAAACTTATCGAAGAACAGCGTCTACGCGAAAGAGTGTGTTACGACGTGGAGATGATTAGAGAAATAGGGTATTGTTCCGGCATAGAAAACTATTCCCGCTACTTTGACGGAAGAAAGCCCGGCGAGCCGCCCTTTACTCTTATCGACTATTTCCCGAAAGACTTTATTATGTTTATAGACGAGTCGCACATTACCTTGCCGCAGATAAGGGGTATGTACGCGGGCGACAGGTCGAGAAAGGACAGCCTTGTTAATTACGGTTTCCGCCTTAAAGCCGCCTACGATAACAGACCGCTCAATTTCGACGAGTTTTCGCAAAGGTACTCGCAGCTTATATGCGTGAGCGCGACGCCTGGCGAATACGAACTTAAAGAGCAAGGTCAGATAGTGGAACAGCTCCTAAGACCTACCGGGCTCGTCGACCCGTCGATAGAAATAAGAAAGACCGAAGGGCAGATAGACGACCTTATCGGAGAGATAAACGGCGTAATAGAAAAGCACGGCAGAGTTTTAGTCACCACCCTTACTAAAAAAATGGCTGAGAGCCTTACTCTTTACCTTGTCGAAAACGGCATTAAGGCTACCTATATGCACAGCGATATAGACACGCTCGAAAGAATAGAGATAATAAACGCTTTGCGGCGTGGCGAAAACGACGTTATCGTCGGCATAAACCTGCTAAGAGAAGGTCTGGATATACCGGAAGTTATGCTCGTGGCTATTCTCGACGCCGACAAGGAAGGATTTTTGCGTAGCAGAAGTTCCCTTATTCAGACGGTAGGCAGAGCCGCCCGTAACGCCGAAGCGAGAGTTATTATGTACGCCGACACGATGACGGACAGTATGAAGAGCGCAATTGACGAAACCGAACGCCGCCGAGCCTATCAGATTGCGTACAATAAAGAACACGGAATTACCCCGAAAACCATCGTTAAGGAAATAAAAAACAGCATCTTAATTACGAAGAAAGACGGCGGTAAGAAGACTTTGGACAGAAAAGACGCCGTTAAGGAAATAGAACGCCTTACCGGACTTATGAAAGTGGCAAGTTCTCAACTCGACTTTGAAAGTTGCATTAAGTTAAGGAACGAAATAGCCGAATTAAAACAGCTTATAAGGAAAAAATAACGTAAGAAAAAGAAAATATCGGGAGAAAAAATGAACGACAACATAGTTATTCGCGGAGCGCGCGAAAACAACTTGAAAAATATAGACCTTACTATACCGAGAGATAAACTCGTCGTGTTTACGGGGCTTAGCGGAAGCGGTAAATCGAGCCTTGCGTTCGACACCGTTTTCGCCGAAGGACAAAGAAGATATATAGAAAGTCTTTCGAGCTACGCAAGACAGTTTTTAGGACAGATGGACAAACCCGACGTGGAGAGTATCGAAGGGTTAAGCCCCGCCATAAGTATCGACCAGAAGACCACTTCGCAAAACCCACGTTCCACCGTGGGTACGGTCACCGAAATATACGACTATTTAAGATTACTTTTTGCGAGAGTAGGCACGCCGCACTGTCCCAAATGCGGAAGAGAAATCTCCGCAATAACCGTCGACCAGATAGTTGACAGAATAAAAACTATGCCCGAAGGGACGAAATTTATCGTGCTTGCACCCATAGTAAGGGACAGAAAGGGAGAATACGTCAAGCAGCTCGATTCTCTCCGCAGAAGCGGTTACGCAAGGGTCAAAATAGACGGCAATATTTATTCTCTCGACGAAGAAATATCGCTCGACAAGAACGTAAGACACAATATAAGCGTCGTTATTGACAGGCTTGTGATGAAAGACGGAATAAACCGTCGCCTTACCGACAGCATAGAGACGGCGTTGAAGTTAGCCGAAGGCTTGGTAGTAGTGGAAAGTAACGGAAAAGAAGAACTCTTTTCCACAAACTATGCCTGCCCCGATTGCGGAATAACGTTAGGGGAAATCACTCCGAGAATGTTTTCTTTCAACGCGCCCTACGGAGCGTGCGAAGCCTGTTCGGGGTTAGGGTTCAAGAGCGAACTCGACGTAAACAAACTTATTCCCGACCGCACGAAGTCCATTAACGAAGGAGCGATACGCTGTACCGGCTGGAATCTCGACATGGGCGGAATGAGTATGATGCAGTTCAGAGCCTTGTCGAAGAAGTATAAATTTTCGCTCGACACGCCTTATTGCGACTTGCCCGAAAATATTCAGCATATGCTTTTGTACGGAACGAACGGCGAAAAGATAGCGGTATCGGCGCAGACTGCGTCTTTCAATATGGAGTTTAACACAAAATACGAAGGGGTGTACAACAATTTATCGAGAAGATATAAAGAAACGTCTTCCGAATGGGTGAGAGCGGAAATAGAAAAACTAATGACCGAAAGGGAATGCGAAGTCTGCCACGGAAAGAGATTAAAAAAAGAAGTCCTTTCCATAACCGTCGGCGGCAAAAATATCTGCGACGTTACCGAAATGCCCGTGGCAAAACTGCCCGCCTTTTTCGGCGGACTCGTCTTTACCGAAAAGCAGAAAATAATCGCGGCTCCTATACTTAAAGAACTTAACGAGAGAGTAAAGTTCCTTAACGACGTGGGTCTCAATTACCTTACTTTAAGCCGTCCGAGTTCTACTTTAAGCGGCGGCGAATCGCAAAGAATAAGGCTTGCCACGCAGATAGGAAGCGGACTTACGGGAGTATTGTATATTCTCGACGAACCGAGCATAGGCTTGCACCAAAGAGATAACGAAAAACTTATCGCCACCTTAAAACGTCTCCGCGATTTAGGAAACACCCTTATTGTAGTCGAACACGACGAAGACACGATGAGAGCAGCCGACTATATCGTGGACATAGGACCGGGTGCGGGAATTAACGGGGGAGAACTCGTCGTAGCAGGTTCTTTACAGGACGTAATGAATTGTCCGCGTTCCGTCACGGGCGACTTCCTGAGCGGAAGAAGAAAAATAAGGGTACCCGAAAAGAGAAGAAAAGGTACCGGAAATTACCTTACCGTAAAAGGGGCAAGGCAGAACAATCTAAAAAATATCGACGCGAAATTCAAGATAGGCGTGCTTAACGTAGTCACGGGAGTAAGCGGAAGCGGAAAGTCCAGTTTAATTAACGGCATTATGTATCCCTACCTTGCAAACAAATTCAACCGTTCCGATTTGACTGTCGGCGACTGCGACGGAATAGAGGGGGCTGAGTATCTCGATAAAGTAATCGCGATAGACCAAAGCCCCATAGGGCGTACGCCGAGAAGTAACCCCGCCACTTACACCAACGTGTTTACTTATATAAGAGAACTGTTTGCCAAGACTCCCGACGCAAAGGCGAGAGGGTACAACGCGGGAAGATTTTCTTTCAACGTAAAAGGCGGTCGTTGCGAAAGTTGTGGCGGAGACGGAATTATAAGAATAGAAATGCACTTCCTGCCCGACGTGTACGTACCTTGCGACGTCTGCCACGGAAAAAGGTACAACAGAGAAACGTTGGAAGTTAGGTATAAAGGTAAATCTATTTTCGATATTCTCGATATGACGGTAGACGAAAGCTGCGACTTTTTCGAGAACATTCCGAGAATTTATAATAAGGTAAAAACCCTTAAAGACGTCGGTCTCGGATATATAAAGTTGGGGCAGCCCGCCACGACGTTCAGCGGCGGCGAAGCGCAAAGAATAAAATTAGCCACCGAGTTATCCAAACGCAGCACGGGAAAAACACTGTACATTCTCGACGAACCTACTACGGGCTTGCACGTAGCCGACGTGGAAAAACTCATAAAAATACTTAACGCGCTTGTGGACGCAGGCAATACGGTAGTGGTAATAGAACATAATCTCGACGTAATAAGAGTAGCCGACCACATCGTTGACCTCGGTCCCGAAGGGGGCGACGGCGGCGGTCAGGTAGTCGCTATGGGTACTCCCGAAGAAATTAAAAATAACCCCGCAAGCTACACGGGAAGATATATCTGACCTTATCGGAAAATCGTATAAACGCAAAAAGAACTCGCTTAAAAGCGAGTTTTTTCATTCGTAGATTTATTTTAAGAGGATAATTTTTTATTTTTAACTTATCGCAAGCCGAGCAAGTCTTCCACCGACACTTCGTAAATTTTCGCGAGCGCGATGAGGTTCTCGTATTCGGGGCGGGAAATATCGTTTTCCCAATCGCTTACGTTGGATTGCGAAATGTTTAACTGAGCCGCTACCTGTTTTTGCGTCAGTCCGCAATTTTTTCTTATTTCTTTGAATATTTTGCCGAATTTCATTTTACCGCTATACATTTATATTTTTGGCTTTTTACCCACATTTATTTTAGAAAATAACATCGTTGCGTTGACAAAATATGTGCAATACCGATATAATTATCGTATCGAAATCAAATTAAACACAAATAAGGAGGATTAAATGAAAAGATTTTTCAAATGGACTTTGTTCGTCGTCTTAATCTTTGCGCTTGCGGCTACTGCGTTTGCGTGCAAAAAAGACGAAGACAAACAACCGGAAACGCCGCACACCCACGAGTTCGGCGAATGGACAATCGTTCGGGATTCTACTTGTGCCGTTACGGGAACGAAGAAGAGAGTATGTTCCTGCGGCGAAGAAGAAACCGACGTTATCGCTCTTAAACCGCACTCTTTCGGCGAATGGACGACGGTTACCGCCGCCGCTTGCCTAACCGACGGAGAGCAGAAGAGAGTTTGTTCGGTCTGCGGACTGGAAGAAAAAGAACCTATCCCCGCTACGGGACACGTATATCCCGAATGGCTTGGCGACGAGAACGGACATTGGCGTATATGTTCGACGTGTGAAGAAAGACACGACGACGGCGCGCATACTTACGTAGACGGAGCTTGTTCCGTTTGCGGTTATCTCGAAGCCGTGCCGTATACCGACGGGATAGAACTGACGCTCGCCGAAGACGGCAAGTCTTATATAGTGAGCGCGTACACGGGCGAGAGTACGGAAGTAGTTATTCCGTCCGCATACAAAGGTTTGCCCGTCACCGCGATTGCGGAAAGCACGTTTACCGGTAAGGCTATTACTTCCGCAGTCGTACCCGGCAGCGTGAAAGAACTTACTCAGACGTTTTATAACTGCCCCGAACTTACTTCAATTACTCTCGGCGAAGGAATATCCGTAATAGGAACGCACGCATTTTCATATTGTTCCAAACTTACTACCGTCGCTTTGCCGTCTACGGTAAAAACGATAAGTAATTACGCCTTTTACTACGATACCGCTTTGACGAGCGTAACTCTTAACGAAGGCTTGGAATATATCAACGTAAAGCGGCGCGGTTAATTGACTTTTAGTTGCCGTTATTATAGAATATAATCGAATTTAACAGAATACACGGAGGAAAACTTTGTATAAATTTGATTTAACCACCACCGAACACGCTTTCTACGATATCACCGACAAGGTAAAACAGGCTATATCGGAAAGTAAAGTAAGGGAAGGAATATGTATTGTATATTGTCCGCATACCACCGCCGCCATTACCATTAACGAAAACGCCGACGAGTACGTCGCGAAAGACGTTATGTTCGCGGCGAAAAAAATCTTTCCGAGATTTCCCGAATTCAGACACGACGAAGGAAACAGCGACGGACACGTCAAGAGCAGTATTTTCGGTGCGAGCGAAACGCTTATAATAACCGACGGCAAGCCCCTTTTAGGGCGTTGGCAAAATATCTATTTCGCGGAATTCGACCCGCCCAGACAACGCAATTTCTACGTAAAAATAATCGAGGGGTAGTATTATGAAAGATTACAGAATGGAAAAATTGGCAGACGTTCTCGTCAACTTATCTTGCAGAGTCCGGAAAGGCGAAAAGGTTCTTATCGAAGCGTACGACGTACCTAACGAAATGGTCGTAGAACTCGTCAAAAAAGTTTACGCCGCGGGCGGTTATCCGTTCGTGGAAATTTTCAACAACAGAATAAGACGCGAAATTCTCAAAGGTATGAGCGAAGAATTAGCCGACGGTATGGCTAAGTACGCCGGGGCGAGAATGGACGACATGGACGCATATATAGGAATAAGGGGCGGCAACAACAGTCTCGAACTTTCCGACGTGCCCGACGACAAGATGAAAATTTTCGATATAAGATATTCCACTCCCGTGCATAGCGACAAACGCGTCAATCACACTAAGTGGGTTATTCTCCGTTGGCCGACGGAAGGAATGAGCCAGCTTGCGAAAATGAGTACCGAAGGCTTCGAAGATTTCTATTTCGACGTATGCACTTTGGACTATAACAAGATGGACAAGGCTATGGACAGCCTTAAAGCTCTTATGGACAGAACCGATAAGGTAAGACTTGTAGCGAAAGACACCGACCTTAGTTTCAGCATAAAAAATATAGGCTCGGTAAAATGCAGCGGACAATGCAATATTCCCGACGGAGAAGTTTATTCCGCGCCGGTAAAGAACAGCGTAAACGGCTATATCCACTACAACGCTCCGTCGATAGAAAACGGGTTCGAGTTTAAGGACGTAAGACTTACCTTTAAGGACGGCAAGATTATAGAAGCCACCGCCAACGACTCCGCCGCCTGCAACGCTATTTTCGATACCGACGAAGGAGCGAGATACGTAGGGGAATTCGCAATCGGCGTTAATCCGTACGTCACCAAACCTATGGGAGATATACTTTTCGACGAAAAGATAGCGGGTTCTATTCACTTTACGCCCGGTTGTTGCTACGAAGATTGCAGCAACGGCAATTTAAGCGCGGTTCATTGGGATTTGGTTCTTATAATGACCCCCGAATACGGCGGCGGCGAAATTTATTTCGACGACGTGCTGATAAGAAAAGACGGACGTTTCGTTCTGCCCGAACTCGAATGTCTTAACCCCGAAAATCTCAAATAAAAAAGGAATATCGTTATGGCAAAAGTAAACAAAGCTGACAGAGTCAAAAAACCGTCGTTTTTCCTGTATTGGTTGCCGGCAATGCTGACAAGACCGGTATTCAAAGCGAAATGGAACCACGAAATAAAACGCGACAAGAATATCAAAAAACTCGTCGGACCGATAGTCGCCATCGGCAATCATTCCAGTACGATAGACGTCGTAATGTCCATTCACGCGCTTATGCCGAAACGCTTTAATATAGTCACGGGCAAAGACCTTTTTACGTGGAAACAGCTAAAACCTTTCATAAAGCCTTTCGGGTGCATACCGAAAAGTCAATGTTCTCTCGACCTTGCGTCTATGAGAACTATGAAAAACGCCGTCGACCAGGGGCGTAATCTTCTTATCTATCCCGAAGGGAAAACCAGCCTTGACGGAACGGAATTAAAGTACCTGCCCGTCACGATAGGAAAATTTCTTAAATTTTTGGACAGCAACGTGGTAATGGTTCACACCAACGGAGCCTACCTTACCCGTCCGAGATATTGCAAAGGCTTCAAAAAAGGTAAATGCTTCACCGAAACCTACGTGTTGCTTACGAGAGAAGAACTTAAATCGCTCAAACCGAAAGAAGTTTACGAAAAAGTCAAAGAAGCTCTTAAATTCAACGACAACCTTTGGCAAAGAGAAAATAATATTCGTTTCGTTTCCGAAAACCCCGCGCAGAACCTTAACTACGCGTTGTATAAATGCCCCGCTTGCGGAGCTGAGTACGAAACGATGAGCGACGGCAAAAAACTCCGCTGTCACGCTTGCGGCAATACCGTGGAATATAACGAGTACGGAGAGTTTATCCCCGACGAAGGCAGCAAGGCTTTCGACAGAATAGACCTTTGGTACGCCTATCAGAGACTTGCCGTAAGGGAAGAACTGAAAAAAGGCGATTACCGTTTTGAAAAAGAAGTTACCGTTCAAATAGAAGACCACGAAAAAGGCGAATTTGTCGAAAGGGGAGAAGGAAAATTTTTCTTCGACTGCGAGGACGTCGGCTTTACGGGAAAAATCGACGGACAGAAAACCACCCTTACGCAAAGCCTTAACGGTATGAACAATATCGTTACGAAAAACGGCGAGGGAGTGGACCTTACGTTCGACGACACAATATACAGATTTATGTTCACCGAGCATAAATGGTCTACAAAAATAGGACTTCTTGTCGAAGAAAATTTTGCGTTAAAAAACGGATTTGTTGATTAAAAACTCTTGCCAAAGCCGTTTTTAGGTGATATACTATGTACCGTTAGTCAGAGGACCGATATAAATCGGTCGAAAAACTGCTGGAGTATGGTGTAATGGCAGCACAGAGGCCTCTGACTCCTCTGGCGTAAGTTCGATTCTTACTACTCCTGCCAAAGATAAAGCAAGTCTACCGTATGGGCTTGCTTTTCTTTTTACCGTCGGGCTTAAAATAATCGTTTTTATCGTTTTTCAGGCAATTGCAACGCCGTCAATAACAAAAAAAATTATTACTTACGTAATAACTGTTGCGTTTTTTTCTAAAAGTGGTATCATTACAAACGTAAAAACAGTAATAAAAGAACAGTGAAAAAGGAGATATATATGGTAAAAGTTGACGTCGTTTCAGGATTTTTGGGTGCGGGCAAAACCACCCTTATAAAAAAACTTTTCTCTGCCAGAATGGGAAAAGAAAGAATAGCTCTTATCGAAAACGAATTCGGAGAAATAGGTATCGATGGGTCTTTCCTTAAAGAATCCGGCGTAAAAATCAAAGAAATTAACTCCGGTTGTATTTGTTGTTCTCTCGTAGGGAACTTTGAAAAGTCCCTTAAAGAAATGATAGACACCTACACCACCGACCGCATTATTATCGAACCGTCGGGCGTAGGCAAACTTTCCGACATAGTGGCGGCTATCACAAAAACCGGACTCGATTTGAAGATAAACGTTCTTTGCACTGTCGTAGACGGCGGAAAATGCAAAATGTATCTCAAAAACTTCGGCGAATTCTATATCGACCAGGTGAGCGAAGCCAACGTAATCGTCGTGTCCAAGACCGATAAACTTTCCGAAGAAAAAACGGCGGCTGCGGTAGAACTTTTGAAGCAGTACAACGATAAAGCTACCTTTATCACTACTCCGCTCGAACTTCTCGACGGCGAAACTTTACTTAAAAATCTCGAAGGCAACGCTTCTTTGATAGACGAACTTATCGAAGAACTCAACCGTAAACACGCCGAGCATCACCACAATCATCACCACGACGGTGAAGAGTGCGACGACCCCGAGTGCGAATGTCACCATCACCACGACGACGATGACGATGACGACGAAGACGAACACGAACACGAACACGAGCATCACCATCACCACCACGACGGCGACGAGTGCGACGACCCCGAATGTGAGTGCCACCACCATCACGATGACGATGATGACGATGACGACGAAGACGAACACGAACACGAGCATCATCACCATCACCACGACGAAGACGAGTGCGACGACCCCGAATGTGAATGTCACCATCACCACGGACATCACGCCGACGAAGTGTTTGCAAGTTGGGGAACGGAAACGCCCGTTTCTTACACAAAAGCGGAACTCGACGGCATACTCAAAGGCCTTTGCGGTTCTTCTTACGGTATGATTTTGAGAGCGAAAGGTATCGTTAAGGGAGCAGACTTCGACGGTTGGTATCATTTCGATTTAGTCGCGGGCGAATACGAGATAAGAGAAGGCGCGGCGGACGTAATAGGCAAGCTGTGCGTAATCGGTAGCGGAATAGACAAAGAAGCTATCGAAAAATTGTTTTTGAAGAGGTAGTAAATGGGTACGGGAATACCTGCGGTCATAATCAGGGGAATACTCGAAGGGGGCAAGACCACCTTTATAATAGACTCTATAAAAAACGGCGACTTCGGCGATTTGGGCAAAATTCTCATTTTGGCGCAAGAAGACGGCGAAGAAGAATACGATAACGTTGAGTTAAAAAAATTCAACGCCGCCGCCGAAACGGTAGAGAAAGAAGATTGGAACGGCGACAATATCTATTCGATAATAAGGAAGTATAAACCGCAATTCGTTTTCGTGGAGTATAACGAAATGTGGAAAGGCGAGAACGAAGACGATACCTTTATTCCCGATTACTTCGATATTCAGCAGACGATAGCCATAATAGACGGTACGACTTTCACTTCTTACCTTAACAATATGCGTCAGAAATTCGTCGATATGATTAAGGCGAGCGAACTCGTAATAATAAACCGTTGCGAAGCCACCCCCGCTACTTCACAAATGAAGAATAACGTAAAACTAATCAATTCTTCCGCCGTTGTAATAGCTTTGGACGAAGACAATAACGAACTCCGCCTTGTCAGCGACCTGCCGTACGACGTAAGCGGACCTATTATAGCGGTGAACCCTGCCGACTTCGGCGCGTTCTACGTAGATACTTTCGACAGTAAAGACCGTTACGACGGAAAAATTCTCGATACAGTCTGTCAGGTAGCCATATCTCGAGGCTTTCCGCCCAATACTTTCGTAGCGGGAAGACAGGCTATGACCTGCTGTGCCGCCGATATACAGTTTTTAGGACATCTCTGCGCCTACGAAAACAACTTCAAAGTAAAAAACAAAAGTTGGATACACCTTACCGCAAGAATACACTATATAGAAGTCCCCGGTATCCCCGAAGAACAAATAATATTCGAAGCGATAAACATAGAACAAGTAGCTCCGCTGCCCGAAGATGAACAAGTAATCAGTTTAATGTGATAATACATAAGCAAACGAATTTACCACACGGTAAAGTGAAGTTCCGCCGTCGGCGGAGTGAAGTTGTCACAGAGTGACAGTGAAGTTGCCCTATGGCAGTGAAGTTTGCTACGCAAGTGAAGTTCGGCTTCGCCGAGTGAAGTTCAAAACCGTTGGTTTTGAGTTATGGAAAAAGATTAAGACGGGATAGAATAGTAGTTCTATTCCGTTTTTATCTGTAAATAGGGTTTTGCATATCCCGCCCACCCACCCTAATGGATATTTTTATCCATATTTTAATAAAGCATATTCAAGTAATATGTTTTTGTTGAGAAAGATTAGCTTCGTTAAATTCGGATAAGGGGGAACATTATGAGGA
>CAZUJW010000029.1:0-24405 GCA_964620655.1 uncultured Christensenella sp.
GCCACAGCGTCGTTCTGGAACTTAACGGTCGCACTGCCGCCCATGTGACGGAGTATAGCTTCGTATGCGCTTACGAATTTAGAAATGTTATGGGTTTCGTCGTATTTCTTTTCGCATCCGACGTGTCCCCTGTTCTTATTCGCCGCTTTGCCGCACTCGTCGTCGGTACCGCCGCAGTCCCATTTCTTTTTAATTACCATATCTTCCAAAGCTTCTACTTTTTCTTTCGCCTTGGTGTATCCGCTGTAATCTTTATCTATGGCGGCTTTTACTTCGGTGTACATACTTCTCCACGGTTGGTTCGCAGCGTTGTTTGCGGCAGACGATACGTTGGCGTGAGAGTATGCCGCGTTCATTTGTCCTAATACTGCGTTCAACTTACCCATAGCGTACTCTTTCTGTTCGCTTTCGGTAAGACCGCTTATTATCTTGGTCGCTTCGTCGGGATTTATCTTGTCCGCATTTACGAGAGCGATGTCTTTATTGTATCCCTGCGCGCTCTTAATCATTTCGCCGCTGTAAGAATAAACCTGGAAGCGGAGAGTACGTCCGAGATTGAGGTCGCCCATGTGGTCCTTATTCAAAATGTATTCGATAAACTTTAATTGAGCCATATCGTATTGGAACTGACCGTCGTATTTCTGTTCTGCCGATGCGTTAGCTTTCTTGCCGTTTTCGTTGGCGGTGTTGGCGGCGTTGTATTCCTTCATTGTGGTTTCGTTACCGGCATAACACCATACCCAGTCGGTGAAGTTGAGCTGTCCGACAAGTCCGCCGTCCTGGATAGCCAGTTGCATTTCGCTCGTATAGCTCTTATTGTTCCACGGAGAAATGCTATAGACTATTTCTTCGTGTTTTTCGACCTTAGCCTGGAAGGCAAAGTGCTTTCCGTAGAAAGTCTGATAAAAACTGTCGGAGTAGCGGTACGCTTTTACATAGCTTTCTCTTTGCAATCTGACGTAATCGAGCCATTCTGCGTCGCTATATGTACTTTGATGACTGTAAGTCAACTGTTTTTCAAACTCGTCGTCGGTCTGCGAATAATAGTCGGTCCTATTGTATTCGTAATAATAGCCGTAAAGCTCTACGCAGTTTTCGTTGCCGTTGTTACTGCCGTCCAGATTGTAATATTCGTTAAAGGCGCGGAGATAAACCAACGTTTCGTAATCGAGTTCCTGCTTGCAATATTCGTCCAAATCGCCGAGCGTAGCCGAAATGGTAAGACGAGCGTTTACTTTGCCCGAATCTTCCGCCATTTTTTCCACTACGGAAGTGGCGTAAACGAGTTCCTGCACGGCAAGACGAGCGAATTGGTCGCCGCTCAAACCTATCTCGAACACTTTACCGAGCATATTGCGATATTGACGTTTTACGTTATCGGCGTCGGCGTCGGAATTCGTTTCGTCGGCTCTTTCCTGCAATTTATCGTAGTAATCCCAGTCGTCAAAGAAAGACCAGTCTTTCGTCTTCGCCTTATTGAATACTCCGCTGTTTACCAAAGCCACTATCTCTTCGGCGGTAACGGACTGCGCGCCCGCCATATAGTCTACGGTCGCCTGCATCTTGTCTTTGGGAAGATTTGCGGTTTGCATAGCTTTAATAATGCCTTCTGCGTCGGAAGCAGCGAAAATCTTGACTATGGAAGAAACGTCTTTGCCGCTAGCCACTTCCTCTTTCTTCTCGTTGATACGAACGGTAAGTTTGTCTTTTTCCGCCGTAGTGTCGCCGTAATCACCGACGGAATTACCTTTGAAATGTTCCTGCTTCAAACCGTAATTGGTGATATCTTTAAGCTTGGTTATGCTGCTGGGCGTGAGCGTCGTGTCCGTCGTCGTGGTACCTCCGCCGTTACCGGACGATTTACAAGCCACGAGTCCAAGCATCATAATCAGTGCAAGTATGAGTACAGAAAGTTTTTTGAATACTTTCATATTACCTCCTTTTTCATTTTAAGTGCGGACGCAAAGCGCCAGCCTATTTATTATATAAATATTATACAAGATAAAATCGTTTTCGTCAATACGGTTATTTACCCCAAATTGACTGCGAAAAAGCCGCCCGTAACTAACGGACGGCTTTCCTGTTGCAATTAAAATTATTTACTGTTTACCGAATCTTTCTCTTGCCTTATAGGTCGTGTGGAGAAGTTCGTGCGACTTGTGAGAATTGGGTTCTCCCAAGAAGTCTTTGTAAAGTTCTATTATCTGCGGGTTCTTGTGCGAAACGCGGTAAACTCTGCTTTGATCCTCTTTATAAAGAGCCGCGGCGCGTTTATCTCTGTAAGTGTCGAGAATATCGACGTCTTCATTCGGAAGGAAGCACGGTTTTACGTACGGCTGTCCGCCGCCCGCCACGCATCCGCCGGGACAACCCATAATTTCGATGAAGTGATAGGGGCTTTCGCCTTTTCTTATCTGATCGAGTAAGACTTTGGCGTTCTTCATTCCGTGAGCTACCGCTACTTTGACTTCGGTTCCGCCGAGATTGTAAGTAGCTTCTTTTATTCCTTCGAGTCCTCTTACTTCGGTAAGTTCTACCCTGTCGAGTTCTTTACCGGTGAGAATTGCTCCCGCCGTACGGAGAGCCGCTTCCATAACGCCGCCCGTCGTGCCGAAAATAACCCCCGCGCCGGTGTATTCGCCCACGATATCGTTGTCGAATTCTTCATCGGGAAGTTTTCCGAAACGGATACCCGCTCTTCTTATAAGTTTTGCAAGTTCTCGGGTGGTAAGCACTGCGTCTACGTCGCGGAGACCGTTGCTTTCCAGTTCGGGTCTGTCTTTTTCGTACTTTTTGGCGGTACAAGGCATAACGGATACCACGAACATATCTTTCGGGTCGATACCTTTTTGTTCCGCATAGTAGTTTTTCAATATAGCGCCGAACATTTCGTGGGGAGACTTACAGGAAGAAAGATGTTCCAACAAGTCGCCGTAATAGTATTCGGCGTAGTTTACCCAACCGGGAGAACAGGAAGTAATCATCGGAAGTACGCCGCCTTCTTTAATTCTGGTAAGAAGTTCCGTCCCTTCTTCCATAATGGTAAGGTCTGCGCCGAAGTTGGTGTCGAATACCTTTTTGAAACCGAGTCTTCTTAAAGCTGCGACCATTTTGCCGGTGACGAGACTGCCTATGGGCATAGCGAACTCTTCGCCGAGAGCGGCTCTTACAGCCGGAGCGGTCTGAACCACTACGTATTTGCCATCCTTGAACGCGGCGTCTACTTTTTCTATTTCGGATACTTCCATCAACGCGCCCGTCGGGCATACGCTTACGCACTGTCCGCAAAGGATACAGGGAGAATTTGCAAAACTCCTGTTCTCCGCGGGAGCTACGATAGTCTTAAAGCCTCTCTTTTCGAAGCCCAGAACGGAAAGTCCGTGGGCGTTTTTGCAGCGTTCTATACATCTTCCGCAAAGAACGCACTTGCTGGTGTCTCTTTTTATGGACGGAGTGAGCATATCCACGGTAGCGGGAGTCTTTTCTCCTTCGTAGATACCTTCTCTCGCACCGGTAAGGATAGCGACGTTAAGGAGTTCGCACTTGCCGTTTTTGTCGCATTCCTGACAGTTGCGATTGTGGTTGCTTAACAAAAGTTCTACCGAAGATCGTCTCGCTTCGCTTGCTTTGGGAGAAGAAATGGTGATTTCCATACCGTCGGCTACGGGATAAACGCAACTGGCTACAAGCCCTCTTGCTCCCGTCGCCTCGACTAAACAAACGCGGCAAGAACCTCTCGAACATTCGCCGTGATTAAACGCGCAAAGGGTAGGTATTTCGTAACCGCACTGTCTTGCGGCTTCGAGTATAGTCAAACCGCTTTCCACTTCGTAGGGTACGCCTTCTATTTTAATATTTATTTTAGCCATAACTCTCTCTCCTATTTCTTCGATATTGCTTTGAACTTACAAGAAGCCATACACATACCGCACTTGATACACTTGTCGGTGACGATTTCTCTCGCGGGGAGCTTGTGTCCGGGCGATACGTAATCGGTCTTAACGATAGCGCTGACGGGGCATTGTCTTTCGCAGAGTCCGCATCCGATACATTTTTCTTTGTCGATATCGTAGTTCATAAGTTTCTTACAGACGTGAGCGGGACACTTCTTGTCTACAATATGAGCGAGATATTCCTCTCTGAAATGCGAGAGCGTGGACAAAATCGGGTTTGGAGCGGTCTGTCCGAGCGCGCAAAGAGAATCGCTTTTTATGTTCTTTGCCAAATCGTCGAGTTTTTTTAGGTCGTCCATAGTCGCCTTACCGGCTACTATCTTGTTAAGAATTTCCAACATTCTCTTAGTGCCGATACGGCAGGGACTGCACTTACCGCAGGATTCGTCGCAGATAAATTCCATATAGAACTTAGCGACGTCGACCATACAGTTGTCTTCGTCCATAACTATCGCGCCGCCGCTGCCCATCATGGAGCCTTTGGCTACGAGATTGTCGAAGTCGATAAGAGCGTCAAGGTCGTCTTTGGTAAGGCAACCGCCGCTCGGTCCGCCGGTCTGAATGGCTTTGAATTCTTTTCCGTCGGGGATACCGCCGCCGATGTCGTAAATAAGTTCTCTTAAAGTAGTACCCATAGGCACTTCCACGAGTCCTACGTTATTTACTTTGCCGCCGAGCGCGAAAACTTTCGTGCCTTTGGACTTTTCGGTGCCGAATTTAGCGAACGCCCGATAACCTTCTCTCATTATATAAGGTACGCAAGCCAACGTTTCGACGTTGTTGACGATGGTAGGACTGTTCCACAATCCCTTGACCGCCGGGAAGGGCGGACGTGGACGGGGCATACCCCTTTGTCCTTCGATGGAGTTAAGGAGAGCGGTCTCTTCACCACAGACGAATGCTCCCGCTCCGAGTCTTATATGTACGCGGAAGGAGAAGTCGGTGCCTAAAATATTATCTCCGAGAAGTCCGAGAGCTTCGGCTTCTTTAATGGCTATTTTAAGTCTGTGGACGGCTATCGGATATTCCGCTCTTACGTAGAAGTAACCGTTCTGCGCGCCGATAGCGTAACCCGCTATCATCATCCCTTCGATTACCGCAAGGGGGTTACCTTCCAAAATCGACCTGTCCATAAACGCGCCGGGGTCTCCTTCGTCGCCGTTGCAGACGACGTACTTTTCGCCGTCGGGCTGAGCGTAAGCAAACTGCCACTTACGTCCGGTGGGAAAACCGCCGCCGCCGCGACCGCGGAGTCCGCTGTCCAAAATTTCTTTAATGACGTCGGCTCTGTCCATCTGCAATGCGCGGGCGAGACCTTTGAACGCCCCTGCGCCGAGTCCTTCTTCTATCTTTTCGGGATTTATGCTGCCGCAACCGTGCAAAGCGATACGGACCTGTTTTTTGTAGAAGTTTATATCGTCCTGTTTGCTTATTTTTTGATGAGTGGCGGGGTCGACGTACAATAATCTATCGACGATAACGCCGTTTTCAAGGTCGCTTTCCACTATTTCGGCTACGTCTTCGATTTTAACCATTCTGTAAAGGGTATCTTCGGGATAAATCTTTACGAACGGTCCCTGCGAACAGAATCCGAAGCAACCTACCATATTTATGGTGACTTTGTCTTCAAGCCCTTTTTCGGCTACGAGCCTTTCGAATTCGGCTTTGATTTCTTCCGAGTGGGAAGACAAGCATCCCGTACCGCCGCAAAGAACGATATGACGTTTGCCGTCCGCTCCGGTAAACTTAGAATCGAGGCAGGACGCGCATTCGTTACACTTTTTTTCGAGTTCCGCAAAATTCTTAATCATTATAACGCCTCCTTAGCTCTGTACTCTTCGATGATTTTGTCGACGGAGTTGACGGAAACTTTCGGATATACGTGACCGTTTATGGAAACGGCGGGAGCGATACCGCACGCGCCGATGCAACGCAAAGCGTCTATCGTAAACAAACCGTCTTCGGTGGTCTGACCGGGTTCTATCCCGAGAATTTCGGAAAACTTATCAATAACCTGCTGCGCGCCTTTGACGTAGCAAGCGGTACCTAAGCAGCAACCTATCACGTACTTACCTTTAGGTTGCAACGAGAAAAACGAGTAGAACGTGACCACGCCGTAAATTTCGGCTACGGAAATACCCGTCCTTTCGGATACGATTTCTTGGACTTCGAGCGGAATATAGCCGTATTCCTTCTGGATGTCGCTTAAAATCATCATAAGCGGCGTTCTTTCGTCTACGTATCTGTCACAAATCGCGTTGATACTTACTACCGCCGCTTCACTTAAATGAGCCATTTTAGCCCCCTCCTTTTGATGTTGTAGCGTTTCTTTATATATCTCTGCCGATATAACGTTATATCTTATTCGATATAAACCGCCTTATTATACTATAAAACGCAATGATATGTCAATACATAAACCCGTTCTATTTCCCGTATCTCAGAAAAAGGCGAATTCCCAAAGTAAAAAAGTAATTATTTTACAAGTGTTCATATATTGACAAAAAGTTTTTGATTTAATATAATGATTGTATTAAAATTATTTGGAGGTAAATTATACCATGAAAAAAACTATGACTATCGTTGCTCTCGTAGCGTTAGTATCCGTGCTTTGCGTCGCTATGGTCGCTTGTATTCCTTCCGACCCCAACAAAGCTATCAGCAATCTTGAAAAAGAAGGCTACACAGCAGCCAAAGATACCACCGTTATTCCCGTAGCTCTCAGATTGGCTCAGGTTAAAGGCGTAGAAACCGTAGTCACCGCTATGAACAAAGACGGCGAACACGTAACTCTCATCTACTTCGATTCTAAGGACAACGCCGAAGCAGCTTACTCCACCGTAGAAACCTACGCTAAGAAGAACGACAAAGAAAAAGACGAAGTCGCTATAAAGAAGAGCGGAAAAGTTATTTACTACGGAAGCGAAGCAGGAATTAAAGCCGTTAAGTAATTTTTACGACAGACAAATAAATTAAGGTTGCGATTATTTCGTAGCCTTTTTTATTGCCCTGTTGTCGTAAACTTTTATAGTTTCGGATAAAAAATAAGGACGCCTTTATCGGGCGTCCTGTTTTTTACTAAGAAAGTTATTTCTTAATTATTTGTTGTTTTCTTCTACTGCGACCGCTACCGCAACGGTGGCTCCTACCATCGGGTTATTACCCATACCGATAAGTCCCATCATTTCGACGTGAGCGGGGACGGAAGAAGAACCGGCAAACTGAGCGTCGGAGTGCATACGTCCCATCGTATCGGTCATACCGTAAGAAGCGGGACCGGCTGCCATGTTGTCGGGGTGAAGGGTTCTGCCCGTGCCGCCGCCGCTCGCTACGGAGAAGTAATACTTGCCGTGTTCCAAAGCCCATTTCTTATAGGTACCGGATACGGGGTGTTGGAAACGAGTGGGGTTGGTGGAGTTGCCGGTGATGCCGACGTCTACGCCTTCTTTAATCATAATAGCCACGCCTTCGTTGACGTCGTTTGCGCCGTAGCATTTTACCTTAGCGCGTTCGCCGTCGCTGTAAGCGGTCTCTTTCACAACGTGAAGAGTATCGGTAAACTGGTCGTATTCGGTCTGAACGTAAGTAAAGCCGTTGATACGGGAAATAATGAACGCAGCGTCCTTTCCGAGACCGTTAAGGATAACGCGGAGCGGTTCTTTTCTTACCTTATTAGCGGTTCTTGCGATGCCGATTGCGCCTTCTGCCGCGGCGAAAGATTCGTGACCAGCTACGAAAGCGAAACATTTGGTGTCTTCGCGAAGAAGTTTTGCGGCAAGATTGCCGTGACCTAAGCCCACTTTACGAATTTCCGCAACCGAACCGGGTACGCAGAACGCCTGAAGTCCGAGGCCGATGGCTTCGGCGGCGTCGGCGGCTTTGTGGCAACCTTTCTTTATAGCGATAGCGCATCCTAATGTATAAGCCCAGATAGCGTTTTCGAAACAGATGGGCTGAATTCCTCTTACGATGCCGTCTACGTCTATACCTTTGGAAGTGCAAATTTCTTTCGCTTCTTCCATACTCTTGATGCCGTATTCTTTAAGAGCGGCTTCGAGTTTTTCTTTTCTTCTGTCATATCCTTCAAAAGTAACCATGTCTGCCTCCTATTCCACGCGGGGATTGATGTAGCTTGCGGCTTCCTTAAATCTGCCGTAACTACCTGTACATTTAGCGAGCGCGTCTGCGGGAGCGACGCCCTTTTGGGTAATCATTTCGAGCATTTGACCTACTCTTATAAATTCGTATCCTATTACTTCGCCTTCTTTGTCGAGAGCGAGACGAGTGACGTATCCTTCCGCCATTTCGAGATAACGAACGCCCTTAGCCAAAGTGGAGTACATAGTACCTACCTGACTGCGGAGTCCTTTACCGAGGTCTTCGAGTCCTGCGCCGACGGAAAGTCCGTTTTCGCTGAACGCGGACTGAGTTCTTCCGTAGACTATTTGCAAGAAGAGTTCTCTCATAGCGGTGTTTATAGCGTCGCAAACAAGGTCGGTATTAAGAGCTTCGAGAACGGTTTTGCCGGGGAGAATTTCCGCCGCCATAGCCGCAGAGTGAGTCATCCCGGAGCAACCGATAGTTTCTACCAAAGCCTCCTGAATGATTCCGTCTTTTACGTTAAGGGACAACTTACAAGCTCCCTGTTGCGGAGCGCACCAACCTATGCCGTGCGTAAAACCGCTGATGTCTTTAATTTCTTTCGATTGCACCCATTTTCCTTCTTCGGGAATGGGAGCCGGTCCGTGGTCGGGTCCTTTCTTGACGCAAACCATCTTTTCTACTTCGTGAGTGTATTGCACCGATATATCCTCCATTGAAAATATTTTTTTGTAACGGTATATTTTTTACCGCAATAATTGTACCATATCCGCAAGAATTTTGGCAATAATTTTATTCTTTGTTTTCGCTTTTTGCTTCCAACTCTTTCAGTTTTGCTTCGTAGTCCACTTTTTTGCGTTCGGTTTTGAAAAAGCTGAGTACCGCAGGCAACACTACCGCCACCAGAACGAAACTTATCGCCGCTCCGCGAGCGAGCATACCGGTAAGCTGTTTTATGATAAGGTTATTGCTGACGAGCGTTACTACCACGCAAATTGCCGAAATGATAAGCGCGCTTACGAATATGGCGGGAATAGCTTCGGTAGCCGATTTTATCGCGCACTCTTTGCCTGTTTTACAGACTTCCCGGTTGCGTTCGAAGGTGTTTGCCATAAGTATGGCGTAGTCCACCGTGCAACCTAATTCCACACTGCTTATTATTATATAGACCATAAAGTTTATGTTTTCGCCCAAAAGATAGGTGAGCGATAAGTTGAGCCATATCCCCAACTCTATTATCGCCACGATAAGGATACTTTTAAGCGGATTTTTTAACAACACGGCTATTATAAGGAAGATTATTACCACGCTCGCTATCGTGACTCGCATAAAGTCTGTAGGCGTAGTCGTCGCTAAGTCGTAGCTACCGGTAAGCATACCTATGGAATACCCGTCGTTGCCGAAAAATTCGGTGCGGACTTCCTTAATATAACGGTAGGTACTCATAGCAGCTTCGTCTTCGGTACTTCCGCTTATATTGAGAGTATATAAAGTGTACCACTTGCCGTCCACTTTCGCAAAATAAGTATTTATTGCGGACAAGTCGAGATCTTCGGTAAGTTTGGTTACGTCGAGATTTTCAAAATCGATATCTTTAAGCAAATCTTCTATCTTCGCCACGTCCACTCCCTGCTCTTCGAGCACCTGTCTTACCGTTTCGTCCTGTATCATCTGCGGGAAGCCGGTAAAGGTACGCTCCATTTGTTCGGTTTTTTCCGTATCGGTAAGAATTTCCAGCATGGCTACCAAAGTTTCATTGTCTATATCGATAGTAGTGAACGCTCCCGTAACTCCCGATATTTTGCCGTTCGGGTCTTGTTTTAACTTTTCTATAAACTCCTTGTGAGTGCCGTTGACGGTATCGAGCGGAACAGCCATAATGGTCTGATTACCGAGTTCCGCCGCAAGGACTTTTTCGGGAGTGTCATAGTTCTCTTCATACATTTTAAGGTAGCTGTATTGAAGTTTGGACTGACCGATAAAACTCGGTACGGTAAGGGCTATGGCAATTACTACGATAGCTATTCTTGCCCACACCGAAAACTTGGCTACGGGACGAGCCACGTCGCCTTGTTTTATTCCCTTGAACGCGGGTTTTTTCTTCTTTATTAAGTTTTCCGCTTTTCCGATAAAGTTGTGGGTGGTCTTTTCGGCGGCTTTGTCCAAAAGAAGGGTCATGATAGGTTGCAGAATAAGTATCGTCACTATACTTAAAACTACGCCTTTTATAAGAACGCCCGCAATATCCGCCCCTAATTTGAAACGCATAAAATAAAGGGCTGCGAAACCGCCCACCGTGGTAAGACCGCTCGCTATTACGCTTCCCGCCGCTTCGGGTAAAGATTTAGCGGTGGCGTCGTATGCGGGCATAAGTTTTCGGTTCTGTTTATACGTGTGCATATAAAATACCGAATAGTCCATCGTAATGGCAAGCTGCAAAACCGCACTCGTAGCGAAACTTATTATGCTTATGGACGGATAGAGATAGTTACAGCCCATACTTATCACTATGCTTACGCCCAACGTGAGCATTACTATTACGGGGTCGATAAAACTCGGCGTGGATAAAAGCAAAATAACCACCGCCGCTATAACGGCGTAGATAAGAAAATTAGGAAGATCGTTAAGGGTGTCGGTCATAAGAGCCTGAGAAGTTTCCGTAGAACCCGACGCGGCGAATTCTCTGCCGCTAAGTTCCGCCTTTATACTGTCCATAACGGCGTATGACGCATTTGTAGAAGGGGCTTCTTCCAGCATTATCATAAGGACGTAGTCGTAAGCGTCTTCGTTTTCGACTTTCCGTTTAAGATAATCTCGTAAGGACGTAGCGTCTATCTTCATATCGGTAATTCCGAGTAATTTTATATACTCGGCGTATCCCGACAAAAGTTCGTTACTTTGAATAAGAGATATCAGTTCTTGTTCGTCTATATCTGAAAAGTTTATATCGAGCTCCGCCAAAGAATTTTTTATTTCGTCGAGAGCCTCGGCGTCTTCCGCCCAGATAAGTTTTTTCACGCCGTCGGTCCGTCTTATTTTTTCCACAGACTTTTTCAACTCTTCGTCGTTTTCCGAACCACGCACGACTATCATTGCGTCGCCCCTTATGCCGAAATTCTCTTTAAGAAAAGTCAAACCTTTCTGCGTGTCGAAATCGTCGGACAAATAACTTATCATATCGGAATTTATTTTATCGTCGTCTTTAACCAGAAAAACCGTGCCGACTATCGCTATAGCCAGAATCACTCCTATGACAAGCAGAACTATATTTCTGTACTTCAATAAAAATTCGGTTACTTTTTTCACTCGACTCCTCCGTCGTTATTCGTAGCGTCTCCGTTGCTTTCGGCGACTTCCGCTTTATTCTTTCTCCCGCCGAACTTGAAATCGACGGGCTTTATTCTCTTAAAAAACACAAGCAGACACGGCAGTACCAACATAACGAGTACGTAACTTATCGCCGCTCCCCTTGCCATAAGTCCGGTCATCTCCTTGACGAGCAGATTATTGCTTATGAAGTAGACGACCATGCATACCGATATTATTATAGCTGCGCTCACGCTTATCGCCGGAAAGGCACTGCTTACCGCCTTTATTGCCGCAGTTTTGGCGTCCTTATACTCCTGTTTGGCTTCCTCGAATCGCGTACTCATAAGTATCGCGTAGTCCACGGTACAGCCCAACTGCACGCTGCTTATTATGATATAAATCATAAAGTTTATCTTCGCGCCGAATATTGTGTTAAGGCTTATGTTCATCCAGACGGCGAGTTCTATAAGCACTACCATAAGGACGGATTTGCGAACCGATTTAAGTAAAAGGCACATAATGACGAGTATTATGCCCACGCTTATCAACGACACTCTCAAAAAGTCGCCGGGAGTAACGTCCGCCATATCTACCACACCCGTCAGTATACCGAAAGGATAACTTACGTCGAAGTACTTGTCAAGAGTATCGGTAAGATACTTTGCCGTCTTAAACGCCGCTTCGTCTTCGGTATCCCCCGCAATCTCCACAAGATACAGCGTGTAAATTCTTTCTTCTCCGTTTTCTTCCGCCTTGCGGAAAAGCATTTTTACCGTAGGAATTTCCGCCACGGCGTCGTTACTTATAAGTTCTTTGAACTCGTCTTCGGGAATATTTATCGCGGTAAAAGCTCCGATAGCAGAATCTATCTTTTCGTCCTTTTCAAGTTCTGCGATAAACTCTTTATGACTTCCGGTCTTCACGTCGTACGGCACGGCTATTATCATCTGGTTTTGTAACGACTCTGCGAGCAACTCCTGCGAAGTGCGTTCTGCCGGCGGTTTGTAAATTTTAAGATAGCTGAAATCGACGTAACTCTGTCCGAAAAACGCCGGAATAACCAACGCTATCGACACAATAGCTATCGCATACCTTGCTTTAAGAACTTTTTTCGTCGCGGGCTCAACGTTTATGTGCAGGGTTTTGTGCGAAGTCTTCATTATAGGCTTATCCATAAATATCATAAGGCAGGGCTGGACGAAAATCACGGTAAGGATACTCATAACCACGCCTTTTATGACCACGTTGGCTAAATCCGCCCCTATGGTAAAACGCATAAAGTAAAGGGCTGCGAAACCGCCTATCGTGGTAAGCCCGCTTGCAAGAACGTTTATCGTTCCTCTCGGGATAGCTTTTTCGGCGGCTGACAAAGGGTCGTTTTTGTCCCGTTCTTCACGATACGTATGCAACATAAAGACGGCGTAGTCCATCGTTATGCCGAGTTGCAACACGCTGCTTGCGGCAAAACTCAATATGCTGACGTCTTTCAATATAATATTGCTGCCTATGTTTACTACTATCGCCACTCCCATCGTAAAAAGCAAAACGAGCGGTTCCAAAAAACTTTTTGTCGATAGCAAAAGTATTATCAACGCCGCAAGAAAACTGAAAATTATATAGTAAGGAACTTCTTTAAGAGTTTCGGTCATCACCGTCTGCGCAAGAGCGGTCATACCCGAAATTGCCACCGACCTTCCGAGATTTTCGCCGAGTTCTTGCCTTATTGCGTCGTGGACTGCGAAGGCTTCTTGCGTGGACGGGGAATAAGCAAAGAGTATCAGCAGAACGTAGTTATACCCTATCGTTTCTCCGTTCTCGTCTAATATAGGTCTTCTCAAATACGATTTAAGTTCTTCGACGTCGATTTTGTCGCTTTGATTTAATAATTTAGCGTATTTTTCGATGCTTTCTACGTCACCGTACCACACGAACTGCGTTATTCCGTCGATTTCGCGTTGCATTTTCGCTACGCTGGCGGCAAGTTCGGAGTCGTCTTCCTTCCCTTCCACTACTACGAAAGCGTCGCCTTCTATGTCGAAAGTTTCTTTAAGGAATTTTATTCCGTCGTAAGTGGGAGTGTTTTTAGGTAAATATACCAATAAATCGGAATTTATCTTGCCGCCCGCTATTACGAAGTACGAGCTGACCACGCTCGCAATCAAAACGACTGCGGCTACTATCGTAACGACTAAGCGATTTTTTACGATAAATTCCGAAAACTTTTTCATCTATGGTTTGGTTATTCTACGGTTACGCTTTTAGCGAGATTTCTCGGTTTGTCGATGTCGCAACCTTTCGCTCTCGCTATGTAGTAAGCTAAAAGCTGGGTGGGAATTACGCTTAATACAGGATAAAGAGCTTCGTCCGTCTGCGGTATCCCTATAATGCAATCGCCGACGTCGGCTATAGCCTTGTTGTCGACAAAAGGCGTGATTACCGCTACGTTTGCGCCTCTGGTTTTTACTTCTATAATTCCGCTTAAAGTCTTGTCGATAAGTTTTTCCTGCGTAATTAAAGCTATCGCCAAAACCCCTTTTTCTATAAGGGCGAGAGTGCCGTGTTTAAGTTCTCCGGCGGCGTACGCTTCGCAATGGATGTAGCTTATTTCTTTAAGTTTAAGACTGCCTTCCATGGCTACGCAATAGTCGAGTCCCCTGCCTAAATAGAATACACTCTTTCTCGTGAAGTTTCTTCTTGCAAAGTCCGCGATAAAATCGCTCGTTTCTAACGTTTTCGCCGCTTTTTCGGGCAGTAAATCTATTTCCTTTTGCAGTCTGTTATACTCTTCTTCCGATATTTCGCCCTTAATTTTTGCTAAATCGAGGACAAACATAGCAAAAATAAGATCCTGACAGTTGTACGCCTTGGTGCTTGCCACGGCTATTTCCGGTCCGGCGTGGATTAGTAAAGCGTAGTCGGCGTAATGAACCATACTCGACGAAGCCACGTTGCAGATGGTGAGAGTTTTGCCGCCCCGTTCCTTTACCATACGCTGACAGGTAAGGGTGTCCGCCGTTTCTCCGCTCTGCGATATGGTTACGGTAAGGGTGTTTTCGTCCACTTTTACGTCGCCGTAACGAAACTCGCTCGCCATTTCGGAATAAACGTCCACGCTCGGAACGAACTTTCTTAAAAGTTTTTCTCCGTACAATCCCGCATGCAAAGCGGTGCCGCAGGCTACCACGTTAATTCTCTTCACCGATTTAAGGTAATCCTCGTCGATTTTTCCGAACGCCCCTTTACGATAATTTTCGATAGCTCTCGACAAAGCGGCGGGAATTTCTTTTATTTCCTTATCCATATAACACTCGTAAGAGGACATTTCGCCGTTTTCGGTCTTGTCTACTTTTGTGAATGTTTTCTTTATCGGATGTCCGTAGAAGTCGTAGAGTTTTATAGAACCGGTAGTCAATATCGCAAGCTGCCCGTTGTCGAGAACGATACATTCGTCGAGCTTTTTTTGAAAACAATTTATATCGGAACAGATAAAACCTTCTTTTCCGTTGGTGCCGACGATAAGCGGATTGTCCACCTTGGCGGCGTACAGAGTATCGGGAGTATCGACGCAGATTATTCCCAAAGAAAACGCCCCTTTAAGTTCCGACACGGCTTGCAAAATCGCTTTTTTCGGGTCGCCCATATCGTAATGTTCGATAAGGTGCGCCACTACTTCGCTGTCGGTCTGACTGGAAAAAGTCACGCCTTTACGCATGAGTTCTTCTTTTATTTCGAGATAGTTTTCTATTATACCGTTATGTACCACGGCGTAACGGCCGTTGTTACTGATAAAGGGATGCGCATTCTCGTCGCACGGCTCTCCGTGGGTAGCCCATCTCGTATGACCTATACCGAGCTGTCCGTCGATGGGGTTCTCTTTAAGATAATTTTCCAGATTTACTATACGCCCTTTCTTTTTGGCGAGTTTTATCGCTCCGTCGGGGCAAACCACGGCTACGCCGCTACTGTCGTATCCCCTGTATTCGAGATATTTTAATCCGTTTATTATGACGTCGGTAGCTTGTCTGTCGCCGACGTAACCTATTATTCCGCACATAATCTCTCCTAATTATATATCGTATAGTATAACATAGTTTTTTATATTGTGCCATAATTTACATATTATTTTTGCCGAAGCCGTTTTTTCCGTTGACAAACCGCCGATTTGCGGTTAAACTATTATAGGCGTTGCTGGTATGGCTCAGTCGGTAGAGCGGTTCACTCGTAATGAACAGGTCATCAGTTCGAATCTGATTACCAGCTCCAGAAAAAAAGAACGTTCTTTTTCCGAACGTTCTTTTTTATGCTTTTTATCGTGCGTTTTATTACCAATCGAACCACATTTTAGTCTGCCGTTCTTTTTTCATCTTTGCGATTTCTTTCTCTCCGGGAAAAACCTTATTTAAGGTCGCGTGAAAATTTACGCTGTGATCGCGGTGGCGAAAATGAGTAAGTTCGTGACAGACCAAATAATCGCAATACTTCTCGTCGAACTGCAATGCGTACATATTGTATTTTATAAGGCGTTTAGTCGAAACACACTGTCCCCAATACCCTTGTACTCGGACTATTTCTATTTTCGGCATGCACGGCACGCGCAGGAACCTGCCGTAAAGGTTGTAAAAATGTTCGGTCTTCGCCGTAAAATACTTCAACGCCTTTTCTTCCCAGAACTTTATGAAAATCGCTTTCGCCTTTTCCCTGTCCCCGTCGGGGGCGAAAACTATAATCACGTCGTCGGATATAATAACTCTCGGACTACCGTCCGATATAATAAGACGGTAATCTTTTCCTAAATAAGTAACGGTATTTTTTATATCGACGCACCGTTCTCCCGACGGTTTATATCTGTTTTTTATCCACCTTACGTGCTTTTCGGCAAACTTCCGAGCCTCTTCTTCCGTATTGCTTTCGGGGGCGGTTATTATGAACGAAACGCCGTCAAACCGCATACTTAAATTCTTCACGCAATCGGTCTTTACCGTTATAGGAACGTTTTCGACGCCGACTTTGACTTTAATTTCGTATTCTCTCATAGATCGACTCCTTTTTTAATAAATTATAAAATGATTACTTACAAACGTTTTGTATCTTTTTCGCTGAGTCTCGGTCTTGTACTCCTGATAGGTGTGATAAACGCCCTTTTTATGACACCCCGCTCTGAGTGGTTCGCTAACCTTATATCACCCGTGACGAACGCAAAAATCCATTCGCTTCTGTGGCTTATGGTTTACGTCCTGTTCGCCGTGGCAACGGCAGAATTTTTAATTAACGAAAAATTGCGAAAATATTTGTGGAGCATAATTCTTCTCGCCGTCGGCAACCCCGTCTGGTGTCTTACCTTCTTCCGCCTCCATTCGATAATCGGTGCGTTCTGCCTGTCGGTTCTTCTTCTTGCCGACAGCGTGTTAGTCACCGTGATAAACGCTAAAAAAACTAAAATAAATTGGCTGTTCTGCCTGCTTCTTTCGGTGTGGTATCTCTATATATTGGGGTTAAATGCGGCTATACTCGTTCTTAACCTATAATCCCGCTCCTCGTCCGCAGAGAAGCCGAACGAGAGATTTTTGAAACTTCTCGTTATTGAGCGGAAATAATGACTTTTTATAAATTCTTTCTGTCTTTTAACGCTCTCTGCAAGGTAAGTTCGTCGGCGTATTCTATTTCGCTGCCGACGCTTATTCCGTACGCAAGACGGCTTACCGTTATTCCGAGCGGTTTTATAAGGTTAGCTAAATACGTAGCGGTAAGTTCTCCTCCTATGTCGGGATTGGTGGCGACGATTACTTCCTTGACTCCCGTAAGACGGGCTAAAAGTTCTTTTATCCTTATATCGTCTACGCCGACACCCTTTTGGAAATCAATTACGCCGTGCAAAACGTGATAAACGCCGTTAAAATCGCCAATTTTTTCAAACGGAGCAATGTCTTTCGGCTCGGCGACCACGCATATTACCGACTTATCGCGGGTAGCGCATATATCGCATATATCCGCGTCGGTATAATTGCCGCATTCTTTGCAAAAATGTATCTTCTTTTTTGCGTCCACTATCGCTTCGGCAAATTCTTCAGCGTAAGTAATATCCTTTTCTATCACGCTGTAAGCGTATCTCGTAGCCGTCTTTAATCCCACTCCGGGAAGGGTGCGGAACTTGGCTATGAGACAAGCCATGCTTTCGCTTTCCATTGTCTAAAACAGTCCCCCCATTCCGCCGGTGAGCGGACCCATAACTCTTTCGTTCTCTTCGTCGACTAATTTCATGGCTTCGTTTATTCCCGCCACTATCATATCTTCGAGCATTTCCACGTCGTCGGGATCAACCGCCGCAGGGTCGATTTTTATAGAACTCAATTTCCTGTCGCAAGTCATTACGACTTCCACCATTCCGCCGCCTGCGGTAGCCACTACTTCGGTATCGGCAAGTTCTTCCTGCGCTACCTGTATATCGTGTTGCATTTTCTGTGCCTGGCGCATTAGTTGCTGCATATTGTTACCGCCGCCGAAGCCGCCGTTAAATTTACCCATTATTATTATTACTCCTTGTAAACTTTATTTTGAAAAATCGGTTACGCCACACTGCTGTAATCGACGTAAAGCGCGGGTCTTATTCCGCTTCGTATATTATTATTCAACGAGCCGTACGCATGTACGTATCCCGTATACTTTACGTAAGCTACTCTCTTATCCTTATATCCGTATCCGTCGGTAGCGTTGCCGTAGTCAGTCCCTTGCGTGCCGCCCGCTCCGCGCAACCACCAACTGCCCTGTCCTTTGTGAGCAAGATTAGTCGCCCTATAAACGCCGTTGGCGGCGGCAAAATCGGTGACCAAAGCCTTTCTTAAAGGGTCGTTTTCGCGGTAGTCTTTGTTAAAACCATAGTTTTCGTTAATGGCTTCGCTGTAATTAAGCGGCCATATCGTGCAGGAATAATTTTCGCTTCCGCCCGTCATTGTATAACGAGTGAACGTCCTTGCGGTAATTTTGCCTTTTTCGTCGCTCGTAAACATCGTATCGACCATTCCGTCCATTGTCGTGCGGAGTTTGTTCGACTCCACTTGCAATTTTATTGCCTTCAGAATAGTTCCCCAAGCGCCGCTGCTGGATTCGATTCCGTAAGCGGAATCGCCGTCAAACATCGACTTGATAAACGAGTCGATCGAGACGTCTCCTAATAGTGCTTTCACGACCTTATTGTTCATCACGTTGTCGTACAGCGTTTTCATGAGAGTTTCGTCGTTGGTCGAATACGCCGAGCAATTGAGAATATTGGTCGCCAAAAGAATTACTTGTCCCGACGGTGTGGCGTCTTTTTTTGTAAGGACTCTCCACTCTATCGGCTCTACCTTGAAAATATAGGTACTGCTCGAACTGTAACCGTTTGCGCTGAGGTTAGGCACGTTATTCGGTAAGAACTTATAATAAGTCGTGCCGTTGTAAGTAAAATAGGAGTTGTTACTTGCGTTTTTGAACACGTCTTCTTTCTTTATATCGGTATAAAGGTCATAATCGGTCACCTGCGTCTGCGGATAATTGCCGAACGTGACGTAAGTATAGCCGTCTTTCTTTTCGGCGGCTTCCGCTCTGTCGGCAAACTTGGCGTAAACGGAAATTTCGCCCGCCGAACCTTTTTCGATAACGCTTATTTTGCTGCTCTCGTCGTAATCGGGAGTCGTATACCAGCCCAAAAAGGAATAGTTGTAGGTGTTGCCGGTAGCGGGCGACGTATAAGTCTTGGTGGGAGTCGGCAAAACCACGTCGTATTCTCCGCTGTAATTAAGGGCAATATTGTCAAGGTCGATAGTAGCGTCGGATACGTTAAAATCAATTACGTTGCTTTCGGCGGAAGCAGGCGCCAAAGTAATTCTGTAATCGGTCTTGCCTATGCCGTTTTTACTGACGACTCTGCACACCGCAAGTCTTTGAGAATGGACGGTAAGGTCTACTACCGTGCTTTCCGCTTTGGTCACCTTCATATTTTCGTCCTGGATTTTTTCGACGGACAAAGTCGCTCCGTCGCTTACGACGGCGACTTTTTGCAAATCCACTTCCTTGGTACCGTCTTTATAAAAATAAGTGAGAGTCTGCGGAGTGGTCGCCTTAAAATCGGTATCGTAATTCAAAATCTGCGCTTCGCAATCTTTAAGATAGGTCGTATGTCCCGCTATCCCCGCGCTCAAACCGATTATCGCAAGGCACACCGTAGCTATAAGCACCGCCACGACGGTTTTTTTACTGACTTTTTTGCAAGCTTTATTTCCTTCCATATATTCTCCGCACAATACACGATTATTATTTGCTATAATTATTATATAATTAAACTTACTTTATGTCAACAACAAAAAAAGAACGGCTCCTGCCGTCCCCTTTTTCTAATCGTGACGTATATTAAAAGCCGTCGCTTTAATAGCGTCCTTCCCTGTCCTTCTTTCTCGTCTTGTAATAGGAATTGTAAACGGAAGGGTTGTTTATTGTCGAATTGCCCTTATTGAAAATAATGTCGAAAATCACGAACAACGCCGGCACGCAGAACACTATCTGCAACAAAAACGCCCATATTCCCGCTCCGCCGCATTTTTTGAAGTCCCATACAAGGGTAATAATAAGCGGAATAATTCCTACCGCAATAAGAACGACGCCCCAAAGCGTATTATTCCCGGACGTAGCGAGGTACGCTCCCACGCCTATCCCGGCTGCTGCAAGAAGCATAAGCAAAGCTCCTCCGTACAACCCGAAACCGTATTTATTTCTGAACGCTTTATTGACAAAATGGAAAACAATTGCCAAAACTATCGCCGCGCCCAACGCTATGAGTAAATATTTAAGCCAGTCTGCCATATCGATATACACCCCTTTTTGTTAGTATAATTTAGTATACCACGTATCTTTATCTGTGTCAACTTTAATAAATTCGTGAGCGTTAAAATCGCGGTTTTACGCCGTTTTTATAAAAAAACCGCCTTCATTAAACATGCGTTTCTTGCGTACCCGATATTTTTACGTTGATTGCGCTTGCGGATATTTTCGACATTTCTGTGGACGAACTTATAAAAAGATAATCACATTACCCTAACTTAATAAAGCCTATCGTTCGATTTTTGAAAAATCTGTAGGGTTGTCAAACATTTGTTACACTTTGAGCATAAAATTTTTTCAGGTATTGATTTGGGGACAACCAATTGAGCGGTCTCATAGAAAAGTCGTTGTACTCGTTGTTGTATTTTCTTAATTGTTTGTTGTAGTCCTCCAGGCTGTAAAAGCTATGTTTGTTGTAAAACCGTTCCTGGTCTTTTCTGTGGCTCCTTTCCACCTTTCCGTTATGTCTCGGGGTAAATACTCTGATGAGTTTGTGCCGTATTCCGTTCGCTGCCAACACTTCCTGAAATAGCGTTAGCTTCGGTTTTTCGCTTTGGTAGTGCTTCGTAAACTCTCCGCCGTTGTCCGTCTGCACACATTCTATCCGGAACTTAAAGAATTGCATTGCATGGCTCATAAATACTGCCGCAGAGTAGCTGCTGTTGTCGGAAAACCCTTCTAAATATCTTTGTCTGCTGTATTCGTCTATCGCCGTAAATTGATAAAACGCTGTCTTCTTACCATACGCAGGCGTACACATAACGGGAACATATTTGACGTCTACCTGCACCCGTTGTCCGGGGTATTTCATTTGCTCATACGGTTTCGATATGTATTTTGGTTTCTTTTCTGTCTTTTTTTCATAATATCCCATTTTCCTCATTACTCTGAACAATGCCGATAACGTTCGCGTATATCCTCTTTGCCTTAACTTTACCCAAAAATCAACCAGCCCCGTATCCCCGTTCCTTCGCCGCATATTCGTTATCAAAGTCAATTCTTCTTCCGTATGTTGATTCGGGTGACTATGCGGTTTTCTCGATTTCTCATGTAATGACTCCAACGTTCCGTCATATTTCCTAAGCCAATAGTATATCCATTGCCTTGTTACCTTGTATCGGCAAGCAGCTTTTGTTACTCCCGATTTTTGAGCATATTGCATAACTGCTTGCTTAAAAAGTTTGTCTTGTGTTAAAATTGCCATATAGGTGAATACCTCCTTGTTTTTTTTGTTGCAATATAATCATACAACAGAGACGGTATTTCACCTATATTTTTTTGCCGTTTTTCCTCCCCCGCGGGGGAGGACGCGGCAAGCCTTCTAATGGTTGCTGCCTTTTCTATCGTTTTCCTATCTTAAATCCAACGGTGTATTAAATGTATTGTAAACCTACAGCCTATCGTTCGATTTTTGAAAAATCGGTATTGATTTAGCCGCGGAGAGATGTTATCATATTTTTATACTTTTTTCACGGAGGGATAATGGAAAACGCACATAACGTAACCGACGTCGAAAACACGTCGGCGGAAAACAACGACAGACTGCCGAAACGGAACTTTTGGATGTATCCTTTGGGGACTATCGGAAGAGATTTTCTTTACAACTTATTTAACGGCAATCTCATTACTTTCATACTTTTTACAAAAACTCTTACGACGGCGCAATTCACGGCGGTCAGTTTTATCATAATCGCGGCAAGAATATTCGACGCCTTTAACGATCCGATTATGGGCGGAATTGTGGAAAACACCCGTTCTCGTTTCGGACGGTTTAAGCCGTGGATGTTTATCGGGGCGGTATTGACCGGCATAGTTGTGGTGGCTGTATTCAGCGTGCCGTTGGACGGCTGGGCTTTTATAGGCTTCCTTGCGGCAATGTATTTCCTTTTCAGCATAACCTTTACGATGAACGACATCTCCTACTGGGGCATGCTCCCGTCTCTTTCGTCCAACGAACACGACCGCAACAAACTTACTTCCTTCGCTCAGATAGCAGCAAACATAGGAGGAGCCATAGCGGGCTTTATTATCCCCGTGCTTGCAATCGGCGCCAATCCCATCGGCGGCAGCGCTCCGAGAGCCTTTATGCTCATAGCGATAGCGTCGGCTATCCTTATGTTCGGCTTTCAGCTTTTTACCGTTTTCGGAGTTAAGGAAAAACCCTTAGTTCTTACCGAAAAGAAAAAGACTATGGGACTTAAAGACATGTTCAAAGTGATTTTCAAAAACGATCAGCTTATGTGGTGCGCTCTTATCGCCCTTATTTATCAGACGGGTACGGGAGTAGTCGGCGGGGGGCTTAGTATGAGCTACATTTATTTCGAATTCGGCTATAACGGTACCCTTACTATGATTTTCGGGGCACTGGGCGGCGTTTTGGGAGTAGTGTTTACCGTTATTTATCCGTGGCTTTCCAAAAAGTTCGGACGAGACAAACTTCTCTATTCCTGCGCAATTGCGATACTCGTCGGATACGCTGCGATGCTCGTCTGCGGACTGTGTATTCCGTCGGGAATAAAGTCCTTTCATATGGACATTTTCGGTCTCGTCGTAGCGGATATGGACCTTAAATTTTTGATACTGTGTCTTACCAACTTTATCGTTGGATACGGCGGCGGATTCTATATGATAATGGTAATAAGTTTAGCCAACACCGTAGAGTACAACGAGTGGAAGACCGGCAAACGCGACGAAGGACTTATCTTCTCGCTCCGTCCCTTCACCGCAAAAATGGGTTCGGCGCTTATGCAGTTTTTGGTCATGCTCGTCTATATTATAGTGGGCGTAACCAACTATACCAACGGCATAAGCGAAGCGGAAAACGACGTACCGAGGGGACTTATTACTTCGGAAGAAAAAATGGAAAGAATTAACGGCATACTCGCCACAATCCCCGACTCCAAAAAGCAAGCTCTTCTCGTTTGTATGTGCATAATCCCGATGGTGTTCGTGACGGCGGCGATATTTATTTACAAAAAGAAATACTTCCTTACCGAAGAAGTCCACAACCGCCTTATAAAGGAAATCGCCGAAGGCAAAAGCGAATACCTGCTTAAACAAACTGCTCTCGCAGAAAAGGAACCGGAGCAGGCGGAACAGACGCAAGACACGGAGTAAAGCAAAACGCATGGAACTATCCGATTGTATATTGAAAAATTTTTCGCAACGTATTATCATATAAATAGAGAAAGAAAATATTAAAGGAGAAGCGTAACGATGAAAAAAACCGTAATTACCATAGGTAGAGAAAACGGAAGCGGCGGAAGACACGTCGGAGAAGAACTTGCGAAAGCGTTGAACGTAAAATGTTACGACAAAGAACTTCTTTTAGAAACCGCCAAAAACAGCGGACTCGCCGCCAACTTTATCGCCGAAAACGAAGAGCGTAAACCGCAGTTCTTTTGGGGAACGGGCGCATTTTATATGTACGAACAACCTATTTCCGTACAGCTCTACGTCGAGCAGTCCAAAATAATAAAACAGCTCGCCGACAAAGAACCCTGCGTAATAGTCGGCAGATGCTCGGATTACGTCCTTGCAGACAACGAAAACGTACTTAACGTTTTTATTCACGCTCCCCTTGACGACAGAATAGAAAGAGTGGCGAAAAGAGAAAGCGTAACGCAGGACAAAGCCAAGTCCATAATCACGAAAACCGACAAAGCGAGAGCTTCCTATTACAGCTACTTCACGGGTAAAATATGGGGCAACGCCAAAAACTACCATATCTCCCTCGACTCTTCTCTGCTCGGCATCGACGGCTGCGTAAAAGCCATTATGGCTTGTCTCGATATAATCAACGACGAACAATAAAACCGTAAATACACCGAAAGACGAACGCCACGCTGTGATCATTCTTTCCGTCGGAGTTAAGACAATAAAACGAATTTCCGCCATAGGCGGAGCGAATTTATCGCAAAGCGACAGTGAAGTTGCATTACGGCAGTGAAGTTCAAAACCCACGGTTTTGAGTTACGGATACAAAGATTAAGAAATAAGACGGAGTAGGATAACAATTCTATTCCGTTTTTGTTTATAAAATTAGCTTTTTACTTTCTTTTCGGTGTGAAAAGAAAGCTAACAAAGAAACACACGAGCCGCAAGTTGCGAAGCTCGGCTCGACCGAGCACGCTTTCATTTTCACAAGGATAAGATATATTTATAATTAAGGGGGCATCGCTCCAAGCCCCCT
>CAZUJW010000030.1:0-23689 GCA_964620655.1 uncultured Christensenella sp.
TCACACCGAAAAGAAAGTAAAAAGCTAATCTTATAATAAAAAACGGAATAGAACTACTATCCTATCCCGTCTTAATCTTTTTCCATAACTCAAAACCGTCGGTTTTGAACTTCACTCGGCGAAGCCGAACTTCACTGCCGTAAGGCAACTTCACTCAAAGCAGAGCTTTGAACTTCACTCCGCCTACGGCGGAACTTCAACTTTTTACATCAGCCAAATTATTACTATCTGCGTGTTGTCGTCGAAGTACACGACGTACGTCCCGGTATACACTCCCGTAAACGCCGTTTTTACTGCGGCTGTAGCGTCGCTTTCGGTCGTAAAGGTGGTTTCGAATTCCGCAATTATGCCTGCTCCGTACGTCGAAACCATAGTTTTTATATATCTCGCGGCGATTTTCCATTCGGCGTCGGAGTCCAAAACGCAATCGTATTCCGTACCGTCGTAAGTAAAGGTTTGCGTTGCAAAAAAGTCGTATTTATTATCGGCTACTTTGTCTGTAAACCCCGTTTTGCCGGTATCGGGGATATTGCTCTTGCCCATTTCTTCGTCGGTAAGCATAAAGTATCTGTGCGTTATTCCTTCCGCACTTTCGCCGTCGGCGCTAAGAAGCAATCCGCCGCTCGTCGGGTCGGCGTTGTACCACTTGCCGTCCGCTTTGAATTTATTCCAGGCGTGTCCCACTCCTTCTGCCGTATTGCCGGTGACTTGCAGACACTCTATCCCTTCGATATTGCACATAAGGGCGTAGGCTTTACTTATTCCGTCGCAAACCGCTCTGCCGTCGTCAAACACCCCTTCGAGAGCAAAACCGTTGTATTTTTGCGTATCTTTTCTCTCAAGCGTCGCATTTTCTTGCACGTAATTAAGAAGGTCGTAGTCGTAAGCTACGTTAAGGATAAGGTAGTCGTAGATAGCGTGCGCCTTTTCTTCGTCGGTCATATCGTCGTCGACTATCGTCCTTAACACGCTCTTAGCCTTGTCGTATATGCGTTCCGCCGCACTGTCCGCTACGGGTTCCGGGCGATAGCCGTTAATTACGGCGAAGAAAAGTTTGTCGGTGTCAGATACGCTCACGCTATCGTTTATATAGTTTATGGCAAAGGCGTCGTAGTCTTCGCTTCTCGTAGAAACGAAACCGTGCATATCGTACTTTAATTGCGTATACTTATTGCTGCCGCTTATGGCTTCGGTCGGGTAGACGAAATCAAGGTTAATAGTGACATTATATTTATCGTAAACCACGCCGTTTACCGTCTTCGTATTCGTATCCTTACTGAACGAAGAGCCGTCCACGACCCCTAAAAGAGCGGCGGAAACGTTGCCGTTAATAAATTCGTGAATTTTGTCCTGAACGTAACTGCCATTGTCTTCGCTCGCAGGAACAAGTAAGGTAAAATCGGAGCTTGCCCGTCTTGCGAAAGAGCAGTAATTGAGATAATCGATAAATTCGGAAGCGTAAATTTCGGTGCGGGACGAATAAGTATCTTCCAAGTAGCTTGTTTTATTACTTGTTTTAAGAGAATAGCGAGCAAACAGTTCCACGTCGCCGCAAGAACCCGCAGGTATCTCGGTAACGAGAGAATTTCCGCTCGTGTACCAACCGTCGAAAACGTACCTTTCTTCATCGGCGTCGGTATTTTTCGATACGGGCGACAATAAAGTCACCGCGTCGGCTATGGTATAAGTAGACGGCGATTTCGCGTCTGTTTCCCATACGCCCGCATGGTAAACTACGTTATAATTTATCGCTTCGTACTTTGCGTAAACGGTAATTTCTGTAACCACGGCGGAATTAAAGTCGTATTCCGTATTATATTCTTTGTCGGTAAACCAACCAATAAAGTCGTAACCCGTCGCGTCTTTCGGTTCGGGTTTTTGCACGGTCGCGCCCTTAGCCACGCTTACCGTCTCGTCGGAATAAAGCCATGGGTACGAGAAAGTAACCAGTACCGTACTGTCGTCGTATCTGTGTACGTTAAGAGTATACACCCTTTCCGTGCCGTCTTCCGCTTTTACCGTTACGGAAAAATTATTGTCGCCGACGGCAAGAGCGGTTTCCGCACCCTTTTCTATTACGTTGCCGGCGCTGTCTTTTACGACGAAAGTAGCTCTGGCGCTTACGGTAATAAGGCTCACTATATCGATTACCGAAGTGGAATCAGGCAGATTGGCTCTCGCCTCGCTACCGTCTACCGAGCCGCCTTTGACGTATTCTATATAATTGTTGCGGCAAATAAACTTTGCGGTAAGGACGATATTGCCGCTGCTTCCTTTTTCTATCGAGATTACTTCTCCGTCGTCTTCGTCGAACCAACCCAAAAAGTCGTATCCGCTCTTTATCGCCGAAGGAGCGGAAAGAACCACTTTGTCTTCAATCGTGTAATAGTATTTTGCGTCGAGCGGAGCTTTCGCAACCCCGTCTGTGACGTATTCTATCGTGTACTTGACAGCCGTCCACTTGCCGTAGAAAACTTTGTCTTCGGTAATATTTTCGGTAAAATCGGCGGAGGTCTTCAACGCGGCGTCTGTAAACCAACCGTCGAAAACGTACCCGGTCTTTTCTTCGTATTCCGACGGAATGACGAACTTGTTTTCGTCGTTTACGGTAATTTCTTTATTGTCGTTGCCGCCCAAAACTATGGTAGCTTTGTACGGTCTTGCAGTCCATTTTGCATATATCGTGACGTCTTTAGTCAAAGTTTTTCCGAAAGTCGCTTCCTGCGTAAGTTCTTTATCGAAATACCAACCGTCGAAGTCAAAACCCGACTTTACGGGCGTCAAATCGGGCTGTTTTAGTTTTCCGTTGTCGATAAAATCGGAGACTGACACTCCCGAGCCGCCGTTAAGATCAAGAGTGACGGTATACTTATTCGCAGTGCCGCTGCTTTGATTAAAAAACGAACACGCCGTAACAAGCGTCAAGACGGTTACGGCGAGTATAATTAAGAACGATATGTTTTTTATTTTTTTCATTTTTGTTCTCCACAAAAATTATTTTATTCAGATTCTTCTATTTCGGGAATGGACAAAGTTTCCGCTTTGTTAAGTTTTTTCATTATTATTTCGTTTCGCTTAGTGGCGGTTTCAAGAGTGTTCTTCACGGTGTCGACTTGTCTTTGCGCCGACTCTATATTTTCTATAAACTTGTTAAAATCCTTCTTGAACTCTGCGAGTAGGTCGAACACTTCCCGACTGCTACGCTGTATCGCAAGGGTGCGGAAGCCCAATTGAAGGCTGTTAAGGATAGCGCTTATCGTGGTAGGCCCTGCGGGAACTACTTTATATTTCCGCTGCAACTCTTCGCTCAGTCCGGGATTACGGATAATCTCGGCGTAAAGACCTTCTATCGGCAGGTACATTATAGCAAAATCGGTGGTATACGGCGGGTTTATATATTTGGAACTTATTGATTTAGCCTGAATTTTAACGGCGTTTTCCAACGCTCTCAACGCAGACTGCGTTTCTTCTATATTTCCCCTTTCGCTCGCTTCGACCATTCTCTGATAGTCTTCGAGCGGGAATTTTACGTCGATGGGAAGATATACTCTTCCGTCCTTTTTCCCGGGTAAGATTACCGCAAAGTCTACAGCTTCGCCGTTTCTTTTTCCGGTGACGTTCTGTTGCGTGGCGTATTGTTCTTTGGTTAGAATTCCGTCGAGAAGATTTTCAAGGCTGACTTCGCCCCACATCCCCCTTGTCTTTACGTTGGCGAGAACCTTTTTCAAGTCGGTGACGCCGTTATTAAGAGCCTGCATTTCTCCTAAACCTTTATTTACTGCGTCGAGACGTTCGTTTATTGCGTTAAAGGTGGCGTTAAGGCGTTCGTTAAGAGAACCCGCAAGTTTTTCTTCCACGACTTCGCGCATCGCGGCTAATTGCTTCTCGTTATCTTCACGCACGCTTTTAAGACTGCCTTCCACGTTGGTTCTTATCTCGGTAAGATTTGTTCTTAACTCTTCTTTTACTTCGGTAAGACGGGTTTCGTTGTTGGCGGTCATATTGCGTACGTTGTCCGCCACCGCGTCCACGGTAGCCTTGATTCCGTTCACTACCGCGGCGTTGGACGCCGTGACTGCGGTCGTGATTACTTCGCGACTGCTCTGTCCGTCCTGTTCGATTTTCGCAAGGCGGTTCAATAATTCCTGCTGCTGTTTATATAGTTTTTTCCTGTAAAAGCACATGGTTTCTCACTTTTAGTACGGCTTTTTCTGAGTCTTTACGCGTTCGGTAGGATACTGCGGGTTTGTTCTCGGACGGGTGTTGCCTTTCGGGATACGCTGTATTCCCCTTCTGTAAATTCCGCTCTTGTAAGCTCTGTTGTAGGTGTTAAGGAAGCGTTTGTGTCTTATGCCCGCAATGATTACCACTACTATAACGACTGCGAAGAGTACGCCGCCGATTATCGCAAGCGTCCTTATCATCTCCACGTCAAGGTCGAGTCCTAAGAAGGTTCCGTAAGTGTCGGTCTTGGTGTCGTTTACCTGAATATTGGCTTTGGTGGTAAGGACGTAAGTGGTAAGTTCGTCGCTGGTGAAAGTAACCGCCTTGCCGTCGCCGTTTATCTTCAGGTCCTTGACCTGCGTCAAAGCTCCGTCCGCGCTCATTTCGTATACCGCAAAACGAACGTACTGGCGATAGGATTCGGGAATGGGCATTTCTATAGTAACGGTACCCGTGGAAGTCTGACTTGCCGCACCGGTTATACTTATTCTGTATATAGCCACGACGGCTCTCGCCGCAGTCTCGTCCTTGACGGCATTAAGTACGGCGGTCTGCGCGTTGGTGTAATATTCCGATCCTTCCGCAAAGCTCTCTACCTTTATCTTGGCTTGTTCTGCAAATCCGCCGTCCAACGATATTCCGCTGTCTTCGTCGGTAAGAAGGAGTATTTCGCAACGCTTTTTTAGCGCTAACAACTTTGTATAAAGGTTGGTGGTAAAGCAAGCCTTCTGGTCGGAAGTAAGGTCGCCGTACGCCTTATATACCGTCAATACGTCGTCGTAATCGGTGGCTTCTACCATGTTTATTGCGGGAAGTTTCGTCACCTGGTCTTCGATGTCTTCGACAGCCGCCATTTGTTTTCTTAACCGTTCAAACTGTGTGGTAAGGTTCTGGAAATACGCATAGTAAACGCTGCCCGCGTCTTCGGTTATCGCTTCCTGTATCCATTCCTGTCCGTAAAGTTTGTAGTTATTATAGGTTTCGAGATACTCGTACATTTCGGCGTAGTCGCTCTTCAATTCGAAACTCGTTCTTTGCGCCAACTTTTCAAGATAGGTTCTGTAAGTCGCTATCTCGTTTTCCAAAGTCTGGACTCTGTCGCGCAAACGCTGAATAAGATTCCTGAAATACGTAACTCTCGCAGGCTCCATATAGCTTTCGGCGGCGTTAAGGTCGGTCTCGTACTTGTCGATGGTCATTGCGTCTTCGTTCTTTAACGTGACGTTATTGACGTCGAGTTCGAACGGGAGCATATAAAACTGAAACGTAGCCGTATTGCCGGCGTAGTCTTTTACGTAGATATAGACGTAACCCCTGTATGCCACGCCGTCTTTGTCGTACTTAATGGTATTGTCGACCGAGCTCGTGGATATGACGTATCCCGACGGGTCGAACGCAAAACCGCGGGTTTCGCCCTTCGTAGTTATGTATTCGCAGATTTCGATATTCTCTTCTTCCACGTACACTTTAAGGTCGATATACTGTTTTCCGCCCGAAATTACCGATATGGCTTCCGATTTCATAAATCCTATCTTCGGGGCTACGGTGTCGATATTGACGTCGAATTCTCTTACGTAGGTAAGTCCCGCGTCTGAACGAGCGGTAACGGTAATGGTACATATCTTATCGAAAATCGGATTTCCGTCGGGCCAGTCGTGGGAAGTTATTCCCGTGGATTCAAGGTCCTTATAGGTGTAGGTGTAATGAACGTTACTTACGTTCACGTAGTCGGGGTCGGAAGACTTACTGACGCTTACCAAAGGATAACTCGTCCATTCTCCAGAAGTTATGATCTTGGTTTCGTCGCTACCGTTGGACGCCTGCGCCTGCCCGGTAAGGGTAAACACGGGGACGGTCTGGTCTACCTTTACTCTGAACGAAACTTCCGAATACTTGGAACTATCCGCTCTGCTCGTCGCTCTTATCGTAACCACCGCGTCGCGGTTTATGCCGAAACCGTCTAACCTGTCGGTAGTAAAGGAGTCGCTCGACGGGGTTTCTCTTTCGGTAGTCGTGGTGGGAGTCTTGTTTACGAGATAATCTATCTTATACGTATATTTTACTCCGCTTACGTTTACCTTTATGGGGTTTATTTTTATCGTTACGGGACGGTTTGCCCAATTAGTCGCGGTGTACGTTGAAAGTTCGGTTCCGCCGCCGTCGTAGCTTACTCCGTCCACCGAAAGACTTACCGAAAATTCGGGAGTCATCGTGTCTATAGCTATGTAGATTTTTTCTTGGAAAATATACTCCGAACCCGCTTTGTTGACGGCTTTGAAAGAGAAAGCGTTGTTAATTCCGTCGGGGAAGTAAGTTGCGTTGAAAGTTAAGGTCTTTGCGTTGTTTTCGCCGGGGGCGTAGAAAGCTTCGTTGCCGCTAGGTTCGAGATATGGGTCCCACGTCTTTCCGTCGTCTATCGAGTAGTAATACTTGACGTAAGTGTTGCTGCCGGTTACTTTAAGGGAGATACTCGCCGCTTCTTTCCAGATATACGCCTGCATACCGAGCGTGGGGTCATAGTATCCGCCGTCGTTTTGGTTATAACTTAAAGTTCCGCTTATTGTAGAAACGTCTATTTCGAAAGCGTATCTTTCGCTCGAAACGCCGCCCGCAGACCTGCCGAGCTCGTTCACGGCGTAGAAAAGGTACTCGTAAGAAGCGGTTTCTCCGTCGGTAACGTATAGAGAAAGGTTTTTCGTAAGTTTAGTCCAGCCGTTAGCGTTGTCGCCGGAGGGGTTCTCGGAGGGAAGAGTTCCGTCTTCGCCTATAAGGAAGTAATAGTACGTAATACTCGACCTGTCGGCATAAGTCTTCGGCACGAGAGTGATTTCGTCCTTACTGTAGTAAGTTCTTGTGCTTACCCCTTCTATCGTCGTTTTCTCATTGATTCCGCTCGTGACGGAAACTATATCCGACACGTCGGGAGTGGTTCTGTCGATATACAGGAGTCTGTTTATATCGCCGGCAGTGGAAGAACGGAATCCGGCTTCGTTGGTGACAGACAAAGCTATGTATCCGTGGAAAGAACTATGCGAAAAGTCGAGTTCGAAAGAGTAAAGGGTACTGCCCGAAATATATCCGCCCTTTTCGCTCTTCAACCACGTTCCGGTCTTTATCGCTTCGGTAAGGTTAAGGTCGGGAGCGTTGTTTATGAGCATATAGTAGTAGGTGTAGTCGGCTTTTTCGGCGTCGGTAAGTTCTCTCACCGTACCCGCGTCGTCGCTCGTAAGACTTATCTGCACGGTAAGGTTACTGTCCACCCACTTCGCGCTGCCCGAAACGGTATCGGTAATAAGCTCGTAATTTATGGAAATGTTAAGGGTGTTGTACGGAATGACTATCTCGTACGGAGTAGCCGAATCGGTAGAATAGGATATTCCTTTGTAGTCTTTTGCTTTGCTGACAAGGTAAAATCTCTTAATAAGTTCCCCTTTCCTGTCGGACGGAATGGTAAATTCGAGTTCTTCTCCGTCTACTAATTCGTATTCGCCCGTAGTTTCGTTATAAACGTAATAATTGAAGTGCCCTGTCTGTTCGGAGTTGGGGATAAGTCGTATTGTCGCTCCTTCCCGAACCGACGGTAAGGTAATCTTGTTGCTCGTGACGACGACGTTTTCCGTCTCTTCGTCGGTGATAAAGTCGATGCTGTCGAGCTGTATTCTCGTAATGTCGATGTTGGCGACGAAACTTATGTCCTTGTACACGCCCGAACCGGTATAAACTCTGAAACGGTACTCCTTACTCATCTTGACCACGGTGGAATCGGGAAGACCTATTTCCACGTTATAGACGTAATAACGGGAGCCGTCTTCTTTGTTGATGGTGCCGCTTGCCGTTCTCGAATTGGTACTTTCTTGCCAGATAAGTTCTCCTTTACTGTTATAAACGGGGTTCCCTTCGCCGTCCACGGCAAAGTTAAGGTCCTTTACGTACACGCCGCTTACGCCGTCTTTTACGTTAAAGGTAAAGATAATTCTGCCGTTTACCCATTCCGCGCTCGTAATATAAACGTAATCGCCGCCCACGTCGCTTTCGGGAAAGATATAAGCGGACGTTTCTACTTCGGGTTCGAGAACGTCTATCTTTATTACGTCGACTCCCGTATAGGTATTGTCGCTTCTCTTGCCCGCGCCGTTTTTGGCGTAGATGGAGAAAGCCGATTCCGCGCTCGCCGAAAGGTAGAACCTATAAACCGATTTTCCTTCTTCGTTTTCGACGTAACTGTAATACTCTCCCTGCGCTTCGTAGGTAAGCCCCGCAATGTTGAGCGGAGAGTAGTAGAACGTGTATTTGGTGGTAGGCGTGGTATAGCCTATTATTTCGCCGGCGATATTACGCTCGATTTTCGAATCGGTAGGCACGGTGACGTACACGGGTATGGGTGCCGCCGACCAGCCCGAAGCGTTCAGGGTGTAAGTAATATCCCCTACTTCGATTTCAAAGAAGGAATTAAGGATTTTTACCGAGTAGACTATTACGTTACTGCGGAGTCCCGCTCCCGATTCGACGTAGAATTTATATTTTCTGTCGGAAGAAACGCCCGTCGACAAAACGTCGGTCACGCGGTAATAAACGTTGCTGCCGTCGGTCATGGATACGGTAGCCTGTTTGTACTCTCCGTATTCGCCTCCGTCGACAGACACTGCGTAGTAGAATTTCGCTCCGCTCGTGTTGTTTATATAATTTCCGTTGCGATCTTTGTTGTAGATATTGAAATAAACCTGTCCGTTTGCGTCGACTTGTGCCGAATACGAGTTTGTTGCTCCTTCGAAAGACGCGGGTATTTCTTTAAGCGTTCCGCTCTTGTCGGGGTCGTCGGTTAGGGCGGTGGCAGTCGCGCCCGGCTGAACCGCGTCGATATTTACCGTAAAGTCGGCTCCGTCGTTATAGTCGTAAATTACGCCCGCCGTAGATTTCGCGCGGAAGCGGATACCTTTTGTCGTCGTCCTTATTACGTACGAAGAATTGTTTATATCTTGAAAATTAACTCCGTCGTAAGAGTAGCTGTACTTCACGCCGCTTATGCAGTCGCTTGTGTCGGTGAAAGTAAAAGTAACGTCGCTGCTTGCCCATCCCTTGTTCTGATAGTTCTTGACCGCGCCCGCCACGCTGTCGTAAGTCGTCGCGGAAAGTGAGAACAAAGGAACGTTCGTGTCGATATTAACGCCGTCGTAACTTGCGTATTTAGCGTATCTTCCGCCCACGTCGGTGACCTTGAAATCGACTCTGCCGTTTTTCAACGTGTCGGTGACGGTAACGTAGTTATAGTTCATGGGAAGCCAACGTTTAGCGTTGTCGGAAACGTCCTTGCCGTCTACGGAATAACTTAAAAGTTCGTTGCCGGCGTCGAACGCAACGCCCTTGTCCTGCATGTATTTCGTGGTGATATAGAAACGTAAGCCTACGCCTATCCAACCGCCGTTGTAATCGGCGGAAACGCCGTTCCTTAAAAACGTGGCTTTTATTTCTTCTATCCCCAAGTCGGATTCGGTAAGATTGCAATTTATTACGAGATGCCAGAACGTGGAATAATATTCGGTGACTACTTTCGAATTTTCGGTATAGCTACGGCGGAAGTAGATATATACCTCGTCCTTGTTAGCCGACGTGAACACGCTCGTAAGACCTACCGTGTCGGCGTCTATCTGCCGTTTGTCCGATATTCTCGTCCACTCCACTTTAAGCTCGTCCAGAGTTTCTTTCTTGTTTTCTATCTTGTCGCGGGAAACGTAATATTCGAAGTTGTCGCTTTCGGCATATCCGGAAATGACGAAAGTGAAGTTGGTCGTGTCGGTAACGTTGCTGCCGGAAGCAATGTCGACGTACTCCGTCTGACCGTTGACGGTAGTCTGCTTAGTGACTCTCGCGCTCCAACTTACCGCGGCTTCCGCGTCGGCGTCGCCGCCGCTCATGCCGAAACCGACGGCGACTATCACCGCCAGAACAAGCGTTGTCAAAAGAATTAAAGGAATAATTTTTTTACGTGTCATAAGCATATTTCCTACCAAAGTTTCATCGGTTTACCGGACGTACACCGATAGCTATAAATATTTTAACATATATAATTATATTGCACAATACCTAACCCGAAAAAATTTTATCTTCGATAAAGGGAACTTCCGGCGCGGTTTTTGGTCAAAAATCTCTGTTCTTTGCGTAAAAATCCCCTTTGCGTATCGTGTAAAAATCATCGTAAATTATGGGTTTTCCGTAAAATAGAACCGACGGAATATTTTGTCCGATTTTTCCGCATATCGATATCTTTACAAAATTCAGGATACCGCAACACGGAATAAGGTATCCCAAAATAAAATTACCCACGGCGTTCCGTTGCGGAACGGCGACGGAAAATCTATAAAGAAAATTTTATTTTTCGCACAAAAAAACCGCGACTCGTTTACCGCGGTTTTCGTTTGATTAAGTTATCTCTTTTTATTTCAGAAGTCGTCGTCTTCGTCGTTCCTTTCATCGTCTTCATCGTCGTCGCCGTCGTCGGGGATATCCGAGAAATCGTCGTCGGCGTAGGCTTCTTCGTCGTACGGTTTTTCTTCTTCGTCGCTCTCTTCTTCTTCGTCCGCAAGGTCTTCCAGCGATATTTCCATCTCGTCGTCGGTTTCGCCTGCGAGATCGTCGTCGGTCACGCTGTCGTCTTCGGTATCCCAGCTGTCGGGTTCTACGTCGTCGATAGCCGATCCTTTCTCTTCGTCGGCTCTCGCCGCCGCGCACGCCTCGCACATCTTCTCCCCTTCGTTAAGGAAGTTAATACCGCATACGGGGCAAAGTTCTGCATCGTCGTCTTCGTCTAAGTCCACGTTACAGAATATACCTTTAAGTTCCTGCTTGCATATCTCGCAGTAGTCTTCGTCTTCCAAAATATAGTTAAGTTCGCATCTGGGGCATTTCTTGTATTTAGCCAATTTTACGTCCTCCTTTTTCGAGTTGTTTTTCGACTTGCGGATTTTTATGTCCGTCAGCCGTAAAAAAATATCCAAACTGCCTTTCGGTAATTTGGATATATTATATTTACTAAACTCTGTTTTGTAAACTGATTTTTTGTAATTTTACGCTATTTTTTTCAGAACGCCGCTATGATGTCGGTTTGGGTAATTATTCCGAGAATTTTTTCCTTGCCTTCGGCGGGTTTTTCTTCGTCGATTACGTAGTAATAAGCGTTATTGGAAACGTTGGAATTCATATAATAAAGTACGTTTCCGACTTTTTCCATACCCGTATAACTCTTAGAGAACTTGCCCGAGAAGATTTTTGTTTCGTTGCCTTCCACGAACTTCCAGCTTTCGCCGTCCTTTTCGAGAACGGTTATTTTGCGGAGAACGCTGTTGCTGTCGAGATACCACAAAACCACGCTGTCCGGATTTTCTTCTACGTCGAACACGGTAATGGAGCTGCCTACGTTAAGGCTGCGGATATTGTCGGTGCCCTGCACTCTCGTCCCGTCGGCGTTAAATGCGTCGAGCTTGGTGGAAGCGTATCCTAAATAATAGTCGCCGGCTTTGTAGAACTTCGTGTAAGCAAGGTTCGTGGTGGAAGAACTGTTCAGGGTAAAACGCTTTTCGTTATCCTTATTGTAACTGAACGTAGCTTTGTCGAACGTAGTGGCGTAGAAGCCTTCTTCGGGATTGCCCTGAGCGTCGTCTTTTTTAGAGTAGAACACCCTGACGCTGTCCCCTTCGTCGATTACCGACACGATACTAAACGTGTACTTAACGTCGGTCTTTCCGAAAATTTCCGCGCTCAACACGGTCTTCGCTTCGCCGCCTGCGAGCGGATAAACTTTCATGGCGTAGTTGGAAGTGTCGCTGTCTACGTAAACGTTATAGTAGATATAGTTGTCGTCCATAACGTATCCGGTAAGAATACTCTCTTCTATCGTGGTGACGTCGAACTTCTTGGAATTAAGATCGATAGAGTAGATACCGTTGTTTCTTATATAAACCAACTTGTCGCCCGCTACCTTAAAAACGGTGCTGTGGCTGTCGAATTCCGCCACGACTTTGGTGTCTGTGCCGTCCACCTTGGTGCGCATGATTACGCCGTTGGAAGTCTTGGCATTGCCATCGCCGTCAAGGTCGGTACTCGTGGTGGCGTAATAAATATAGTTGTTCGAGATATAAATTCCGCCGTAGGTGGTATCGGTACCGTAAACGTTCTTCGGTACGATTATCGTAGCTTCGCCGTCCGGGACGCCGTCCTTTAACGCAACTCTCGCTATCGAGCCTTTGACTACGCTGCCGAAAGTGTTGTCGGCGGATTCTCCGGCGTAACCGTTAATGAAATAAAGGTAGTCGCCGTAAACTACGGTCATACCGCCGTTGCCGCTGACCTTATCGCTGAAATCGGTGGCGATGGCTTTTTGTTTGAGACTCTCGGTACATCCAGCAAGGACACCGACGCACGTCGCAAGAGCCAATATCACCGCAACTACTATAAGCAATTTCTTTTTCATACTTTCTCCAATTGCAAAAAATTACTGAATTATAGCCTAATTATAAGCTTATTAAGTATATAACAAAAAGCGACGAATTGCAATAACTTTTCGCATATTTGTATAGGAAGCGTCCAAAGTACGTTTCTTTACGTCTCCGAAAAAAGAAAATACGAATTAAAAATCCGCCTTTAATCGGAACGAACCGAAAAAGCGGATACGGCAATTTGATTTTTTTGCGTCTCGTTTTCACAAAAAATCAATACTCTTGCCACTCCCCGCTCTTTATTGCTTTGTTATGCAAGAACGTCGTCCGTCGTAATAAAATCCACTCCCGCCGCGGCGTATTTTTTCGCGGCTTCTTTGTCGTTGACGGTATAAACGTTGACGTACACGCCCGCCTTATGAGCCTTTTTAATAAGTTTTTCCGAGATGATTTTTTCCGAAACCCCTATGTTGAAATTCATCTCCCGATACAACGCCGCTTTTATTTCGTTTGACGTAAAAAGCATAATATCGGCGTACGGATGTGCCGCATAAATATAGTCTATCGGGTCTTTCTTAAAGGAACAAAAAATTGCGTTCGACCAGCCGGTTTTCGTCGCGACAAACTTCGCAAGCGCCGCAGCCTGCTCTTTCGACAAGTCTTGTTTTATTTCAACAACTGCCGTTTTTCGGTATCCGTTACATATGTTTAGGTAGTCCGTAAGTCTACAAATATAGTACGATATCGTTTTGTCCACAGTGTCGGGAGCCTCGCTCAGGTCAAGGGGCAAGTCCATAATTTCGGCATAGGTTTTTTCGGTTATTTTTATCGACTTGTCGACAAATGGATTTTCATCGTGACTGCAAATATACTCGCCGTCCGTCGTGATATAGACGTCGGTTTCTATCGCCTGAAAGAAGGTTTCTTGCGCGGCTGCCCGAAAGGCTTCGTAGGTGTTTTCGAAATACTTTGTACTATACCCCCTGTGAGCTATGTACTTAGTGCCGGACTTAGGATTGTACTTTCCGGCGTACTCCGCTCCTTCGAGATGGATATACGCAAGAAAAACCCAGCATAATATCAAAATTACCGCCACGACGACGGTAATTATATTGATAATTTTTTTGGTGGACGGTTTCGTTTTCATTCTATCTTACGCTCATCGACGTAAGCGTGTAGGTAAGATTGTTTTCCACAATCTTTACCGGGAACTTTTTCGACGGGCTTATGGACTTACCGGAAAGGTTGTAGTCGGCGCTGTCGGGGGTATACCATGCGTATATCGCCGAACCCGACGGAGTGTCGGACAAGGACACCGCCACCACGTAGCAGTCCACCGCTTTTTCGCCCGAAGGATACGGCACCGCCATAGAAGATACGGATACTCTCGTAGTGGTCACCGTCTTAACCGTACCGGAATCGGCGTCGGCTATTTTTACCGAAGAAGGAGAGGTCGAAGACAGGTCGTAGCAACGGATATAGTTGTAGAGATATTCGCTGTCGGTATAACCGGTCGTACCGGTCTTTAATTTCTTTTCTTCACCGCCGTTTACCGAATAATAATAGTATTTTCCCGAATGGCAGGTATTCGTGACGGTCACGTTATCCCCTTCGGTACGGGTCTTTTGCGAAGCGAGCACTTCGTACTGACTCGTAAGGAAAACGGTATTTACAGTGGTTTCTCCCATCTCGACGGTAACGGTGGTTTTTCCGTCGGCGGAGTAAGTCTTGCCGTTTAAGGTTTTGTCTTCGGGGCGGCGTTCGTTGATTACGGTCATGGTTCCCAACGTTTCTTCCGTGTTCGTATCGGTAACGGTATAAACGAGTTCTTCCCTGTCCGCCCATGCGGGAGCTACCGTCGAACCGCCCGAGCAGCCGACCAAAACCGCACAAATCATAACCGCAAGCGCAACCACGCCTAATATCTTCTTCATAAAAAAACTACCTTCATAAATTTTTGGTTGCTAACATTGTACTATACCCTTACGAAAAAGTCAAACGCGAGCGTTCATATCGCATTCCTTTGCGTTATAACATTATTAAAAACATATAAGATTACTGCCGCAAAAACGCCGATTTCCGCAAAAATATGTGCGGTAACCTTGTTTTCGCGGTATTTTCGGGCGGAACACCAAGTTAAAATTTTTTGTTTTTCTCGTAAAAACACCGAAAACACGACGTTTGCGTTCTCTTACAGTAAAAATTGTTTCCTATTTTCCCTTACTTTTGGTATAATACTATTTGTCGTTGTATGCAAACGTGTAAATCGACGCAGACGCGCCGCGATTATTACGGCGGCTAAGATGGGAATTATAGGTTTCCGTTCACACAAAAAGCAAAAGGTAAAAGGTGAAAATATGTTACGATTAGAAAACATAACTAAGGACTTTCAGGTGACGAAAGACCAGGTGGCGAACGTACTTAAAGGGATATCGGTTCAGTTCCGTTCCTGCGAGTTCGTCAGTATCTTAGGTCATTCGGGTTGCGGCAAGACCACTTTGCTCAACCTTATCGGGGGTCTTGACAAATGCACTTCGGGCGGCGTTTATCTTGACGGAACGAACACGGCTTCGTTTTCCGACGACGATTGGAACGACTACCGCAACAGAAGAATAGGTTTCGTTTTCCAAAGCTATAATCTTATTCCCCATCAGACCGTTCTCCGCAACGTGGAAATGCCTCTTATTTTAGCGGAAGTACCCGAAGAAGAACGCAAACGCAGAGCTTTGGAAGCGCTCGACAAAGTAGGACTCCGCGACCAGGCGAAAAAACGCCCCATGCAGATGTCGGGCGGACAGATGCAGAGAGTCGCTATTGCGAGAGCTATCGTAAATAATCCGTCCATTATTCTTGCCGACGAACCCACCGGGGCTCTCGACAGCGAATCGGGAATTCAGGTAATGAATATCCTTAAAGAAATTTCCAAAGACAAACTCGTAATAATGGTCACGCACAACGACAGTCTCGCCGAAGAGTACAGCACGAGAATAATAAAGATGCACGACGGCGTAGTGGTCGACGACAGCAACGAATATGCGTTGGAAGATTGTCTTGCCGACGAAGAAACGGAAAGACTCGCTCTCGAAGAAGAATCCAGGCGTCGTCTTGCCGAACTCGAAGCGAAAAAACCCAAGAAAAAACAAAACGCCGTCGGCAAAGCGGTCAAAGGCGCGCAAAAAGCGATGACTAAGATTATGCACTCTCTTAAGCGTAAAGGCACTACCTATATGTCTTTCGGCACGGCGGTAAGACTCTCCGCCAGCAACCTTAACAGTAAAAAAGGACGTTCTCTACTCACTTCTCTCGCGGGAAGTATCGGAATAATCGGAATTATGCTCGTCCTGTGTTTAAGCAACGGCGCGCGCGGCTATATCGACAAAGTCGAAGAAAACGCTCTTTCCATTTATCCTATGGCTGTAAGCTCGACCAACTCCGTCGACCTTACGTCTATGGTGGAACTTTTACAAAGCAACGACCCGAATAAGGAAAAATACCCCGACAGCGAAGTAGTCACTCCGAAAACGGTTTTGGGAAACGTGCTTTCTTCCATAGTAAATTCCGCTTTATCCAAACCCAACGACCTTGCGCTCCTTAAACAATACATTGACGAAAACTTTAACGACGACGACGGTTACGTAAAGTACGACTACGGCGTGGACTTTTCGGTTTTTTGCAACTACACGGAAGACCCCGAAAACTACATGCAGGTCGACCCCTTTCTCGAAGGTATGACGGCTATGCTCGACAAAAACCCCACTCTGAAGACCGTTTTGGAAAGTTCGGGCGTGCTCGAATATATCGAAGGCGACAGCGGATTAGCTTCTATGTTTTCGGTATGGGAACAACTCCCGTCCAACACTAAACTCCTTAACGCTCAATATGACCTTATCGGCAAAAATTCCCGTTGGCCGTTGGCGTGGAACGAAGTGGTTCTTATCGTGGATAATCAGAACCAGGTTTACGACTTCTCGTTGTTCGCATTAGGCCTTGCGGGAGAAAACGAAGTGGCGAAAGCCCTCTCGGGCAACTCGGAATTTTTAAGTAAAGAGTTCACGATAGACGACCTTCTGTCCTTGGAATACAAACTTATGACCAATTCCGATTACTTCGTAAAAAACGAAGACGGAACTTTCGACGACTCCGCCGTAAACTACGCTAACCACAGAAAAATAGAATACGTCGACGCGCACGCGGAAACGGTAAAAGTAGTCGGCGTAATTCGTCCTAAACAAGGCGTGGACATCACCTGTATGAACGGTCTTATCGGTTATAGCGAAGCTCTTACGAAACACATGTCCGACAGAGCCAAAAACAGCGATATATACAAAGCGCAGCAGGAAGACCCGTCCGTAGCGGTAGCCGACTACGACAAATGCCTTAACGTAAACAAAATTCCCGTGGAAAAAGGCGACGAATTAAACGAAGATATGCAGAAAAAAATCACCCGCTATCTCGGTATAGCCGACTTTGACACTCCGTCCAAAATCTACTTCTACGCCAACTCTTTCACGGGCAAAGAAAACATAGACAGCTTCATAAAACAATATAACGCGGATAACGACGCCAACGTGGAATACACCGATATGCTCGGAATGATTACGAGATACGTCGATACCCTTACCACTACGATAACCTACGTTTTAATCGGTTTCGCCGCAATATCGCTCGTCGTATCGAGTATAATGATAGCGATTATTATCTACACTTCGGTATTGGAACGCCGTAAGGAAATCGGCGTGCTTCGCAGTATCGGCGCGCGTAAAAAGGATATATCGACGGTGTTTATCTCCGAATCGGCTATCCTCGGCGTGATAAGCGGAGCGATAGGCATATTGCTTGCGTATATTCTGTCCCTTATAGCAGACGCCATTCTCACCGCCATTCTGGGTATCCCCAACCTTGCCCAACTCGCTTGGTGGCACCCCGTTATGATGATGATAATCAGCGTAGTTCTGTCCATTCTCGCAGGGTTTATCCCGGCGCGAATAGCGTCGACCAAGGACCCCGTAGAATGTCTCCGCTCCGAATGACGGCTTCAATCTTTGGATACTTTACACGCACAAAAAACAAAGTTAAAGATAGCACTCTTGATAGGGTGCTATTATTATAATAAAGCGGATAATAATTTCGTAGTTTTTTGTGCGTTTTGCCAAATTCTCGTTCGTCGTACGTCGGTACGACTTCATTCGAAGTTTGACAAAAATTATCTCAAACCTTGAAGCCTTTACACGCCGCCGCAAAAAACTATATATTTCTATCCTTTTGTTTTCTTTTGCGGCGGCTGTTTTATTCTTCTCTTTGTCTGCTTCAATCTTCGGGCGATTTACACGTACAAAAATACAAAAAATAAGCACTCCGTAAGGGGTGCTTTTTGGCAATTATCTCCGCAAAGCGGATATTTACTTTCTTTCGTATTTCTTAAAGTATGCTATCATTGCGTCGGTGGTTTCCTTGCTTTCTTCCCATTCGGGGTTTATTACTGCGTAGACGTGTTCGAGTTTATGCGGAGTTTTGACGGGGAAGTCCTTTATTTCGTGCTCTATATTGCGTTCGGTAAGGAGTTTTTCAAAAGAAAGGACGTCTGAACGCATAAAGTCGGATTTGGACGTATTTAAGAATACGGGAGGCAAAACAGACAAGTTCAGGTTCCTTAACGTGGCAATATGTAAGTAGGGATGTTTTTTCCACTCTTTGCCGAAGAAGAGCGTAAAGATGTAGTTTATTACAGGGAGCTTTATTTTGCGGAATTTTTCCACGTCGGACACGCCGCAGGTTAGCCCTAATGCACGGAAATCGAGATTGGTTTTCATATCGAGTTCTTCCCGCAGTTTTTTATCGCCGTTTATGGCTACGCACAATGCGGCAAGGTGCGCTCCCGCACTGTCTCCGGTAAGATACACGTTGTTTAAGTCGCCGCCGTAGTCGGCTATATTTTCTTCCACCCATTTGAAAGCGGCGAAACAGTCGTTAAGGATAGCGGGGAAAGTTCCTTTGCCTTCTTCTGTGATTATGCGGTAATTTATGTTGACGACGCAATATCCGTACTTAGTCAAACCTTGGCAGTAGTGGGCGTTTATTTCCTTCGTGCCGTATATCCACGCTCCGCCGTGTATGTCTATAATAACCGGCAAACGCTCTTCGTCGGATAAATTTTCGGGGCGGTACACGTCTAAAAGGTGATAGATATTGCCGTCGTCTACGTACGGAATATCGTAAAACTTCTCCACTCCTTCAAACGGCGTTTTCGAAGCCATTCTTTTGGCGTCATTTCTCGCCACCATACCGTTAAACTTATCGACAAGGGTCTTACTTCTGCACATTTTGTTACCTTCTTTTTTTGCGTTATTTTAATACTAAAACACTTTTCTTACCTTGTCAATATACCTTTTCAAAAAGGAAGAGCGGATTTGCTGCGTTGCGGCGTAAAGCAATACACGCGTGGACGCTCCGATAAAAAATCTTGCGAGAAACCCTAAAACCATATATAATGTATTGTAGTCGACGTATTTCTATAATCGACTTATTTCTAAAAACCGTCGTTGTAAGGGGGAAAGTATGGCACGTTCTCGTCGTAAATTAAGTAAAAAGGCAAAGATAATCATTGTCGTCGCAGTCGTTATTGCGGTCGTCGGAGCAATTATCGGAGTCAGTCTCTACGCATGTTCCAAATTCGGCGTAGGTACGTTCAACAACCACGACAAAGCCGTATACGCCACCGACAGAGAATATCTTGAGTTTCGTCAGGATTTTATAAGTCCGTACGTTTGGATAGACGAAAACGGGACTGCCGTTTGGGCGGCGTTCGTTAAGGACGTTTATCTCGAAAACGACGAGCCGGAAGCCGTGTTCGATATATCTTGCGACACCTATTATTGGTTGTGGATAAACGGCGAAGAAGTCGTTTGGGAAGGTTCCTTAAAAAGGGGTATTACGCCGACGGACGGGTACTATGACAGCATAAAAATCAACAATCTATTCAAAAAAGGCAAAAATCGCATAGCCGTTCTGGTCAGACACTTAGGCGACGACGGGTATTCTCACGTCGACTCGGGCAGGGGCGGTCTTCTTATACAAGGCACCATCGGCGAAAACGAATTTTCTACGGGCGCGGACTGGAAAGGGAAAAAATTCGGATACGAATACAACGCGTTTACGGGGTTTTTCAACAACCTGAATTTCCGTCTTAGCGAACGGGGAAGCGTAATTTCCGGCAAGAATTATTTCAAATTCTGGGAGCCGGACTATCCGACGGACGATTGGAACGACGTCGTCGTGCTTTCCGCCGCAGAAAGCGCTTGTTTCGGAAAAAGTTATCTGAACCCGTTGCCGACGAAGTTTGCCGACGAAGTGACGGAATTCGAGACGGGAAAGAACGTAACCTTTACCAAAAGAACCACGCTACGGTTCGATTTGGGCAAAAATATTCAGTTCTGTCCGTATTTCAAGTTCGTTTCGGACAAGGACGGCAGGAAAATAACTTATTACACCGAAAATAACAACCTTAATTATAAAAACAAATACACGGCTGTCGCCGGCGAAAACGAATTTACGGACTTTGTCTGGATAAGCGGAGAAACCCTTATCGTCACTTTCGACAAGGGTATCACGCTGACTTCGGCAGGATACAGGCGTACCGGGTACAAAACCGACTCTTTGTTCGACTCCTTTTCTTGCTCGGACGAACAGCTCAACGTCCTTTGGGAAAAGTCGATAAATACCCTTCTCGTAACGATGCGCGACACATACATGGACTGTCCCGACCGTGAACGCGCGCAGTGGATAGGCGACGCCGTCATCGAAAGCGAAATGAGTTATTACTCGACTTCCCCGTCAAGCGCGGCTCTGTTCAAAAAAGCCATTCTTTCCACCTACGGCTGGAGACATGCCGACGGGGTCATTCAAACGGTTGTGCCGGACGGCGTCGAAGCCTACGAATTGCCGGTGCAAAATCTCGCCTTCCTTGTCGGTTGCGTCGATTACGTAAGGTACACCGGAGACGTTTCGGTAAAACCCGTCATTCTCGCCATGGCAAAAGACTACCTGAAACTGTGGGATATGGAAGACGGCCTTATCGTTCACCGACAAGGCTCCTGGGACTGGGGCGATTGGGGCAAAAACATCGATATGCCGGTACTTGAAAACGCCTGGTACTATTACGCTTTGTCTAAACTGTCGCCGCTGGCGACGGAAGCGGGCGAAACCGAATTTGCTGCTTTCTGCAACGAAAGAATGGCTTCGATAAAAACTTCGTTTTCTCGCTACTATACGTCGGACGGATACAAAAGCGGCAAAAAATCCGACGACAGGGGCAACGCCATCGCAGTCTTGTCCGGGCTGTACGACGAGACGAAAAAAGAAGAATTGGCTGCCTTTTTATTCTCAAAACGCAACAGCTCCCCTTATATGGAAAAATACGTAGAAGAAGCGTTGTGTGCCCTTAACAGGGTGGACCTTGCCTTGACGAGAGCCAAAGAACGCTACTCCGATATGATTAACGACGAATACACCACCCTTTGGGAATCCTGGGACAAAAACGTCGGCACAAACAATCACGCCTGGTCCGGCGGCACGCTTTCGGTTATATCCAAGTACGTCACGGGAATAAATCCGACTTCCGACGGCTATGCGACTTTTGACATAAAACCCGATTTTTCCTATCTGAGAAATTTCAGTCAGACGATAGAACCTTCCGAAAACAACAAAATTACGGTAACCGCAACCGCTCTGGAAGGCAACGAGCAAAAAGTCGTCGTCACGACTACTTTAAGCGGCGGAAGACTTATAGTAAAGGGTAGCAACGTCGTCTTTAACGGCGAAACCTACACGGCAGACGAAAACGGCTATTGCGTATTGTCGCTTCGTCAAGGCGAAAACGTATTGGAGTTTTTGATAGCGTAATTCAGCGTTCGGGCGTCCGTTATTTGCCGTTACGGCAACCGCACTATTGTTTTCGCTTCGCTTAATTCTTCACGATGTTCAGGATGACGGGGACGCCGCTCAGCTGTGGACGCCGTCTTCGACGGCTGTTATTTCTTGTTCAAAATAATCGAAAAACCTTTCTATTATTTTCACGTCGTCGTCGTTGCAACGAAGTTGCACGCTCAGCGTCATCTCGCCGTTAAGCGTGGTCATGGCAAATTGCATATACGGTTTATACTTTATCGCTCCCGTCATAAACCCGTCGACAAGTCGGGCATCGCCCGCCCGGAAGTCTTCCGCTTTGATAAGTCCCACGTTGCTCATACCGAGCAGCGGATTGGAATAGAATTTTTTTATCAAAAATTCGCTCAAAAATTGCGGAAAATATTTATACGCCGTATCGAGTAGAGGCAGGCTGTACAGCCCGAGAAACTTATCTTCCTTATTTTTCTTCATAGCCGCCTGCACCGACGATAATGTCTCTTCAAAGTCCTTGCCCTTGCAGTTTACCGTACATTGCATAAAGCCTGTGTGGTTGCAAAAGCCGGTTTCGGCGGCGTTGTTTACGATATGCCGTCTCAAATCCACCATGCACGGTACGGTTACGCTGTCTGTTTCGGGGTAATTGCCTACATCGTACAACGCTCTTATATACGCCGCGAGCATAACGTCGTTGACTGTGGCGTTGTGCCTTTTTCCGTAGGCTATCATTTCCGAAGTGCGGTCTTTATCTATTTTTCGCCTCACTATTCTCGTAATATCGTCCGCCCTGTCTTTGGTCAGCGGAAAATAATGGCTGTCCTTTACGCTGCTTATGTTTTTGTACAGTTTTTTCGCCTTTTTCTTGTCTTCCCCGTCAAATTTAGTATAAACGCTGTCGTAAGAGCGAGAACCGTTTTTAATAAAAATTTCAGACGGATTGTCCGAATTGTAGAGTCGGAACAACAGTTTAAGGAAGTTTTTCAGGTCGCCGCCGTCCATACACATATGGTTAACAATAACTATCAAAGAACATCCGCCCTTATACGGCGTGTAAAGAATTTTCATCTGAACGTTTCCGTCGTACGGCAAGGTGTCGCACAAAAACTTTTCCCGTTTCTCGTCGTCGTCTTCGTCGGATATAATCAGCACGTCTGTCACGTCGTAATCTCGTACTTTCCAATATGGTCTGAACGGATTTTTTATAAATTCGCTGTGCAGAACGGGTATCCCGTCGATAAGAGTTTTTACGGCGAATTTCAGCTTTTCCGTATCGAGCGGCTCGTCGTAATACAACGCCGCATGCATCATTCTGTTGTAGTAGTTCCGGAACAAAAATTGCATTTTGTCCCACATTTCCGCTTTAATTTTCTTCATAAGTTGTCCTCGTCCGCACTTTCTATAAGTTTTATCTTTTCGGCGCGCGTAAGCCTTTTTATATGCCATTCCCTGCTCATAGCCGTTTCTTTATCGTCAAAAACTTCGCTATAAACGATTTTTATCGGCGTTCTGCTCTTCGTGTACTTCGCCCCTTTGCCGTCGTTGTGCGCCTTTTCCCGTTTTGTTAAATCGGTCGTCCAACCCGTATACAGCGTACCGTCGGCGCATCTTGCGATATATACGTAATTCATATTCTATCTCCCGTCTTTCGTTTTAATATAATTTTTACTTAATGTCAAACGATAACCTTAATTTGTCCGCACGCCTGCGTAATATAAACGTAAAACCAAAAAAACAACCGCATCGTCGTTGAGCAACAGACGTCAAGGCGTAGCCGCATACTATTTCGCTTCGCTTGTTCCTTCAAGATGTTCAGTATAACGGTATCCCTAATATGCTTATATGCGAAGAAAAAGCACTGAAAACAGTGCTTTTTCTACTACTTTGGTGGGAACAACAGGGCTCCCTCGCACCAAAGACCTTCGTCTTTGCGACAGGACGGGGCAGTATGACACCGCACTGTGGTGTCAACTACGGAAGCATTTTTCGTATGCGTTTTTGTGCTTCCTATCTGCCCGTTCGAGCCTCTGTAATATGCTTATATGCGAAGGAAAAGCACTGAAAACAGTGCTTTTCCTACTACTTTGGTGGGAACAACAGGGCTCGAACCTGTGACATCTTGCTTGTAAGACGTCGAT
>CAZUJW010000031.1:0-22398 GCA_964620655.1 uncultured Christensenella sp.
TTAAACCACATGCTCCGCTGCTTGTGCGGGTCCCCGTCAATTCCTTTGAGTTTCAACCTTGCGGCCGTACTCCCCAGGCGGAATACTTAATGCGTTTGCTTCGGTACAGAGGGAGTCGATACCCCCTACACCTAGTATTCATCGTTTACGGCGTGGACTACCAGGGTATCTAATCCTGTTTGCTCCCCACGCTTTCGTGCCTCAGCGTCAGTTGTAGTCCAGATGATCGCTTTCGCCTCTGGTGTTCCTCCCAATATCTATGCATTCCACCGCTACACTGGGAATTCCATCATCCTCTCCTACACTCAAGTCCGTCAGTATTAGAAGCAGCACCCGAGTTAAGCTCTGGGTATTACACTTCTAACTTAACAAACCGCCTACACACCCTTTACGCCCAGTCATTCCGGACAACGCTCGCCCCCTATGTATTACCGCGGCTGCTGGCACATAGTTAGCCGGGGCTTGTTCTTTAGGTACCGTCATTTATTCGTCCCTAATCAAAGAGTTTTACAATCCATAAGACCTTCATCACTCACGCGGCATTGCTGGGTAAGGCTTTCGCCCATTGCCCAATATTCCCCACTGCTGCCTCCCGTAGGAGTCTGGACCGTGTCTCAGTTCCAGTGTGGCCGATCACTCTCTCAAGTCGGCTACCAATCGTCGCCTTGGTGGGCCGTTACCTCACCAACTAGCTAATTGGACGCGAGTCCATCCTTTACCGCTAAAGCGCTTTGACCCCTCCGAGATGCCTCGGTGTGGTCTTATCCGGTATTAGCAGTCGTTTCCAACTGTTATCCCTGTGTAAAGGGCAGGTTCCTCACGTGTTACTCACCCGTTCGCCACTAAGATATTGCTATCTCCGTTCGACTTGCATGTGTTAGGCATGCCGCCAGCGTTCGTCCTGAGCCAGGATCAAACTCTTTAGTTCGATCTTGACTTCAATAACTTTACTTGCTAAGCTTTGTAGTTATCAAGTTTTCTTTTTACTTTTTCTCAAAAAAATTAACTTGGTTTATTTCGTTTTCTTTTTTACTTTCCGTTCAGTTGTTAAGGTACACTCGCTATAAAATATAGCTTATATAGAATAATTCTTTTTTATTATTTTGTCAATTAAAAAATAAGGAATTTCAAAAAAATTTTTTATTTTTTTCTTTTTTTATCCTTATATATGGTATTAACCCGCCGCCTAGCCGCAAATTTTTGCTTTTAACTAAAAAAGGAAGCGGATAATTTCTCCTCTTCCTTTATTTTCTTTTGTTGTCTGCCTTCTTTATTATTGATTTACCTTTGCTGTAACTTCGTCTGGAACGTTTATTACTGTATTTCCGCAGTCGCTTACGCTATAAACGTCGGTTTTTCCTATATATTTTTCAGCGTTAGCAGTCGCTTTATACTCGAAAGAAAAGGTAATTTCGGTTATTTTATTATTTGCTATTTTTATCTTAACGCTGCATTTTCCTTCGTTTATATTTTTTCCGAACTGCGGAGCATACTTTTTAATAAAAGCTACTACCGCCGCGCTGTTTTCGGCGACGTAAACGTTATTTTCTTCGGTTGCGGCAAATTCGCTTACCTCTATTTCGGTAATTTCATTTATATTGGGTATCGTCGCTTTATAGTTTTTGTTTAAGACTTGCGTGTTGCCGTTTATAACTTTTCTTCCGCCGTCTTCATAAAAAACGTACATAGTGGCAGCTCCCGTACTTTCAATTACTACGGTGTCGCCTACTTGCTTGTAGTAAGTACCGTTACTTGCGGTGAAAGTTATATTAGCCTGCGATTTTGCGTTAGCGTAAATCTGTTCGAATGTCAACGTTTCGCTCGGTTCCGCCTCTTTTACCGTTACCGTAGCCGTATCGCTATAATTCTTTCCGTCGCGAGCGACGTAGGTTATCGTCACGGTATAAGTCCCGGCTGCGTTAAGGTTAAGATTGCCTTTATCTATCATTTCTTCCTTGACTACCTTTGCTTCGCCCTGTTCGATTACGCTGAAAAGAGTAACGACGGCAAGCGATTCCCCTACTGTTACCGTCTTGTCGGTATGGGTAATAGTCACCAAGTTTTCATAATCGGGCGTATAAACTTCGGTGCTTCCTACGTCGGATACTTCCATAACGAAAACGTTTTCTTCTTCAACCCCTTCTTCGGTAGCTTTCGCGTAAACGGTTTTTATAACGTTGTTTTCATCGAGCGTAATCGTCACTTCGTCGGGAACGTACGTTATGCTGCTTACGTTAAATATATACTCCATCGCAAGTTCTATTTTATCCAAGCTGACGAAATACTTTCCTTCAAAGTATCTGAAATCGTCTGCAGTAAACTCTGAAAAGTTAATAAAATTAACGTAATATTCTGGGTCGTCGGATATTACCCATTTATTTTCGTTATTCTTAAAATATTTCATTTTGAGATAACCGTCGTCGTCGAATTCGTAAACGTATTCGTAAAAGTCTGTTCCGTTACCCCTGTCCCATTTAACGTATGAAAAATTTCCGTCGTTTTTGTAAGTGTTCGTTACGCTTACGCCTTCCGCGCTGTGGGTTATTTTCACCGTGTCGTTATCGTAACTTTTCGCTATCGCCGCGGCTATCGCGTTTTTTCTTATCGTAGCTTCGTCGGCGGGCTTCGTATTATCGCCCGTGTTATCGCCGCCGGTTTCTCCGCCGGGCGTAACCTGTCCGCCGTTATCGTCGGTAGTAGCGTCGGATTTACAAGCGACACATAATAACGCTATACATAACGCGGTAAATACCACTATTAAAAACTTCGTTATCTTTTTCATAATTACCTCTCTACGAATTTTGCCTTATCCTTATATATAGTAACTTAAAGACAGCCTTTTAGCAAGTATAAACCATTTAAGAAAAATTAAATATTATTGTAAATATTTGTATAGTGAAGTTCGCCTTGCGGCAAGTGAAGTTTGCGTTCGAGTACGCAAATTATGGATAATTAAATAAAAAATCCGTAACTTTTGCGTAAGCAAAAACTTCACTATGAAATAACTTCACTTTTGCGGTAGCAAAAATTTCACTATCGCGTCAGCGATAACTTCACTTTCTTTTGAGCGAACTTCACTATTAAAAAAAACGACCCGTAAAAAACGAGTCGTAATTTTTGTAATTTTGTGAAACGATTAACGTTTGCTGAACTGCGGAGCTTTTCTTGCTTTGTGAAGACCGTATTTCTTTCTTTCTTTCATTCTCGGGTCTCTGGTAAGGAAACCTGCTTTTTTAAGTTCGGGTCTCAAAGTTTCGTCAGCTTCGCACAAAGCTCTGCTAATTCCGTGTCTTATTGCTCCCGCCTGTCCGGTAAGTCCGCCGCCGATTACGTTTACTACTACGTCGTACTTATCTGCTGTACCGGTGAGTTCGAGGGGTTGTTTAACGATAAATTTCTGAGCGTCGAGCTTGAAATATTCGTCCATGGGTATTTTGTTTACTACGATTCCGTTTTCTCCGCCGGGAATAAGTCTGACTCTTGCGATAGCTTTCTTTCTTCTTCCTACTCCCCAAAACTGGATTTTCTTAACTACTTTTTTTGCCATAATTCACCTCTTACTTTAAGATAAGTTCTTTAGGCTGTTGAGCCTGGTGGTTATGCTCGCTTCCTTTGTAAACAAACAACTTCTTAATCATCTGTCTTCCGATGCTGTTTTTCGGGAGCATACCTTTTACGGCTTTCTGAACGGCGAAATCGCTCTTTTCTGCCATAAGTTTGTCGTATCTTATTTCTTTAAGTCCGCCGATATAACCGGTGTGATAACGGTAATATTTTTGTTCTTCCTTCTTTCCGGTAAGAGCAACTTTGTCGGAATTAAGTACGATTACGTAATCTCCGGTATCAACGTTCGGGGTGAATACCGGTTTATTCTTTCCTCTCAATATAGCGGCTACTTGCGAAGCGAGTCTGCCGAGAGAAACGCCGGTAGCGTCTACAACGTACCATTCTCTCTTAACTTCTTCGGGCTTTGCCATATATGTTTTCATGGTAAAAAACCTCCGTTTTTCTTAAATATTACGCCGCTTGTTTTTTCCGAGGGGCTAATTCGGTCAAAATTTACGACATTAGCTTAATAATGATAATATAACTCGCCACTTTTGTCAATCGCTTTTATGCGTTTTTTAATCACAAATGTAATTTTTTTATATTTTTACGCTGTTTGAAAAGATTTTATATACGAGTCTATATCGTCGATTATATATTTAGTTCCCGTGGTATGTAAAACTTCGTAAAACTCTTTTATATATTCACAAACGGAATACTTTTTGAATAAGTCCATAACTTCTTTTCCCGTCAAGCCATAGTTCTTTTTGTATTCTTCCGCGCAAAGTACGATAAACGGTAATTCTTTACTCATATTTACTCCTCCGGAAACAAAATTTCGCCCGTTTCTTTTTCATATTTCCACATAGTATAGACTGTAAGCGGACTGAAATGCCATATTTTCGTTTCTTCTTTTTCGAGAACTTCATAAACTTTCGATTTATAAAATTCTTCCATCGCTTTCATTTCGTCGATATTTTCTTTTTCGGCGATAAGGGAAACAGTCTGCGGTATTATCGTTATACTCAAGATAGAATTGAATTTTTCGTCCATAATCACACCTTTTTCCCATCGATAAATTTCAAGAAAGCGAGCGACTTTTCCATCGCGAAAACGTATTGATTAAATAACTTTTTTACTTTCAACGCTTCGAGAGCCTGTTCTTTCGTAAGCAATCCCGAAGAATATACCTGCAAAGTTCTGTAAACGTCGTCGTTGGCGACGGCTCCTATAATAACGTCGTATTTTTCGCCGTCATAAGTTCCGTTTCTGTGCGCCGACACGAAATCGAGCCACTCTTCGTCGGGCGCGGAAAATCTTTTTATATTCAATTCGCTTTCCGCTTTATCGTCAAATTCGTATACGTTTACTATCGGGTTTCCGCCCCGTCTTACGGTAACTTTTTTTGCGAAATTCTCAGCCTGCTCTTTATTGGTCGTCGTATAAAACCCGTAACCGAAGTCTAAAAACCTGTTTTGTTCGACAAGTTCGGGACTTTTAACTATCGTGTTGCTGCCGTGATATAAAATCATTTTTATCTCTCCGATTTGATTTTTTCGGTTCTTTTCAGCCTGTTTTTAACGAAATTTTCTTTTTCGTAACGGCTACGGTTTTTATCTTTTTCGTATATTTTATTATACCCGACTGTTGCGATAAAATCAACTTTTTGTTATATAAGAGAGTTTAATAACTATCTTTATATTGCTCTTTTTGTTGGGTTTTTATGATTGAATTATATTTATTTGTATGATATAATTATCCGTATGAAAGACGTAAGTACCATTTTAGACGATATTAAATTGGAATTGAGCGCGACGCTTAACGCCGCGGAGTATATGCTCTGGATAGACGGGCTCACGCCCGTGTGCTGTTCCACTACCGACATAGTGGTGTGCGCTCCGTCATCAAACGCAAGATACACACTCGAAGCCAACTATGCTTTCAAGTTTCTCGACGCGGCAACAAAGGCGGGGTATCCAATAAATAACGTTCACTTTATTACCGAAGACGAAAAGAGTTTTTTTATTGACGACTCGGCGCCTACTCCGACGGAAATTCCCGTCGAACCGCCCGTTCACAAAAAGCCGAACCAATTTATTCCCCGTTACACGTTCGATAATTTCGTCGTGGGCGAAAGTAACCGTCTTGCCTTCGTTACGGCTCAGACAGTAGCCGAAAATCCCGGAATAAACGACGGTCTTCTTACGTTTAACCCTTTGTTTATTTACGGCGGAGTCGGTTTAGGTAAAACTCACCTTCTTCACTCCATCGGTAACTATATTATGGAAAATAACCCGTCCCTTAACGTGGTTTACGTTCCTACCGAAACCCTTACGAATGAATATTTCGCTTCTTTAAGCAAATACTCTACAGATAAGGACGCTTATCGCAACTTCAGAGAAAAGTACGCCGACGCCGACGTTCTTATGCTCGACGACGTGCAGTTTTTACAAAAAAAAGGCGGGCTTCAAGACGTAATTTTCCATATTTTCAACGACCTTTATAATAAAGGAAAACAGATAGTCCTGTCTTCAGACCGTCCGCCTAAGGATATTAACGATATAGAAGACAGGCTCCGCTCCCGTTTTGAAGGAGGAATTATGACAGATATATGGACTCCGTCGATAGACACCCGTATATCAATAATAATGAAAAAGTTGGAGAGTACGAAAACCGATCTCGATAAGGATATAGTTTATTACCTTGCCGAAAAGATAAACACCAATATAAGAGAACTCGAAGGTGCTTTGCTTAAAGTAATAATGTTCGCCCAGCTTAACGGAAGAAAGCCCACGCTGGAACTTGCTAAAGAAGCGTTGAAAGAAAAAGAAATCGCCGATTCCGTCGCCGTGGACAGTAATAAAATTATAGCCGCCGTAAGCGATTATTACAGAATACCCGAAAACGATATTATAAGCAAGAAAAAGACGAAAGAAATAGTCGAAGCGAGAATGATAGCTATATACCTTGTGTACGACCTTCTTAACCTGCCATTAATAAACATAGGTCAGATTTTCGGCGGAAGAGACCACACCACGATAATCTATTCGAGAGACAAAGTAATAAACTCTCTCGGCACAAACGGCAAAAACGATAAAGCCGTCAAGGATATAAAAGAGATGCTGAATGTGTAAAACTAAACGTCTATGTTGAAGGATTGTGTATAACGATTAACATTTTATCCACAATAAAAATGTAAGAAAACACGGAAAAATTTCTTTAATAATAACGAAAATAACCGTAAAATCAAGTTGTCAACATTTATACACAGCCTATAATAATAGATATCCTTACTAAATAAAAAATAAAATATAAGGAGAATAACGACAATGAAATTCTTTTGTTCCGGAACAGAACTCGCAAACGCGTCCAACATCGTAAGTAAAGCCGTAGCGGTAAATAAAAACATACCGATATTGGAAGGCATCAATATAAAAGCTATCGGTAAAAACGTAACCTTATCCGCTTTCAATCAGGAACTGTATATAGAAAAAACTATACCCGCCGATATTTATGAAGAAGGCGAAGTAATAATAAACGGAAAACTCTTCAACGATTGCGCCAATAAAATAAGCTGCGTTGACAAAGTCGGCATTGAAAAAGGTTTCGACCATAAAATAACTATATCCTTTAATAAGAGCAGTATGGAACTTAACTACTTCGAAAACAGCAGTTTTGCCACTTTCGGAAATTACAATGAAGAAAACAGCTGTTATATTAAAGAAAGAGACCTTAGAGAAGTTTTTGAAAGAGCCATTTTCTGCGTATCCCCCGGAGCGGACACGAGAATGTTGCTTAAAAGCTGCTGTATAGACGTTTACGACGGAATTATGGAAGCTGTTTGCCTTGACGGTTTTCGTCTTGCTATAAGCCAAAAACCCGTAAGGTTTGAGAAAGGTCACGTCAAGTGCGTCGTTTTAGGTAAGATTATATCCGATATAATAAAGATACTAACCGATTCCGAAGACGAAGTAAAAATAATAAACGAAAAGAAAACACTTATTTTCGATTTAGGTCACACCAAAATAAAAACCACACTTATTGACATTGATACGCACAATTACAGAAATATCCTTCCCAAAACCGAAAATTACGAAATAATCGTCAATAAAGAAGAACTCGAAGGAAGTCTAAACAGAGCCGCGATAATAAGTCGCGAAAGTCATAACAATTATATAATATTGACTTTCAATAACAACACGATGAACATTTACAGCGAGAATGAAAAAGGCAAAACAAGCGAAAATCTCGACTGCAAGTGCGAAGGAGAAGAAATAAAGATAGGGATTAACAACAGGTTTCTTATGGACGCAATAGCGAGAATTAAGGAAGACTACGTAAAAATTATTATAGAAGACAGAATAAAACCCATCATAGTAAAGAGAGTGGACAGCGACGATTATCGTTGTATAATTCTGCCTATAAAGACAGTGGCTTAAAATAAAAAAGATGAATAATTCCTTATTGAAATACACGGTTAATACCGATGAATATAAGTTTTTTTATAGGGAAGAGATTTTATTCGAAAGCACGAAAAACAATCCTTTTCTATATTTGAGCGTCGAAAAAGAAGGAGTTAAAAAACTCCTTCCTTTTAATGAGTTCGAAATAGAAAAAGAAGAAGAAAATCTGTTTGAAATCAAATTTTTTGCGGTAAGTTGCGTAGTAAAAATTACGATAAATTGCGACGAAAATAACGTTTTTTTCACGATTAAAAAAATAGGCAGAACCGACGACAGATTATATATAAAATTAAACAAAAAAGACACGAGAACGGTAGGGTTAGGACTAAACGTATTAAAGCAACTCGACTCGGAAAAGATAGGTATTCTTGACCGTCTGAAAGAAAAAAAGAAAGATAAAGAATATCTTAACGTAGACAATACACTTAATTTTTACGTTGTGAACGGCTACTATTTCAGTAACGTAAATATAAACGACTGGGAACTTGAAATAAACAAAAAAATTATTTTATCCAGTGCACAGGAAAATATAGAATTCCGTTTAGAATTCAATAAAAGATTTAGCTTTTTACAGCAAAACTCTTGTAAATTATTAAAAACCAATTTTTCAGATATAGAAAATGTAACTGAAAGCGATTACGACGGTGTGATTACCGAATATAATTACGATATAAAAACGCCGTATATAATAAGGAAAATAAGAAGGAATAAAAAAGTCTTCATTACCCTGTCCCCTATTATTAAAGAAACCGACTATGACTATAATACGTTCGATAAATCGACTATGATAAAAGTAAGCGGCGGATATTTAGTCGATATCACCGATAAAAACAACGAACGGGCTTTTATGAACAGGATAAGAAAAATATGCGACCTTAACCCTGACGGAATTTATGTCGACGAAAAAGAAGTAAAAACTACTGAAAACTCGTTATTAAAAAATGCTCTTTTTTACGAAAATTTACATTCTCTGATAAAGATTATTTTGGGCGAATATACAAAAAAATATATAATTTACAATAAATTAAATTCTTCCGATATTATCGAAAATCCGATAAAAACAAAGGAAGAAGAAAAACAAGTTTCTCTTATCTACTCTTATAAAAATAATCTTAAAATAAACGAAGAATTGTATTCTGTAAATTACGAAGAAATAGGAAAAAAAGAAAATATTTTTATAAACAACCTTTTATTCTCCGGATATAAGTATTACTTCTACGAATGCACGTCTTTAGACGTTCCGGAACTTATATATCAGGGAAAATTACAACTTATTGTCGACGATAGTAAATTGTTGAAAAATAAACGTTTTTATAAGAAAATAGCAAAAAAATAACATATTAAATAGCAAAAAAATGTTTACCGTGGAAAATAGGCATTGTTTAACGTGAAACTAAATATTAACAAATATAAAAATTTGTAAAATAAATATTGTAGTTTTGTAAAATTTTTAATTTTAAGCAAATTTTTCCGAAATTAAAGCTATAAGTTTATGTAAAAACAAAACGAGCGTTTGACAAACGACTATATGTAATGTATAATTAAACAGCTAATATTAAAATAATATAATAAGTGAGGATATAAAAAATGAAAAGAACTTACCAACCGAAAAAAAGACAAAGAAGCAAAGTACACGGATTCAGAAAGAGAATGGCGAGCACCAGCGGCAAAAACGTTCTTAAAAGAAGAAGAAACAAAGGCAGAGCTAAACTTTCCGCATAATTAAATGCAGAAGATATACCGTTTGACGCAGAGGAGCAGTTTTAGTTACGTTTATCGGAAAGGCTCGTCTTTTTCCACTCCGCGGTTAATTATGTACGTAGTAAACGCACATACTCTTAAAGTAGGCGTAGTCGTCGGCAAAAAAGTCGGCAACAGCGTCGTAAGAAGCAGAGTGAAAAGAAGACTAAGCGAAAGGTTCAGATTGCTTATACCCTGCGTCGAACAGGATAAAAATTTTGTTATCGTAGCGAGATCGGAGTGTTGCGAAAGCACCAGCGAGACGATAGAAAAAGACCTTTATTACCTTCTGAAAAAAGCGGGAGCGTTAAAAATTAAAGATGAAGTTTCTGTGCAAAAAGCTGATTCTGTTCTATAAAAAGTACGTTTCCGGTACGATTCACGCGGCTTGTAAATTTACCCCCACATGTTCAATGTATGCTTACGACGCCATCGAAAAATACGGCGTGATAAGGGGTATAATTTTAGGGACTGCAAGAATAATAAGATGTAATCCTTTTTCGAAAGGCGGGTACGATCCCGTGAAAGAAAATTTGAGAGGAAATGCCAAATGGAGTTTGTGACCTTACTCGCTGCCGGAAAAATCAGCGACGCGATAGGTAAATTTATTTATGAAATTTTGTACGGCTGGATATCGGGCTGGTCGTCGAGCTGGGGAATAGTGGGAGCTTTCTCCGTCACCGTTATTATGTTTACGATATTCCTTAAATGTATCGTATTCCCCTTCGATTTGTGGCAAAAACAAATAACTAGAAGCAACGCTAAAAAAATGGAGCAGATGAAACCCGAGCTTGAAAAAATAACCAAGCAATGCGGCTCCAACAAAGAAATGCTGATGCAAAAACAGCGCGCGTTGTACAAAAAATATAAATATTCCACTTTCGGCGCATGCTTACCTATGATTATTACTCTCGTAATATTCTTCGTCGTGTTCGCCGGATATAACAGCGCGGTAAGACTCCACAACAAGACTCTTTACACCGAACTCGAAACGGTTTACGACACCACGTTCGACGAAGAAATAGCAAGACTTGAAAGTTCGGGGACGGAGTATACCGACGCAGAACTTCACGATTTAGCCACTGCGAAAGCGGAAGAAGCGGTTTTAGCAAACTATAAAAGCGAAAGATTTTTCCTTACGAAAAACATTTTCGTAGCAGACACCTGGAAAAAACCCGTGCCGAGCGCGTCCGACTTTACGGGAACGGGCTTAGGAGGAGCGGGAGTTACCGGCGTGGACACGGGTAAATACGAAATAGTAATGAAACCCGTAATGGAAGCATATAACACTACCTGGAACGGCTATCTCATACTCCCTATACTCGTACTGATACTTAACGTAGTAAGTATGAAACTTAACAAACCCGCCGAGCAACCCGCAATGGCAGGTCAAAGCGAAGAGCAAGTCAAGGCGCAACAGTCGCAGATGAAAATAATGCAGTATATTATGCCTATAATGATGCTCGTATTCGCGTTGTTCTATTCGGCGGCGTTTACTTTGTATATGTTCGTAAACTCGTTACTTACGACGTTATTTAACATTATATTTAACGTAGTTACGAAAAAAATCGATGCGAAAGAAAAGGACAGACAGATGTCCGTCACAGTTAAAAAATAAAAACAGAGGTTATGATGAAAGAATTTGAATTTAAGGGTTCTACGGTGGAAGCCGCAATAGAAAAAGGCTTGAAAAAACTCGGAATTACGAGAGAAGAAGCCGAAATAGAAGTCCTTAACGGCGAAGGAATTTTTATGAAGGCTTCGGTAAGAGTTACTCCCATAACTAAGGAAGAAACGGTGGAAGAAGTCGAAGTCAAAGACGAAAAAGAAGAAGAAAAAGACGAAGTTACCGAAGCTGTAACAGAAACCGCCGAAAATGAAGAAGCGGAAAAAACCGAAAATAACGAAAGCGGCGAAAAAAGAGAAAGAAGAGACAGAAGAAACCGCGACAACAACCGTCGTCCGAGAGAAAGAGTAGATTATTTTACCGAAGAAAAAGAAAAAGGAAAAGAATACATCGGAGTAATAGCTTCTTACTTTTCCGACAAGGCAAGAATAGACGCAAAAAGTTATCCCGACGAAATATGTTTTTACATCGGCGGCGACGACGCAAAAATTTTCATAGGACACAGGGGCGAAACTCTCGACGCAATTCAGTATCTTACGAGTCAGTATATAAACTCGGCAAGAAGCGACGATAATCACGTCAGAGTAACGGTAGACGCAGATTTTTACAGAGAAAGACGCAAGAGAGTTCTTACCGCTTTAGCTAAAAAACTCGCTGCTCAGGCTTATAACGAAAAGAGAGAAATAAGTCTCGAACCGATGAACAGCTACGAAAGAAGAATTATTCATTCGGTTTTACAGAACAGCTACGAAGCCACTACCCGTTCAGAAGGCGAAGGTAAAGACCGCCACGTCGTAATCGTACCTAAATGCGAAGTTATGACTTACGGCAACGTAAGTAGCGAATTCCGCAAAAAAGGTCCGGGCAGAACCAAGACCTACGGCGGAAAGAAAGTCGTGTTTTAATGAGTAATACTATTGTCGGCGTAGCCACCTGTCTGGGCTCGCCGTCCGGTATAAATATAATAAGGATAAGCGGAGAAGACTCCTTCCCTATCGTAAAGAGCATATTTTATTCCAAAGCTACCGCTACCGATATATGGGAATACAACAAAATGTATCTCGGCACGGTGACGGGCGAAGATTTCAAAGAAAGGGCGTTTTGTGTAATGTACAAAGCGCCTAAATCATATACGGGAGAAGACGTGGCGGAAATTCACTGTCACGGCGGTTCGGGAGTAACGAAAGCAATATTTAATCTCCTTATAAATAAAGGCGCGCGTCCGTCGGAAGCGGGCGAATTCACAAAACGAGCTTTCCTTAACGGCAAACTTACCCTGTCCGAAGCCGAAGGCGTGGCAGATATGATAAATGCCGAAACCTCCGGACAGGTAAAAAACGCATACAAACTTATGAGCGGCGAACTTACCAAAGGAATAGAAGAAACGGAAAAAAAACTTACCGAAGCCGCCGCCATGCTCGAAGCAAAACTTGATTATCCCGAAGAACTCGAAGAAGAAACAAAGCCCGCCGCATATAAAGTTCTGCTATGCGCAAAGGCTATCTGCGACGACCTTATAAAAAGTTCCGCAGGTACGAAAATCTTAAAAAACGGTGCCGATATTGCGATAGTCGGGATACCAAACGCAGGAAAAAGCACTTTACTTAACGCTATTCTTAAAGAAGACAGAGCGATAGTCACGCCTATTGCGGGTACTACCCGCGACGTAATAAAAGAGAGCGTGGAAATAAAGGGAATAAAACTTAACTTTCTCGATACCGCGGGTATCCGCAACAGCGGTTACGACGAGATAGAAAAGATAGGAATAGAAAAATCGCGCACCGCGGTCAAGACCGCCGACGTAGTTATTTTTCTTTCCGACGCCACCGTGGACGGAGAAAAAGAAAAGGAATTATTAAGTCTTCTCGACGGAAAGAAGAGCGTCGTCGCAATAAACAAGTCTGATATAGGAAAGTACGAAAAAGACGGAATAAAGATTTGCGCGAAGACCGGCGAAAACGTGGATTACCTACTCGAAAAAGTAATAAGTTTAATAGATAACGACGGAATGTACGAAAAAGGAATAATAACCAACGAACGCCATATTGCCGCCCTTAAAGAGTGCGTAGGTTTAATTAACGACGCCATCGCCTCTTACGAAATTATGCCGTCGGAATGTATAGCGGTAGACATATACGCCGCAAGTTCTGCTTTGGGCAGAATTACGGGCAAATCGGTCGGCGACGACGTAATAAACGAAATATTCTCACGTTTCTGCGTGGGAAAATAGGAGAAAAAATATGCGTTGCGTATTGCAGAGAGTAAGAAGCGCGGTAGTGACCGTGGACGGAAAAGTAGTCGGCGAGATAGGCAGAGGACTGCTCGTTCTGTGCGGTTTTTGCGAAGGCGACGACGACGAAAAAATAGCTTGGGTAGCTAAAAGAATATCAAAACTCAGAATTTTTACCGACGAAAACGACAAACTTAATTATTCTCTGATAGACGTAAAAGGAAGCGCGCTTATAGTAAGTAATTTTACTTTGTACGGCGACTGTTTACACGGCAATCGCCCTGATTTCGGCAAAGCGGCAAAGGGCGAAATAAGCCGCCCGATGTACGAGTATTTCGTAAGTAAAATGGCGGAATTCGTACCCGTCCGGACGGGCAGATTCGGCGAACATATGGAACTTAAATTGGATATAGACGGACCGATAACCGCCGTCATAGAAAAGTAGTTATGAGAAAAGAATTCGACGCAGTGGTAATAGGCGGCGGACACGCAGGAATAGAAGCCGCGCTCTCTCTTTCAAGGACGGGACACGAAACGTTAATAGTTACTTTAACCCTTAACGCAATAGGCTTTATGCCCTGCAATCCCAACGTAGGCGGAACGGCAAAAGGTCATATTGTTAAAGAAATCGACGCTTTGGGCGGAGAAATGGGCAGAATAGCCGATATGGCTACCATTCAGACGAGAATGTTGAATCTCGGCAACGGGGCTGCCGTTCACTCTTTAAGAAACCAGGTAGACAAGGATAAATATCACGCTTTAATGAAAGAAGTCCTGATAAAACAGGATAAATTACACGTTCTCGAAGGAGAAATCGAAGAAGTAATTTTAGACGGGAAAAAAGTAGTCGGCGTTAAAACTATGCTCGGCGATATTTATAAGACGAGAGCGGTGGTTTTGTGTACGGGCGTTTATCTTAAAAGCCGCATAATAATCGGCGATTACACGAAAAACAGCGGACCTCAAGGGTATTCCTGCGCGGAAAAACTTTCCGACTGCCTTATAAACGCGGGACTGCCCGTAAGAAGATTCAAGACGGGTACTCCTATGAGAGTAAAAAGGCAAACCGTCGATTTCGGCGTTATGGTTCCGCAATACGGCGACGAAAACATATACCCTTTCAGTGAACTTACCGAAAAAAAGGTGGAAAACGACGCCGTTTGTTACCTCACATACACCAACCCCGAAACACACAAAATAATTTTGGACAACATCGACCGCAGTCCGTTATATAACGGTACGATAACGAGCGTAGGTCCGAGATATTGTCCGTCGATAGAAACCAAGATAGTAAGGTTCAAGGATAAAGACAGGCATCAGATTTTTATCGAACCCGAAGGAAAAGACAACGACGAAATGTACGTTCAGGGGCTAAGCACGTCTCTTCCTTTCGACGTTCAGGAAAAGATGCTCCACAGCATAAAAGGACTTGAAAACGCCGAAATTCTTCGCTATGGGTACGCAATAGAGTACGACTGCCTTGATTGTAAGTGTCTGCTCCCCACTCTCGCCGTAAAAAACTTCGTCGGATTGTATTCCGCCGGGCAGATAAACGGAAGCTCCGGATATGAAGAAGCGGCGGGTCAAGGACTTATCGCAGGCATAAACTGCGGACTGTTTCTCGATAATAAAGAACCGTTCGTTTTACGCCGCGACGAAGCGTACATAGGGGTACTTATCGACGATTTATGCACCAAGGGCACGGAAGAACCGTACCGAATGATGACTTCGAGAGCCGAATACAGGCTGCTTTTACGACAGGACAACGCCGATTTCCGCCTTACCGAAAAAGGCAGAAAATTAGGACTCGTAGACGACGAAAGGTACGAAAAATTCTTAGCGAAAAAGAGCGAAAAAGAAGCTCTCGACAAGGAGCTTGAAAGAAGATATTCCCCCGAAAAATGCAAGGAAGCGTTTGAAAAAATGAACGAACCGCTCCCGAAATCGGGCATATCCGCAAGAGAAATTTTAAGAAGAAGCACGTTGAATTGCGACGTTCTGAAAGATATAGACGATTATTTTACTACGGTAAATCAGTTCCTTTTAAGTCAATTGGAGACCGAAATAAAATACGAAGGATATCTCAAAAAACAAGAGCAATCAATAAAAGAAATGCGAAAAATGGAAGAGCGTATTTTGGGCGAAAACTTCAATTACGACGAAGTGGACGGATTGAGGCTGGAAGCCCGTCAGAAACTGTCCGGAACAAAACCCCTTAACCTCAGTCAGGCGTCGAGAATAAGCGGCGTGAACCCTGCCGATATAGTCGTGCTTATGGTGCATTTACAAAAGAAAGGTAAGTAAAATAAATGGATATTTTTAAGGATTACGGCTTGAATATTACCGAAAATATGCAAAATCGGTTCGACAGATACACCGAACTTCTTCTGGAATACAATCAAAAATTTAACCTTACCGCAATAATAAATCCCGACGAAATAAAAATAAAACACTATTTAGACAGCCTTACGGGAGCGGAATTTATAAGTGAAAACGCAAGCGTCATCGACGTCGGAAGCGGCGCGGGCTTTCCCGCAATCCCCTTAAAAATATATCGAAACGACCTGAAAATCACTATGCTCGACAGCCTGAATAAACGCGTAAATTTCCTTAATTTAGTGGTAAAAGAATTAGATTTATCCGAAGCAAACGCCGTTCATTTTAGAGCCGAAGATGCGGGGAAAACCGAACTAAGAGAAAGTTTCGATTTCGCCGTCGCGAGAGCGGTAGCCGATATGGCTGTTCTGAGCGAATACACCCTACCTTTCGTAAGGTTAGGCGGCAAACTTATAGCCTACAAAGGCGACGTCGACGAAGAACTTAAAAATAGCGAAAGAGCAATAAATATTTTAGGCGGAAAACTCGAAAAGGTAAATAAATTCGCCTTGCCCGACGGCAGCAAACGCAGCATAATTATAGTCAAAAAAGTCACGAAAACCCCCGTCAAATATCCGCGCGGACAAAACAAACCGCGAATAAACCCTTTATAAGAAAAGGAATTATTAAAGTAATTTACAATATACCCGTTGATTTACGGGTCATTATTTTATATAATATTTACATAATTGACCCCAAACGGAGAATTAAGTATGTACAGAGAAAGCGACGTCGTTGAATTGAAGCAACAACTTACAGACGAAGTCAAGTTTGAAATAGACGCTTTTTTGAATACGAAAGGCGGAATTATATATATCGGCGTTACCGACGACGGAGTAGTTTTGCCTTTTGCCGATGAAAAATCAAAAGACGAAGCGGATTTGAAAATCGGTAGTTGGATTAGAGAAGCGTTCTTCCCTATGCCCGTTGATTTAATAAAACACGGTTTTAACGAAGAAGGTGTTTTGTTTATTGAAATAAAAGAAGGAAAGGATAAACCTTATTACCTTCGCGAAAAAGGTCCGAAGCCGAGCGGAGTATATAAAAGAATTGGCAGAAGCAAGAGAAAAGCGATGGAAGAAGAAATTCTTGCTATGATAATGGAGTCGAAAAATTACTCTTATGAAAGAGATATTTCCGAAGAGCAGGAACTTTCTTTTAAGTATTTCTTCTCCGTTTGCGACGAAAACGGAATAGTTCACGATAAAAGACACCAGAAATCTTTTGACCTTATAACGAAAGACGACAAATATACAAACCTTGCACTGTTAATGTCAGACCAGTCTCCTATCGTAGTAAAGTTTGCTAAATACGATAAAAATATGAATTTTATTGTAAAAACGGAGCATAAAGGCTCTTTATTGAAAGTATTGAACGACGTTTTGGAACATGCGGATAACTACAACGAAACGTCTGCCGTTATAGACGGTTCTTCATTTAAGCGTATTGAAAAAAAGGCATATCCAGGCGCCGCGTTGCGTGAAGCAATTCTAAACGCTTTTGCTCATGCTGATTATTTTATTCGTTCAAATATAAAAATTGAATTTTTTGAAGATAAAGTTAAAATAACAAATCCCGGCGGAATTTACAAGGCTACGCTTGAAGAAATAATGGACGGAATACAGACATATCGCAATCCCGGACTCGTCAGAATTTTAAGCAAGCTTAATTATGTGGAAAATTTCGGCACGGGTATTCCGAGAATACTGAATGCTTACGAAAAGCAGAAAAAACAGCCGGTTTTTGACCCGACAGAGAATTTTTTCAGGTTGACGCTGCCGAATTTAATTTTCACCGTTGACCCGATAGTTGACCCGATAGTTGACCCGATAGTTGACCCGTTGACTGATTTTGAAGTGGATTTAATGAAAACGATAAAGGAAAACCCGGGACTAAACTCAAAGCAACTTCTTGAAAAAATGTCGGGCGTATATCCCAACGTGACGCAGGATAAAATAAAGAACTCTTTAAAAAGACGGTTGGCTAAATATTGCGAGTTTTCGGGTTCTCGTAACGGCGGCGGTTACCGTTTGCGGAAAAGAGATTAAACTTGAAAAGGAATAGTATATAGTTGCGAAAGCCGTTTATCCTGATAAGAATAGACGGTAAATACAAATATAAAAAGTAAAGAAATATGGTGCGTAAGCGTCATAAGTATTTACAAAATTTTGTCGATATGTTAATATAAAATAAGTTATTAGTAATAAAGGAGTGTTCACAATGGCAAAGAGAGTAAGCAGAGGAATAAGCGAACTTCTCGCAAACGTAGAAGACGTACGCGAAGAAAGAAGACCGGACGAAACCAAGGTTATTAACGTTGCCATATCCAAAATAGCTCCCGACCCCGGACAGCCGAGAAAAACGTTTAACGACGAAAGTCTGGAAGAACTTGCGTTGTCCATAAAGGAACACGGGATTATCCAGCCGCTCATCGTCAAAAAAGACGGCGGCAATTATATTATAATCGCAGGCGAAAGACGTTATCGCGCGGCGGAAAAAACAGGTCTTAAAGAAATTCCCGTAATAGTAAGAGATTTCAGCGAACAAAAAGCCCGCGAAATAAGCCTTATAGAAAATCTCCAAAGAGAAGACCTTAACGCTATCGAAGAAGCGCAGGCTATTAAAGAACTTATGGAAGCATACAACCTTACGCAGGAAGAAATCGCGAAAAAACTCGGCAAAGCAAGACCGAGTATCGCTAACGCCGTTCGTCTCCTTAATTTACCCGAAAGTTTGCAGGAAGCGGTTAAGACGGGAGTATTGAGCGCGGGACACGCAAGAGCATTGCTTGCTATCACCGATAAGAAAACTCAGCTAGAACTTGCCACCAAAGCCATAGACGAAGGTTGGAGCGTAAGACAGATAGAAAAGGAAGTAAAATACATATTAAAACCCGAAACCCGCCCCACCAAACTCACCGAACAGGTAAAGACGAAAATGTCGCTCGAGATGCGTCAGTTTGTGGAAGATATGACGAGAGTTTTCGCTACCAAAGTAAGGCTTATGGGTAACGAAACTAAGGGAAGAATTATGATAGACTACTACACCAACGAAGACTTGCAGAGAATATACGAACTTATCGACGAGATGAAAAAATAAGGAATAAAGTGAAGTTCAAAGCTCGGCTTTGAGTGAAGTTGCCTTACGGCAGTGAAGTTAGGCTTCGCCGAGTGAAGTTTAGAGCAAGCTCGAAGTTAAGGATACAAAGAATAAGACGGAGTAGGATAGTAGTTCTATTTCGTTTTTTGTTTATAAGATTAGCTTTTTACTTTCTTTTCGGTGTGAAAAGAAAGATAACAAAGAAACACACGAGCCGCAAGTTGCGAAGCTCGGCTCGACCGAACACGCTTTCTTTTTCGCAAGGATAAGGTCACCCTGAGCTTGCGAAGGATCCGGGTGCATAGCACCGCACCGATATACGGCTATCGCCTTGAAGTTTCGGCGTTGCCCGACATGACCGCTGCGTGGTTTTACGGCGTAAAGTAAAGAGTACGGGTCGCTCCGTACGAAAATTTTCTATTGACTTTAACCCTAAAACGGACTATACTTATTACGGAAAAAGTTGACAAATCATAATTTATCGGAATAAGGAGCTTTCTATGGAAGAAGTAATAATTAAACGTGATTTATACCTTAACAAACTTATTCGCAAGAAAAATAACGGCAGTATAAAGATTATTACCGGACTTCGCCGCTCGGGTAAAAGTTATTTGCTGAATAATCTTTATTACGATTATCTTCTTGGCGAAGGGGTGAAAAAAGAACAAATAATACGACTTGCTCTCGATGACGATCGCAATCGGGAATATCGCAACCCGGACAATCTTTCCGATTATTTATACTCTAAAATAACAAATGAAACCGATAAATTTTATTTTCTTTTAGATGAAGCGCAATTTGCGATTTCCGATGAAGAAATAAAATCAAAAGAGCCTATCCGCCTTTACGGAATTTTGAACGGACTTCTTCTTTTGAAAAACGTTGACGTATATGTTACGGGTAGTAATTCCAAATTCTTGTCTTCTGATATAGCGACCGAATTCCGCGGCCGCGGCGACGTTATTCACGTTAATCCGCTTTCTTTTGCCGAATTTTATTCCGCATATAAAAACGGAGATAAATACGACGCATGGGACGAATACTCTGCTTATGGCGGGATGCCGAGGTTGTTGAGTTTAGAAACAGATGAAGAAAAGGCGGAATATCTGGGCAATCTCTTCAAAAACACCTATATTAAAGATATTATTGAGCGGAACAACTTACGCGGCGACGTCGTTATAGATGCTTTGATAGACGTTTTGGCGTCGTCGATAGGCTCGCTTAATAACCCGACAAAAATAGCAAAAACTTTTGCTTCAAACGGTATCAAAATCGTCGATAAAACAATCTCGACCTACGTTGAATATCTTTCGGACGCTTTTTTAATTCGTAAAGCAATCAGGTATGACATAAAGGGTAGAAAATATATAAACTCACCGTTTAAGTATTATTTTAGCGATGTCGGTCTTCGCAATGCAAGACTAAACTTCCGACAACAAGAACAAAATCACATTATGGAAAACATTATTTATAACGAACTCGTTCTGCGTGGGTTTAACGTCGACGTCGGTATTATAGAACACGTTGTCAGAGACGAAGAAGGCAGGCGCGCGACCAAACGTTTGGAAGTTGACTTTGTATGTAATAAAGGAAATCAACGTTATTATATTCAATCCGCTTTTTCCGTTCCTACGGTTGAAAAGATGGAACAAGAACAAGCGTCGCTTGACCGTATAGACGATTCTTTTAAGAAAATTATCATAACTCAGGACAGAACCAAACTTTGGAGAAACGAAAAAGGCTACGTTATTATGAATGTTTTAGACTTCCTTCTTAAAGAAAACAGTTTAGAATTATAAAAGTGCGGTTAAAAAGACAGGAGCGGTCGGGACGCTCCCCGAAAAAATTGCGTTTTTTGGCAGCCCGCTTAACTTATGAACAACGAAATTCGTTTCTGTAACGGGTCGGAAATTCGCGCGAAGTTAAATTTTTAACTTTGCTAATCCCCCTTCCGAAGTTTCTTTATAGTCTTTATCGAGGGCGAGTCCGGTTTCTTTCATCGTTTGGACGACTCTGTCGAAAGATATTTTTCTCGTGTCGGACAGGAAGTCGGCTAAACTTATCGCGTTTATGGCTCTCATTGCGGCGACGGCGTTGCGTTCTATGCAGGGTATCTGGACGAGTCCGCATATGGGGTCGCAGGTAAGCCCGAGATGGTGTTCCATTGCGATTTCGGCGGCGTATTCTATTTTATCCAAGCCGAGTTCGAAGAGTTCGCCCAAGGCTGCGGCAGCCATCGAGCAAGCCGAGCCTATCTCCGCCTGGCAACCGCACTCCGCACCCGAAATTGAAGCGTTGGTTTTTATAAGGTTACCGATGACGCCCGCCGTTTCCAAAGCGTGAATTACCTGTTCGTCGGAGAAGTCGCATTTTCTCTGATAGTAGTAAAGGACGGCGGGAAGAACGCCCGAAGCTCCGCAGGTGGGAGCGGTTACTACGTTTTCGCCCGAAGCGTTCTGTTCTCCCACGGCAAAGGCGTAGGAACATACCATACGGTTTTCGTGGGTTTCGGGGCTTTCGCCGAATTTGTTTTGTCTGTACAAAATTTTCGCCTTTTTCGCCACGTTAAGACCGCCGGGGAGTATTCCTTCGTCGGTAAGTCCGCTACGAATACAGTTGCACATAGTTTCCCAAATGGTTTCCATATAGAAATGGAAGTCGGCGTCTTCGGTCTGTTCGACGTATTCCCAAAGTCTTATATCGTTCTTTTCGCAGTATTCCGCAATCTCGCCGAAAGTGGTAAGGTCGTAAATTAAAGGCGCAGAAACGAGTTCTTCGCCGGGAGTGACGATTTTTCCGCCCCCTACGCTTAAAAATCTTACGGTGTCGATAATTTTGCCGTCTTTAACGGCGGAAATATCCAAAGTATTCGGGTGGGGCAGGTCCTGCTCAACGTAATTGAAAGTAACTTCAACCTTTTTCGGCGCGAAAGTCTTTTCTATTACCCTGTCCGTGCCGTGACCTTTGCCCGTCTTTGCGAGAGAACCGTAAAGAACGACTTTATAATAATCGGCGTCGGGATACTTTTCCGAAAACACGAGACACGCCTTTTCCGGTCCTATCGTGTGAGAAGACGACGGACCTCTGCCTATTTTGTAGAGTTCCCTTAACGATTCCATTCCTTTCGCTTTGAAATTCATATTTCCTCCCGACCGCCCGCCGAATGACGGAACGGTATAGGAATAGTATATCATTACAAAATAATCTTTACAATAAAAATAACAATCGTAATCGTCGGAAATTGCGGCGGTGATAATTTATATTACTTTCTTTTCGGTGTGAAAAGAAAGCTAACAAAGAAACACACGAGCCGCAAG
>CAZUJW010000032.1:0-22382 GCA_964620655.1 uncultured Christensenella sp.
AGCTCGGCTCGACCGAGCACGCTTTCTTTTTCACAAGGATAAGATAATATATAATTAAGGGGGCATCGCTCCAAGCCCCCTTAATAAACCCCTTTCCTCATAATGTTCCCCCTTATCCGAACTTTAACAAAGTTAGGCTTTCTCAACAAAGAAAATACTTAAATCAACTCCTAATAAAAGGAAAAAGCGGGGTGGACTTACCCCGCTTCATTGTAAAGTCCGACTTACACGGACAAAATTTTACCGCACAAAGTTTTACGACTGCGGAAAAATTCCGTGTAACGCTTGGTCGGAAATACTTCACCGCCGTAAGGCAACTTCACTCCGCCTACGGCGAAACTTCACCGTTTTTATTCTAAAACGATTATCGTTTCTCCGCTCTGCGCCAAAGCGATTATTTTCGTTATCGTATTTCCGCTGCTTAAATTAAGGTTTGCGGCGTATTCGGCAAGGGTTTCCGCATTCACACTGCTTTTTACTGAAATTACTGTCTTTGCGGCGACTTTACCGAAAGATTTTATTAAAGTTTCGAACTCTTCCGTGGAGTTTATCGTCGCGTTATTGCCGTTTACGGTAATCTTTTCGTAGGCGTTATAATCGGCGTTGCAGGGGCGTTTTTCGCCCGTTTCGGTCACGCTGTCGAAGTAGGAAGCGTAGGTTTCGTCGGATATAAGGAAGCAACGCCTGTTGGGTATATTTACGCCGTCTTGCACGGTTACGCCGTTTGTGCAGTCCACGATATAGTACGAGTCGTTAATAAGGACTTTGTTCCAGGCGTGGGCGGCTCCGTTTACTTTTCCGACCACTCTTTCGCACTTTATTCCTTCTATTCCGCAGAGAAGAACGAACGCTTTACTTATGCCGTCGCAAACCGCTTTGTTGTTGTCGAACACGCCTTCTAAGCGGAAACCGGGATAGTAATAGAAGTCTTCGCCGCCGCCTAAGGTAAGTCCGGCAAGGTTTCTGTCGTAAGTTACGTTTATCGTAAGGTAGTCAAAGAACGCCGCCGCTTTCTCCGCGTCGGTCATCTCTTCTCCTATTATGGAATTGACCACGCGTAAAGCCTTTTCGTACAGGACTCTCACGCTGTCGGCGGTAAAGTACGGTTTGTATCCGTCCGCCACCGCTTTGTAGAGCTGTTCGCTCGTGCTTACTTCTTTCGATTTTCTTGCGTCTATCATATGACCGCCGTAATCGTTTCCGTACGGAGTAGCCGAGTATGCGGAAGAAACGTATCCGCTTATCGTAGCCGCAGAATCTTCTTTAAGTCCGTTTTCATCGGGAATAAGCATGGTTATGGAATATCCGCCGTCCGAGGCGGTGCCGAACTTATAGCGATATATTCCCGTCACGCAATAAGCGTTCTGTGCGCCGAGCACCGCTTTGTATATTCCTTTCACGCTGTCGGCAATTTCTTCGGGAACGGTTCCGTCAAAATAATCGTCGGCTTCCGCAAGGTCGAAATCGGCTATCACGTTAAAGCGGAAAGACTTATATATTACCGATTCTATAGTTTCCAAGCCCGATACTATTCCGTCTGCGTCGGGATAATAATCGGATATGAAGGATAGTAAGCTGCCGAGATCTTCCATACTCCGCAAATATCTCGTCGTAACGCCGTTTACGGGAACTAAATAGGAATAATACGCAGGATTTATTCTCGCATAACTTCTCGTTTCTTCTTCCGTGGCGTTGTAGTAATAGGTTTCGCCGTATAAGCTACCGTCGGCTTTTATTCTCACTTCAAACGAGTCGTTCAGCGTAAGGTCGGCGGCGGGCACCAAGAAGTAACGATTCCCGAAACCGTCGCCGTCGTTATAAAGAATAACGTTTTCCCCTTTCTTTATTTCCACGGTGTAATCTTCCACTCCCAGCGGAGCGTCCCAGGTAAGAAGAACGCGATAATTTTTCCCGTCGTATAATCCCGTAATCGTCACGTCTTCTATAAGACATAATTTTTCTTTATAGTTCTCTCCGAGTTCGTCGTTGCTTACTAATCCGTCTTCAAAATCAACGTGCCCTTCGTTAAGTCCGCAAACTTTGATAAGTTCCGACGAGTAGACGAATTCGACTTCGTTTTCCTTTCCGTCCGTCGTTTCGGTCACGGTAGCGGGCACGCCGTTCAGGGTGGCGTTCGCAATTATCTTATATAATCCCTCATTATTTATCGTATAGAAGAACTTTTCTCCGTTGCTCGAATGCCCTATCGCTTGTGCTTCTCCGATAATTTCGCCGTCCGCGTCGCACTCGGCAAGGAAATAGTTGTAGCTTTCGGGCGGTGCGCCGTATTCGAAAAGATACGGTTCGGCGACCACGGTATCCCCTACCGAAAACTTAGTTGCGGAAAAGTCGAATTCTTTCGTAGTAACGGTCTTTCCTGCTGCATCCACGCCTTTTGCCGTCAGCGTGTAATCGCCTTCCACGTTAATAGTTCTCGTCAGATTTCTGTCGCTTGCGAGGGTGTAAGCGATAAGTTTTCCTTCGCGGGCGTCGGTTTTCCGTTTGAGATACCATTTATATCCCACGACGGAACTCTGCCCTTCAGTAAGGGTAAACGTTACTTGCTCTCCGTATCTGTAGCTCGAACCTAACGCCGAAGTAAGATTATCGTAATTAAGTCCGAAGCCCTGGAACTTCGCATAAATCGTTATAAGTTCCGAATACAAAACTTTCGGGGCTTTGTCTATGCCTTCGTAGTTGGACGTAATTTCTACCTTTATGCGGTAACTTGTTCTCGACTCCACGTTGGGGATATGTTCGTACTGCCTTGCGTCGAGACCGAGAGATTCCACGCGCTTATCGTCCACAAACCACAATATTCTCACGTCGGGGTCGGAATGGGGGTCTAACGACATAAGATTAAAGTTAATGGCTTTGAAATTGCCGAGTACCTGATTATATTGCGGATTGCTGTCGGAAACTTCGAGCCGGTATCTTCCTTCGGTGTAAACTACCGCCACTTCCAACCGTCCCGTAATCTTTCTGCCGCTTGACGTCGTACTTTCGCAAAGTATATAGGTTCCGCCCGCAGACACGGGAGTAACGTAACCCGTCGAGTCTACGGTGGCTACTTCGTCGTTAAGAGAACGATAAGAAACCGCTCTGCCGTCCTGCGCGTGGTAGGGCGTGAATACAGGCGTGGCTTTGTACCCGTCGCCGTTATACAAAAGTTCTACCTTGTTGGGGTCGAACTCTATCTCCCTTACCGCAACGTACTCTATGGTCACGCTCACTATCAAAGAAGCGTTCTTGTTCGTCGTAGACGTGACGGTTACGGGAATAATCGTATTTTCGGGAACGGTCTGTCCCGTTGCGGACAAAAGCCCGGAAGAAGTCACGCGGAGATATTGCAGATATTCGCTCGGAATATAGTAGTTTAATTTTTGGTTGGTGGCGTTTTCGGGCAGAACGTTTACGTTGAGCTGATAGGAAGAAGTTTCGCCCGACGGGCTTAAATACACGCTCGCCTTGTCCACGGTCAAACGTTCCACTTCGACGTAATCGCTCGGACGACCGAACGAATCCGTGCAAGCAGTCAGCGTAATAACCCCGACTATCGCAAGAACAAGCGTAAGAAACCCTATAATAAATTTTTTCATATAATAAATATAATATTAAACGCTCGTTTTGTCAATATACTAAGCTTTGTAAATTCTCCGCAACTACAAAAAAACTTTACCAAAAAACGAGTGAAGTTGCGAGCTTGCTCGCAGTGAAGTTATCGCAGAGCGATAGTGAAGTTCGAAACCGACGGTTTCGAGTTGCGGATAGATTTTTCTATCGTCGCTTTTTCGCTTGAAAAAACCCGGTTATTATTATATACTATCGATTATGAAACGTTATTTGCCGTTATCCGCCGAAAATATTCCCGAAAAGGTACTCGCCGACTACGCGCCGCTTGTTCTCGGTATAGTGGGAGATTCCGTTCATACGCTTTTTTTGCGGGCGTACTTTTCGGAATTAAATCCGTATAAAAATGCAAAAATTCACGTCGAAGCGTCTAAATTCGCCTGCGCTCCTTCTCAAGCCGAAGACGCGAAAGTAATGTTGCCGCTCCTTACCGAGAAGGAAAAGCGGATTTTCAATAAGGCGAAAAACGCCGGAATAAACACCGTACCGAAGCACGCGTCGTTTTACGAATATCAATTAGCCACCGCTTTCGAAGCGGTCACGGGATACCTTTATCTGTCCGGCCAGAACGACAGGCTAGCGTGTTTATACGACGAGATATACAGAAATAAGTTATCCGAAAATACGAATTCGGATACCGAAAACCATAATAATCCTAATTTATAAAGGGGGAAAGAAAAAATGTTGTTGGAAGGAAGAAACGCCGTCACAGAAGCGTTACGCGGCGACGTCACGATAGAAAAAGTGTTGATATTAAAGGACGCTCCCAATATAAACTCCAAGCCCGTGGTAACCATGTGCCGCGACAAAAAGATACCGGTTCAGTTCGTGGACAGGTACGCTCTGGACAGGCTCTGCAAGGGCGGCGACCACAGAGGTTTTGTCGCTGTCACCACCGAATATAAGTACTCGGAAATGGAAGAAATTACCGAAAGAAAAGGTAAGGACAGATTAGTCGTTCTGTGCGACGGAATAGAAGACCCGCATAATCTCGGCGCAATAGTGAGAGTCGTGGACTGCGCGGGAGCCGACGGAATAATTATCCCCCGTCGCAGAAACTGCGGCGTGACCGACACGGTCGTTAAGGTATCGAGCGGTGCGGCAAGTCACGTAAAAATTGCGAAAGTAGCCAATATAAACGACGCAATAAGAAGTCTTAAAGAAGACGGTTATATCGTCCTTGCGGCGGATATGGACGGCGAAAGCATTTACAAAACCAACCTTAAAGGCGACATAGCGATAGTGGTCGGCGGCGAAGGCGACGGCGTGCATCAGCTCACTAAAAAACTTTGCGACGGCGTAGTAAGTCTGCCGCAGAACGGCAAAGTCAACTCCCTTAACGCGTCGGTCGCGGCAGGTATCGTTCTTTACGAATGCGTAAGACAAAGGAGTAATCTCTAAATGGACGACAAAGAACTCGATTTGGTCAAAAAAGCTCAAGTCGGCGACTCGGAAAGTATGGAAGCGCTCATCGCTCGCTATATGTGGATAGCGAGAAGTAAGGCGAGAAAATATTTTTTGGTCAGCGGTAGTTACGACGACCTTTTACAGGAAGGGCTTATGGGTATTTTTAAGGGTATCCGCGATTACGACCCCGAAAAAAACGACAACCTTTCGGCGTTTATAAGTATGTGCGTGAGCAGTCAGATAAAGGACGCCATCCGCTCGTCTTCGAGAGCCAAACACAAACTCCTTAACGACGCGGTGTCTTTGGACGGACTCGACAACAACCTTCCGTCGGAATTCATTTACGACCCCGTGCATAACTATATAGAACGGGAAGGCGTGGACAGCTTTTATCAAAAAATGTCGCAGCTTTTCAAACCCGAACAGCTTAAAATTCTGAAATACTACTTCGAAGGATACACCTATACCGAAATATCGGATTTAACGGGAATACCCGTAAAAAAAGTGGACAATACCCTTCACCAGATAAAGACGAAAATAAAAAAGAACAAGGACCTTTTCGAACAATGAACGTAGGCGTAATCGACGTGGGCAGCAACTCCGTCCGTCTTCTTTTCGACGGAGAAAAATACGTAAAAAACACTCAGCTTTCCAAACACCAATTGCCGGGCGGGCCACTTAAAGAATCGCAGATAAACGACACTTACGACGCCGTAAAAAATTTCGTCGACTTAGTAAGAGAAAACGGCGGAGACGTCAGAATATTCGCTACCGAAGCGGTACGAAGCGCTTCCAACCGCGATTATTTCGTTTCTATCATAGAAAGTCTCGACGTAAAAGTGGACGTACTTTCCCCCGAAAGAGAAGCTCTGATAGGCTTTACCGGAACGTATTTCGGCAACGGAAAAACGCAAGCCGTTTTGGACGTGGGCGGCGCGTCAAGCGAACTTATAGTAGGCTCCGATAAAGGAATAATCTATTCTCACTCCCTTCCTCTCGGCTCCGTAAGAACGAGGGATTTGGGACTTTGTCCACCCGAACTTAACGTAAAGGTATCCCAAAGAGTGATTGAATACGGCAATGTCCCCGCTTTTTCCGAGCTCGTAAGCATCGGCGGAACGACTTCCACTCTCGTGGCTGTAAGGGATCAGATGAAAGATTACGATAGAAACAAAGTTCACCTTTCCGTTCTTACCTGCGACGAAATTCTCGACATCGTGGAATATATAAATTCCGTACCGATGAAACTTCGCAAGTATATAACGGGCTTGCCGTTTGAAAAAAGAGACGTAATCCCCGCAGGCGGCGTACTCGTAGCCGAAATAATGAAATATCTCGGCGTAAAAGAACTTGTCGTCAGCGAAAACGATAATCTCGAAGGCTACCTTAAACTTTTAGCTTCGGGCGAAATTAAATAGTATTTCCTTTAATTAAAACAGCGACGAACGGCAAAATCCGTTCGTCGCTTAAAAACAATCCGATAAATTAAGGTTCGCGTGCACGTATCGAAAACAGCGTTTTCGTCGAGTTCTTATCTTGCGAATTTGACCTTTCAATAGTCGGTCCTCCCCAACAAATAGTCTACCGAAACCGAGAAAAAATCGGCAAAAGCTATGAGCGTGTCCATTGACGGCTCCCTTTGCCCCTTTTCGTAATGCAAATACGTCACGCTGTTCATATTGAGTTTTGCAGCCAACTCTTTTTGCGTAAGACCCGATTCTTTTCTCAATTGAAGAAGTCTTTCCGCAAGTTTATTATGTTTTTCATTCATAACGCACCTTCGATTTTCGTATAATTTTGATGATTTTCCCATCTTTTTATTATTTACGTTTGTCCGAAAGAACAGACGGAATGCGTTTTGTTCTTTTCGTAAAAATCTTCAACGTCGTACTTTCATTCTCTTGTCGTTACGTCGAACACAAATTGTTTTTCCGTAAATTTAAATTCTTTATCTTTTTCGGCAAAAAAACGTCTTTTCGACACATCTTTTTTCCAATTGTATATTGACAATAATATATAAATTTGTTATTATATAAATCAGAACTACCAAAATGGTAGTTATACATAAAAGGAGGCAATAAAATGCGTAAAGAAAAAATCTATGACGAAGATCTTGTCAATACAAGACGTAAAGCAACAAGCTACGACGAAGGACTTGGCTTTTCAAGACGTAAAGAAAAGAGCTACGACGAACGTTTCGTGCCGTCGAGACTTGCCGAGCATTACACGAATTTCGGTTGGATTCGTTCTCGCAATAAAGTCAACGAAGAACTTGACCGTAAGGCTAAAGGAATATACCTGACGCCCGCTCAGGACAAAGAGTACATCGAACCGATACGCCGCAAAAAACGTTTCGGGTATAATATGGAACTCGTCTCTCTCGAACGCTCGTATATGAAGTGCATAAGCGGACCGAAACAACGCGGCAAGGGTGCGGGTTTTCTTTTGTTTTTGGGCATTCTGTTCCTTTTGGCGGCTATTTTCTGTGCCGTATTCACGTTTGTCCCCAAATATCCGACCAGCGTAGCCGAATACAACAACCTGTCTTCGACTCAAAAAGCCATTAACGATATCGGCTTACAAATTAACGGCGCTCTCTTCTACGGCGATCAATATTACGTCAAAGATACCGAAGTAGATAAATCCGCCGACAAGGCAGGAGCCACTACCGTGACCGTTTCTAAAGACCTTTCCGTCGTTTATAAACTGGACGCGGACGGACAGTTGCAAAGCACCGAATTGGCGGAATTGAAAGACAAATTCTCCGTCGACGAAAACGGCAACGTCAAGATTCTGAGAGTGGAAAAAGCCACACTTGACCCTAAAGACGAGGACAGCGCGTACTACAGATATTACGTCTACTACGATACCGCCAAAGCGCCTCTCGGCTTTATCTCCTCCATAACGAACAGTCTCCCGTCAGCCCTTGCAAACGGTATGATAGTTTTCTTAGCTTTAGCGTTAATTCTTGCCATTATTTTCCTTATCAGCGGAAGTTGTTTGAAAGCTGCAAAGAAAAATCCGAGATACGTCGTAAAGAGCATCGTTGCACGTGCAGCAAAAATAATCGAGGATATGCGCATGGAAGATCCCGGTCTTATGACGAAGTCCCAAAGACATTTCTATTCGTGGCAAAGAATAATGACAAGCGCCATCAATATGTCTAACGTGGGCAAGAACGACAATTCGGGAGCGGACAGCGACGAAAACGATTTCGATTATTAACGTTTTGCTAAAAGCAAAAATTTTGCAGAGGATGCTAAAATGAAGAAAAAAACATTATTTTTTACGCTTGCAATATGTTTAGTATTGCTTACGGGCGTTTTGGTCGGTTGTTCCGGTAAGTGTTCCTCGCACGAATTCACGTCGGCAGATTGCGTTTGGAATAAAGACGGCACGGCGGAAGTAACGCTTACTTGCGGCGTTTGCGGAGAAACAATATCCGAAACGGCAGATATGAAAGAAGAAATCATAACCAAGGCTACTTGCGAAAAAGACGGCTTAAAAAGGCTTACCGCTATCGTGGGAATAGGAGGAAACACCTTCAATACTTTCAGCGAAGACAAAGTTATTCCCGCACTCGGACACGATTATTCCGAAGTCAACTACACCTGGAGCTCTGACCATAAGACTTGTTCCGCAGACAAAACCTGTGCCAACTGCAACGACGTCGTCAGAGAAACGGTGCCTGCGGCGGAATCCGGTCGCGTAGAACCCACTTGCACAAAGGAAGGTTCAGTAAAATACACCGCTACTTTCAAAACGAACGGTTTTGAAAAACAGACGAAAACGGTATCTATCGACAAAATCGCTCACGATTACACCGGCAGCGCGATCGACTACAGCTGGACGGAGGACAATGCCTGCACCGCAAAACGTAAATGTAAAAATTGTACTTACGAAAAGACCGAAACCGCCACCTGTAAAGACCTTATCGTCATCACGGAAAAAACCTGTACTACCGACGGAGAAGGAAAATACGAAGTTACATTTAAGAATGCGGATTTCGGCACGCAAACGAATCCGGTCGTTATTCCCAAAGGACACGAATACAATTACGCCAATCCTGCCTATACGTGGAGTACGGATAAAACTTCTTGCACAGCGACGATAAAATGTAATCACTGCGACAGCTCTGTTACCGAAAACGGAACCGTGACCCAAGTTGAAAAGAAAGATGCGACTTGCACCGAAAAAGGCTACGTTAAATACAAAGCCACTTTCGAGAACGTAAGTTCGACCACTTCTTCCGCCGAAATTGCGTCGAAAGGCGGACACACTTACGGCGACGTAAAATACGTCTGGAGCAATGACAAAACTTCCTGCTCGGCAGAAAAAGTTTGTTCCGTTTGCGGAGACAAGGTTAGCGAAAAAGCTACCGTAACCCAAAGTACGACCACGGCAGCCACCTGCACCGAAAACGGTGAAATAAAATTGACCGCTACCTTCAAGACTTCGACTTATATTACGCAGACCGAGACCAAAGAAATCGCCGCAAAGGGACACAGTTTCACCTATAATGCGGTATGGAATGCCGACAATACCGAATGTACGGTGACCAGAACCTGCTCCGCTTGTGACGCAAAGGCAGAAAAAACAACTTCGACCGTTACGCGAGTTGTCGTCACTACCAAAACCTGCACTACAAAAGGTCAAACAAAAATTACCGCAACGGTTACGTTCGACGATAACGACGTCTACACTGCGACAACGTTTGAGGATATTCCTGCAAGCCACGAGTACGGCGAAATCGTATACTCCTACGTGTGGAACGAAAACAACGAACTTATCTGCACCGCAACAAAAATCTGTTCGGTTTGCGGCGACGTTGTATCCGAAACCAAAACCGGCGTCTTCTCTTTCCAAAAGGAAGAAAACGGCAAAGTGTATATAACGTACGTCGTCAAATTTACAAACACCGACTTCGGAGAAAAGACTTACACATTTGAAATTGCAAAATCATAAATTTATCCTTACGGGATACAAAGAGCGAGCGACTATGCGTCGCTCGCTTTTTTATGCTTTATGCCGAGAAAACCCGATGCGTTAGCTTCGAAAATTCACTCCATACGGTGACAATTCGCTCCACACAGTGGACGGTTTGCGGCTTCCGCTCGGATATTTCGACAAGCTCAACCTGACCGTAAGGATACAAGCGAAGCGTTTCCGCGTCATTCTGAACATCGTGAAGAATCAAGCGAAGCGAAAGAGTATGCGTACCGCGTACCTTGACGTTTCGGCTCGACATAATCTCTACGTGGCTTTACACGGCAACTCCTATCTGTAGCCATAGGGACTATTGAATCTAACGTGCTTTTCTAAAACATTTATTCGGAAAGTTTTAACGCTTCGACCAGCTTATATACGGTCGTACAAGAATTCCATTCCCATATTCTCGGTTGAGAACTCTCGCCATAACGATTTTCATGTTCGACTTTTTTCTTTTGATAAACGATTTTTGCATTGTTCACTGCGGTTTTGTAATAAGGAATAAAATACTTCTTTAACGTTATTTCGTCACTTTTTTCGTATAAAAGCCCCTTCCTTTTTTCATTGAGATATTCGTCCAGAATTCGTTTATGCTTGTCTGTATCCAGCTTTTGTTCACATTTTCTGAAATGAGAAATTAACCAAACTTCGAAGGCAAGATTGGAAAAAGCATACTTTACTCCTGTCGTTTGCGCATGTTTTAATGCCGGTATCAATCGTTGCTCTTCATAAGTTGAATCCACATCGAAAACCACCCACACCTGATTGGATTCCGCTAAATAATCTTGTGCGTACCGAACGAGTCCTATCGGGTCTTTGTTGGCGAAAACAATGCTTACGTCATACATGCTTTTCTTTGCTTTAAGCGCAGTAAAATAGTTGTATTCCGTTTCTTTACCGTTGGTAATTATATAAAACTTACTTCTTTGGTTTATCACGTTTTGTCTTCTTGCCATACTGACGCCTCACCACTCATGGTTCATATCGGGCAATTTCGAATAGAAACCCGCCAAATATCTTTTACTGAACAAGTTCTCTTTTCTAACGTTTTTATAATCGGACAACGCCGACAACGAGCTTTCGCCGTATTCGTTTTTGCTTGTAAAATATATTTGGTCGCGACGCAATTCTTCATCCATCAACATTACGTTGTGGGCTGTGCATATAAGTTGAGCGTTTTTAGGATTGTTATCTATGGAATTAAACAGCTTTATCAAATAATCCGCAACAAGAAAATGTAATTTTGCATCGATTTCGTCAATAAGTATGACTCTTCCTTGGTCTAAAGCTGCAAGCATCCAACCGAGATAACACAACAATCTTTCCGTGCCTTCGGAGTTAAAACCCCTGTCCTTAAACAACAACACGTCTTTCTTTGCAATGCATTTTTTTGTGTCGATATCGAACACGTCGAATTCCGTAAGAACGTCTATATTAAAAAGACTGTTCCCTTCTCTTTTTAGTTGTCTCATAGAAGCCGGTTGGATTTGCAATTGCGTGTTAAATCTTAACACGTCGTCTATATCCGACATAGTTACGAGCTTATCTTTCTTTACTTTAATATCCCTTATACCGATATCCGCAAGTTTTAAAATTTTAAGTGCTTTTTCCCTATATTTGCCGCCTTCCATAGTATAAATATCAAGACTGTTTGCATTGTTTTCAAAAACTATCAATAAGTTTTGGAACCACGCCAAAACGTCGTTTATGGAAGGCATTATTTCAAGATTAAAATTTTTCCCTACAGAAAGAAACAGCACTTCGGGAGCAAGGTTAATTAGTTTTGCCTTTGTTTTATCGGCACCTACGATTTCCAATTTATTTCCGCTCCTTTTGAACACGACAGACAACCTTTCTATACGTTTTTCAAGCCACTCTTCTTTGACAAAACCGCTGTTAAGAATAAATCCATACTTATAGAAAATATTGTTGAATACAAGTTCCACTTCAAAAAGACTGTCTTCTTCTCCCGCTTTTTCATAAAAGGCAAACGTTTCGTTTTGCTGAACGATAGGGATTTGCGCCGCAGATAACGTTATAACGTTTTTCATGTACGCCAAAGCTTTTATAACGTTTGACTTTCCCGAAGCGTTTCCGCCGAAGATAACGGCGGATTTTAACAGCTCGCCATCTCTTTTAGGCATAATACTCTCGTCTACGAAAAACGTATTTATCTCTCGCCTGGTATCGTCTGTGGTCGCTTCCATGCTCATAGAAGTTTCTCCGTAGAACGATCTGAAATTTTTAAATCTGAAGTTTACTAACATAGCCTAACCGTCCTTTTGCTTTCATTTTACAATTATTATATCCGTTTGTCAAGGTCTTATGTGCAATTTTTGCAATATTTTTGCAAAATCGCTAATTAAAGTCGGGCTAAATTATATTTAAAATCTCACGTAACAACTTTTCTTTTTTCTTACATTGTTATAATACAAGTGAGAAAACTTGCTTGCAAGGGTTTTCGAACGCAGTATTTCAACGAACGGCTGTTATTTGCGTTTAGCAAAGAACATATTGCGTACGCAATACAAAAATTTATTTTTGTAAGCCGTGCAATGTTATAATATAAGCGAAAAATCTTGCTTGCAAGGGCTTTTTCGCGACCTATTTCAACAGAAACGGCGGATTTGCTTCGGTAAAGCCGCGAGCAACGATAGTTGCGGACAAAATTTTGTTTTGTCACGTTTCGGAGTTATAATAACGTTACACGGTTGTTTGCCCAACAACTATACGGCGATAGGAATAATAATACTACAAATCCCATCAAAAAAGCGTCCCTTGCGGAACGCTTTTTCGTTTATTTACGGTTTTCTATTAAAGAGTTTTGATATAAGCGGCGAGTTCGTTAAAGATTACGTCCAAGCCGTGAGCGCCTGCGTCGGGGTAGCCTATGCTGCGTTCGCCTACGGTGCCCGCTCTGCCGAGAGTAGCAACGTGAGTCTTGGTAGCTTCCGCTCCGTCGTGTGCCGCTTTCGCGCCGAGATCGAGACCTTCTCTGAGGGGCTTTCCTTCTTCCGCCGCCTTAGTCAAAGCGATAGCGCAGGGTTTCAAAGCGTCGACCAAAGTCTTGTCGCCGATTTCCGCGCCCTTACCGAAGGACTTCTTACCGGTTTCGTAAACGCCGCGATTAGCTTCGGTGAAAAGGAAAGCTATATCTTTAAGGTTTACGACTTTCTTGCCCGCCATAGCCTTACCTGCGTACTTGAACGCGCTTCCCCAGATAGGACCGGACGCGCCGCCGCAGTATTCTTTGATTATTTCGGAACAGCTTACCAAAAATTCGCCGACGTCGCCTTTCTTTCTGGTAGCCCAGTCGGCTTTAAGCTGTCTGAATCCCTTAGCGATACTCATACCGAAGTCTCCGTCGCCCATTTTGTCGGCTTCGCAGAACGGAACTTCGTTTTCGATAATTACGTCAGCCATCTTGTCCACTATCTGCACGAAAGCGGCGGTGTTGATGGTTTCGGTAACTTCGGGTTTGCCCTCTACTTCGTAGACTGCGTCGGTATCTTCTTCCGCCGCGGCGGCTTTCGTCGCTTTCTTGGCAGCGTGAGCTTCCGCTACGGGAGTGATGTTGAGAGCCTTAGCGATAGCGTTCATAGCTTCTACCGCGGCTGCCGCCTGTTCGTTCATAGCTCCGCCCCAGGTAAGAGCGGGGGTGTTTACGGGGTAATCGACGAGTTTTTTCAACTCTTCGTCTACTCTCAATACGCTTATGGAAGCGCCCGCCATGTCGATAGACGTCATAAAATTGCCGACGACGGTACGATGAATTTTAATTCCTTCAGCATTAAGAGCTTCGGTAGTGGACTTGTTAAGGATATAGAGTTCCTGCAAAGGAGTTCCTCCGAAGCCGTTTATTAAAAGTACGACTTCTTCGTCCTTTTTGAGTCCGAGGTCTTCTTTAAGGTCTTTTACGATGCGTTCTGCGAGATTATCGCTGAATTTACCGTTGCTGTAATTAATCTTTTCGCGGAAACGTCCGGGTTCGCCGTGGATACCTACGCCGAATTCCATTTCGTCGTCGCCTATCTCAAAGGTGGGATGTCCCGCCGCGGGAACGGTACAGCTGGTGAAAGCGAAACCGAAAGAACGAACGTTTTCGATAACCTTATTGGCTACTCTCTTGACTTCTTCGAGTTCTTTTCCTTGTTCGGCTGCCGCGCCTGCGCATTTGTGAACGAGTACGGTACCCGCTACGCCTCTGCGACCTACGGTATAAAGGCTGTCTTTTACGGCGATATCGTCGTTTACGTAAACTGCGTCGACTTTAAGTCCGTCGTCCTGAGCGTCCGCCATCGCGTTGTTGAAGTTCATGCAGTCGCCGGAATAATTCTTTATTATGAGAAGGACGCCCTTATCGGTGGCGCATTTTTTGATAGCGTTGTATACCTGAACCTGGCTGGGAGAAGCGAATACGTCGCCGCAGACAGCCGCGTCGAGCATACCTTTGCCGACGAAACCTGCGTGAGCGGGTTCGTGTCCGCTGCCGCCGCCGGAGATAAGGCTTACTTTGTCTTCGTTGATTTCTTTTTTCTTAACGATTTTGAACTTTTCTACGAATTCCAATTCGGGATGAGCCATAGCAAGACCATGACACATATCGTAGACGAAAGTTTCAGGGGTGTTCATTATTTTTTTCATTATCAAACTCCTTAACAGTAAGTTTAGTCGGGAGCGACCGCCCCCGACTAAATAAAGTTATTTTTTTAATTGTTATTAGTCATCGAGACCTTTGAATTCGCGACCGATCTTATCGGCGGTCTTTATTGCAGCAATAACCATTTCTTCGGTTACGGGGAAAGGCATATTGTGAATGGATTCGTCGGGTATGCAAGTCTTAGCCGCGACAGCTTTCAATTCGTCTTCCGTAAGTTCGGTTCTTGCTACTTCGCCGGTCTTCTTGTTGGTCATAAGGTCTTCCAAACAAACGGGAAGTCCTACGGTTTCGCAGAATCCGAGAACTTCATAAAGTTCTTCTTCGGGGCTGTTTTCGAGAACCAACTGGCAGATAGTACCGAAAGCTACTACTTCGCCGTGGAAGTTGTTAAGGTGAATGTCGTGTACTACGGTAAGTCCGTCGTGCATAGCGTGCGCGCCTGCAAGACCGCCGGATTCGAATCCGAGACCGGAAAGAAGAATGTTGGTTTCTACAATCTTTTCGAAAGCGGGAGTGATAGCGTTGTTTTCGCAAGCTACTTTCGCTTTATATCCGTCGGAGATAAGGTTCTTGTAGCAGAGTTCTGCCAAAGCGGCGGCGGTGTGAGTTCCGTATCCCAACAAGGTGCCTTTCTTACGGTTAGCTCCGCAAGGAAGTCCTGCGTTTACGTTGGATACGCTTCTTACGTTGGCGCGAGCTTCGAAGTAAGTGGAAAGAGCGTCGCCCATACCGGATACCAAGAAACGCGCGGGAGCGTTGGCTATAACGTTAAGGTCGATAAGAACAACGCTGGGGCTCTGACGGAAGTAAGCGTAATCGTCGAACTCGTGGTCGTCGGTATAAAGAACCGCGCTGTGAGAAGTAGGAGCGTCGGTAGCCGCGATGGTCGGGCAGATGATGAGCGGATTGCCGGCGGCTACGCACTTGCTAGTATCGATGGCTTTTCCGCCGCCGAGACCGATGGTGCAGGAGCATTTGTTAGCCTTAGCAAATTCCTGAAGTTTGGCTACTACGTTACGGGAACATTCGCCTTTGAAGATATCTCCGCATCCGATAAGTTCTACGCCGTATCTCTTTTGAGTTTCTTCAAGTTTATCCTTAACGAGAGTCAACGCAAACGGGTCCGCTATAAGCAAAGCTTTCTTTCCGAAAGTCTTTACGAAATAACCCAAGTTAAGTAATTCGTTTTCGCCCTGAACGTATTTGGTCGGGCATATAAATGCTTTTCTCATGATAAATTTCTCCTTTATGAGTTGATTTTTATTTGATACTTATAATTATAAACCAGCAAAAATGGTAAATCATTAGACAATTTTGCTAAATTATGGTAAAATTTTGTTATAGAAAAAACAGGATAGGTACTCGCAAATGCAAATTATAGAACTTACCGCCCCTGAAAACGTGCTTTCCGCAATAAACGAAGGAAAAAAACTCGCTGTTTTTACCGTCGACGAAGAAAAAAATGCGTTATTTTTAGTGTCGGACGTAAAGTATAACGTTTTGCAAAATTCCGCAAAAAGCGACAATTTAATCACCCCCGCTTTACGGTATATCGACTCTCATTATAATAAGGATATAAAGCTCTCCGTACTTGCCGACAAGTGCGACGTAAGTCCAAGCTACTTTTCGCGGCTTTTTTCGTCTTTTACGGGCTGTTCGATTTCCGCCTACGTTCTCGAAAAACGCCTTAATAAAGCGTGCGAACTATTACTTACCACCGACCGTTCGGTAGTAAGCATAGCCTGCGACGTGGGATACGTCGACTGCGGATATTTTTACAAATTGTTCCGCAAAAAATACGGCTGCACCCCGCTCGAATACCGTGCAAAAAGTCTTGCCGTCGCCGCGACCGAGCCGAAACGATAAATTTTTATCCGTTTCGGAAAACTTTATCTAAAAATCTCGGAAGTTTGCCCGTTTCGGAAAACTTTGCCCGAATTTCATAAAAGTTTGCCCGTTTCGGAAAATTTCTCTCTCCGTGCGGCGGAAAAATCGCGATTTTTTTCAAAAAAATAATTGCGTGCGAAAATACGCAATGATAAAATATTTTCGGAGCCGTTCGGACGGTAATTTTACGGACGGCGGAGGATATATGGAAAAAATCGTCGTACCCGACTATTATAAAAATTTCCGTTGCAAGTGCGGCGAATGTCGCCGTTGCTGTTGTTCCGGGTGGGGCATAACCGTCCATATGTCGGAGTATTTCAAACTTCTCGGCATAGAATGTTCGGATAAGCTACGCAAAAAACTCGACTGCGCCTTTTACGTCTTGCCCGACGCAAGTCCCGAAAGATACGCGAAAATGAAACCCAACTTTCTCGGTTCGTGTCCGTTGCAGGATAGTGACGGTCTTTGCTCTTTGCAGGTGGAGTGCGGAGCGGAAGTTTTGCCGTCGGTGTGCAGAATGTACCCCCGCAACACGCTTTTTTCTACGCTCGGCGAAGGGGCGTGCGCTTGCAGCTGCGAAAAGGTAATAGAAATGCTCTTTGCCGAAACCGACGGAATTAAATTAGTCGAACTCGAACTTCCGCAAAATACGCAGAAACTTTCCGACGGAAGAGACGAAAGCGAAAGAGACCTTCAAAATTCCATTATCCGCCACTTGCAGGACAGAACCGTACCTTTGTCCGAACGCCTCATAAATTTCGGAAAAACTCTCGGCGAAAACGAAGTCCCCGCCGAAATAACCGACGAAACCGCTTTCCGCGCGATAACCGACCTTGTCGCCGCTCTCGAATCTTACAGCCCGAACTTTTCGGAATATTCCATAATAGCGAAAGAAGATTTAGGCATAATAAACGGAGAATTCGACGCAAAAACCGTCGAAGACCGCTACAAAAAAGCGGCGGAAACATTCAAAAAACGCTTCCCCCTGTGCGAAATCTATTTTGAAAACGTATTGATAAACCATATAATATTCGAACGCTTCCCCTTCTCTCAAAAAGGTGAAACCCCGTTTGAAAAGTTCGCCGAACTCTGCGCAACCTACGCCCTTACGAGATTCGTCGCGGTAGCCTATACCGAAAATAAATTCGAAGAAACCGCCCTTGTCGACTGTATAGCCGGGCTTTTCCGCTGCTTCGAACACTCCGACTCCGACGGCGTCGTCCGCTCTATGCTTAAATCCGCAGGACTAATGGGGTATGCGTATCTTGATAAAATAGTAAAAATCTAACGATTTAGAAGTGAGCTTCCGACGTTCGTCGGAGTGAAGTTGTCACTCGGTAAAGTGAAGTTTCGCCGTAGGCGGAGTGAAGTTCAAAGCCTTGCTTTGAGTGAAGTTATTGCGTAGCAATAGTGAAGTTCGGCTTCGCCGAGTGAAGTTCAAAACCGACGGTTTTGAGTTATGGAAAAATAAAGACGGGGTAGGATAGTAGTTCTATTCCGTCTTTTCTATACGATATCATTTATTCGGTATTGCACCAATCATAGACCCATATAATATTTTTCTACAAGAGCAGCCATCTGCCTTCTACGTTCTTGCAGAAACTCGTCATAATCAGAAACCGTCATATTGAAAACATTTTCAGGTATACAGTTTTCTTCAAGGTTGATTTTCAATAAATTCTCGTCGGATATATTTCCGAGCTCAATATTCTTTGTTTCGCATTGTGTTTTGACTTTTGTAAAATAAACACAAGGCGCATCGTCGCTAATGGCTTTGTTTACTTGCGTATCAAGATAAATATAATTAGCAACTTGATTGTATTTTGTTTTATTATCTATACCGTTACTTTTAAGGTACGCCCGCGGGAATATATGATGTACGTCTCCCGAAATGGTAATCAGGTCGGCTACCTTTGTTCCGTTCATAAGCATAGAATTACAATTCAAGTTTATTTGTGCCGCTATAAACGTATTAAATGCGGGACTGTTTATCGAAGATGTTTCAAGATTTTGCGGTAAAGTAATCTTCCAGAAATTATCCGACAAAACAGACGCTTCTACTTCGTTCAAGTAGTTGATAAACCCTTTTTCGGCAATCGCTCTCATATCTCTGTCCATAACGGTTTCGGGCGACCCTATATATCGAGACGTTAACGTCGACATTACAAACCACTTTTGTACATATCTTTTTATTTGTGCATTAGGAATAGTGGGGTCGTCTAATAACATCAGATACAACGTATATGCAAAATCGAGCGTCATTGCAGAATTTAAGAGTTTATTCGAGATAAACCCTGCACCTTTAATCGCCATTATAAATTGATTAAAATTATACTCGTTAATAAAATTCTGAATACCTTTATCCAATTTATTATAAGAACTTTCTATGACATCTTCACGATATTCTTTTGTTTCAAAATCACGTCCGGAAAGAAGGCTGACCAAATCGGCAAGTTTTCCGCGACGAAATTGGTGCATAAACGAAACGCGGAGCATATCGCCGTAATCCGGGTCATAAATATCGTCATAATCTTTGGAAAGCCACTTTATTTTTCCTGCATATTGAGAAAGTTGAAACTCTTTATCGAGAATCATATGTGAGTAAAACTCGGGTTTTGCCGCAAGGTGGCAGAAATAATCAACTGTCTTCCGTAGCATATTGCCGCCGTGTTCTATATCTGCCGCCATTTTAGACATTACGAAATCGGATTGGCTCAATGCAGTTCCTTTGGAGTTAATTCGAATAAAAATCTCCGTTACTTCATCAGTTTCAAGAGAATGGTCAAGTTCGATAACTCCGATTTGACGATTGGCAATCCCTTTTAACTTTCCTAAAATATCGGCTAATTCGTCCAAATCCACATTTGGATTGGCTTTTGCATATTCGATTTCAAAAGTCCTCGATTTAAAATTCGTAGAAAATATAACCGATATATCGGGAATCCATCTTTTATCTTTTAAGTGTGACGCGTCTTGCACGGCAAAACGTTTGGAATCATCCGTTGCAAGCGGATTAAATGCTATTTTTATCCTATCTAAGTTAAAATCTTCATCGAGCACTTCCTTCCCCGCGATTGCCGCCATTAGTGCCGTAATGCGTTGCTGCCCGTCTATCAAAACGTGCTTACCGTTGGATTTACTGCCGTCTTTCGTCTTTACGTCAGGATTTTTCCAAGTGATTATATAACCTGTCGGATATCCGTTATATAAAGAATCAATCAAATCTCTCACCTGACTTCTCTTCCAAACGAATGGACGTTGTATTTCGGGAATGACAAACTGTTCCGTTTCTATCAATCCTAAAATTCCGCTGACCGAATATTGCAATAATGTAAATTTTTCGCCAATCATATTAATCTCCCATCGTTAAACGGTTTTGTCAGAGCCGTCGGGTAATTTTGGCGTTTCTTCCGTCAGTACTTTCATTTGACGAATTGCCGTTTTGTTGAGTTCTATAAGTCTTTCTTGCTGACTTAATCCGCATTCGATAAGATAAGCGTTCAGGTTTTCGAGATTAGAAAGGCATACGAGTTGCGACACTTCGGCGTAGTCGCGGATATTGCCTTTTTTATCGGGGTTTTTATCCCGCCATTCACGCGCGGTCATACCGAATAACGCAACGTTAATAACGTCGGCTTCGTTGGCGTAGACGAGAGACGCTTGCTCTTTTGAAATTTCAAGCGGAATAATGATGTTATCCTTAATAGTGTCGGTATGAATACGATAATTTATCTTCGCAAGTTCGCGTTTTACCGTCCAACCGAGTTGCTTTTGTTCGTCCGCTTTCAGCCTTTGGAATTCTTTAATTATATATAGGTTGATTTCGGGCGAAATCCACGACGCAAACTGTAACGCAATATCTTTGTGTGCGTAAGTGCCGCTATTATATTTACCTGCCTTAGAAACGATACCGATAGCGTTTACGCCGTCTATCCATTTTTTCGGCGACATCGTAAAGTAATTATATCCTGCTTCGTTTTTAAAATGGTCGAATTCGACCACTTTAAAGTTTGGGTTATTTAATTTTTCCCACAAACCGATGAATTCTATCGTATCCTTACGCCTGAGCCAATTTTTTACCACGTCCGCAGGCGATTCTTGATTTTTATATCTCGCAATATCGGTCAAAGAAAAATAATCGTCTTTGTTAATATGTATTTCTTGTTCCAATACGGTTATTTCTTTGTTTTTCATTCGGTTGCGACCTTTTTATCGGAGTCTCATTAAAGCTTTTTGCACTTATATAGTATCGTGGTCGATATTCCGCTCACTACCATACCCACTATTACCATCGTGGACTGGCTCAATTTATCGCCGTAGCCGATAAGGTTGCCGACGACGCAGATTATTATACAGACGATAAACGGTATAATTGCTATCTTGAAGTAAGAAGCGATAAGCACCAATGTAAGTCCGCCGAATATCGCAGGGATAACGTAGGGCGACACGGGAGCGAGAATAGTGACTATTTGCGTTTGGAAAATAATCAAAGGTATCAGACCTATCGCTATTACCAAAGTCGTGACGATACTGCTCACCGCTATGCTTATGGTTGTTATTATTTCCTGTTCTTCGCTGCCCTGTTTGGTTTCGCAGATATTCTGAGCGTTAAGAGCGCACGGCAATTTAAGGTTGCTGACGTTGCCGGTGATAAAACTCATGTACTGACCGCCCGTTCCGAGAAGGGGAGCGTAACTTATGGCTTCAATAAGTCCTATCGCGACGTATCCGAGCATAAACGGGATACACTTTGCGAATGCTTTCCAATCGGGCCACACGCCCGCCGAAACCCAATAGATAACGGGGAGCAGACAGATTAAACCCAACGCTACCCACGTAAATATTCTGCCGAGATTGTGCGATTGTATATTAAATAACTCTCTTTCGGTAAGATCTTTCTTTTCTTTTTTCATACAAGCCCCCTGTTAAAACACAAAAGTGAAACCGTACGCCGTCGCAAGCGCGCCCAATATAGTAATGGGCAGGGCGTAGTTTTCTAACCATTTTTGTTTGCCGACTTTAATAATGACGCCGCATATACCCATTATAATCAAGCTCGCAGCCAAAGTTATTAAAGTAATTTCGCCGTAAGTGGTTATTCCCGTTGTTGCGTCCGTTGTGGGCTTACCTATTGCGAATATTCCGCCCACCAAAATAGCGGAAAGCATACCCGCAAGAAGTCCGCCGAGCAAAGCTCCGGTGACGGTGTTGCTTAACTTTGCGTTCTTTTCCTGCAAATCGGCTAATTTAGTCTGATATTTTTTGTAGAAAATAGCGTTGAAGACAGGTCCGGATACGATGGCTACCGTCATAACGAGCACCGCTGTGGCTATCATGACTTCCTGATTAAATCCGCCCGAACCGTACATTTCTATCATAGCCTTGTTGGCTTGATCGGCGGCTATAAGTTCGTACTGCAACGCCCCTATTACGGTAAGTCTTATCCACGGTATCGCAAGTCCCAGACTCGACATCATAATACCGACGCCCACGACTATCGGGATACTCGGCACGATGGAAAACACCGCGCTCGACGTAATGGCTTTTTTAATCTTAGCCTTGTCCATACCGATTTTTTCGGCGCGTTTCAACGCTTTTACTATAAACACAACGCTCATCGCGATAATGGTCGCCGCGATGACTGCTCCGAGAATATATATCCCGACGTAACTTTTAGGCATAACGCCTCCTATTTTGAAAGTAATAGAACTATTATACAAAACGTTTTGCAATTTGTAAAGACTGAATATCCCGCGAGATGTGTCCCTTTGCGTTTATTTTATGCTTATCACAGAAAATCAAGGATACT
>CAZUJW010000033.1:0-21928 GCA_964620655.1 uncultured Christensenella sp.
TCGTGCCGCCGCTCGGACACGACTATGAGGAAATCGAGGTCGCGCCGACTTGTACGGAAGAAGGTTATCGCGGAAAGAAATGCCGCCGTTGCGAGGATACGATAAAGACGGAAATTCTGAAAGCGGTGGGACATAAATTCACCGATTCTTATTTCATTGCAAATTGCGAAGAAGAGGGATATACGCTTCACACCTGTTTGTCTTGCGGAAACGAATATAAAGACAATATCGTTCCTGCAACCGGACACGATTATGAAACGGAAGTCGTGCGTGAACCGCATTGCGAAACAGAGGGCGAGAGAAAATTCCATTGCACAAAGTGCGAGAAAGAGTATTATTCGGAGATTCCCGCAACGGGGCATAACTACGAACTCACAGGAACGGAAGATGTAAACGGCGAGAATATCCGTACTTACGTTTGCACAAACTGCGGAGCAATTACCACGCAGAATATGGGGGAGCAATACGAGCAGGTTTCTTCGTATATCGAGTATCTGTTTGAGCAGTATCAACCGTATATGTGGTGGGTGCTTTTGGCAACCGCAGGCGTATGGAGTATCGTGATGGGCGTGTTCTTTGCAATCGCGCAGAAGAATGAGGAAAAAGAAAAGGCGAGAAAGATGATTAAGAATTACGTTATCGGACTTGTTGTCATCTTTGCCATTCTCGTTGCTTGCCCATATCTTGTAAAAGGTATCGCGGCATTGATTGCAGGGTAAACGATAAAAAGGAGTTCCGAGAGGGTGTTCTCAGTAATATTTTCTCGGAATTTTCTAAAATTTATGGAATTGTCATAATATTACTCTTGACTTTTTTGGTAAACCGTAGTATCATATAGGCGAAGGTGGAGCATAATATATCTATAAAAGGAGGTTAAGTCTATGTTTGCCGAAAGAGTTAAGAGCAGCTTTGCTACGAACGAACCCATATATACGGAAGAAATCATCGGGCTTTTCCCCGATTATTCAAGACCGCAAATATTCAGGTTTATCAAAGAAGCAGAAGAGAAAAAGGAAATCGTCAACTTCGCAAAAGGAATATATTATATCCCGCGTAAAACGTTTATCGGTTTGTCCACGATAACGGCAGATACGGTAATAGCCCGTAGGTATTTGAAATGGAACGACGAAGTGTTTGGAATATACGGCGGGTTAAAGTTACAGAATATGTTTTCTGTGACAACGCAAGTTCCTAATATTTATGAAATCGTATCGAACAACGAATCTGCAAAACGCAGAGAAGTGAAGATGGACGGCAGAACGTTTATTTTGCGGAAATCGCGTTTCGAGATTACCAAGGACAATGCAAATGCCTATATGATTATGGAACTGTTCAACGATTTGAACGGCGAGAAAATCGACGAGTTTGCGAAAAAAAGGCTGATTGACTTTATGCGGGAAAGAGGCGTTACGAAAGAGCAGTTGATTGACGTAGCAATGAAGTTTCCTGCAAAAGCGTTAAAGAATCTGATGGGGAGCAATATATTAAATGAGGTTGCATAAGAATAAAGACGATTTTACCGAAGCGGTACAGGCGGTAAGTAGAGGGTTGAATATTTCGCCCGCGCTTATCGAAAAAGATTACTACGTTACGTTGGTGTTGAAAAGAATAAACGAAGAGATTTCCGGACTTATTTTTAAGGGCGGAACGTCGCTTTTCAAATGCCATAAGGCAATCAATAGATTTTCGGAAGATATAGACTTAACGCTCGACAGCGAACATCTTACGGAAGGACAAAGAAAGATAGTAAAACCGACGATTGTAAAAATCTGCGAAGAACTCGGGCTGACAATTAACAACCTTGAAAACACGCGAAGCAGGCGGGATTATAACTGCTATCAGATAAGTTATCCGCTTTTGTTTGAGAACGACGAGATAGATCCTGTTATCAAGGCGGAAACTGTATTTATACAGGAATGCTATCCGGAAGAAGTGAAACAGGCGGATTCTCTAATCGGAGAATGGTTAAAAGCAAACGGTTTTACAAAGCAAGCGGAAGAATACGGGCTGATTCCTTTCGATATTCACGTTCAAACAATGGAAAGGACGCTTGTAGACAAAGTGTTTGCGTTGTGCGATTATATGCTTTCAGACGATATGAAAAAGCATTCCCGTCATATTTATGATATATATCAATTGCTCGGAAGAGTGGAATTAAACGATGATTTCCGCGCGCTTGTGCATAGAGTCAGGGAAGATCGGAAATATCATTCGCTGTGTATATCGGCGCAGGATGACGCCGATGTCCCTGCTTTACTTAAACGAGTAATAGAAACGGGGTGTTATAAAAAAGACTACGAAGAGCATACGCGGACGATGTTATATGCACCTTGTGATTACGAAGAAGCCATTACGGGGCTTGAAAAAATAATCGACAGCGGAATGTTCGGTAAGGACGAGAAATACGAAAAGAATACGGTACATATATCTGTTTCATCGGCGGCGAAAATTGCAAGCTATAAGGAATATAGATTATGTAAGATGCCTGAAAACGGTAAGTACGGCGATTATACATATAAGATTCCGAATAAATATGTAAGCATTAACCGAAGCGAAAAGGCGATAGTGTTTCATTTACCGAAAGACTATATTGTCGAATTGAGAAACGGCAGGACGAATCAGACCGTGGAATTGACGGCAACGGAATTCGCCGCAGAAGTAGCGGACAAAGATGAAAGTGCGTATGGTACAAAAATAATTCGTCCGAGTCAAATATCGAACGACGGAAATACCCACAAAAAGGACACGGGGTTCAATTCAAAGTAATAAAAATATGTTAGGTATAAGGAACGTTCTTCGGAGCGTTCCTTTTCTATACCGAAAATGCACTAAAACTATGTAAATATCAATAGTTTTAGTGCAAAATCGGTTTTACAGGCATGTTTTGAAAATAATTTATGAAAAGTAGGCAAAACAGCTTGACTTTATCGTGCTATCACGATATAATAAAGACGAAGAAACCAAAGGAGGTGCTTTTATGAACGTAGAAGCGGTAATCAAAAAGGCTGAGTTAAACGAAGGGTTGACGGTAAAAGAGATTAAGGTTTATCAGAGGGTGGTAAAGCCTGTAAAGCACGTTTACGGGAAATACGGCACTCTTGCTAAACAGTATTTGGAGGATAAAGGACTTGATTGGACGATAGCAAATCTTCCCGAATACCTGCACGGCGTAGATAAAGCCGCTGACGAACTGTACGAAACAATGTATGCAAAGTTCTCGAAAGAAGATCGTTTCAAAAAATCGGCGGACTTTATGGAAAATCTGAAAAGGGAAACGGAAATGCAACGACTTATCGAGGAAGAAATCTTAAACGAAGTCGTTTACGTCAAATAGGGAGGCAGAATATGAAAGCGTTAAAAGTTACAGGAAAGGTTATAGGCACTATCGGGAGATTTACGATTGCGGGCGCACTCATTTTAGGGCATTTTATAATGAATATTGTGGGTGCGTTGATTTGTGCAATCACTTCGCAGGGGTGAGCGTTGATGGAAAGAGTTGCAAGAGAGGTAGTACAATGATACAACGATTGACACCAAAACAACGTGCAAGACGAAAATATGAAGTCGCTCACAAGGAAGAGCGTGAACAGGCAACGAAACAGTTCAATACAAGGCTTCCGAGTGATGAATATGACGAAATCGTCGCATTTCTTAAAAAGCACGGAATTCCGAAAGTTGACTTGATCCGAATAGGATACGGAATGCTTTTAGAAAACTACAAAGAACTTAAATAATAAATACTGATTAGCTGTAAAGGCATAATCACGGATAACGAATCAATGAATAATTGATGGAGCGTAATCGTGGTTATGCCGATGCGACAACTTAATATTTTTTACGCTTCATCGTAAGGAGGAAATAACGATAAGCGTAGAAAATAATAAGAAAAGAAGTTACACGATGAAAATCGACAATACGGTTTTTATTGTGGAAACGGAAGAATCGGAAGCGGCGCACGAAACCGCAGAGCAGAAAATCAAGAAATTGATAGAAGCGGGAATAGACGGTTTGATAGATGAAGAACGCCGCCGATTAAATAATCAAAAGGCTACATTTGAGGGCTGATTTTTCAGAAGGAGTATTGAATGAGAAATCAGTCAGCAATCAACAAAATACCATTTGCAGAAGGTGATGAAACCGCACTTTACACTCGTTTGAGTAGAGACGACGAGTAAACATAGGGGAAACAATCAAACAGCAAGTTCGTAAATATATTGTTATAAAAACATTGAAATATAATGCTTTAAGTAAAAGAGATTGTAATTTAAAAGACAGTCTCTTTTTGCTTTGAAAATATCGTAAGCGTTTATAGGGTCCGTATATTGTGGTTTAAGTATAGAAAAGGCAGAATGGAATGGTTAAATTAGTCTAAAAATATTGATTTTTAGTTGTTTACAAAATTTTTTTGTTTTATAGGACATAAATTAGACTATTTTAGACAAAATGTATTGACATTATGTTTTTAATATAGTATAATAATGTCAAACGGATAAGAAGGTGCCAAAATGACAACGAAATTATTTGAAAGACTCGTTACAAAATTTTCTATTAAGGTTACGGATTTAATTAAATATCTCGAAATATCCAAAGCGACGATTTACAATTATCGGAATCTTGAAAACTTTTCGGATATCCCTAAAGATAAGCAATATAAAATCTTCTATCTTTTCGGGAAGGAAAGCGAAGATGAATTAGAACTTGTTCTCGACGAGTCCGATCCCGATATTCTCGCTCAATACGTCAACAGAATTTCGAGCATTCTGAAAGATAGTATTCAAGATAAAAAGCAGTCGCTTTCTTCTGTGGAAAATCTGACAAACGAACTTGAACGATTGCAGAGCGAAAACGATGCGTTAAAACAGCAACTAACTGCGGGACAAGCATTAAACGGACTCGATCCGTTTACGAAAAGCGTTATACTTGATAAAGTAGGCGGTATAGTAACGAATATGTCGCCTGCAGAAATAAAGGAATTTTTGGATTACTTGGATATTTTTGAAAAGTATAGAAAATTCGGAGGTGAACGCTAATGGGGGTTGTTGCTATGCCGAAAGGTGCTATTTATAGTCACAAAGAGAGCGCTCCCCTTAAAGAGATTGATACACATGGAGAGTCTATGAATAATTGGGAAATTATAAAAATTATAAATCGTGAAGGTTACTCGGCTTTTTATTCGGAGGAATTGGGTTTAGCGACAAGCGTAGGTTTGCATTGCTTTCCCATTGACAAGGATGGAAGACGATTACATGACGTGTACGCAAACTACAACCCTAATACACGGAAAATAAGCGAAGATTTATATAGAGTTTATGAGTATTCTATTGAAACGCTATTCGACTTAAAGTTTTATAGATATAAACCCGAAGCACCGCGAAACTATTATTACGGTGGAATGCCAACTTCTATAAGATTAGATAGCGCCGAAGAAATATCTGATATCAGGTATGAGGTAGTGGTTGATTATCAAACGGTTTATGTAGATGTAGACGGTCGTTCTTCTTCAATAAGCAAAGAAAAAACATTCATTATATCTAAAAAAGAAGAAATACAAGATATAACCGTATGGGCAACCAAAGACAAGGTAACGGCTTATTCGATGCCCGTTCTAATGGATTTGCAAAAAGGACAAAAATATTACTACATCGGGCAGGGCGTTTGCGAGGTTATTAAAGTTTATAATTACCCTGACAAGCAGTCCGATATGATATGCAAAGTGGTTTTTGCTAACGGCACAGAAAAAGACATTGCTATCGGAGATAAACGATTTGTCTATATTCCGTTAAATTACAAAAGCGAGTTATTGCAGTTCAATAAGGCTTTGAATGAGTTAGCTTTGCAACCCGTTATACAAAGAAATCAGGAATGCAACTTAATCAACGTTATGTGGCAGCCTATTGAGGAGGCAGCAAGATACGTGGTTAAGTTATATAGATATGTAAATACCGAAAATCGAAAAAAGGTTTATTTCTTAAAAGATTATGAGGTTGATAGAAACGAACAATTTTTAAGCGTCAATGATTTAATAGTAAACGGACATATTATAGTCGTTGTGGCTGAAAACAGGTCGGGCGAGATTGTAGCTCAGTCGAGAGGTATTGACGTTGCAATAGGCGAACCGAAGTGGTTTTGAGAGGTACTATATGAAACGTGGCGAAGCATATTTAGAGAAAATAAAAGAATAAGCAAAACAGATAAGGTGTCAGGACAAGTTTACATAGTGGTAAACGGATATTATTCACTTTCAAATTTAAGGAGAAAACGGTATGTCAGTATTATATTCACCCACACCGGCAACGGCGAATCAAATGGCAGAATTGCTTACAGAGATTAAAAAATTAACATCTTCGGATGGGCAAACAATGAATGAACTTAACGTTCAAATTAATAGTCAATACTTTACCAACAGGTTCGGACAAGGGAATAATGGCGAAGTATTAAAAGTATTTGTCGAAAGGGACGGTACGACCTTCAATGTATATTGGCAACAAATAGATGAGGCTGCCGAATACTCTATCGAAGTATATAAATACGTATCAATGAATTGGTACAAATTAACTGAAATTTGCGTTGACCGAAACGATGGTTATACTGCAATAACCAATCTTGTGGGGCAAGGTTATGTTTTCCGAGTTATTGCAAGAAATAGATCCGGCGAGGAATTAGCTAAATCGGCAGGAATTACTATCGGTTCAAAGTCAGCCGAATAAGGAGAATAAAAATATGAGATATTACGAAGAAGAATTAGAGGTATTGATAAAAGCGGGCGCAAAAGTTGTTGAAGTTGCTTCTTTTGAGTGGGAGCGTGTACACGGTTTTGCCAACTGCGTCGCAGAAGATTTAGACGTTGATTGGTATTCGTGGAGCAGTGTTTCCGGCTTGAAGGTTTGGACGGGTAACGGATTTAAGGTGATTAACTCTGATTGTATTACTTTGCCCCAAGTGTTAGATTATTACATCAAAGCAGAAAACGATATGCTTCTCGTTTTAGAAGATTTTCACCCTTACAGCGAAGCTTCTAATCCCGTAAACATTAGATATTTGCGAGAAATGATGCGTCCGCAGAATTATGAAGGAAACTATAAAAAGGCAATCATTTTGAGTTCTCCGAGCAAGTTTGTCCCCGAAGAACTTTCAAAGGAGCTTCCCGTTATCGAGGTTGATTTGCCTGACCGTGACACGATTGCAATTATTGCCGATAGCGTAGTTAAGCAGTATGATGAATATTGCGTTGAAAGCGAAATTACTTCAAAACTTTTGGAATCGGCACTCGGTCTTACCGTAATGGAAGCACGTCTTGCTTTTGCAAAAGCCATCATTCAGAACCGTAAACTTACCGAAGAAGAAATCCCGCTTATTATCAGCGAAAAAGAACAGATTATCAAGAAGAGCGGCTTGCTTGAATATTTTCATCCGAAGGAATATTTGACAAGCGTTGGCGGTCTTGAAAACCTTAAAGAGTGGATACATAAACGTGGAAATGCTTATAGCGACTCGGCAAAAGATTTTGGTCTGAATACCCCGCGTGGCGTTCTTTTGCTCGGTGTTCCCGGTTGTGGTAAATCTCTTACTGCAAAAGCAATTGCCAACGAATGGAAATTCCCGCTTCTTCGATTTGATTTGGGCAAAGTTTTTGGTGGTATTGTAGGCGAATCGGAGAGAAATATTCGTTATGCTCTCGACGTCGCAAAAACCATTTCTCCTTGTGTCCTTTGGATTGATGAAATCGAAAAAGGGTTAAGCGGCTCGCAAAGTAGCGGTAGAACCGATGGCGGTACGAGCGCGCGTGTATTTGGTACGTTCCTTACTTGGATGCAAGAAAAGAAGGAACCCGTATTCGTAGTTGCAACGGCAAACGATATTAGTTCGCTTCCGCCCGAACTTCTTCGTAAAGGAAGATTTGATGAGATCTTCTTTGTTGACTTGCCTTCTGCAAATGAAAGAGAAAACATTTTCAATATTCACCTTAAAAATAAAGGTCGTGACGCAAAGATTCTCGGTCTTGATATGCAAAAACTCGTAAGAGCAAGCGAAGGCTTCTCCGGCGCAGAAATCGAAGAGGTTGTAAACGAAGCTTTGTTTAATGCTTATGCAAACGGTCAAAAGGATTTGGAAATGAAGAACCTTCTTGATTGTATTGATGCAACAAGCCCGCTTTCAAGAACTATGGCGGAAACCATCGCAAATCTTCGTAAATGGGCAGAACAAAGAGCAAGACTTGCAAGCAGTGAAAAACCCGAAGAAGTTAAAGAACTTGGCGAAGAAGTACCAAGACTTCAACAAGAATATTCTAATCCTTTCATAAGTAAGAAGAGTAAGTAATGATAAGGAATAAACTTGTTACAATTACAAAAGAAAATCAATTTGATATGGGGTGGACTATATTCACTCCATATCAGTTGCCTTGCTATAAAAACCCAAGATACAAGTCGCTTCTTATATCGGATATAGTTCGATCTATAACGCGTAGCGATAAAGTTTGTATTGCTTTGAGTGAAGAATGTTTGGCAAGCGCTATCATAAAAGAGCTTGAATGGGTTAGTAAATATGCAGCGATTGAATTGATTGCTAAGACGGAAAAAATAGCGGAAAGATACGGCTCCGTTTCTTTTTCAAACATTAAAATCAATCCCGATATAACCTTCAACTATTTGAGCATTAAAGGCGCGCTTCCTTTATCGGTTATGATAGACAATGGTTATACCGAAACAAGCAATCTATTAAAAGAAATATATTTTGATGAAAACCGTGCTGCTAACAACGTCTCTTTTCTTTCCGATTTGGAAACGGTAATGTTTGTCGGGGATTGTTTCGATAACGAGTATGAAGATCTTTATAATGAATGCTTGAATAAAGAAAAAACAATATATCGAGTTATTGACAAAAAGAGATATAGCAAAGATACGTTTGACAGATTTAACAGAACTAAAACTTTACTACTGTTATCAGACTTTGCGAGAAATGGCGTTATAGGCTTCACTCGTGATGGGGAAATAAAGAAAATCTTTAAAGTGGCAGACGGCTTATTCTTGCTTTCGTCAATCGAAAGAGTTGATGAAAACGTGGGCGAGCTTTATGTCTGCGTCTGGCAAGAAAAAGGAAGTTCTTTACAGGAAATTGAAAGCAGAAAATCCATCTATGCTTGGCGGGATAAGGAAATACGTCCTTTTACGATAAAGGATAAGATAGTGGTAGAACGCACCGTAGATATTCCTTTGATGCCTGACTTTATATCAGAAACTTTCGATAAGAGTGAAACGGACGAACACAATAAATACAGCGCAATAGCAAAAAATGTCGAATATCAATTTACTCTTGTTCCGCCATTAAAAGATGATACGTATAAACCGTCTTGTATATATGAGCCGATATTGACGTTGAGCAAAGAGATTAAAACACTTTGTAAGATTGATTTTGTAAATGCTATTGACGAAATCAGAAAGTTCTCTGAACAAGATGGTTTGAGTTTTGTTTTTACAGAAATAAACGATTGGTATAAATGGCTTGTCAAAGCAGTAAGCGAATATAACTACAAGGGATACTATTTCACTAACTCACAATTCCTTGACTTAATGAAAGACACACAATTAAGACTTTTGTCTTATTGTGAGCAAATGTTTTCTGAAATCAATACTGAAAACTCCGATACTAAATTCGACAAGTTTGACGATGAAATCGCAGGATATCAAAGTCAGGTGGATGAAAAGAAAGCCTTGATTGAAAAGGGGATAGACGTTCTCAAAAATACAAGTCGCGTAAAGACTCTGGAAAAGAAGATCAGCGATTTACTTGGTCTTAAAAAGCGATTTGAAGGAACGTCTTCTAACCGTGACAGTAAGGAATTGCAAGAATTTTTAAAAAAGTGTAATGATGTAATTGCAGGACGTTACAAGGCGATTACAAACGAAGAATCTATCGGTCAGGTGCTTGAAAAAACTGAAACGACAAAGATGATGATGCTTAATTCATTCGTTGTTAAGTATCTGTATGGATTCAATGAGTTTATGGGAAAACTTGTGCCGCTAATTAAACAATTATTGGCAATAGAAATTCCCGAAGATTATCAAGTCTTTGAAAAAAAAGGTCAAAGGTATATCGTTATAAATGAAATAAAAGAATACGGGGATACAAAAGTGGTACGAGAAAAGTTTAATCTTTTGTGTTTAACAAGGAGATAATATGAGTTGCGTCAGAACTGTAAAAACCTTTGAAGTCGTAGAGATAAAACTCGATGAAATCAAAGCAAACGATTTGGTTGAATTAGAAGAAACGCTCTGCAACGTGATGGTTCAGAAACTTGAAAAACTTAATATTCTTATCAAAGAAACAAACACATATAGCCATAACGGTTGTTTGCTTGTAAATGACCGTTATAAAATTTGTGCGGATTTGGAAGAAGTCGCTCGTGCTTTTGGCTTTGAAATTAAAAAGATAAATTGTTCTCTACGTGGCGACAACTATATTGTTTCTGATGCTTTGGTGGCTTTGCTTAAAGAGATCGGAGTTAGTTATTCTTTCGGAGAAAGTATTGCTAATCAAACGGCAACGGAAGATATAAAAGCAATCATTGAAAACAATGCAATTCCTGAAACTATCAGAGGAAATCTTCTTGAAATCGTAAAAAACATTCGTCAAAACGGCAGCTATACGATGACGAAAAAACGTGAAGTCGTTACTGAGTATTATGATGACCAATTAAGAGGAGAAACCAAAGGTGCTTGGGATTCTAACGAAGGTGCGGTTCAAACACAATTAAAGGCTTTTGCCGAGCGTAGCAAGCAAACTGTAAGTAAAGCAAATGCCGATATGATGAATGGAACGACTAAACTGATTTATTCCCGTGCAAGACAGATGGGGTATGCCGTAGAAAAAGTGAAAAAGGGCAAAGACGTTCAATTAGTGTTAGTGAGGTTGCAGTAATGGCAGAAAAGAAAATTGTGGTTGATATAAAAGAAAACGGAGAGATCAGCGCCGAAACTTTCGGATTTCAAGGAACAAGCTGCATGGCAGAACTCGATAAGCTTTTAAAGGGGTTGGCAATGGAAACTGTTACCGAGAAGAAGCCGGAATTTTTCGACGAGGCTCGTGTTACGGATAACACAATTACGGCGAAAAGGAAATGATAAACATATATTGCTATGAAGTTGTAGACAACGAACACCTATACGGTCCGGGGAAACGGTTGCTCTTGTTTACACAAGGGTGTTCGTTGCGATGCAATGGATGTACCAATCAACATCTTTGGGAATTTGGTAAAGGTATAGACGTCACCACAGATGAAATACTCAATCAATGTAATGACCTGGATGGAATTACTTTGCATGGTGGCGAACCGTTAGACCAGGCAAATGCTTTAATTGAACTTATAAGGAAATTAAAACGGCAAGGAAAGACGGTTGTTCTTTTCACGGGGTATATCTTCAAAGAACTTAATAAAGTTCAAAAAGAAGCGTGGTTATCTTCGGATATTGTCATTTCGGGCAGATACGAAGAGAGAAAACGAAATATATACTTGCAGTTTCGCGGTTCAACAAATCAAAAAGTTTTTACACACAAGGGAAAGTATAAGGATTATAAGATTAAGGACGGACAAACGGTTGCGATATTGTCTTTTAACGAGCAAGGAGAAATGCAATCTCGTGGGTTCAGAACGGACGAGTTGGAGCAACTGTTAAATGAGATTTCAAAGGATAACAAATGAAGTATTTGGTTTTTGACATAGAATGTTGCGACGGACAGCATATTTGTGAGTTCGGGTACGTGCTTATCGATGATAACTTTAATGTTTTAGAAAGAGATTGCATTACGATAAATCCCGAACATAAATTCAAACTAACAGGAAGAGAACACGAAAGTGACATTACTCTTGCTTTCCCGGAGGAAATATATTTTAATAGTCCGACGTTTGATTACTATTATGACAGGATAAAAAATCTTTTAACCCTGAAAAATTGTCAAATTATCGGGTTTTCTTTGACAAACGACGCGGGATTTTTGGCAACCGCTTACGAGATATACAATAAAGAGCCGATTCCTTTTACTTATATTGATGTTCAAAAACTATATCAAGGCTACGTTAAGTCGAAAAATCGTGTTTCGGTTGAAAGCATAGTAAAGGAATTAAAAATTACCGACGTACAATTACATAAAAGCGATGATGATTCGTGGGCTGTAGTAAGAGCATTACAGGTGATTTCCAAAAAAGAACGCCTATCGCTTCCCGAAACGATTTCTATGCTCAAAAAACGGAATAGTAATTATCAAGCCGAAAAAGCCAAAGAGCATAATCTTTCGTCGTTGGAAAAGATAAACAGCGGAAATGAAAAAGCCCAGCGTGAATTCTTGAAAATTTTTATTAAAAAAATGAAGCTTTCGGAAAACCCAAAGGATGATGTGTTTTTCGGGAAAAGCGTTTGTATCAGTTCTGTTTTTCAGCACGAATGTTTTAACGAGTTTTTGGCTTTGATTGAACGGATTTATTTTTATGGGGCGACTTATACTGGAAAAGCAAGTGAGTGTGATATTTTTATCGACTACGGTAACGATGATAAAAAAGAGATTCGTTATAGCAGTGCAAAACAGGTAACCGAAGAAGGGCATTCTATTCTTTTTATGTCGCTCGAGGAAGCGTTGGCTGCATTGAAATTGAATAAAGACGATTTGTCGAAAACAGATTATATAAATCAAACTGCCGGTCGTGAAAAGAAATGGCGTTCGTATATTGATAAAACGAGTATTCCGACTACAATAGGAGATATAATGAAAGCCAAGGGGATTAAGCTTTGAAGCGGAGAAGGGCGAATGGAAAAGACGGTAATTTACCAAAAAATGCGCGAACTTGAAGTTAAAATACATTACCATTTTAACGATATCGCGTGGCTTTCAAAGGCGATGAAGTCGGAGAAAATTGAAGTTATCGGAGAGGGAAAGAATCATAGCGAATACACTAACGATGGACTTGCAACAATCGGCGATACTATATTGAAATCCGTTATTGCCGATTATCTCTATCGGAAAAGCATAACTACAAAAGGCGAGATTACGCAGATAAAAAGTAAACTTGAAAACAATGAAGTTATGCATAATATTATGCTGAAATGCGGTTTGATCGGATACGCATACAACGCAAAACACTTCCAATCGGATTCGGATGTTCCCGATCACGAAAAAGTTGTAAACAAAGAGCATGATCCGTATATCGAAGCGATTATCGGGGCGGTGTTTTACGATTCAAATTATGACACAACAAAGCGTTGGATATTAAAATGGCTTTTACCGCTTCTGATTAGCGAATCGGAATGCGGAATTAACTAAAATTACTTATTATAAAAACATATAAAATTGTTTATGGTCGATGGCAAACAGTCATCGGCTTTTTTATGTCTTTTTTGAAGAGAAATAAAATTTTCAATATTGCTAAAGAAAAAATATAAAAATTTTCGTGAAATACCCCGACAAAACGGCTTGCAAATGTCCATATATAGTAGAAGGGCAGAAAAACTTTTGCAAAACACCCCCGCAAAGAGATTAAAACTTTCCAATATAAGTAGAGGGATTAGAGAAATAATTGCAAAACACCCCGCCAAACAGTCGGTAACTTTCCAATAATAGTAGAGAGAAGTTTCACTGCTGTTGTACTTAAAGGGATAACAGAAAAAGAAACGAAATAAGGAGCGTAAAATGATGAACCCAAACACAAGTTAAAAAATCTACGAAGGATAATAACGCGAAATCGACAGAAGAATAGTTTTGAAAGCGGTACCGCGGCAAAAGCAGGATAAGCTTTGTCCAAACTATTTGGGCAAAGGCGTTCGGAACAAGTCGGAAACCGACTTTTCAAAATGTGAAGAGACAACAAACTTAAAACAGGAATCCACAGGAACGAGTATCTGTGTAATTGAAAAATTTAAGGCGGCTTTTACTCTCTGTTCACATAAAAGAGCTTGACTCTGAGCGCAGAAAGCAGTAAAATATAATCGTCGTATTGATACGATGATACATTTTCGGAGGGTTTATAAATGAAACCGAGAAGCGAAAGAGATAAAAGATACGAAGAAAAGCATAAGAACGAGAGAAAAGCCAAAAACGTGGTGTGGGGAACAAGTATACCGAGAAAAACGGCGGAAGAAATAAACGCATTTTTGAAAAAACACGGGTATACGAAAGTTAAACTCATAGAAGAAGGATATAAGTCGCTGTTGGAGCAGACGGGAGAAATAAATACCGACCTTGCGAAGATAATGGACGGCTTAAAGAAAGAGAAAAACAATAATAAAACGTAACAAGACTAAAATATCGAACAGGAGGATTTTTGTGTTTATGGAGAGAGAACATAGTATCCATCCGGAGAGAGAACATAGTATCCGCACAATAAAGTTAAGGAGATTTGCAAAACAGAGAGACAAATAAGGTAACGGATAAAAACAAGGTAAGGGCAAGGAAAAACGAAACGCTGTATATCGTAAGCACGGAATCGACGCAAGGGGCGCGAGAATCAGCATACGAAATATTGGAACGTTTGGTAATGAGAAAATTTACAAGCCTTACGGAAGAACGGCTTGGAGATGGTAAGTTACGAACTTGCTGTTTGGAATCTGACGGAGGTAAACAGATATGTTAGAATTACAAACGGCAAATAAAAATAAAAGAACAAAAAACGGAGGTGAGGGAATAACCGCGCTTTATTGCAGGCTCAGCGTAGACGATAACGGGACCGAGGGCGAAAGCAACAGTATTAAAAATCAGAGAGATATTCTCGGGCGGTATGCGAAACAACACGGATATCGGAACGTCGAATATTATATCGACGACGGTTACAGCGGAACGAATTTCAATCGTCCGGATTTTCAGAGAATGATGTCCGATGTAGACGAAGGAAAAGTGAAAACGATAATCGTAAAGGATATGTCGAGACTCGGAAGAGATTATCTGAAAGTCGGCTATCTTACGGAATTTACGTTTGCCGAAAAAGATATTCATTTTATAGCGATAAACGATAACGTGGACAGCGAAAACGGCTCGGATAACGAATTGATACCGTTCAAAAACGTTTTCAACGAATGGCTTGCGAGAGATACGAGCAAAAAGATACGCGCGGTGATGAAAAACAAGGGCGAATCGGGAAAACCGCTGACGAACACGCCGCCGCTCGGATATATGAAAGATCCGAACGACAAAAACAAGTGGCTGATAGACGAAAGGACTGCTCCGACGGTAAGAGAGATATTCAGGTTGTGTGTAAACGGATACAATCCGGCGGCGATAGCGAAATATCTGACGGCGAACGGATACGATACGCCGAAGATGTTTTATCTGAAACAAGGCAGGAATATGTATCGTTGCGACGTAGCCGAGCCGTTCGTATGGCAAAGAGGCACGGTTTACGGAATACTGAGAAATCCGAATTATATCGGCAGGATAGTCAACTTCAAGACGACGAGAAAATCATATAAGAACAAACGATTTGTGCATCGCGATCCGTCGGAATGGAAGATAATCGAAAATCACCACGAGGCGATAATAGACAAAGAAACGTTCGATATGGTACAGGAACTTACGAAAGTGAAAAGAGTCGTATGCAACAGGTATGAGGATATAAACATTTTTGCGGGGCTGTTGTATTGTTCGGACTGCGGTTCGCCGATTAACCTGAAACGAGTGGCAAAAAACAGAAATTACGATTATTATCTTTGCAGACGATACAATAAGGCTCGGCAAAGCACCTGCACACAACATTCCATCGTGAAGAAAACGCTTGAAAAACTTGTACTGACGGATTTACGCAGAGTTTTAGATGAAACAAAAACGCACGAGAAAGAGTTTGTCGAGAAATACCGTAAATATTCTGCAAAGGAAATGTCGAAAATACAGGCGTTATCGAGAACAAAACTTGTGAAAGCGGAAAACAGGGTGACGGAAATAAACAACGTTATAGCCAAACTTTACGAGGATAATGTACTCGGCAAAATCTCGGAAGAACGATTCGACCTGCTTGCAAAGAAGTACGAAACGGAGCAGGCAGAGTTGAAAGCGCAGATATCCGAACTAAAAAACGCTTTGTCTGTAGTTGCCGACGAGGAAAAGAACATACAGGAATTTCTGAAGGTCGTAAAAAGCTATACGGAAATCGAGGAACTTACCCCCGAGATACTGAATAGTTTTATAGACAGAATTTATATCAACGATAGAACTATAGTCAACGGCGTTCGCAGACAAGAGATAAAAATCGTATACAAATTCATCGGTGCGGAAAGCACGCACGGATACAAAAGCAAAGGGAGTAAAGTAACCGAAATCTTTTAACGGTTACAATAATATTTTCCCCGATGTATACTCATCCGATGACGAGTTGACGGGCGAATCGAACAGTATAAAAAATCAAAGAGAGTTACTCTTGCAATATGCGAAAAGCAAAGGCTATGCGAACGTTCAGGTTTATGTGGACGATGGGTATTCGGGAACAAACTTTAATCGACCTGATTTTAAGCGGATGATGGAAAGAGTTGAAGCAGGGCTTATTAAACGAGTTATCGTCAAGGATATGTCCCGTTTCGGCAGAAACTATCTTGAAGTCGGCTACTACACGGAAGTTATTTTCCCCGAATACGACGTGCAGTTTATCGCGGTCAACGACAACGTGGACAGCGAAGTGCAGACGGATAACGACTTCACGCCGTTCAGAAACATAATGAACGAATGGTACGCGAAAGACATCAGCAAGAAGATGAAGTCGGCAATCAAGGCAAAAGGCAATTCCGGTAAACATACAAATCCGTTACCGCCTTACGGATATATAAAAGATCCGAACGATAAGAACAAGTGGCTTATCGACGAAGAAGCGGCAACGGTTGTAAGAAGAATATTCGGACTTTGTATGCAGGGCTTCGGTCCGTCGCAAATCTCACGGATATTGACGGACGAAGGTATTGATACGCCGAAGATACACGCAAAGAAAATGGGCAGAAAAGTTACGATAAGAGAGAACGAAATGCCCGAAGCGTGGGCAGACCAAACAGTCGCCGCGATACTCGGTTATTGGGAATATCTTGGGTGGACGGTAAATTTCAAGACGAAGAAAAAATCGTTTAAGTCGAAAAAGGTAATTTTGCTACCTTCCGACGAATGGCAAGTTTTCAAGGATACGCAAGAGCCGATTATCGACGAAGAAACGTTTTGGGCGGTGCAGAAAATCCGAGAAGGGAAACGCCGTCTTGACAGTCTTGGGGAACCGAACGCATTGTCGGGAATGTTGTTTTGCGGAGATTGCGGACATAGACTGTATTTACGCAGACAACGTAATCCGCACCAAAAAGATTATTTTGTGTGTTCGGTTTATCGAAAGAAGCGCAAGTATTTCTGCACGTCGCACTTCATAAGACTTGAGGACATTGAGAAAATTCTTTTACGGGATTTACGTCAAGTAACGGCATTTGCAAGAGAACACGAAAGCGAGTTTTTGGACTTGGCAAAGAAGCGTTCTTTAAGAGAAACCGAAAAACTACGAGCCGAAAACAAAGCGTCGCTCGACAAAGCCGTCAGGCGCATTGCCGAAATAGACGGAATTATTCAGAAACTTTATGAAGATAACGTTTCGGGTAAAATAAGCGACGAGCGATTTGCAAAGATGACGGCAACGTATGAAGCGGAACAGAACGGATTACAGCAAACCGCTCAAAGGCTGAAAGATGAAATATCCGCCGTTCGGGAAGAGGGCGAAAGCGTGGATCGGTTTATGAAGTTGGTAAACAAGTATTCCGACATCACAGAACTGAATGCCGAAATCATAAGAACGTTTGTAGAGAAAATAATCGTTTATGAAGCCGAAAAAATTGACGGTGTAAAAACGCAGAGAGTGAAGATAGTCTATAACTGCGTTGGAACGGTAAGCGTTCCGAATGCCGACAATGAGCCTGTAAAAACAGACAAAACCAAAATTATAGAAGTGGCGTGACAATGAAAGCCGCGCCACTATCTAAAAAGAAAGAAAAATCCCTATGCCTATTGATTGCGCATTCGATAATTGTGTGGAATTAGCTGAAATCAAATTTAACGGTACTTGCAAAGAGTGGCAAAGTATCGAGAAAGGCGACTATTGGGATGATGATACGGGCAACTATACCGTCTATTGTACCGACGGGACGGTAAGTAAAGACGGTACGGTAACTAAGTCGTAAAGAGTAAGGCTTCAACGTAACAGGGAAAGGGCTGTTAAGAAACATAAGTTTGTTAGCAGCCTTTTTTTGTTATGGTCATGTAAAGCCGAAACATCAAGCCGCAAGGCACACATTTTTTCGTTTCGCTTGATCCTTCACCGGCGGTTCAGGGTGACTGTTCGTTTGTTCACTGTTTGTTTGTGTGACGCTCCGGGCTCGGCCAAAGGGTTTGCAATAAAAACATAATGGTGGTATACTTATAGGCGGAAATTTTTATAACAACGGAGAGAAAAATGGAAATAAAAAGTTTTCTTAACGAGTCGCCGACAGCATTCCACGCAGTGAAACACGTTGCCGAGTATCTCGACGGGAAGGGGTTTGAAAGAATTTACGTCGGCGAAAAGAACAAGTTCGTCAAAGGCGGAAAATATTACGTCGTAAAAAACGGCAGCGCGATTATAGCTTTCGTGATAGGCAGCCTTAAAAATTACGCTTTCAATATTGCGGAAAGTCATACCGATTCTCCGAGTCTGAGAATTAAAGGCAACCTTCTTCTCGACAGTCCCGAAGGGAAAAAACTCAACGTGGAAAAGTACGGCGGACTCATACTTTACAGCATGGCGGATATTCCGTTGAAGATAGCGGGCAGAGTGATGGTTAAGGACGGCAAGTCGGTAAAAACCGAGCTTGTCGAAAGCGACTTTTTCGTCAATATTCCGAGCCTTGCCGTTCATCATAATCCGGAAGTAAACGACAAATGCTCTTTCAACGTGCAGACCGATATGTCGCCTCTTGTCGGCGAAGCCGAAAGCGTGTACGAACTTGTCTCGGATAAGGAAGTAATAGACGCGGACCTTTTCGTAGTGCCTGCGGTATCGGCGTATAGTGCGGGTAAAAACGGAGAATATCTCGTGTCTCCGAGAATTGACAACCTTTCGAGCGTGTATGCGAGCATAGAAGCGTTGGTAAAAAGTAAGCCGAGCGGGGTAGCTATAGCGTGCTGTTTCGACAACGAAGAAGTGGGGAGTCTAACTAAGCAGGGCGCAGACTCGGCGTTTTTACCCGACTTACTTAAAGCAATAAACGACGGATTAGGGTGCGGAGAAGCCGATTTTGCCAAGGCTAAAAACGACGGATTTATCCTTTCGGTAGACAACGGTCACGCCGTACATCAGGCGCACCCCGAAAAGAGCGACGTTGCGGAAAAAGTTTACCTTAATAAGGGCGTGGTAATAAAACACCACACCAACTACTCTACCGACGGGGCAAGTTCTGCTGTGATAAAGGCTATTTTTGCCGAAAACGGCGTAGAGTATCAGGACTATTACAACCGCTCCGATTTGCGTTGCGGCGGTACGCTCGGACTTATAAGCAGCGCGGCATTGCAGATGAACGCTTGCGATATAGGTATAGCGCAGCTTGCGATGCATTCCGCTGTGGAAACGGCAGGGAGCTTAGACGTAAAGATAATGACCGACGGAATAGAAGCCTTCTTTAACGCGTCGATTAAGGAAAGGGGCGGCGTTTTTACCTTTTAATATCGCCGTTGCGAAGAAAGACGGTTTGACAAAAGTCGAAGTATAAAATACAATTAACGTAGTATTCGAAAAACCGAAAAAGGAGATAAAAATGGATTATCAAGGAACAATTTCAAGGGGCATACGAGCTCCTATTATAAGAACGGGCGACAATCTCGTACAAATCACTGCCGATTGCGTATGCAACGCGTCGAAAGAAGGAAATTTTCCTTTGCAGGATAAAGACGTGGTGGCGGTCACAGAAGCCGTGCTTGCTCGTTCGCAGGGGAATTACGCCACTATCGATCAGATAGCCGCCGATATAAAAGAAAAGTTCGGCGACGAAACGGTAGGACTTATTCTTCCGATCTTTTCGAGAAATCGTTTTTCGATGGTGCTTAAAGGCATAGCGAAAGGTGCTAAAAAACTTATAGTTCAGCTTTCTTATCCGTCCGACGAAGTGGGCAACAGTTTCGTAACGTACGAACAGCTTATGGAAAAAAACGTCAACCCTTACGCAGACGTGTTCACGGGAGACGAGTTCAGAGCTACGTTTGGCGACGTAAGGCATACCTTTACCGGCGTGGACTATATCGAATATTACCAAAAAACGGGTAACTGCGAAGTTATTCTCGCTAACAATCCTTGCGAAATCTTGAAATACACTAAATTCGTAATAAACGCCGATATTCACACCCGCCGTCGCACGAAAAGGACTCTTCTTAAAGTGGGAGCTAAGAAGGTAGTAAGCCTTGACGAAATATTGAATAAGTCGGTAAACGGCAGCGGATACAACGCGGAATACGGCGTACTCGGCAGCAATCTCGCCACCGAAAACAGCGTAAAACTCTTTCCGCGCGACAGTCAGAAGTTTGTCGACGATTTGCAGGCGGAACTGAAAAAGCGTACGGGTAAAACGATAGAATGTATGATTTACGGCGACGGAGCCTTCAAAGACCCCGTAGGCGGAATATGGGAACTCGCCGACCCCGTTTGCTCTCCCGGATTTACCGCTGGACTTAAGGGAAAACCCAACGAAATAAAACTTAAATATTTAGCCGACAACGACCTTGCCGACCTTTCGGGCGAAAAAGCCGTCGAAGCTATGAAAGAGATAATAAAGAATAAAGAAAAGGATATGATTAACGATATGCGTAGTCAGGGTACTACCCCGAGACAGCTTACCGACCTTCTCGCAAGTTTAGCCGACCTTACGAGCGGCAGTGGCGATAAAGGTACACCGATAATCCTTATTCAAAACTACTTCAAAAACTTTTCTATGTAGAGAAGAGTTTACCGCAGGAAAAAAATAACGACCGCCCGAAAATAATCGGACGGCTGTCAAAGGATAAAATGAACGCGAAAACAAAAAAAATTGCGCTTTTTGCCGCCTTAGCGGCAATACTCATAATAATGGCGTTTACTCCCGTGGGGTATCTCAGGATAGGAGTGGTGGAAATCACTTTTATTATGATACCCGTCATTATCTGCGCCGCCGCCTGCGGTCCTTTGTACGGCGGATTTATGGGATTGCTGTTCGGAATTACAAGTTTTGTTCAGTGTTTCGGAATAAGCGCTTTCGGAAGTATGCTGTTTTCCCTAAACCCGTATTTCGCATTTATTCTGTGCGTCGTTCCGAGGGTTCTGTTCGGCGTTTTTGCCGGACTAATATATAACGGACTTGCAACGACAAAAGTCCCGTCGATAGCAAACGACGTAATAACGATGTTGTCTTCCGCCATGCTCCATACTATTATGTTCGTGGGACTCCTAATGGCTTTTTTCGGAAGAAGCGAGTATATAAACTCGTTCGGCAACGGTTTTTTTGCGATAATATGGACTATTGTCGGAATAAACGGACTCGTAGAGTGGGCTGTCTGCGCAACCGTCGGCGCGGCTATATTGAAAGCCGTGCAGTTTTTTATAGAGAAACCGAAGAAGAAAGAAGAGTAAAGAACTAATTGGGGTAAAGTGAAGTTCTGCAGTAGGCAGAGTGAAGTTACCGCCCTGCGGTAGTGAAGTTGCCTAACGGCAGTGAAGTTCAAAACCTGCGGTTTTGAGTTATGGATACAATGATTAAGGCAGAATAGATATGCGTTCTATTCCGTTTTTATCTGTATATAGGTTTTGTATATCCCGCCCACCCACCCTAATGGGTATTTTTATCCATATCTTAATAAAGTTTATTCAAGTAATTAAGTTTGTTGAGAAAGATTTAGTTTGTTAAATTCGGATAAGGGGGAACATTATGAGGAAAGGGGT
>CAZUJW010000034.1:0-20393 GCA_964620655.1 uncultured Christensenella sp.
TCGTGTGTTTCTTTGTTAGCTTTCTTTTCACACCGAAAAGAAAGTAAAAAGCCTGTATATGCAAAAGAAAAAGGATAGAACATTAAATTATCCTATCCTTTTCTGATAACTTATCCTTAACTTCGAGTTTTACTCGAAACTTCACTCGGCAAAGCCGAACTTCACTATCGCTATGCGATAACTTCACTCAAAGCTGTGCTTTGAACTTCACTTTACCGTGTGACAACTTCACTTCGCCTTGCGATAAATTTGCTTCAATTAAACGTCGGATATTTGTTTTAATATAGTAGTTTATTTTCCACCGCGTATTTAAGCACTGCGTAGCAGGTTTTTCCGTCTTTTATTTTGCCGTCGAGAATATCTTTAAGGACGGTTGTTATAGGGAGTTTTACCACGTCGAGAAATTCGTCTTCGTCGCAATGGACGTGGGTGCGTTTAAGATTTTCGGCAAGGAAGACGTAGAGACGTTCGTTGGTGTAGCCGGGGGTAGGGTAGATAAGTCCGTACGGTTTTATATCGCCGACGAAACCCGTTTCTTCTTCGAGTTCGCGGGCGGCGGTCGTTGACGGGTCTTCGCCTTTTTCGAGTTTTCCCGCGGGGATTTCGAGAAGAATTTCTCTGTAAGGGTAGCGGAACTGTCTTACGAGATAGATATTTTTGTCGTCGTCTACGGCGAGTATAGAAGCTCCGCCGCGGTGTTCGACGTATTCGCGTTTTGCTTGTTTTCCGTTCGGCAAAAGTACGTCGTCGTTGCGAAGATTTAGGATTCTGCCCGTGAAAAGGGTGTTGTTTTTAAGTTCGGTTTCTATCAAACGTTTATCGTCCATATTTTCACCTATTATCAAGTATATTTCGAGTATATTACAATAAATAAATATTTGCAAATAAATCGGAGCGTCCCTATCACGTTTCTTTACGCCGCAAAAAACAAGGGATATAAGTTATTAAAGACAGTTTTTACTTAATTAAATAAAAAAGCGGATATTTATTTATAGTTTTTTACGGCTTTTGCGAAAACTTCTCCTACCGTACTTAGTACGCCTACGACTCGTTTTCGCAAAAAATAAACGCAATATGACCACTCCTGAGAAATTTGGATTGACAGTAAAAAAATAAGGTGGTATAATCGAAATAAATTAAAAACTGTGATGGAAAGAGTAACGTTTCCGACCGTATCCAGAGAGAGAAATTTTTGCTGAGAGTTTCTTTACGGAAGTGACGCGAAGACCGCTCCGGAGTTGCTCGGCTGAAAAATGCAGTAAGCCCTGCCGTTAGCTCGCGTAAGAAGAAAATTAAGTTATAAATCAAGGTGGAACCGCGTTATTATCGCCCTTGGAAAATCGTCTAAGCACGTTTTTTCAGGGGTTTTTTAATAAAGAAACCGCCTTATAATAAGAAAACGAACATAAAAAGGAGTGTTTTATGAAAGTTATTTACAATAACGGCACAGTAGGAGAACTTACCGACAAGAACGAAGAACTGCACGTTCTGCGTCACACCGCGGCGCATATAATGGCGCAGGCAATTAAGCGTCTTTATCCCGAAGCCGACTTCGCTTACGGACCCGCCAACGAAAAAGGGTTTTATTACGACGTGGACTTGGGCGAAACAAAACTCACCGACGAAGACCTTGCGAAAATCGAAGCGGAAATGAAGAAAATAGTAAAAGAAAACCTGCCCGTTAAGCCGTTTACTTTGCCGAGAGAAGAAGCGATAGCTTTGATGCAGTCCCGCGGAGAAAAATACAAAGTGGAACATATAGGCGATTTACCCGACGACGCGGTAATAAGTTTTTACCAACAGGGCGAATATATCGACATGTGCGTAGGTCCGCACCTTACCTACACGAAAGCGTTGAAGGCGTTCAAGATAATGGGACAGTCGGGAGCGTATTGGAAAAACGATAAAAACAACAAAATGCTCACCCGTATTAAAGGTACGGCGTTCGCTACCCAACAGGAACTCGACGATTATCTCAAACTTATCGAAGAAGCGGAAAAACGCGACCACCGCAGAATAGGTAAAGAAATGCAGCTCTTTATGCTCTGCGACGAAGCCCCCGGATTCCCGTTCTTCTTACCGAAAGGTATGGCGTTAAAGAACGCGCTTATCGACTATTGGAGAGAAATCCATTACAGAGATAATTACGTCGAAGTATCTACTCCTATGATAATGAACAGACACCTTTGGGAAACCAGCGGACACTGGGACCACTATAAGGACAATATGTATTCGACGATAATTGACGACGAAACCTATTGCGTAAAACCGATGAACTGCCCCGGCGGCGTTATGGTATACAAGAGCCAACCGCACAGTTATAGAGATTTGCCTATGAGAGTGGGAGAACTCGGACTCGTTCACCGTCACGAATTGAAGGGCGCGTTGCACGGACTTTTCAGAGTAAGATGCTTTACTCAGGACGACGCTCATATCTTTATGAGAAGAGAACAAATAACCGACGAAATAGTGGGCGTGGTTCATTTAATCAACGAAGTGTACAGCAAGTTCGGATTTAAGTACTTCGTAGAACTTTCCACCCGTCCCGAAGACAGTATGGGCAGCGACGAAGACTGGGCAGCGGCGACCAACGGCTTGAAGACCGCTCTCGAAAAACTCGGACTTCCGTACATAGTAAACGAAGGCGACGGTGCGTTCTACGGACCGAAAATCGACTTCCATCTCGAAGATACGCTCGGAAGAACCTGGCAGTGCGGTACTATTCAGCTCGACTTCCAGATGCCCCTTAACTTCGGCTTGGAATACGTCGACGAAAACGGCGAAAAACAAAGACCTATTATGGTTCACAGAGTGGTTTACGGCTCAATCGAACGTTTCATAGGAATAATAACCGAACACTTCGCGGGCAAGTTCCCGACATGGCTCGCTCCCACGCAGGTTAAGGTAATGATGGTATCCGAAAAGCACGGCGAATACGCAAAACAAGTTTACGAAGCGTTACGCGCGGCGAAAGTTCGTTGCGAACTCGACGACAGAAACGAAAAGATAGGTTACAAGATAAGAGAAGCGCAGGTAGTGGACAGAGTACCCTATATGCTCATCATCGGACAACAGGAAGTGGACAACGGCACCGTGTCCGTCCGTAACCGCGACACCGCCACTACGGAAACTATGCCGCTCGACGAATTTATAGCAAAACTCACCGAAGAAATAAAACTTCGCAAATAACGAAAGTTTGTAATAAAAAAATACCGCCGTGTAATCGCACGGCGGTATTTTTTAATTCAGAGTTTTACTCTTCCGAATCAAAAAAAGAAAGTTGCTTTATTTCAGTAGGTTTATTTTTATAAATATTATTTTTAATGATATTAAAATTCTCATCAATCTTTGAGGCTCTTAATTTAATTAATTCCTGATTTCCAAAGTATCTTATATTATCCCAACAACACACATCGGTATATTTTTTATCGATAGCTTCTTTAGCTCCGCTCCACGTTCCACCTTTTTTATAATCTGATTTTACTACTATTGTGAACTTCGAAAGAGAATATATATACTTGTTTCTTTGCATAGCTAATCCAATTTTGAAATGTTCGGAAGGTTCGCTTTGTGATAATAATAATAGTCTATTTTCAATAATTGCTTTATATATTTTGGGATCTTTAATTCTGCGAGTTAATGAATCGGCTAAAACTTCTACTGCAAATTTACCATTATCAATAGCAAATTCAGTAGCTGTTTTATCAACCCCTTTGGCTCCACCCGATACAATGCTATAGCCTTTATTTAGAAAATGTTTAACGGCTCTCTTTGTGTAATCAATATCATCTGAAGAAGCATTCCGAGAACCGACGAAGCCCACCAAATCATTATTAAGCAAATCTAAATTACCGCAATAATAAAATAAAGGAGGAGATTTTTTTGAAAGTACTTGCTTAATCTTCGATGGATATTGTTCATCGGCTATGGTAATAATATAAATTCCCATTCGGTTCAAACTTTCAATCTCAAAAGCTAAGCTCGCGGCTCTTCCTAGTAATTTTTTTATCCTGCTTATTTCGTTTGCGTCAAGTTCAAGTTCTTTTTGTATATCGTCATTAAAATCCAATATGTCTGCCGGTGTCTTATTTGCTTTAAGAAGTTTTTCAGCAAAAGTCGACCATTGACTAGTGCTAAAAGGATTTATGTCTTCACTTAAACAAAGACCAGAACATAAAATAACAATTGCATCGTGATTTTTATTATTCATTTCATTCCTCATTATGACTGCTATTGGCAAGCGCATACGGATATACTTCACTAAAACCTGCTTTCATTAAATAATGTGCGCAAACAGCCATAGTCCATCTAGAATCAATTATATCATCTATTAACAAAACATTGCCACTATATTTACCACTTTTAACACAAAAAGAATTAAGGGCATTCGTACATTGATAATAACTATTTTCCATGTTTTTTTGAGGTATGGCGTCGTGTTTTTCCAATGTGCTAATAAACGGAATATCTAATGCTTGTGCCAATCTTTTAGAAAAGTCTTCCACTATATTATTTCTTTTTGACACAACACATGTAAGTTGTGTAATATTATGGTCGCTAATGAAGTCCTTTAATATATCAGCACTTTTTTTAACTAATTCTTCGGCAAAAAAAGAATCTTCATACTTTCCTTTTTTTACTAATTTACCATATCCGACGTCATTATAGCGACTCAAACATATTCCTTTTTGCATCGGGAGCAGAGGGCCATGAGCGTAGGATAAGTCGTTTAAAGGCCATTTCTGTCTTGGCGTTATCGGTATGTCTAATTTGTTGATATATTTAAGAGCCCTATCCAATTCGACCTGTGTCGGTTTTTCAAATAGTATATTAGGTGAACAGTTAGAACATTTCTTACATTCCACAACACTATCATCGTCTAAACAGTTCACAATATATTTGCTTAGACATTCTTTTGTGGATAAAAATGTGCACATTTGGTCTCTTTCTTCTTTTCTGATAGCCGTTATCTCGTCGTAGTGCTTTTTATTGTATGTATATTTATTAGGTGCAATGTAATATTTTGACCCGTCTTTATATATTGCATTTTCATTATATAAAAAATTTAAAGTTTTGAGTATACGTCCATATCGTATATTAACTTCTGCTGCAATTTCATTTGCGATGGCATATTTTGATAGACCGGATTTATTTTCAAGGCAATCAATAATCGATTTGCATTCATATTCCGAGGGAAAAGCAGTGTCAATAAAATGATTGATAATTTTTAAATCCTCATCGCCATGCATCAATATGGCATCGGCGTATGATATATTTCTTCCGGCTCTTCCTATCTGTTGGTAATAAGCAACAATATTAGACGGCATTTGATAATGAATTACGAAGCCAATATCATCTTTGTCAAATCCCATACCAAGTTTTATAGTCGCCACAATGACTTTAATCTTGTTATTGATAAACAAATCAATTGTTTCGGTATTTTGTTCTTCTCCCTCCTTATCTTTTGTATCTCTTGAGTAATATGCTTTTGCCTTAACGCCATGAGCATTCAAAAACTTTGCTAAATATTCACAGTCTTTTTGCGTCAAACAGTATATAATACCTGTGCCGCGAAGTTTGTTAATATTTTTTAATATCCAAGCGTATCTTTCCGCAACGTTTGATGTCCTGACAATGCTAATTTTTAAAGATTCTCGGGTTAACGGTCCTCTGGATATATAAACATCATCGCCTAATTGTTTTTTTAAATCATCCACGACGCGATTATTTGCTGTCGCCGTAGTTGCTAAAATATGGACATTGGGTGGTAGTAAGCGAAGAATATTATATAATTTGCCATATTCTAATCTAAAATCATGTCCCCAATCGGAAATGCAATGTGCCTCATCAATTACAAACAAGCTAATACTGATATTAGGCAATGCTTTACGTATATCGTCCTTAAATAAATTTTCTGGTGTTATGAAAAGCAAATCGTATTTGTTGTTTTTTAAATCATTAATAATCGAGCTCCTACAAATTTCATCAACAGAACTATTTAGAGCAATGCTTTTTAAATCAAATTTATCAGCCGCTTCTTTTTGATTTTCCATCAAAACTAAAAGAGGACTAACTACTACTGTTATTCCTTTCCCTTGCTGTCTTAAAATCTTTGTAGATAAGAAGTATACTAAACTTTTGCCCCAACCGGTTTTTTGAACAACTAGTGTCTTAGAATTATTTAAAGTCGATTTTATTGCATCATATTGTCCATCTCTAAATGTTGCGTTTGGACCATATATCATCTTAAAATTTTCTTCTATGATATCTTTCATTCGTTCTCTCCTCTGAATTTGTGATTTTCCGTTCATAAATGTCTCTTTCGTAATGCGTTTACGTTTGAAGTATAACGCAATTGCGTATATTTGTCAATGCGTTTACGTAGTAAATGTATCGCAAATGCGTAGTAAGGTAATAAAAGAAACGAAGGAGTTAGTATATGGATATTGTAGACAAAATAAGAAAATTGCAATGGGAGCGAAATTGGACCGACTACAAATTAGCGCAAGAAGCGGAAACGACGTATTCTACGATATCGACTATGTATCAGCGTAAGACGCCGCCTAAAATAGAACTGTTGCAACGCATTTGCAAAGCGTTCGGACTTACGCTCTCGCAATTTTTTTGGGAAGACGAACAGATAGAAGTACTTTCCGAAAACGAAAAAGAAATGCTTTTTTGTTTCCGTAGACTTTCACCCGAAAAACAACGCGCTTTAATAGAATTGATTTATCGTTAAATAAAAATAATTTTTATAATACGACTTACAAAATACGACTTAAAATGCATATGGTTGCAGTTTTAGGTCGTATTTTTCATATTAGCGTTATAAAACGCTGCGTAAAATCAAAAGTTTGTATTATAATTAAGAATGATTGATTTTATAATGTGTTTGTTAAAGTACGTTTAAGTGTGATATTATATTTATTAAATAGGGAAGATTGTGGAATAAGATAACGTAAAAGGAGAAGATATGAAAACTATTCTGAAAAACTGTACTCTTCTCGACGGGAGAGAGAATATGGTTCCCGTTGCGGGAATGAACGTCGTTATTAACGACGGAATTATCGAGAAAGTGACCGCAGATAATGTGGCGGACGACGGTAAAATTATCGACCTTGGCGGAAGGTATCTTACGCCGGGGCTTATAAATATGCACGTTCATTTGCCTGCGGGCGGGAAGATGAAGAAAAAGCCCGTCGACAATAAAAAACTTATAAAAATTATTCTGAAAAACGAGCTTACGAGAAGCGTAGGGGTAGCGTTGTGCAAAAGTTTTGCTAAATCGGAACTCTATTCGGGAGTTACTACGGTAAGGACTGTGGGCGGAGTAAGCGATTTCGACACTATATTAAGAGACAGAATAAATTCGGGCAAGACGCTCGGACCGCGTATACTTGCCGCAAACACCGCGATAGGCGTACCCGGCGGACATATGGTAGGCACGGTTGCAGTCGGTTGCGAAACCGAAGAAGAAGCGAGAGAAATGGTAAGAAAGTTGGCTGCCGAAAAGGTTGACCTTATAAAACTTATGATTACGGGCGGCGTACTCGACGCGAAAGTCAAAGGAGAACCGGGCGTATTGAAAATGCCTGCGGAGTTCGTCAAAGCTTGTTGCGACGAAGCGCATAAGTTAGGACTTAAAGTAGCCGCTCACGTCGAAAGTCCCGAAGGGGTAAAGGTAGCGGTAAATAACGGCGTGGACACAGTCGAACACGGCGCGGTTATGGACGAAGAGACCGCTAAAAAGTTTGAAGAAACGGGAGCAAGCTATATCTGCACGTTGTCGCCGGCGTTGCCGCTGGCTAAATTCGACAGGGAAATTACTCACGCTACCGAAATGGTTCAGTATAACAGTAACGTCGTTCTCGACGGGGTAATAAACGGCACGAAGAAGGCGTTGGAACACGGAGTTAAAGTAGGATTAGGCACGGATACGGGGTGTCCGTTCGTGACGCATTACGATATGTGGAGAGAACTCGCTTATTTTGTAAAGTTGGTGGGAGTAAGTCCCGAATTCGCATTGCATACCGCCACGCTCGTCAATGCCGAAATAGCGGGGATAGACAAGGAAACGGGCAGTATCGAAGAAGGAAAGAGCGCGGACTTTATCGTAGCGGACAAAAACCCGCTCGACGACTTCCGCAACTTTGCCGAACCGTATATGGTCGCAATAAAAGGTAAGATTATCAAAAATCCGAGAATAAAAAAATACGCCGACTGCGAAAAGTATCTCGACGAATATATGCCCGAATAGTATGGAATTTTCGGTAAAACCCGTAGCTAAGATAAGGACGGATTTTAATGAGAAGTTCGGTATTCCCCGTCAGAGCGGCAGGGTAAAAACTTACGGCAAGATAGTATTCGAACCCGAATACCGCGACGAAGCGGCGATTAAGGAAATAGACGGGTTCGATTACTTATGGCTTATATTCGACTTTTCGGAAGCGCACAGAGAGAAGTGGTCGCCCACGGTCAGACCGCCGAGACTCGGCGGAAACAGAAAAGTAGGAGTGTTTGCGAGTCGTTCGCCGTTTCGTCCAAACCATTTAGGCTTGTCGTCGGTAAAACTCGTCGGCACGGAAAGAACGGAGAAGGACGGTACGGTACTTATAGTCGAAGGGGCGGACCTTATGGACGGAACGCCTATTCTCGATATAAAGCCGTATCTTCGCACCGACTGTCATATAGACGCAAAATGCGGTTACGCCGACGAAAATTACGACCATTTTATTAAAGTTGTTTTCCCCGATACGCTCAAAAAACTTTTGCCTAAGGACAAGGCGGAAGAGTTGGAAGGGTGTCTTAAAGAAGACCCGCGCCCCGCGTATATCGACGAAGAAAGAAGCTACGGAGTAAAGTTTTGCGGCAAGAACGTTAAGTTTACGATAAAAAACGACGTTCTTACCGTTACGGATATAGAGTGACGGTCTATAAAAATGGAGGAAAGATATTTTTCGCCTAATGCGAATATCCGTTTGATTTTGGCTTAAAATGTGATATACTGTTCATATTAGGAAAAATAAATCTGTAAGGAGTGATTTTTATGGAATTGACTTATAAAAGACAAAACGTGTACGCTACGGCGGACGCGGAAAAGAAAGCGGAAATCCAGAGCTATTGCGAAGGATACAGAGTTTTTCTCGATAACGGCAAAACCGAAAGAGAAGTAGTGGAAGAGACGGTAACTTTGGTGGAAAACGAAGGATACAAGCCTTACGTTCTCGGTTCGAAAATTAAACCCGGCGATAAGCTCTACTACAACAACCGCGGAAAAGGAATGTTCATAATAAAGGCGGGCAGCGCGGACGTAGCCAAGTACGGCGTTCGTATTCTCGTAGCTCACGTGGACAGCCCGAGACTCGACTTAAAACAAGTTCCGCTTTTTGAAAAAACCGATATAGCTTATCTCAAAACGCACTATTACGGCGGAATTAAGAAGTATCAGTGGCTCACTATACCGCTCGCTCTTCACGGCGTAATAGCCCTTAAAGACGGAAACGTCATTACCGTGAACATCGGCGAAGACGAAGCAGACCCCATTTTCTATATAACCGACCTTCTCCCGCACCTTTCGCAGGAACAGGCTGTTAAGAAAGTAAGCGAAGCCTTCAACGCCGAAAAACTTAACCTTATCGTAGGTTCTATCCCCGTGGAAGAAGACGAAAAGGAAGCGGTAAAACTCAACGTACTCGGAATACTCAACGAAAAGTACGGAATAGACGAAGAAGATTTTCTCAGCGCGGAAATAGAAGCGGTACCCGCATTGAAAGCTCGCGACGTAGGTTTGGACAGGTCGTTCCTTGCAGGATACGGCCACGACGACAGAGTTTGCGCTTATCCCGAAATTACCGCTACTTTGCAGACCGAAACCGATAAGACTGTCATAACCATTCTCGCCGACAAGGAAGAAATAGGAAGCGAAGGCAATACGGGTATGCAATGTATCCTTATTAAAGATATAATCGACTGTATCGCCGATTCTTACGGAGTAAGCTCCGCAGTCGTCCGCGCCAACAGCAAATGTCTGTCCGCCGACGTAACGGCAACTTACGATCCCGCTTTTGCCGACGTGTTCGAAGAAAACAACGCTTCTTTCGCAAACAACGGCGTGGCTATGTGCAAGTTCACCGGTTCAAGAGGCAAGAGCGGCAGCAACGACGCCAGCGCGGAATTTATTGCTTTCTTACGCAAGAAATTCGCCGACGACGGCGTAATTTGGCAAACCGCAGAACTCGGCAGAGTAGACCTTGGCGGCGGCGGCACGGTAGCTAAGTTCTTGGCTAACTACAATATCGACACCGTAGACGTAGGCGTACCCGTACTTTCGATGCACGCTCCGTACGAACTTATCGCGAAAGCTGACCTTTACGAAGCTCACAGAGCTTTCGCCGCGTTCGTGAAATAATCGTCAAACCCATTAAAAACAAAAGCTCCGATTTTTCGGAGCTTTTACTTGTATAACAAAATCACACAATAGTTGCGGAAGTATAAATTTTTATTATCGAGTTCATTTTCTTATGCCTTTAATTCGATAAACGTTTGTTCACCGTACGTGCGTAAAGATACGTAAAAGGTATCTTTTGAAAGTTTATGAATAGACGCACCTTCTTTTGCGGAAATTTTAAGAGAATTTTCTTCTTTTTCTTCGACATTGTAAATACCGGCGTCGGTATAGAACGATTTTAAGTCGGCAAGCGTTACGGAAAACGGACTATTCTTGATTGTTTCAAAAGAAAAAACGTCGCCTGCGTTAAGGTCAGAACCCTTTTTTGTCGTTAGGTGAATCGGGAATAAATAATAATTACCGTTATCCGTCATAACGACGGCAGACATGAGCTGATAACGATTTTGTCCGCTTAATTTACCGATTACGAGATAATCGATTTTGTTTTCATCGATTTTATTTCGGATAAGGACAAAATTGTCGTTGAAAGCGGTACAGCCATATCCGTTTTGACGGAGTGTTTCGGCAATTTCGGCAACGCTTTTTTCTGTCTCGAACGTTCTGAAATCACCGCCCGAAAGGATGTTGTCGGCTTTAAGGGGCAAGGTATATTCTTTGCCGCTCGAAACCGAAACTATATCCAACTTTTTTAGTTTTCCTGCACAAGCAGAAAATAAAAGGACAAAAATCGTCATCGCAGTCAGGAACATAAGAACCGATTTTTTAGATATTTTCCACATAATGTTCTCCTTAGGGGCGTCGTGCAGTGAGCAAATTGTTTGTCGGAAAAGTAACTTCGACTCGGCAGTCGGATCCGATTGTAGGGGAACTATATAAAAAAGAGCAATCGGCATAGCCGAAACGTTAAGGCGGAAGCCGCATATCCTTAACGCCGAATCTCCGATTTTGGCAACTAACTTATTTCTTCGGGAGGGAGCGACTCGTTATATTCGTTCATAGCTCTTTCTATTGCGGCGGTTATATCCTTATCGCCGGTGCTGTAGAGGTCGAAAGATATCGTCTTGTCATCTGTCGTTTCCGTTCGCGAAGCGTAGTAGTAAGTGTTGAGAGTAAAGACGGTTTCGCCCAAAGTAACGGTGCCTTTCTTGTTCTCGTCGGCAGAAGAAAGGTCATAAGAGAAAGTTACGCTTTCTTCGTGCTTTACGAGATCGGATTTAAGGGCATAGTAGAGTTTTGCGGAGCCGTCGGCGGCGTCTATATCGTAATAATAGTAGACGTAAGGGGTTTCGTACTCGGCGGAAGCGGCGTTATCGTACGCGTAGACCGCGTTAATTCCGTGCAGGTTGCTGAGAGCGTAGGGAATAACTTTAAGGCTCGTTCCGAGATAGCTGTTCACTACGGAAATCGCCGCCGTGGTAGACAACTGCGTAAATTCGGTAGTTTTCGCATAGTTAAGCGATTCGATAAGGTCGGAGCGAATAGCCTGTTTTTTGTAGACGAGATAATTCTTTTTCGTCTTACTGTCGTAGTTTACGAAATAAGAGTCGTAATCGGTGGCGTTATCCGGGTTAAGGAATAATCTTACAGAGCTTATTTTATTCTCGTCGTCGGTCGATTTTACGTATTCCACTTTTATTTCTTTGCAGGTAGTGGGGGTATCGTTATCGCCGTAAACGTAGTAGCCTTTTTCCGAGCCGTCGAGCACGACGTAGCAGACTATTCCGTTTTTTGCAATCAGATCGGTGGCTTCTTCGGCGTCGATATGTTGCTCGGTTTTTGTAGTGAGCATATAAGTTCCGACCACCTTGTCGAGAGTCGTCGGGTTACATCCGACGGTAAGGCACGCTATAAGGATAGCGAATACGATAATTATCGGTATCAAAACTTTTTTCATAATCCGTCTCCTGTTTAGGGTAACTATGATAGCGGTTACCTTTTTATACTTTTAGTATATTATAGCGTCGATAAAAAGTCAACTTATATACGTTTGTGGCAAAAAACAGGCGGTTTTTATAAGTTTTCGCTTAAAATTTACCGTTTGCGGATATACGGACGGCGGGCGGAAATTTTCGTTGCGGCGGGCGAAGGGCGGAAAGTAACTTTTTTTCGGCGGGTAAAAATAGTTTCCGTACGAAAATGCGGCGATTTTTCGGGAAAGTCTTACGAAAACGCTTGCAAAAATACTTGCTTTATGGTAAATTATATCGTAGCCGCGCAATAAGGGTAATTAAAGACGCATTTTGCCACCCGGTTTTGGCGAGTCTTCTAAAAGGAGGTTAGGATTTTATGTACGCAATTATCGTTTCCGGTGGAAAACAACACAAAGTAGAAAAGGACTCCGTTATTCGTGTGGAGTTGCTTAACGCAGAAGTCGGCAGCACCGTTAAGTTTGACGTTTTGATGATTTCTGACGAAGGCAAACTTACCGTAGGTACTCCCGTAGTCGAAGGCGCATATGCGGAAGCTCAGGTTCTGAGCCACGGCAAGGGCGCGAAGATCGATATCTTTAAGTACAAAGCCAAGAAGAACGAACGTAAACGCCAAGGTCATCGTCAGCCGTATACCGAAGTTAAAATTTTGGACATCAAAGGCTAATTAAGACTATGACTACCGTGACAGTAATCCGTAAAGACGGAAGAATAAGAGAAGTCACCGTAAAGGGACATTCGGGGTATGCCAAGTTCGGCAAGGACATAGTGTGCGCCGCGGTAAGCTCGGTTACGCAAACCGCTCTTATGGGAATAATAAAGTTCTCGTCGTCGAAAGTAGATTACGTTGCGGACGAAGGATTTATACGTTTTTCCGTTCCCGACAGTATCGGAGAAGAAAGGATAAGGATAGACGCCGTTACGGAGACTATGCTTATAGGGCTCAAAGATATAGAGAGCGGATACGGTTCTTATGTAAAAGTGGAGGTAAAATAACATGTTTATGAATATTCAATTATTCGCCCATAAGAAAGGTATGGGTAGCACCAAGAACGGACGCGACAGTGCTGCTAAACGTTTAGGACCCAAGAAGAGCGACGGACAGGCTTGCCTTGCCGGCAACATTCTCGTCAGACAAAGAGGTACTAAATTCCACGCAGGACTCAACGTGGGCATCGGCAAGGACGACACCTTGTACGCTCTCATAGACGGCACCGTGAGATTTGAAGAAGCAGGTAGCAGAGATAAGAGATATAAACAAGTTAGCGTATACGCAGACTAATTTATAATATCGACGACGTGAAATACGTTACTTGCGATAAAAAAATAGTAATCGAAGACCTGTCCGAATTCAATATAGAACATATACTTGACTGCGGGCAGGTTTTTAGATACCGAAAGGCGGGGGATTGTTATACTCTTTTTGCAAAAAATTATAATTGCCTATTGCGAAAAGAAAACGACCGTGTTATAATAGAAACCGAAGACCCCGAATTTTTCGTCGATTACTTCGACTTAAAACGCGATTACTCCGCGATTAAGAAGAGCCTGACGGAAAACTTCGACGGGATAAAACCCGCAGTCGAGTACGGATACGGAATAAGACTCCTTAATCAGGACCCGTACGAGATGATAATATCTTTTATTATTTCCGCGAATAACAACATTCCGAGAATAAAGAAGATAATAGAAAGACTCTGCGAAGGGTTGGGCGAAAAGACCGATAAAGGATACGCTTTCCCGACGAAAGAAGCTATGGCGACCGCGCCGAAAGAGTTTTTCACTTCGATAGGAGCAGGGTACAGAGACGAATATCTCTACTCTTCGTCAAAGACGCTCCTTAATATGAACCTTGACGAAATAAAAAAGTCGGACACCGCTACCGCAAGAAAAGAGTTGCTTAAACTCAAAGGGGTAGGGCAGAAAGTGGCGGACTGCATATTGCTTTTCGCATTCAAGAAGACAGACTTGTTCCCGATGGACGTGTGGAGCAAAAGAATTTATGCGTCGATGGGGTATGAAAAAGACAACGATATCGGACGCATGAGCGGACGGTTGGTTGACAGATTCGGAGATTTGTCCGGATATGCGCAACAATATCTGTATTATTATTTCCGTGAAAATAATATTACCGAAAAATAAATAAATAACAACAAGAACATTTTGGAGGATAAAATGAAAAAGCCGAAAATAGCATTGCTTATCGACCTTGCAAGTTTGAGAGTGTCCTGCGAAGGATTTAAGAAACTTACCGCTGAAATCGAAGAAAATTACGAAATCGTAAACGTAAAGTTTTACAGCTACGTAGCAAAACGTAATCGTGACTTTAACGAATACATCGCGGCAAAAGGATACGACGCAGTAACGCCTATCGCTTCCAAGAGAAGAAACAAACTCGATACCCGTCAGGTAATCGACGGTACTCTTATCGGTATGTCTTCCACCGTTGACGCAGTAGGTTTCGCTACCGGCGAAGGAGATATTCTTCCTATCGTAAGCTACCTTAAAGCCAAAGGTATGGACGTAATCGACATTAACGTAGAAGAAGGAGCTTATACTTCCGAATTTTCCGGCTTCATCAAAGTGGATACTTCTTATCTCCGTAAGGAATACGCTGCTCCCACTGCGAAGAAGATTAGAAAAGAACCTAAGAAAGTCGCTCCCGCTGCTCCCGCTCCCGAAAAATCGGAAGGCAAGTATGCCGCAGACGTAAGACAGATTTTAGGACACGATTCTTCCATTCTCAGCAAGTACAAGAGATAAGTCCTTTCAGTAAGTTCGACGACGAAAACGGCAAGACTTAACGTTTTGCCGTTTTTTATATTCTAAATGATTTTGCGTTCGTTGTTTTCTGTGAGCGAACGAAACTCATTTCCGACGGAATAAGCCGTTTTTTGCAGGCTGCAGAAAAATGTTTAGAAACAGTTGTAAAAAAATGGTAAAAATCATTGAAATTAAAAAAAGCTTATTATATAATAAGTTTGTTGAAAAAAACGTAAGAAGAAAAATAACGGATATAAAAACATAAGGAGAGGAAATATGGAGAAGATAGCGATTATCGACATCGGTTCAAACACTGCGAGAATTGTTATAGTGAGTATAAGAGAAGGGGGATATTTTACCGTAATCGACGAGCTTAAAGAACCCGTCAGATTAGCGAAAGGAATGGAAGTAGACGGATTTTTGCGTCCGCTTCGTATTCAGCAGATGGTCAAGACTCTCAAAACTTTCAAAAATCTTTACGAAAGTCATAAAGTAAGCCGTGTTTTTGCATACGCGACGGCGGCGGTACGCAGAGCGAAAAACAGAAAGAGTTTCGTAGACGAAATTCTGTCGAGTTGCGGAATAAAACTTACCGTGCTCAGTCAGGAAGAAGAAGCGGGACTCGTATATACCGGAGTAATCAACAGTATGGACGTGCCGAAAGGTCTTATCGTGGATATAGGCGGCGGCAGCGTAAAACTTATTTATTATAACCGCAGAGTAATGCTTGCTCAGGACACTTTACCGTTCGGAGCGGTCACGTTGACGGAAAAATTTGCCGACGCGTCGAACGACCCGTTGGAACGTTCCCGCCTTATCGAAGAATACGTCACCGAGCATCTTAACAAAATCGAATGGTATCAGAATCTCGATCCCGATACTCAGCTTATCGGCGTAGGCGGTTCTATCCGTAATCTCGGCAAAATAAGCCGCCGTTTCAAGAAATATCCTTTGGATATGGCACACAATTACCATATCGGTTTTGACGAATTTAACAATATTTACAACACGTTCAAGGCGCTCGACCTTGCGCAAGCCGCGAGAATAAAGGGATTATCCAGCGCGAGGGCGGACATTTTGCCCGCGGCGTTAAGCTGTATCAAAGCAATCGAAACCACAAGCAACTTTCCCGAAGTCGTCATTTCGGGGGCGGGACTCAGAGAAGGCGCAATGTTCCGTTACGCCGTTCCGTCCACTATGGAAAAACCTATCGGCGACGTACTCGGTCACAGCATTTATACCTTGCTTTCGCAGTTCAACATGAACGTAGAACACTCTGAACACGTTTTCGACATAGCGTTGCAGCTATACAGACAGTTAAAGGTATTACATAAACTGCCCAGAACTTACGTTAAGGTATTGAGAATTGCGGCACAGTTGCACGACATAGGCAGCAGCTTCAAGTTCTACGACCATCATAAGCACACGTTCTACTTTATTCTTAACAGCAACCTGTACGGAATTCAACAGAAAGACCTTATTATGGCGGCCCTCGTAGCGGGTATGCATTGGTATCAGCCGCTCGAAGGGGTAGAAATTCAGCAGTACGTCAATATGCTCAACGAAGAAGAACTCGACGCCGTGAGAAAACTCGGAGTAATCGTCCGTATAGCGGAATGTTTCGACCGCAGTATGGCAGGGGTTATTACTTCTCTTACCTGCGACGTTCTCGGAGACAGCGTTATCTTAAAGACCGAATCCACTTCGGACTGCACGCTCGAAATAAAGGACGCTATGAGCGCGACGGGCGAATTCAAGAGAGCGTTTAAGAAAAATCTCGATATACTGTAATGATTAAAGTAATTTTAGCTTCCTCTTCGCCCAGAAGGAGGGAGCTTTTATTAAAATTAACGGATTTTACCGTAGAAAATCCCGTTGCGGACGAGATAAGCGAAGGAGACCCCGAAGCTATCGCCGCGACCAATGCGAAATTAAAAGGGCGTAGCGTAAACACTAAGTGCGACGTAATAATAGCCTGCGACACGGTGGTGGCTCTCGACGGAAAAATTTACGGCAAACCCCATACGAAAGAAAACGCCGTCGGAATGCTTCGCATGTTACGAGGCAGAACGCACGAAGTCGTTAGCGGCGTATACGTTAAAATCGACGGCGAAGAGATAGTTTTTACCGAAAAATCTTACGTCGATATAAAGAATATGACCGATTCGGAGATAGAAAAATATGTTTCCGAATATCTTCCCCTCGATAAAGCCGGCGCGTACGGTATTCAGGACGGAGAAGTCGTGGAAAAATTCGACGGCGATTACGACAATATCGTCGGTTTGCCGCTGTACAGGATAAAAAAGATATTTGTGGAGAAAGGTTATGCAAAAGAATAGGGTGGTATTTGATTTCGGTTCGACCTATTTTACGATATACGGAGACGGAAGAGTTTTACTTCGTCGTCCCGCCGCTCTTATAGTAAAGCGTTCTTTACGTCCGATTGCGGTAGCGATAGGCGAAGCCGCCGTTAAAATGAGATACAGGATTAACGAAGACGATATGTTTTTACGCCCCGTTATGAAGGGAGCGGTTTCGCATAAGTTCGGTTGCGCTCTTCTCGTCAAGGAATATTTGTCGGAAGCGTGCGGCAGATTTTCCAATCCGTCCGTATGCGTTCTTATAGGTTGCGGACTGAACCCAGAACAGAAGTTGGAGATAGAAAGAACCTTCATAGACGCAGGATATACCGACATTTTCCTTATGGAAAGTTTGTTGGGACTTGTGCCGTATCTGCGGGAACGGAATATAAAAACCGCCGCTATAATAGGGGGCGAAACCACCGAAATAGGCTTGTTCGAAGGAGAAAAACTTATCGGCGGTTATTCTCTCGATATAGGGGCTAACACGGTGAACGAAAGAATAAAAGAGTTTGTAAAAGAAAATTATAAACTTATTATTTCCGACGAAAGTGCGGAAGAATTGAAAATAAACGCTTCGTCACTTTATTCCAACGACTTGTCGAAATGTGCCGTTACGGGTAGCGACGCTCTGACGGGCAGGGGGAAAAGATTGGTGCTTACATCGAGAGAATTGCATTCGGAAGTCCTGTACGTTTACGGCAGAATACTTAAAGTAATCGACGCAGCTTTGCTCGCCGCTCCGATAGAAACCGCTCGCACTGTAGCAAATACGGGCATCCTTTTCACAGGTTATGGTAGCCTGCAAGTAGGTTTCAGAGATTTTACGACAAAAACTTTGAAAGTGCCTGCGACAATAGTGGCGCCCGAAGAGAACGTAGTTTTTTCGGGGGCGTCTTTCCTTTCCGCGCAGGAAGATTTTATGGCGTCGTATCTGCGACTCGAAAAAAACGCTTAACGGAAATCGTATAATTTTACGCTCGGTTTTATAAAAACGAATAACGACTGACCGCAACTAAAAAGGCGGTCTTTTTGATGCCGACGGCGGATTTTTAACATATAGTATATTTTACTTGAAATTCGACGTATTTTAATGGTATAATAAATAAAATAGAATAGGCGGAGCGTGCTAAAAAAGGTTTTCGCATCGTTCGTATTCTTTTCGGAGGTTATTTAGAATGGAAGAAAACACGATTGTTCAGCAGGAAGAGTTTACTTTCAAAAAGTTTTTCGCTTTGCTGAAAAAGAGCGGAAAAAGAATTCTTGTCTACGCGATAATTGCGGCGATAATCGGCGCGTGTCTTTCGGTAATCGTAGGTGTTGCGACGATAGAGAAGAAAGTATATTCCACTACGATAGAATATACCCACAAAGGGATAGAAAAGGGTTTGGCTCCCGACGGAACGACGCTCAATCAAAATATGATTAAGTCGTCGGCAGTTATAAACGCCGCTCTTACGAAAATGGGTTATGACGAAGCGACGGTAGCAAAGTTGGCTCCCGCAGTGGAAGATTCGTTGGCGGTTACTCCTTATATAAGTTCCGCCGTGGCTGAAAAAATAAAAGAAGATCCCACTTACGAATACATCCCCACTCGCTATACGTTGAGTTTGGAAACGAAGAGTGTTTCTGCGATTAAATCCAACAGATACTCCGAACTTCTCAATAACGTGACCGAAGCGTACAGAGATTACTTTAAGGAAACCTACAAGTACGACGTTCGTATGACCGACGGTATAGGAGCTTCCGCTCTGGAAACCGCAGTCGATTACTATAACCTTATCGACCTTTACAACGTGCAAATCAATTCCGTACGCAGTATTTTCGACGCGATGCCCGACTCGTATAAGGTCATAACCACTAAGCTAAGTAACGAAATTTCCATTTTGGAAAATCGCATTACTTCGCTCGAAAACTATATTCTTCTCAACAACGTGCAGAAAGAAGGCGTGTCCTTAGCGCTCCAGGCTAATTTAGCCAACCGCAAACAGGAATGTGAAATAAAAAGTCTCGCTTACGCCGAACAGATTACCGAACTTTCCAACACCATCGAAAAATATAATCAGCTTTACGAATCGGTTGTTATGAACGATACGAACGACAAAATAACAATAATCGGCGTTGACGCGTCGGTTTATAACAGCCTTGTTAATAAGAAAGAAAGCGTAATCGCTTTGAAAACGGAATGCGACAGCACCGCAAAGATACTCGAACAAAAAGCCACTCTCATAGCTTCCACGCCCTGCACTGCGGAGCAAAGAGCTTACGTCGACAGTAGCTTCGGCGAATTGTACACTAAATACACCGCTTCGATCAAAAGCGTGAACGATCAGCTCGCCGATTATGCGGAAACCTACGTTATAAGCAGCGGAGTTAAAGTCGTTAACCCCGCCAGTGCGTCTTCGTCGATAGGTTGGGCTGCGGTAGTCGCTACCTTGATAGTCACCGTATTAGTAGGTATCGTCGTAGCTATAATAGTTACTTCCGTTAAGACTAAAAAGGTAAAAAATCAATAATTCTTTACAGTAAATAACTTGCATTACGATAGAAAAACGCAACCGAGTTCGGTTGCGTTTTTCGCAGTTTTTATTGAAAAATGAAAGGAAATATGATATAATTAAATATATAAAATATAAGGAAAAAACCGTATGGAAAACAAAATAAAAGTATTTGAAAATAAGCAAGTAAGAACGATATGGAACGCGGACGAAGAAGAATGGTATTTTTCGGTAGTGGACGTATGTAACGTTTTGGCAGATTCTGCAAGCAAGGATGCAGGTGCATATTGGCGTAAGCTGAAACAACGACTAAAAGCAGAAGGAAGTGAGCTCGTGACAAGTTGTCACGGACTGAAATTGCAGTCGTCGGATGGTAAGTACTATAAAACCGACTGTCTTGACACGAAAGGGGTATTACGCCTTGTGCAATCAATAC
>CAZUJW010000035.1:0-13191 GCA_964620655.1 uncultured Christensenella sp.
GCTCGTGTGTTTCTTTGTTATCTTTCTTTTCACACCGAAAAGAAAGTAAAAAGCTTGCATATGCAAAAAAACAGGATAGTCGTTTTCGTGAAAGTTTTTGCGGAAAGCGGTTTAATTTTTTATTCGCCGACATCGAGAGCGTTAAGAATACTTTTGAAAGCGTCCTGTCCGTCGAGACAGGTGTCTATAAGCCACCCTTTTTCTTGTTGCCAATTCGCAAGTCCGCGATAATAGAAAGCCTTTTTGTAATCTTCTATGATAAACGGAACTATATCGAACCTGAGGCACTCTTTAAGCGCTATCAGTCTGCCGACTCTGCCGTTTCCGTCCTGAAAGGGGTGAATATACTCGAAATCGGCGTGGAGTTCTACTATATCGTTTATGGTAATATTGCTCTTGGAATTGAAATCGGATACGAGTTTTTGCATAACGAACGGAACTTCGCTCGGTTTGCAGGTTACTCTTCCGCCGATGGTGTTCGCTCTTTTTTTATAATCTCCGACGGCAAACCAATCGAGAGTCGAATCTTTCGTTCCTTGCTTCAACAGTAAATGGATATGCTTGATAATCTCTTCGCTCAAAGGTTCTAACGCGACGTCGATTACGTAATCTATCGCTCGGAAATGGTTGCTCGTTTCGATAATATCGTCTACGGGAATACCGTCTCCCGCGTCGATAGTTCTCGTTTCGAAAATCAATCTCGTCTGGTCTTCGGTAAGGCGCGAACCTTCTATGTGGTTGGAGTTATAAGTCATTCTTACTTGTAATTCGTGATAAAGTCCGCCCGAAATTTTAGCGTCCTTTTCTTCACGCAATATTTGTAAAATGCGGTTGTCGCAGACGAATTTTACTAAATCGTCGGGACGGCAATGTAAATAATCGGCAATTTTAACGAGAACGTTATTCGCAATTTTTTCGCCTTTCGACATTTTGGCAATGGTTCTCGAAGAAATACCGAGAGCGACGACAAGGTCGGACTTGGTTAAGGACAACGCTTTAAGTTTGGTTTCCAACGGTTTATAAGAATACATACAAATCTCCTTTTCTTTACTTATTATGCCACAATAACGGTAAAAAGTAAAGATTTTCGGAGCGAAAAGTAAAGAAATTTAATTATTCGGTGAAGTTCAAAGCATAGCTTTGAGTGAAGTTGCCTTACGGCAGTGAAGTATTTCCGACCAAGCGTTACACGGAATTTTTCCGCAGTCGTTACTCTTTGTGCGGTAAAAATTTTGTCCGTGTAAGTCGGACTCATAATGAAGAAAGACAGTCCGTCTTTCTTGTCATATTCTTATAAGTTTATTCAAGTAATTAAGTTTGTTGAGAAAGATTAGCTTCGTTAAATTCGGATAAGGGGGAACATTATGAGGAAAGGGGTTTATTAAGGGGGCTTGGAGCGATGCCCCCTTAATTATAAATCTACTTTATCCTTGTGAAAATGAAAGCGTGCTCGGTCGAGCCGAGCTTCGCAACTTGCGGCTCGTGTGTTTCTTTGTTAGCTTTCTTTTCACACCGAAAAGAAAGTAAAAAGCCTGCATATGCAAAAGAAAAAGGATAGAACGATAAATCATCTATCCTTTTCTCATTGTTTATCCTTAACTTCGAGTTCTACTCGAAACTTCACTCGGCGAAGCCGAACTTCACTATTGCTTGGCAATAACTTCACTTCGACTTCAAGTCGAAACTTCACTATTACGATTGGTCGGAAACTATTACGATTGGTCGGAAATTAGGGTATTGACATATGCGTCCGCCCTATAATATAATATAAATGAAGAAATATATCCCCCACTATCGCGTACGCGTGCGTACGCATGAAAACGAAACGAGGTATTATTATGAAAACGAAAATCATGACTTTAACCGCAATCGAAACCGACGCTCAGGTAAGGATTAAGCGACTGTTCGGACGGCTATCGTACGGGGCGATTTATATCGCGCTGGCGGCGTTTCTTATTATGCTCGTTATGTTTTCGGGAGTGGCGATGGGCAATCCCCAAATTTCGGAAACGCTTTTCGACGGGATAAGTTATGGCGACGACGCGGAGTCGAACGTGACGATAGGCGACGAAGATCTCTTTGCAGACGCGGCGTCAAGGTCGTATGGCGGCAATTCGGGAACCGTTGCGCAGGGCAACGTTCAGTCTGCCAACAACTATCTCGGAAGCGGTTGGACTTATCGTTATAACGGCAACCCCGGCGGCAATCTTTACAGATACTACTATTGGGCGGGAAACAGCAGCAACAATAACTACAGCGCCTGGAACGGCGGCTTCGGCGTAAGTGGCAGCGGTACGGTAAGACAGAAAGAAATAGTAATGACCGCTTATGTAAGGGTGACTTTATCGGGCGTTCTCGCCAACCTTGCCAGCGCGGGCAAACTGTATATATCGAGAGCGAGCGCCGTTATGAAATCGACCACCGGCTACGACCAGGATATGCGTTGGTGGGTGGCGAGCGGTTCTCCCGGTATCGGCGGCGACGCAAGTTCTTTCCACAGCGGTCCTTCCGGCGGCTGGTATATCGGTAACAGATATACTACGGGTAATAACTCGGCGGGTACTTTGGCTGCCAACGGCGCTTATTACATAAAGAGCACCACTTTTTCGATATGCATGAGCTGCAGGACGAATTACACGAGGAGGATAGGAGGACGTTATCCCGGGGCTCAGATATACAATATAGACCTTACGTTCAATTCGGCTGACAGCACCGGACCGTCGGTATCGCTTAACAACGTAGGCGGTTGGGCTCAAAGCAAGACCGTGTCGCTTACCGTAACCGACGGCGAAAGCGGTAACAGTATGTACAAGTCTTCGGGAACGTGGGATGGCAATAAGACTTATACTTTTTACAACGTACGGTCGACTTTAAGCTATTCTTACACCAACCGTTCGGGAAAAACCTCGAGTAGTTCGTATTCCGTCGATACGCTGAAAATCGACAGAAACCCTCCTACGGTAAGTACCCCCGTACTTCTCTCGAGCAACGTTACTACGGGCGGCAATATAGCCGCTAATACGCCGTATAAGGACGTGTATCTACGGGTGAACGTTTCGGACAGTCAGTCCGGGATTAAGTCTGTGGCGGTGACCAATACGACTACCGGCGCCTCTATCAGCCAAAGTAACATAAGCGGCAACGTTCGGGTATACGGTCCGCTCCCGGCAAACGGTACTTACCGAGTGGTCGCTACCGATAACGTAGGGTGGTCTACGACCAAAGATATAAACTGTTGGTGCATAGACAAAGTTGCTCCGACTATAGAAAAAGTAATTTTCGAATACGGCGGCAAGACGACGACAAATCTATCCGATATTACTACTTCGTCCAAGTACGTAAACGGACCTATACTTGTCACGTTTTTAATTAAAGAAAAAGCCGACTCTACGTATTATGCGGCGTACAATAACGACACTTACAAAAACCTGCACAAACTTAAAGGGTTCCAGTTTACTTACAGCTCGGCTTTCAGCGGAAACGCAGGGTATGCGGAAAGCTACGGGTCGATAAGTTACGCAGGCTATTCGCTCAATGAAAACGGAGCGTGGTTCTATCGCTACACTTACTACATGCCTCAAACGGGTACTTACAAGTTTACCGCAACGGACAAAGTGGGACTATACACGACTACCTCGCCGTGCGGATCGACGATATCGCCGTACATCGACACTTCCGCACCGAGGACTACCGCCTATTCGCTTACGCCCGAGGCTTCGAAAACGTGGACGAAAACCGACGTCTCTTTAAGCATATCCCTCAGCGACTCGTACAGCGGAATAATGAACCAGGGCAGCGGATTAAAGCGTATCTGGCTGTTCAAAAACGGTATTCCGTCGGGAATAGATTTCACGACCGACGCGGCTAAAAGTAATAGTAATTACGTAGCTCACAAGGATTTATCGGGAAATTCGGCGAGCGTAACGTTTACTTTGAATAAAAGCTATTACGATGACGGTGACGAGAATTTGCCTTATCATGCTTATTACTGGGTGGTCGTCGACAACGCCGGCAACACTTCGCAAATGAGTAGTTCGAACCAAACCTACAACGGCGTCACTTACAACAGTTATTACAGAAACGATAAAGGATCGTATTACGTAAGTCCGATGAAAATAGACAAGCAAGACGTCGGGCTAAGCGTTTACGACTCGTCGGGAAAGAAGGAGTATTCCACAAAGAAGGAGTATTCCACTTCGAGCAGCAGCGAAGTAAAACTCGCCTGGACTAACGCCGCGACGACGACTTTCAATTTCAAAGCCTATTTCGGACCGAGCGGAGCGACTATTAAGGTAGCTTCCGCAAGCGCGGCAAACAGCACCGACGCGGCGATAGATAAAGCGCGCGAAGCGCTTAATTCGGCTACTTTTGTTGCGATAGCGATAAGCGACCTTTCGGGTTCGAACAGCAACACCTTTAAGGACGCGATAAGTTATTCGGCAAATAATAAGACTAAAAATTCGGTAGACGTATATTACACCGTAAAAGCAGAAGGTACGACTTTATATAAATTCAGCATCACCAGCGGCGCCGGCACAGAGTACCGTACGGGTATCATTATCGTTCGGCGCGATTTGCAAGGGCCGGAAGTAAAACTTTTAGGTTTCGGCGATTACACACACAGTTCCGCCGTTTCTTCCGACGCGGATATAACAGCAAAAATAGACAACTTTATTTCCGAAGCCACGATGTACGGATACAGCTCTCAGTGGTACGGAAAGTCCACCAATGCGATAATAAGAATAAAGGACAGCGGTTCGGGCGTGCTCGGTACTTCTCAAAGTTATAACGAAAAGGAAGGCGTGACGGCGACCGTCGCAAGTAAAGCTAAAGCTAAAGTAACGTTCAGTCACAACGGATACACCTACACGATAGAAACCGGTTATTACCAAGCCGGCGACGGCATAAGCGTATTGGTCGTGCCTTTGTGGAATCTCGAAGATTTACGAAAATACTGTCCGTCTATATATAATTCTTCCACCGATACGTACGACATCAAGCAAGGGCAGGGAGATCCTTTCGTCTACAATATAAAGGTAGCCGACTTCTGCGGCAATTACAGCGACGTAACTAACAGCGGCGGCAGCGCTAACCTTGCTTATCACGTCGATCCGTTCGGACTTGACCTCGAAGTCGAATCCATTAAGCAAGTCGACGCTAACGGCGTCGTATCCGATTACTTAGCCCGTCCCGTAGGCGACTGGACAAGGAACAAGGTAGTCGTCACCGTAAAAAAGACTAAATTAGGTTTGAGTCCCGTCTGGATTAAGTATTACGTAAAGACGGTGTCGGAAACGGCTGACGGAACGCTTACCGGTCTGATAACCGCTACGCCTTCATACGACGACTCGAAATGGGAGTCATCCTTAGTCAAGGGCGATTCGGGCGGCGGAACGAAGGCTACGATAGAGTTCCCGGCGACGTCACGTTTTGTTCAGCTCATAATAATGGTCACCAACGGCACTTCGGATAACGTGGGCGGACCTTTGAGAGCTTTCCAGCCCGCCGGCGCTTCCGACGATTATACTAATTATCTCATGATAATAAGGCAGGACACCGACGCTCCGAATATGAACGGTATGGGATATTTCTTCTCGACCAATCCCGATATAAACGGCAATCCGTATAACAGCGACGGAAAACTCCGCGAAGATATACTTCTTTACTATCTTACCGAATACGACCAGACCACTAAGTCGTACAACAGCATAAGACAGACTAATAATCGCGATTTGCTCAACGTCTGGTCTTACGCGCCCGCGTACCTATATATAATAGCGAGCGACGCGACGGACGCGACCGGCTACGGAATGGGCAGCGGAATTGCGAGAATAGAGTTTACCGCGGGTACCCGTACGGAGTCGCTTACCACCGACGTAGACAGAGTGTCGTACTCTGCGAGCAACTATCAGGGAATATACCGCAGTAAGACGGCGTTCGGATACGTCGATATCAAAGAAAACTACGAACTTAAAATAAAACTCGTTGACAGACAGGGCAACAACGCTCAGTATACAATGTCGAAAGATACCGACGGGCACAAACTTCTGCCGGTAATAGACACTGTGATACCGATGATAACCATAGACAGCGCCACTTCCGGCACTCCTGCCGTAAGCTATCTCAAAAACGGTAAGTTTATCGGTAGCGAAGAAAACGTCTTAAAGACCGACCTTAACGTCCACTTCAATATGATTAGCGGTATTTCGGGCGCGGCTATATACGTTCGTCGCAGACCGTGGCAGGAAGATATGAACGGCAACAGTCCGCTTGTAATAAACAACAGCGTGCGAGCCGATAATAAATACGGATTTATTTCCTTGTCGGGAATAACGCTTGACTCAAACGGAGAACCCGATTCTGTCGAATGGGAAAAGATAAGCGGAACGAGCTACGTAATATCGAGCGACGTACCCGTCAAAAACCGGTTCGACTTCATCGTCGTATCGGGTACGGGCGTATACTACTATCTCGAAGCGGGCGACGTGTTTATCGATACCATAGCCCCCGTCATCGAAAAAGACCTTATTTTCTACGCGCTCGAAAGCAGTGAAGAAAATCTTAAAGGAGACAGTCGCGACAATCCCATAAGCTACGACAAATTAAGAATAGCTACTTTAAGCACTATGACCAACGACAGCGTGTACGCTTACTTCCGTATCACAGATATAAACGGCAGCGGAGTAGACGATTCTACCGTCAAGGCATTAGAACCTACCGCGGGCGAAGTCCTTACCGAGGTTTACGTTTATAGAGAAGTAAACGGTGAGTACGTCATCGAAGAGTATTACAGACTTAAGATGACAGAAACCAACAATTACCGCATAGAAGCGTACGACGTCGCCGGCAACAGGGTGGTAAGCGATCAGTACAAACCGAGTATTGACAAAAACTCCATCACCTTGCAGGTGAGTATGGTGGACGCCAACGGCAAGACCTACGCTTTTTACGACGGGGCTTACACGAATGCCGAGTTCATTAAAGTGACCTTGTCCGCAAGCTACGGCGGAAGCGGGCTTGGGAAGGTGTATTTCTCCACAAGCGAAGACGGTATTACGTGGAAACCGTATCAGGATTTAAGCGTGCTTCTTACTTCCGTCGGTAGCAACGCTAAGTGGCAGACCAACGACAGGGGGTCGCAGTCCACGATAGAATTCAATATTTACACCGAACAAAACAAGTATTACAGTTTTATAGCCTACAACGGCGTCACCGTATATAAACAGGAAGACGGAAAGGACGTTATTCCCTATTCCGAAAGGGGTAGAACTAACGATCCTATCAAAGTAGCGATAGACAAGACCGCTCCGGTAATTAACGTAAACGAAAGCCTTATAAAAGCGGGCGACAGCGAAATACACGACGGTTTTGTGACGTTGGACGCGGGCGCTAAACTGTACGGCACAAAAGAGTGGTACGGCACGGGAATTATCCTTGCGATATTTGCTTACGACCCCAACAGTTATGGCAGCGGAATAAGCAAAATAAGAGTGGATCACGTACTTAACGGCGTAAGTCAGGATACCTACCTCTTTGTGGAAAGAGACGGATATTTTTACGCTACGGACGGCAATAACGACTTTGTGTACGACAATTACGCCGATTATAAGATTACTCTTACCGACCGCGCCGGCAACGAGAACGTGTTCACGATAAGACCTAAGATAGACACGGTAGTACCCGAAATCGTCGGCGGAGTAAAACTCGTAGCAAATACCGACGACGGATTGGCGGATTACGCGTCCGACACCTGGACGAGATTCGACGTGGACGCGCTGTTCGAAGCGATGCACTCTATTAGCGGAGCTACTTTGCAGTATTCGAGAAGCGACGGAAGCGGTAAGTACAACGATTGGCAGGACAGCAGTAATCTTTACCGGTTCGGCGACTTTACGGTAGCGGACAATAAGAAGAAGGTATACAAGGATTCAGAGTATCGTTTCAGCCCCGAAGGCGACGATAAGAGTTTTGACCACACCTACAAGTTCAGATTAGTAAGCGGAGCGGGACTTATCGGCGAAGAAGTCACGGTGGGCAGAATTAAGATTGACAAAGAAACACCCGTTATTAACGTGGTGGTATCCACCGTTTGGGGACCGCTTTCGAGAAATAATCTCGAAGACCTTACGAACACCGACCCGAACTCCACCGTTATGAGCGGTTGGACGCAGGACAACGTTACCGTTACCATAACGTCCGATTCGGCTCTCGTAAGCGGATTTAAGGTATTCTACAACGTAAATCAGGGCGAAAGGAAGTGGAACGAAGCGCAAGGCATCGTCGGTAACGACGCAAGCACGTTCCAGCTTACTTCCGACCCGAAGAAGTTTATCCACAGAATTACCACGTCGAAGTACGAAGAAAACTATCAATACTACTTTGAAAGCGGTTCGGGTGTGCGTAGCGAAATTTACTGCGTCAATGGTATAAAGATAGACAAAGCCGATCCCGACTTTAAGATAGAAGCGGAAACGAGCGACGAGTACGGCGAAAAGGGCGAGGACAGCAACATGTTTGCGACCACCACCGCCGACAAGTACGAACAGAACAAACTTGTTTCGCTCGACGACAGTCAGACGGACGAAATACAAAAAATACTCGCTAAAAAGTACGTTTACGGCACTTTCACCGACAGAAATTCCGTAATAATAAAGGTGACCATATCTTCGATAAATTACAGCGGCGTTAAGTTGATGATTAACGGCTACGTTTACGAAACCTTCGATTATGCGGAGTATAAGGATAAAGTTCCGCTCGAAAGGTACTACGTCGTCAGCAACGATTACCGCGACGTTACGTTTACTACAAGCGACGGCAAGGCGGGTAGTTATTACAGTTCGGTTAGTAAGATGTTCGACCTTAACATAAAACTCTCTTCGGGCGCCGGCAAAGTCAACGACAAAGCGGCGAAAGTCGCTATCGACAACGATATCCCGTTCATTTACGTGGCGGGTATCACCGGTACGAAGTCCACCGACTGGGATCCGAACAGCCCCGACAATTGCTGGTACGTGTCTAACGACACCGCAATTAACCTTAAAGTGGGTACTTTGCGTCGCGACGGCGAAAATTACCGTTTCAGCGACAGCGTAAGCGACAGCGGATACACCGTTTATTACGCGTACGACAACGGCACGTCGCCCGACTCTTTGACGTGGATAGACAACAACACCACGAGTCAGATTAAGATAATCGGTCAGCCGATAGTGGAAAATCAGCTTTACCTCTTCAAGATAGTAAGTAAGTCGGGTATGGAATATATTCTCGGCAGTTCCGCTTGCGACAATCAGGGAGTTACGGCGGTCACTGCGGACGGTATCAAGTCCATAGTAGAAAGCCAGGGCGGACTCGTGTCGCATCTGACGGACGAAGATTTCGGATACAGAATGAACGTGGACAGCACGGAATATTCTCTCGAAATTTCGCAGTTGTTACCGTTCGTCATTAACGGCGGCAATATTGTGGAAAGTAGCCTTAAATTCGCCGATTACACGATAATCAAGACCATAAACGTTTATGACGCCGACGGCAACGTGACCGGGACGACCGAAAAAGAAATGACGAGTGACGATTATATCTACCGTCACGGAGACAGAGTTACCGTAAAATACCTCTCCAACACGTCCGATAAATACTATCACAGATACACCGAGTACGGCATAAGCGACGAAAACGGCGTTATTGTCGACGAAAGCAAGAGTACGTTCGAAAACGCAGATATAAGTAACGAAACGAGCGGCGGCTTTAATTACAAGTTCGATTACGGTAATCTTAAAGTAAACGCATACTTCATTAAGGAATTGTCCGTTGAGTACGGCGACACGGTAATTTATCGTCAGTCGCAGGACAAAGCGGAAGTATCGGCTACCGCTTCGTACACCTATGAGGGTAAAGATTCGGCGGGAAAACAGGTACCGCTTACCGTATCCATAGGACTTACGGTAAGTTATGCGGATATGAGCGGAAATATTGTTTCCGCCGAAAATCTTGAGATAGGCGGGTATCTCGTCAATACCGTAGTCGACGGTACAAACGCCGACAGCTTCCGTCTTATAAATCCGCAAACGGTTCTTCTCGTCAAGTACTTCGACGAAACCGTGGAAGACGGAGAGGAAGTACCTAACGGCGTCGATAATCCGTACTCAATAAACGACGCCGAGGACTTAAATTACGTTACCGCTACTTACTACAAAGATTACAGCGGAAGCACGGGCAGTTTTGTTCTCGGTACGCCTTACAAGTATTACGACAATGCGTTCGTACTCAAAAATAATATCGAGTTGGGAGCGGATTTTGACGGAATAGAAACGTTTAACGGCAGTCTGGACTGCAAGAACAACGTTATTTCGCTTTACGGCGGAAAGGTAAACGGCAGTTACGGCTTGTTCGGAACTCTCGGCGGTACGGTCAAGAACCTTATTCTGGACGTAAATAACGAACTTGTCGTTACCGACGGAACCGACGTGGGCATACTCGCTTCCGTAATAGAAAACGGAACTGTCGCCAACGTCAGAGTATCCGCAGATATAAGGATAGAAAGTTTGAGCTCCGACGCAAACGTAGGCGGTCTTGCCGGTAAGGTAACGGGCGCAAGCGTAATAGGAGACAAGGACGGAAAGGTATTCGCCGACGTAACCGTCGCTAACAAAGGCAACAGACTTACGGGCGGCAATATCGGCGGACTTATAGGTTATCTCGGCGGCGAAGCCATGGTAAGATACTCTTACGTATATTCGCATATCACCGTCTACAACGTTTCAGATTCCGTCAATGCGGGCGCGGTAATAGGCGACGCGGAGAAGAAGAATTTCGTTTCAGAGGAAGTTTACGACGTGTATAATAACAACGTTTACTTCGGCAACAACGTTTTCGTAAACGACGAAGTTAAGACCGGCTTTATAGGGACGGCAAGCAATGCCGAAACGAAAGACGGCACGATTAAGTCGGTCGGACACGACTCGTTCGTGAGCACGACGAGCGGCGCTGCGGGTTCGTACACGGTAGCGGGAGAAAGAATACGCGATTTCGTATTGAGAAAGTTGTATACCGATTTCGGCGCGGATATCAGCGCAAGCGGCGATTTCAAGAACGGTTTAGGCACTGCGACAAGTCCGTTTATCGTCACCACGCAAAAGCAGCTCCGCGCTATCGACAATTATGTCAATCTTTATTACGAACTCAGCGAAGATGTCGATATGACGGGCTTCGGCGAAGCGATAGGCTTGCACAAAGTGTTCGGCGGTAAGTTTGACGGAAAGGGACACAAACTCAATTGCTTTGACGGAACGGATATATCCGACGGCGACGTATTAGGTTTGTTTGCGGCGGTCGGCGGTACCGTTACCGACATAGTTATGCCCACCGTAGAAATATCCGCAGAAACGGGTTCGGGTACGGTTTACGGCGGCGTCATCGCAGGTAAGTTGCTCGGCGGCGTCATCAGTAATGTGATTATAATCGGAACCTTCGACGTAACGGGCGGCGTAGTTTATGCGGGCGGCGTTGCCGGTATATCGGTAGGCGGCGAAATTTACGATACGTTCAGCATCGTAAACGTCAAAGTAATTGCCGAAGAGAAAGCGACTGTAGGCGGAATAGTAGGTTGTTCCGACGCTACTAAGATGGGCGGCACGGTCAAAGTTCAGTCGGGCAGTCAGGTAATCGAATACACCAAAGCTATCTACGCACTCGGCAGAGTGGAAGCGGAATCCATAAGCGCGGAAATCGGAGCTATTGCGGCGACGGGAACGCTTGCGGACGGTTCTTCCGACGTATATGCCGTTAAAGACAACGCATACAGCAACGGACAGATAACCAACGGTTCTATAAGCGGAGCGATAAATATGGTTACGTTCGACGACGACGGAATGCGCAACACCACGTTCAGTGACGGTACGAACGCATTCAACAAAGTTTTCGTCAGCGACAAGCTGTATTATCTCGAAGGACTCGGCAGGTCTACGGACAAGTTCAAAGTTACCACGGCGGAAGAGTTCAAGAAGATAGAACATATGCTCTACGCTCACTACAATATCGCTAACGATATCGAGTTTAACGACGAAGATCCGAACACCGCCTTCGAGACTATCGGTTACGGATTGAAGTTTACGGGTAGCATCGACGGTAAGAACAAGTCGAGCTGGTCTGCGGAAGAAGGCACGCTGTCGTCTCTTATGAACGTGACCGACTCGCTCGTGTACGACAATGCGGGTAGCATTACAGACCTCGGTATCAACGTTTATTACAACAGAACGGTATTAAGCGGCGAAACCTTGACCTTCGGTTCGATAGCGGTTATAAACAGCAGCGGCACGTTGCGTAACGTTACCGTAAGCGGAGAGATAGACATAGTAGGCGAGGATAAGTACGACACGACGGTAATAGTATCGGGCTTCGTAGGACAAGGCTTAGGCGGTATGTTCGAGTCCGACAGCAAGGTACAAAACAGTATTAGCGGACTTAATATTACCGTGAAGAACGTAGGCACGGTTTATGCCGGCGGTTACGTTGGTAAGGTAGACGGACTGATGACGCTCAGCTACGGTATCGGTAACGGAACGTTGGACGTAAGCGATTGCGGCAAGGTCTATGCCGGTACCATCGTAGGCGCGGCTTACAGAAAGAACGAGTGGTCGTCTTTGGAAGAAACAAAAGAATACCGCTATATCGTCACCGTAGACGGCACGATAATCGAAGACTTGTTCGGTATCAAAGTCTACGAAGAGTAATTATAAAAATGCGGAGAGCGAAACAAAAAGTTAAACTCTCCGCAAAATAAAACGTTTCGTATTCGCTTGCAAAAATCAATAATGCTATGATACAATAAATATCGCTTTGACGTGGCCCCATGGTCAAGCGGTTAAGACTCCGCCCTCTCACGGCGGCTTCAGGAGTTCGAATCTCCTTGGGGTCACCACTAAAAAAAGACAGTCATAAATCGACTGTCTTTTTTTAGTGTCCCCAAGGACGAGCGAACTGTTCTTCCAACGGAAGAATTGTTCGCAAATTTCCGCTTGCGGAAATCTGACGAGGGAGTATACGCACGTAAAAGAATGAAAAAACTACGCGTGAAAACACGAGAATAAAGCGAAAAGGTAAATTCGAGTTATCTCCTTGGGGTCGGCTGTTATTTTTTAGTGTCCCCAAGGACGAGCGAACTGTTCTTCCAACGGAAGAATTGTTCGCAAATTT
>CAZUJW010000035.1:13291-20199 GCA_964620655.1 uncultured Christensenella sp.
CGGAAGAATTGTTCGCAAATTTCCGCTTGCGGAAATCTGACGAGGGAGTATACGCTCGTAAAAGTATGAAAAAACTACGCGTGAAAACACGAAGATAAAGCCAAAGAGAAAATTCGAGTGATCTCCTTGGGGTCAATTACTGTTATTTTTTTGTGTCCCCAAGGACGAGCGAACTGTTCTTCCAACGGAAGAATTGTTCGCAAATTTCCGCTTGCGGAAATCTGACGAGGGAGTATACGTTCGTAAAAGTATGCGAAAACTACGCGTGAAAACACGAGAATAAGGCGGAAATGTAAATTCGAGTGATCTCCTTGGGGTCAATTACTGTTATTTTTTTGTGTCCCCAAGGACGAGCGAACTGTTCTTCCAACGGAAGAATTGTTCGCAAATTTCCGCTTGCGGAAATCTGACGAGGGAGTATACGTTCGTAAAAGTATGCGAAAACTACGCGTGAAAACACGAGAATAAGGCGGAAATGTAAATTCTATCGCGAATTCAGTCTTGCGTAAAGAGTGTTACGTATGTTAATATATAGATATAACTTGTTAAAGGGGTGCAATATGCCTGATTTTGAAAAGATACTTAAAAGTTTAACATTAAAAGAAAAATGCGCTTTATGCTCGGGAATAGATTTTTGGCAGACCACGCCGATAAAAGATAAAGGCGTAGCGAGCGTCAGGATGAGCGACGGACCGCACGGAATGCGTAAAGAAAAAGTTCTTGAAGCCGACGTAGCCAACGTTATGCAGATAAGCGAAGAAGCGACTTGCTTTCCTACTGCGGTTACTCTTGCGTCGAGCTGGAACGTGGACTCGGCTAAGAAAATGGCGGAAGCCATCGCGGAAGAAGCGATAGACCAGGGCGTGGACGTCGTGTTGGGTCCCGGGATAAACATAAAAAGGAATCCGCTTTGCGGAAGAAACTTCGAATATTTTTCCGAAGACCCGTTTCTGGCGGGAGAACTCGGAGCCGCTTACGTCAATGCGATGCAGGCTAAAAACGTAGGCACTTCCTTAAAGCACTACGCCGTCAACTCGCAGGAAAAAAGACGTATGTCGGTAAGCAGCGAAGTGGACGAAAGAGCTTTCAGAGAAATATATCTTTCCGCTTTCGAAAACACGGTAAAAAAGGCGAAACCCTATACCGTAATGTGTTCGTATAATCCCATTAACGGCGTTTACGCCGCCGAAAACGAATATTTACTTACCGATATTCTCCGTAAAGAATGGGGCTTCGACGGGATAGTCGTATCCGACTGGGGCGCGGTTAACGACAGAGTTAAAGGTATAGTCGCCGGACTCGATTTACAGATGCCCACCGACGAAGGTATCTGCGACAGAGAGATAGAAGAAGCGGTTACGAGCGGAAAGTTAAGCGAAGAAAAACTCGACAAAGTCGTTATGAGAATGTTGAAATTTATCGACAAGTGTCTTGCCGACAGAGTAATAACGGGTAAAAAGAAATGCGATTACGACGCTCATTTCGAAACGGCTGCGGAGATAGCCGCGGACGGAGCGGTACTCCTTAAAAACGACGGCGTGTTGCCTTTAAGTAAAGGCGAGAAAATCGCCGTTATCGGAGGACTCGCGAAAAAAATGCGTTATCAGGGAAGCGGTTCTTCGCAGATTAACCCGTACAAACTCTGTTCTTTTACCGATTATCTCGACAATATAAAGGCGGAATACGTTTATTCCGAAGGTTACGGTGTGTCCGATAAGGCAGACGAAAATAAGATTAAAGAAGCGGTTTCCGCGGCGAAAAACGCCGATAAGGTGATAGTTTTTGCGGGACTTACCGACGAATACGAAAGCGAAGGTTTTGACCGTATCCACCTTTCGATGCCCGATTCGCATAACGAACTCATTAAAAAGCTCGCCGAAACCTACGATAACGTTATAGTAGTCCTTGCCGGCGGTTCTCCCGTCGAGATGCCATGGCTGAACGACGTAAAAGCGGTACTTAATATTTATCTTTCGGGAAGCGCGGGCGGCGTGGCTACTTACAGACTTCTGTACGGCGAAGTTAATCCGAGCGGAAAACTTGCCGAAACCTATCCCGTTTCGCTCGATACCAACCCCGCTTACAAGTATTATCAGATGGGACCGCAGACGGTCGAATACAGAGAGAGTATCTACGTAGGGTACCGCTATTTCGACAAGGCGAAGAAAGAAGTTCTGTTCCCGTTCGGTTACGGTCTGAGCTACACTAAGTTCGAATATTCCGATTTGAAACTTTCCGCAGAAAAGATAGACGAAAACGAAGAATTGACCGTTACGTTCACCGTCAAAAACGTTGGGGACAGAGCGGGCGCGGAAATAGCGCAAGTTTACGTTAAGGATATAGAAAGCACAGTTTTTCGCGAAGAAAAGGCGTTGAAAGGCTTTGCGAAAGTTTATCTTAATGCGAGCGAAAGCAAGGAAGTTACCGTCGTTCTCGATAAACGCAGTTTCGCTTTCTACGACGTCGACGTTAAAGACTGGGTTGTCGAAAGCGGCGAATTCGAAATTCTCGTCGGTGCGTCGAGCCGCGATATTCGTCTGAGCGGAAAGGTTTTCGTAAACGGAACGGCCGACGTAAAACCGCAGGATAAGGAAATCCTTAAAGACTATTACGAACTCGACAAGGCGGAAGATTACGGCAAAGACGGTTTTGAAAAATTGCTCGGTCGTAAACTTATCGAAAACAGACCGCTAAAAAAAGGCGAGATAGGGTATAACGCCACTATCGGCGACATTGACGTGTGCTGGGTAGGGAAACTCATTAAATGGGCGGGATATAACTGTTCTACTCTGGTTTTGCCGAAAGACACTTCCGAAGCGATGAAAAAGATGGTAAGACTTGCCGCAATGGATATGCCGCTCCGCAACTGCTACGCGATGACGAAAGGTATGGTTCCGAAGAAAGTCATCGACGGACTTATCGCGCGTTGCAACGAAGGACCGTTTACGGGCTGGGGCAGAATAATAGGCGGATTCTTCCACAAACCGCCGAAAAAATCCGACATTTACAAGGCGTAAGATGAAATTGGTAATTGCGAGTAACAACGGCAATAAAGTTAGAGAAATAAAAGAAATACTGGGCGGCTTCTTCAAGGAGATATATTCCTTGAAGGAGCTTAACTTAGATATCGAAGTGGAAGAAACGGGAAAAACTTTCCACGAAAACGCTTACCTTAAAGCAAAAGCCGTGTCCGACGTAACCAAAACTTGCGTAATTGCGGACGACAGCGGACTTTGCGTAAACGCTCTCGACGGCGCTCCCGGGCTATATTCGGCAAGGTACGCGGGGGAAGAACATAGCGACGCTGCGAATAAAAAACTTTTGTTAAAGAACATGGAAGGAAAAACCGACCGCAGCGCGTATTTTGTGACGGCGATAGTTTTGCTTTATCCGGACGGGAAAGAGATTTACGTCGAAGGCAGAACGGAAGGAAACATTCTCTACGCGGAGGAAGGAACGAGCGGCTTCGGGTACGACCCGTTGTTTTTCAGCAAGGATTTGCAGAAGAGTTTCGGTTTAGCCGCTTCCGAAGAGAAGAATGCGGTAAGCCACAGGGGAAGAGCGTTGCGAGAACTCGAACGGAAACTGACCGAAACTAACTAACGATAATTTCCGTCCGTAAAAATGGGAACGTACAGCCTAATTTTTATTGACAAAGGCTCAACGTTGTGATATTATCTATAAAGATAAAATAATTCAGTTGGAGAAATACCCAAGTGGCTGAAGGGGCTCCCCTGCTAAGGGAGTAGTACGTTGATAGCGTAGCTCGGGTTCAAATCCCGATTTCTCCGCCACAGGGAGTCGCGTTTGAACACGCGGCTCTTTTACTTTTGTCTAAAAGGAGTTGCAGGTATCATTTTTCAAACTAAGCAGTATGAAATAAAGCGTTCAAACCATTATCTTACGCAGAAACGCGATGCTCATGGCAACTTCATAAAATAACTTAATAACCACGATTCAAGGCGATAGAACGTTGATTCTAGCGCCTTTTTCTATGCTTATGATATTATCCCGATTTATCGCCTTTCGAGTTTACGTTGTAGCACAGTGAAAAGCGCAAGTCAACGGCAAAAAAATTGTCGCCGAAAATTTGAATATGATTTGAGAGTTAAACTTTTTGTTAGTTTGACTCTTTTTATATTTACGCAACAATTTTTGTGCTTTTTCGTTGACTTCCGTGTAACAGCCAGCAAAATTAAAAACTTCTATCTTTTTCCGATGCTACCCCGTTTTTGCCGAAAGGCGAAGTAAATCGGAGGTAAAATACAATGAAAGAAGTAAACAAAGGCATTTTGGATAACGATATGGTTATCTCGGCAGAAAACATACAGAAAATAGGCGAAATAATCGCTTTGACCTGTATCAAAACAGTAATCGTTCGCGCGGGCAAAGAGTTGAATCATCTTTACGTCAGACTTATAGACGATATCAACCACAGCAAAAACAGCACAAGACCGTTTTCGGATGCATACGACATTGCTCAAGAGGCAATGTTATTTTTATGTGAGCATATAGGCGAGAAACTCGGCGACAACTACACAACGAAATACGGAAAGACGATAACAATAAGGAGTGCTTGCTTCCGCCATACGGACAGATACTTGAATAAACAATACACTACGCATATAACCCACACAATAAGCCTTGACGAGCGAATTACGGCAGAACCCGAAACAATACTCGACGACGAGCAGAAAAACGATTATACAGTCGTTGACGGGCTTATAGCGAAGATGAAACTTACCGCCGCTGAATACGAAACGTTATGTGCATATATGGCGGGACTTACTTATCTCGAAGTTACACGTCTTTTGAATGTAAATCGCACGACGATTTGGCGCAGAAGAATGAGCCTGCAACGTAAATATGCACTTGCAACAAATAGCCTTTAATATAAAATTTCAGACGGATAAACCATTAAAATTTGTCCGTCTATTTTTATGCCGTATTTACGCTTTAATTTTACCTTCAAACTCGCAGGGATTTTGCGACAATGGCGATTAGGCGTGTCTTGTCTTGATACAAGATAGGTAAAATACTTTTCCACGCACAATCCACCGTATTTGAATATTTTATCAAAATGCGCCAAAGATAAATGGCAATTTACGAATGAACTTGTAAAAGAAATATACCATTCATTATCGTATTTTGCATCTCATTACAATTTCTCCAGACCTTTCAAAATACTTGTAAAAATTTTATTATAAAATTCAAAGTCGCTAATGTTTAAGCACTTTAGCAATTTTAAACAAGATTGTGAAAATACTATATTCGATTCAAAACCTTGCAAATCTTGTTCTATATATTTTACTGTCCCATAAAATTTTGCATTTATTAAATAGCATAAGCAAATTAGATTATTAATAATTTGGCAAGCTACTATTTCTCATCTTCTTCGGGGACGCCGACGGTTTCAGTTGTTAATAGTGCAGGAAAAGGTGTAGGAAGCGGCACAAAGACAATTACGTTGACGGGGCTTGCAGATGGAACATATACAGCAAGTTTTAGTGCGAGTGGCGGTTGGCTTGTAAATGCAAGGCAATATGATTCAGCGGGTTTTAATGCGTCCTTTACGTTTACCGTTGACCAAAGCGCACCGACTATTTCGGGAGCGTCAACTTCTTCTACGGGGAAATACACATATTCGTCTACTTATGTGTCCGCATCTGATTCCGGTAGTGGTGTTAGTGCATTGTACGTTAAATCCCCGAATAGCAGTTCTTATTCGAGTGTGGGAACATCTACTACGATAGCAAGTACGGCTACAAACGGTTTGTATTATTTCTATGCGAAAGATAAGGCAGGGAATACTTCTGCAACTTACTATCTGTATCTTGATACCGTGAAACCCACAGGAACAATTAAAAACAGTAGCGGTACGGTACTTACGGGAAGTTACACAAATCAGGCGTTTTCCTATTCGGCAACGGATAGCGGGAGCGGAATTAGTTACTTACAGTATAAAAAGCCGGGCAGTTCGTCTTGGTTGACCTATACTTCGGGAACAAGTATTTCCGCAAGCGCGGCAAGCGGAACGTATCAATTCAGAGCAGTAGATAAAGCGGGAAACATTTCCGCAACGAAAAGCATTACGCTTGATTCGTCAAAGCCGACGATGACTTTATACTCTGAAACGACTTCGGTATCGAGCGGATATAAAAGTACGGCAAAATATATCAAGGCAACGGCAACGGATAGCGGAAGCGGTGTAAAAACAATCTATGTTAAGAAGCCCGGCGCGTCGAGTTATACCGAATATACAAGCGGAACGCAACTGACGGCAGACGGCGCGTATTCGTTCTATTGCGTGGATAATGCGGGGAACACTTCGCAAACCTATACGATTTCAATGGATCACACGAAGCCTACGCTTACAAGTTCGGTCGGCGGGTTCGGGAAAACGTTGAAAGACGGTTTTACCGTTACCGCTTCGGATAATTTCAGCGGTGTAACGCCGTATTACAAAACGCCGAACGGCATTTCGTTTGTAGCAAGTACAAGTTCAAGCGTTGTCTTTTCCAAAACGGCGGTAAACGGTACTTATGCCTTTTACGCGGTGGACGGCTACGGCAACAAGAGCGATACTTATTATATGTATATGAGTATCAACGCGCCCGAAGCAACGATAGTGAAGTCGGACAATAGTCATAAGGTGTGTGTAATTTGGACGGCGAGTAACTGTTCGGCAACGCTGAACGGGAAAAGTTATACGAGTGGAACTTGGATTGAACAGGAGGGCGAATACACTTTTGTAATCACTAACGACGCTAACCGTTCGACAACGTATAAATTCACAGTGGATCACTACTACGCAAAGTATTCTATGGTTGCGCCGACCTGTACGCAAAAGGGCTATACCATATATAAATGTACGGGTTGCGGCGATAGCTACAACGGAGATTTTATCG
>CAZUJW010000036.1:0-20078 GCA_964620655.1 uncultured Christensenella sp.
ATGCGTTGTCCTGTCTGCACCTGCGAATTGTTATTCGCTTTGATTTTTTCATTCAGGTCTATCATTTCTTCCTGCAAGGCATCTGCGATACGCCTTGCAATATAACGGCTGTTGCCGGTTCCGGAAAAGCAGAAAATCATATATAAACACCTCCGAAAATTCAGATTTATCGACGTCTTATTATATCATAAATCTTCCCATTTTTCAACCGCTTCCGCTCACATTCCGCCCATGCCCTGAGCCGTGTCCTGCAGGACATCTTCCGGGGTATAACCTTCTTCCATACAGACAAAGCCGAGACCTTCCACAAATTCGCCGTCATTGTTTTCCTTGTTTGGTGCGGTATAAACGGACCACTCGTATGTACTGCTATCCCTGCTTTAAGAGAGTTACGGTTTCAATGTTAGGTGTTCGGGAAAGAGTGTTTAGTTGCTCGTCAGAATTGCCTACGGCAATTTTGCGAACCGCATTTTGCGCGGTTCGCGGGTCCGTTATAGGGCAAATAAAAGAGCCAACCAAAAAAGGTTGGCTCTTTTATTTGGTGCGGTATAACGGACTCGAACCGCTGACTTTCTCCACGTCAAGAAGACACTCTACCAGCTGAGTTAATACCGCATAGCTTTTTAGCAAAATCCATATTATCATAAAATACAGTTTTTGTAAAGAGATTTTTGCGTGTATGGGCGTTCCGAAAATAATTAGCCGTTGACTTAGGTGTAGCGGACATAGTAAAATAGATTTACGATGGTCGTAAGGAGAGAATAAGGTGAACGACAAACTTTTGAAGATGGAAACAGGGCTATCCAAGGTTATGCCTTGCGCAGACTGCGGTCTGACGAAAGGCAAAATAGCGGCGTTTTTCGTAAGCGTATTATTTACGGTGGCGATGATTGCCGCGGGGCGGAACTTTTTCCCGCTCGTGGGGGCGGTTTTGTGTGCGGTATATGCGTTAATCGAAGTCGTTTTCGTGTTGAAAAACGGCAAGCCGTCGGTTGCGGTTTGTTGCGGTTACGCCGTTATTATGGTCGGGTTATATTTATTTTTCCTGATTTACGGAGCGGAAAGTTTCGGGCGGAGAGTATGGTGGAACCTTATATTCTGTCTTCCGTCGTTGGCTCTGTGCGCGGCGACGTTGTTTTTGAAAGTCAAGCCGTCCGTTATGAAAGCTACGGCGATAGTAATAGCTATCGTTATGATAGGCACTTCTATATTGTATTTCCTTTATATGAGTTTACGCCTTACGCCGAGAGTGGACAGAATGTTCGAAGGGGAAGAAGAATACTTATCCTACCTTAAAGGAAAACGCGCCGACAACGCCCCGAACGTTTTGTTTATTTTAATGGACGATATGGCGTACGCCGATTTGTCGTGTTACTCGTACGAAAACGCAATAAACACGCCGAATATCGACGAGATAGCCGACGGCGGAATATATATGGAAAACTTTTACGCTTCCGCGCCGGTATGCACCCCGTCAAGGTTCAGCGCGCTTACGGGTAGGTATGCGACAAGGGGCTATCTCGACAACGTGATTTTCCCGACGGTAGTGGATAACGAAACCTTTTCGCCCACGCATTTTATAAATCCGTATCAGTTTGAAAATAACGTCGACGGCATACTCGGCGACGAAATAACCTTAGCCGAGGCTCTTTCTTCTCTCGGATACGACACCGCTTGTATCGGCAAGTGGAATTTGGGCGATTACGGCGAGTATCTGCCCACCAATCAAGGATTCGACTATTTTTACGGCAGTCACTACGTCAACGATATGACCCCTTACACCTGGGTGGAAGAAGTAAACGGGAAATTTACCGAGGTCCGTTCGCACAAAGACAATCTCGACCAGTCGGAAAGCACTCGTATATTTACCGAAGTCCTGAAAAAGAAGTTTTCCGAATCGGTGGAGAAGAACAATCCCTTTTTCGGGTTCTACGCCACGCCGTGGCCGCATTATCCCATATATTCCGACTATAACGGCAACGGCAAGGGAGATACATCGGACGACAGTTATATAAAATGTATAGAAGAGTTTGACCGAAGTTTAGGAGAAATTTTTCAATATATGAAAGACACGCCGTCGCCCGACGGAAACGGTTCTGTCTACGACAACACCCTTATTATCTTCACTTCCGACAACGGACCGGGAAGAGAAGGGGTTACGGGTTCTTTACGGGGAAGAAAAAATACCACTTTCGAAGGGGGAATGAAAGTCCCCGCGCTTATATCTTATCCTAACGGCGGAGTGGGCAAAGGTACGGTAGCCGAGTGTAAAGAATTTATTTCCAAAAACGACGACGGCTCGGAAAGAAAAATCGTCCGCACGAAAAAACTTACTTCGGCGGCGATGCTAATTGACTTTTTCCCGACCGTCATAGACTACGCCACCGACGGACGGGCGGATATGCCTTCCGACAGAATAATAGACGGCGTAAGTTTGCGAAAAATTTGGAGCGGCGACGAGCCGAGCGATACGAAAGTTCACGACGCCCTTTATTATATGAAAAAAGGCAAAGTGAAGGCTGTCAGAGCCGAAATATTGACCGACGGTCAACCCGTAAATTACAAGTATTTTGAAGACGTCGCGACGGAAAATTCCGCCTTTATAGACCAAAGGTACAAAAATTATCTATTTAATCTCGACAGCGACCCTGCCGAAGGGTACAATATCTCGATGACCTATCCGGAAGTGGCGGCGGAGATGAAAAATATGCTTAAAGAGTTCAGGAAAGAACTTAAAAACAACCGCAGGGGTAAAAAGTAATGCCCCCTGTATCTTTAATGATAAAACCCGCTTCTTCGGCGTGCAACCTTGCTTGCAGGTATTGTTTTTATCATTCCCTTGCCGAAAACAGAACCGTGAATTGCCGCGGAGTTATGAAGACGGAACTCTTTTCCGAGATTATGAAAAAAGCTTTTTCATTCGCCGACGGCGAAGCGGTAACCCTTTCTTTTCAGGGGGGAGAACCGCTGCTTGCGGGGAAAGAATTTTTTATTAAAGCGTTCGCCGAAATAGAAAAACTCAATGTAAAAAAGAGTCCCGTATATATAGGGGTGCAGACCAACGGCACTCTTATAGACGAAGAGTGGAGCAATATTTTTGCTTCCAACGGCGTACTCGTAGGTTTATCTTTAGACGGCGACGCTTACGTAGACTCGTTAAGAATTTATCCCGACGGGAAAGAGAGTTTTTCCGAAGCGTTAAGGGGATACGAAATATTAAAAAGGCGCGGAGTAGATATAAACGTTCTTGTCGTGGTGACGAAAAAAGTCGCCGAAAACGTAGAAAGGGTATACGAATTTTTTAAGAAAGAAAAGGTAAAATATCTTCAATACATACCTTGTCTGCGTCCCTTCGACGGCGACGATTACGGGCTATGCCTTGACGGAGAAGAGTACGGAGAGTTTTTAATAAAAGCTTTTAATCTCTACGCAAAGGACTATTTTTGCGGCGGGTACGTGTCGGTAAGAATTTTCGATAACTTCGTCGCTTTGACACACGGACGAAGAGCCGAACAATGCGGAATGAACGGGCATTGTACCCATCAATACGTAGCGGAAAGCGACGGCGAAATTTTTCCGTGCGACTTCTATTGTACGGATAAATACTCGTTGGGCAATATAAAGTTGTGCGACTTTTCCGAACTTGAAAAAAATATTACTGCGGTCGGATTTATTAAAGAAAGCCTTGTAAAAGAAGGAAAGTGTCTTAGTTGTAATCTTTATGCTTTATGCGCTGGCGGGTGCAAAAGAGAACGTCTTTCTTTTAATTTGTGCGTTGCTTATAAAAAATTTCTGCCGTACGCTATCCCGATATTACGAAGAATGAATTAGCTTATTAAAGGTATCCTTATTATGAGTCTTAGATACCGAAATTGCCGTATTGTCGGCAAACAGCCGAAAGCGAAAAAACGTTTTCGACGGAGTTTGTATTTTTGCGACGTAAAGCAAAGACGTGAATTCCCGGACTAAATTCCGCGTCAAACTCTACTGTGGAATTTAATTTTGGAATTTACTTATTGTAAATCTTCACCGTAAATAATAAAAATTACTTGCAACGGAGAAGTATTTGTGATAGAATACAGAAAGAAATTTGCCGATGTGGTGGAACTGGCAGACGCGCGGGACTCAAAATCCCGTGATGGCAACATCGTGTGGGTTCGACCCCCACCATCGGCACCATATTGAAAAAGCACCGTAATATCGCGGTGCTTTTTTCAATACAATAACGCTAATCGGGGTCGAACGGGCGGGAATAGCAACAATCCGGTGAATTGTTGCCCGCCCCGGCGAGATAGCCGCCGCTTGGACGGCGGAGCAGGATAAGATACTGCGGAGTCCAAACTCGTTTTGGGCGGCGGAGCGACCCCCACCATCGGCACCATATTGAAAAAGCACCGTAATAAAGAGGTGCTTTTTCAATGTAAAGAAGTAAAACGGGGGTCGAACGGGCGGGAATAGCCGCAACCATACATAGCCGCAACCATACTATATAATATAAGAAAAAGCCATAAGCTAAATTGATTTGCAAACGTACACGCCACGCCGATAGGAATGTATAAAAATGCGGAATATATCGGTACGGTTATATTCAGGTTAAAATTTTAATAGTAAAGGATTGTTTCCCAAAAAGGATACAGGCGTATCAAAACGCATAGGAAAGGATTTATGCGGGGAAATCTTTCCGCAAATTTTTTGTAAATTCAGGAATTATCCCTTGACAAAGAAAATACGATGTACTATTATTAAAACAGTTAAACAAACATTTAATTGTTGTGGAGGTCAATATGGAAAAGAAATACAAAGTAACCGGTATCGACTGTGCGAACTGCGCCAGAAAAGCCGAACGTGCGGTGAGCAAAGTCAAGGGTGTAAAGAGTGCCGTGCTTAACTTCTTTATGGAAACGCTTACCGTAGAAGTCGAAGACGAAAACAGCGAAGCCATACTCGAAGAAGTCAAGAGAGTTTTGTTAAAGAACGAACCCGACGCAATAATAAAATAGCAGATAAAAATGAACAAGAAAAAATTCAAGAAGCAGTTGCAGAAGTATCTGCCGATTATAAAAATCGCTTTGGCGTTGATTCTTGTCTTACTCGGCGAGTTTTTGCCGATAGATAAGTGGTGGAAGCTCGGATTATTTATAGCAGCCCTTATCGTAGTCGGAATAGAACCTCTTATGGAAAGCATAGAAGGGTTCAAGGCTCATCACGTCGACGAAAACTTCCTTATGCTGATAGCTGCGATAGGAGCTTTTGTTTTAGGCGAATATCTTGACGGCGTTTTGGTTCTTCTCCTTAACGCGGTAGGCGAATACTTCGAGCATTACGCCGTAAACAAGAGCAGGAACTTTATATCCAAACTAGTCGAAATGCGTACTCCGTACGCCAACCTTATAAGGGGTAACGAAGTAGTCACGGTAGAACCGGAAGAACTTTCCGTCGGCGACGTAATTGTCGTTAAGGTCGGCGAAAGGGTTCCCGTAGACGGAGTTGTAGTAGACGGAACCACGACTTTGGATACTTCCGCGCTCACGGGCGAAAGCGTGCCGAGAGCCATTAAGGAAGGGGACGAAATAATAAGCGGTTGCGTAAACAGCGAAAGCGTAATAAAGGTCGAAGTAAAGAAAAAGTACGAAGAAAGTACCGTTGCGAAGATTTTGGATTTGGTGGAATCGGCAACGTCGCGTAAAGCCAAAGCCGAAAACTTTATTTCTAAGTTTGCTGCGGTTTACACTCCGGTAGTGGTGGGACTTGCGATAATAGTGGCGTTTGTCCCGCCGATTTTCTTCGAGTACACTGCGGAAAGTCTGAAAGAGTGGATATACAAGGCTCTTTCTTTTTTAGTTATATCTTGCCCGTGTGCGCTTGTTATAAGCGTTCCTCTGTCGTTTTTCCGAGGAATAGGACTTGCGTCCAAAGCGGGTATCCTTATTAAAGGCAGCAACTATATGGAAAAACTCGCTAAACTTTCCACCGTCGCACTTGACAAAACCGGTACTCTTACCGAAGGTAAGTTCGTAATAGATTCGGTAAAACCGTCGGGGATAAGCGAAGAAGAGTTTTTGGAAATCGCGGGTAAAATCGAAAGCGGAAGCAATCATCCCATAGCCAAGTCGATAGCGGGCGACGCGTCGAGCGAAGACGTAAGCGACTACACCGAAATAAGCGGCAGGGGCGTGAAAGCGGTAATCGACGGCTCGGTATGTTTGGGCGGCAACGCGCTCTTAATGGAAGAGAACGATATATCCTTTGAAAAGTACGACGGCGTAGGTAGCGTGGTTTACTTTGCAAAAGACGGAGCTTATCTCGGATACGTCGTCATTAAGGACAAGATTAAAGACGACAGTTACGATCTTAAACGCAGTTACGCCGCAAGCGGAATAAAAAAGATAGTAATGTTGAGCGGCGACAGCAATGCAGTCTGCGCGGAAGTCGCGGAAAAACTTTCTATCGACGAATACCACGGACAACTTCTTCCCGAAGATAAACTCAATTATCTCGTAGCCGAAAAAGGCAAAAATAAGGTAGTGGCGTTCGTGGGCGACGGAATAAACGACGCTCCTTGTCTTGCGGAAGCCGACGTAGGCATAGCGATGGGGGGCATGGGAAGCGACATTGCGGTAGAAACCGCCGACGTGGTTATTATGGAAGACAAACCCACCAAAGTAGCGGAAGCTGCGAAGATAAGCCGCCGTACCGTGAAGATAGCCACCGAAAATATCGTTTTCGCTCTGTCAATTAAAGTAGCGGTAATGATACTCAGCGTACTCGGCATCGGCAACATTCTTCTTGCAATATTCGCAGACGTAGGCGTAAGCGTGTTAGCCATACTTAACGCTATCCGTCCTATGCTTAAAGACCGTAAGAAAAAATAAAATTAAAGGATATAAAACTCCGAAAATAAAAAATCTCCTTGGCTTTTCGTTAAGGGGATTTTTCTATAAAAGGATAAAAGAAAAGCACCCGATTAAGGGTGCTTTTCGACGTTGATTATGGAGCGTGACATTTTAGTAAGTCACGCTTTTGCTCCGAAAAAGAAACTAATCTTCGATGATAGCTTCGTTGGGGCAAACACCGGCGCAAGTTCCGCAGCTGATGCATTCATCAGCGTTGATTTCGTATTTTCCGTCTCCCGCGCTTATAGCGTTCACGGGACATTCACCTTCGCAGGTTCCGCAGTTGATGCAGTTATCGGTAATTACGTATGCCATAATTAAATCTCCTTGTTTATATTTTTTTTCATTATACCATTATTATTTTCACCATGTCAATCCATTAAACGATTCAGAAAAAATTGCTTTGTAGGAGTAAAGAAATGCATCTGTACGGTTTAATATGTTGATTTTTATTTGGTTTCATAGTAAAATATTATTTATTCTTAAAATACGTTAAGAGGTGAATTATATGTTAGATTTAAGATTCGTTTGCGACAACATAGATTTAGTTAAGAAAAAACTTGCTATGAGAAACAGCAAACTCGATATTTCGGAAGTGGTAGAACTCGCCGAAAAACGCCGCGCGATAATAAAAGAAGTCGAAGCGTTGAAAGCCGAAAAGAACAAAGTCAGCGCGGAAATCGCAATGAAGAAAAAGAACAAAGAATTCTGCGACGACCTTATTGCGGAAATGAGAACGCAGGGCGACAGAATTAAAGAACTCGACTCCGAACTTACCAAAGTCGAAGACAGACTGAAAGAACTTATGTACGTTATTCCCAACCTTGTCGACGACAGCGTTCCTTACGGAAAGGACGACGGCGACAACGTGGAAGTAAGAAGATTTTCCGAGCCGACTAAGTTCGACTTTGAACCGAAACCCCACTGGGAACTCGGCGAATCCAAAGGAATATTCAATTTCGAGCAGGCTACAAAAATAACCGGTTCTCGCTTTACCGTATATCACGGAGCGGCGGCAAGACTCGAAAGAGCCATCGTAAACCTTATGCTCGATACACACACTTCTCACGGATACGAAGAAATCTTCCCCCCGTTTATGGTCAACCGCGATTCGATGCTCGGTACCGGTCAGCTTCCTAAGTTCGAAGAAGATATGTACGCAATAAAAAACACCGACTACTATCTTATTCCTACCGCAGAAGTCCCTGTCACCAACCTGCACCGTAACGATATATTGAGCGTAAAAGATCTTCCCGTAAAATACTGCGCTTATACCGCTTGTTTCCGCGGAGAAGCGGGCAGCGCGGGCAGAGATACCAGGGGTATTATCCGTCAGCATCAATTTAACAAGGTAGAACTTGTCAAGTTCGCTCATCCCGACCACAGCTTCGAAGAGTTGGAGTCTTTAACTAACGACGCGGAAAGAATACTTCAACTGTTAGGTCTTCCGTACAGAGTGGTATGTCTTTGTTCCGGCGACGTAGGATTTTCTTCCTGTAAGACTTACGATATCGAAGTATGGCTCCCGTCCTACAACCGCTACGTCGAAATTTCTTCTTGCAGTAACTTTATTGACTTCCAGGCGAGAAGAGCCAACATAAAATTCCGCGACGAAAACGGAAAGACCCGTTTCGTACACACCCTTAACGGTAGCGGACTTGCGGTAGGTCGTACCGTAGCCGCCGTTATGGAAAACTATCAGAACGCCGACGGAACCATCACCGTGCCCGAAGCGCTCAGAAAGTATATGGGAACGGATATCATTAAATAAAGATGAAAAAAAGGGCGAAAGATATTCCCGTCAGGGAAGAAAAGAAACGCCCCGACGCAGGGACTTTCATCGGGACGATTATCCGTTCCGTTGTGGTAGTTCTCGGCTTTATTCTTAAAGTAATTTGCAAAGCGTGTACGCTGCTCGGACTGTGGATACCAATAGTTTACAGTTTGTTCGGCGTCGCGCTTTATTTGATATTTAAGTTTAACCCCTTTAATTTCGACACCTTAGGCACTCTCTATCTTTGCGGCGGAATAGCTTGTATAATAGGAGCGGCAATAATAGCCGTCCGAAACCTTATCGTCCGCCCCGTCAAGTCTATATATAACGGCTACAAACACCCCTTGTGGGAGAAAGCCGAAGACGTTAAGACTATCGAAAAGAAAGAAGCAGAGAGCCGTTGGAGTCGCTACAAAAAAGAAAAAGAAACCGAAAAATTTCTGCCGCCGGAAGTTCCGCAATGGGAAAACACCGCTGCGGAAAGGAAAGTGGATTACGGCTCGCTTTTAGCTCCGCTCGACGATTTCGACGAAGTTCTTAAAGAAGAACGAAGCGAAAAGATTTCGTTAGATTGGCTCCCTAAACGCAGTAATAAGGAAACCGAAAAAGTGAATATCGTCGCGGAAACGCCGACGGAAAAACCGCAGGTGTATTTCAGCGTGCTCGAACCCGATATTCTCGTCCACGAGTATTCGGACAGGTTCGAACTGTACAGAGTAAACGGGCACAAAACCACTCCCGTAGGGGTGGAGTACAAATGAGCACAAAAGTAAAAAGAAGCAGAATTTGGGAACTCGACTTTTTCCGCGGGCTAAGTATCTTACTCGTGGTAATAGACCACGCCATGTACGATTTTTCGAGCGTGTTCGGCTTTTGGGCGTCGTCGGGTTCTGATTTTTTGAAGTTCCTTAACGCGACGGGTACGGCGTATCTTGGTAGCGACGTGAGATTTTTGTGGCGACCCGCATTTTTGTTTATTTTCTTTTTTACGAGCGGACTTTGTACCGCATTTTCGAGAAATAACTTTTTACGGGGACTTCGACTTTGTATAGTCGCTGCGATTATTTCCATAACGACGTATATAGTAGACAGGCTGTTCGGCACTTACGTTTACGCAATGTTCGGCGTAATTCACTGTATAGCGGCGGTCATTCTTATCTACGCCTGCGTCGATTTGGTAATAAGTCTTATCCCGAAAATTTACTCTAAGATAGCGAAAAAGGACGCAAATCCGCTGTTTGAAAGGATTTTACATATAGTAATTTGCCTTGCGATAGGGGTGGCGTGCTGTTTTATCAACAACAAGTACAACGTTAGTCTCCATGAAGTAAACGGCAACTTTACCGCGATAGACACCGATTCCAAAATATTAGGGCTGTTTTTCTACTGCGACAACTGGTGGACGGCGGACTATTTTCCGCTTTTCCCGTTTATTGCGTTTTTCTTTCTCGGAGCGGGATTTACGAGAATACTTTACGAAAAGAAACGTTCCCTTTTTCCGCAACTCGACGGCGTGTGGCATAAAGCCTTTACCGTCCCCGGCAGGTACTCGATATTTTTCTATCTCGGCGGACAAGTCGTAGCGGTAGGATTGGGAATGATTTTATCTCTTATTATCTGCGGCAGAGCATTTTAATACGGAGCGTCCCATGCACGTTGCTTTACGCAGCAACTCCACACTTCACTCTTCACACTCTACTCTCATAAGCCGCTCCTTTACTCCGCAAAAAGCGTAATTTTTAGTCCGAAAATTTAATACAAATTAAAGAATATAAAAATATAATATCGTTAAACAAGTTTAATAATTGTCAAAAGCTTTGCGATATAGTAAAATTAACGTAGACTTTGCGTAAAGTCGTTCGCTTATATTAAGGCGAAAGGCAAATTAAGTAAAGCCGAAAGGGAAGTAAATGGCAATTACCGTATGCTCTCTCGGGAGCGGCTCGAAAGGCAACTGTGTTTTAATATCCGACGGAAAAACGCGGCTACTTATAGACGCAGGGCTTAACGCTGCCGTGATAGCGAAAAAGCTGTCGGAATTAGGGTTAATGATTACCGATATAGACGGTCTTCTCATTACCCACGAGCACGGCGACCACATAAAAAGCGTCGACGCGTTGGCGCAGTTTATGCCCGTGTATTCCCACCCCGACACGCTGGAAAAAATTACCGAAAAGTACGATATTCCGCTCAAATACCTTTTTGAAGTGGAAAACAATTTTTCGGTAGGCACGTTGGACGTGACCCCTTTCGACGTAAGTCACGACGCGGTTCACCCGTACGGGTACTCGATAAGCGACTGGGAAAGTAAATTTACTTACCTTACCGACACGGGGTACGTATCTAAGGGTATAATGAACGTACTTAAAGGCAGCGATATAGTTATGCTGGAAAGTAACCACGATAAAGAACTTCTTTTACGCGGGGTTTATCCCGAAAGACTTAAAAGGAGGATCTTGTCGGAGAAAGGGCATTTAAGTAACGCCGAAAGCGCGTTGACTTCATTTAATCTCGCCGCAGACGGGACGAAAACGATAATTCTCGCCCATCTGAGCGAACAGAATAATTTGCCCGAACTCGCCTACTGGACGACGAAAAATTATCTCAGGAAAGAAATGGGCGACGAAAGCCGCAGTTGCAATATACTCGTGGCGACGCAAAAAGACACGGTGGTGGCTGAATGACGGAAAAGAAAAACCTGACGCCCGAATTATCGGCGATAATATTTCTTATAGGTTTTGCTCTCTATCAAGTAACAGGGCTTGTTTTGGCTACGGTTATGGATGTAAAAAGCAACGCCTACATCTTCGTCGCGTACGCCGTGCCGCAAGCGGTCTACATAGCAGTGACCTTTGTTACGGTAAAGGTATGCAAGACGGAATTTAAGTTGCTGCCCGAAAAAGGCTCGGTAGACAAATTGGATTATCCGCTCGCAGTCTTACTCGGTTTAGGGATATTCTTCTTTGCGTTATTGCCTAATTACGGAGTGCAGAAACTTATCGTTCTTTTGGGCAAAACGCCACAGGTTACCGTACCCGACCTGACGTCGCCGGTTAGTTGCGTAATAGCGGCGATAGTAATATGCGTGTTGCCGGCAATAGGGGAAGAACTCGTTTTCAGAAAGGTTTTCGTAGACGGGTTCTCTGAGTACGGAAAGATAAACGCCGTCATTATAAGCGGGGTTTTGTTTGGACTGAGTCACCTTAACTTAGCTCAGACTGTACATCAGATTTTCTTAGGGTGTATCCTTTCGTACCTGTACGTTAAAACTAAAAATATAACGCTTACCGCGATAATACATTTTATCAACAATTTTTTTGCGTTGTTTCTTACCCGTTTTACGGGAGAAGAAGTGTGGAACAATCTCGTCACGCTGGGAATTTGTTGCGCGATAGGCGCGGTATTTATAGCGTTAAACGCAATATATTTAATTAAAAGGAAGCCGAAAATTACCAACGAAGGCAAGGAAAAACCGTCGATATTTGCGATAGGATTTTTCGTTTTCGTTGCGGTAATGTGGATAATAGCGGCAGTCCTTGCATAGCATAACGGAGGAATTGTGACAAAAACTACTAAAATAAGCGCAATATTCTTTTTCACCACGTTGTGGTTGGTCATTATGAGAATAGTTTTTTCTTTTGTGGAACTGAGCGACAACGTGTCCGGCTGGCTGTTCTCGATTATGATGCAGATAATAGGAATGGGGGTTATTCCCTTCGTCCTATTCAAGTTCCGGGTAAAAGAAGACGTGGTAAGCGGATTTTCGCTGAAAGTAAAAATTCCGCCCATAACCTACGTTCTTGCGATAGTTCTGGGCTTTTTACTTAGCTACGTTACTACCGGCGTAAGCCTTATATGGCAAAATATCCTTATCCTTTTAGGATACACCCACGTCAACGCCCCCGGGACTATTTATTCCGACGCAGGCGTTCTTATAATGGAACTTTTCACCACGGCGATGCTTCCCGCTTTTTTTGAAGAGTTTACCGACAGGGGACTCGTTTTGAGAATGTTCAGGGGAGTGGAAGACGAAAAGACGGTGGTTATACTTACCGCGCTTTTGTTCGGACTTGCCCATCAGAACATCATGCAGACTGGGTATACTTTCGTCGGCGGACTCGTGTTTGCGTACCTTGCATTGAAGACGAAGAGTATCTTCCCCGGAATGATAATTCACTTTATAAACAACGCGCTCAGCGTAATAAGCGGTTATTCTTCGCAACATAACGGTCTTTATGCGGCACTGGAAGATAAACTGTACGCCTTTATAAGCAACCACTTCTTTATAGCTATCGTGACCTGGGTGGCGGCGGGAGCTTTGATAGTCGTAATATTAAAATACGTAGCGAAAATTCAGCCTAAAGAAGAATCGTCGGAAAATGAAGGCGACGTATTCTTCTTCCCCAACAAACTGCAATACGTGGACGATATTTTCGGCACGGGGTTAAGAAAAGACGTAGCGAAAATTTCCGTATCCAAGCCTTACTGGTATGAGTATGCGTTTTTGTACGGTTCGATAGCTATGATGACTCTCACTACGTTATTTACCTTTATGTGGGGAGTGTGGAGATGATAAAAATAAATATTCTCGCCGTCGGCAACCTTAAAGAAAAATTCTGGACGGAAGCGGTAAGCGAGTACGAAAAGAGAATTTCCCGCTACGCTCGTTTTAAGATAATCGAACTGCCCGAAAAGAGAACCAAGGAAGAAGAAGGCAAGGAGATATTGAAGAAAATAACGGGTTATTCCGTGGCGACGGATATAGCGGGGAAAGAAGTTTCCAGTACGGAGTTTGCGGAATTTTTCGATAAAAAACTTACCGACGGAATAAGCGAATTCAGCCTTATAATAGGGGGCAGCGACGGACTTAGCGACGAAGTTAAGTCGGCGTGTAAGGAAAGAATATCTTTCGGAAGAGTGACTTTCCCGCATCAGCTTATGAGAGTGATTCTGTCGGAACAGGTCTACCGCGCCCTTACCATTATGAATAACGTAACTTACCATAAATAAAAGAACCTTTCTTTATCTCATAGCGTAATTTAACGTATGGATTATTACGATAAATTATTGACGGAATGTAAAAAAGCGGGTAAAGTAACTATAATCGGCAAGACCGTATGCGGACGGGATATACCGCTCGTCGGCGTAGGCGACGGCAGAGCCTGTACCCTTATCGTAGGGGCGGTTCACGCGAGAGAACATATAACCGTCGAACTTATAAAAAAGTTGTTCTTTACGACCAAACTACCGTTCGACGTAATTCCCTGTCTTAATATAGACGGGGTATTGCTGTGTAAATACGGGACTAAGGCAGTCCCCGAAGACAGGCGGGAGTACTTAAAGAAAATTAACGGCAGCGACGATTTTTCTTTATGGAAAGCCAACGCCGCCGCCGTCGATATTAACGTTAATTTCGACGCCGGGTGGGGGACGGGGAAACAAAACCTAACGTATCCGTCGACAGCAAACTACGTAGGTCCGTATCCCGAAAGCGAACCCGAAACGCAAGCCGCCGTAAATACGATGCTCGGTAAAAAATATTCGCAGGTAATATGCTACCACTCGAAAGGGGAAGTAATATATTGGGGCTTCGGGAAGAACTTTTACCACTACGCCGAAGCGAAAGCCTACGCCGATAACGTAGGGTACGAGCTGGCGTACGCAAAGGGGAGCGCAGGCGGACTTAAAGATAAATTCGACCTTATATCCGACGGGTTAGGGTTGACGGTAGAAGTGGGAGAAGATAAATACAGGCACCCATATCCCGAAGAACGGTTGCCCGAACTAATAAACAAGCACAAGGAGAGCGTAAGTCTTCTGTATGATAACGGAATTAAAATCGCAAGAAAAATCGGCGTATATGGCTGAGGCGTACGCCGAAGCGGAAAAAGCCTATAAGGAAGGAGAAGTCCCCGTAGGGTGCGTTATCGTCAAGGACGGTAAGATAATTTCCCGCGCGCATAATACCGTAGAAAAGGACGGTTCCGTACTGTCGCACGCGGAAATCAAGGCGATAAAATTAGCCGAAGAAAAGGCGGGAAAATACCTTGACGGGTGCGATATGTTCGTCACGGTGGAGCCTTGCGCAATGTGTGCCGGAGCGATAGTAGGGGCGAGAATAGGAAGACTATTTTACGGAGCGAGCGAAGAAAAGACGGGTTGTTGCGGCAGTCTGTATTCGCTTACGGAAGACGACCGTTTTTTCGCTACCGTACCGACGGAAAGCGGAATTATGGAAAAGGAATGTAAAAAACTTATGACGAGTTTTTTCAAGGACAGGAGGTAACGAATGATAATAGTCGGTTTGGGTAATCCCGGCGAAGAATACGCCGATACCTTTCACAATATGGGATTTATGGTAGCCGACGCTATTGCGGAACTACTCAATAAAAAGGTAACGAGATTGGAGTGTTCCGCTCTCACCGCGGTAAAGGATAATAAGGACGAAAAACTTATTCTGGCTAAGCCCGTCACTTACATGAACGCAAGCGGAGAAGCCGTGAAAGGCTTGCTTACCAAGTACAAACAAACCCCCGCCGACCTTATAGTAATTTACGACGATATAGATTTGGACAGGTTTACCGTAAGGGTAAGGGAAAAAGGCAGCGCAGGCACGCACAACGGTATGCGTAACATCGTCGAAAAACTCGGCACGGATAATTTCAAAAGGGTAAGAATGGGCATAGGAAGAGACGTGGGAGAACTTAAAGATTTCGTCCTGAAAAAAATAAACGCCGAAGACCTTGCCGTCTTCCGCGACAGAGCGAAAAAGATAGCCGGAATAATATTGGAATACGTCGAGACGAAAGACTTCGACAGATTTATGAGAGAAGGCAATTCAATAAAATAAAAATGCCGCTCGAAAAACTTTTCAAACTAAATAAAGGACAGTTAAAACAACTTTCCGTCGCGATTAACGCGGGGCGGTCTTCCGTCGTGTTCTATTGTTCGGAATATAACCGCTATCATATAGCTTCGCAATTAGGAAGACCTTTTATTTACGTCGTCGGCGATATAGTCGCGGCAAGGAGAGCGTACGAAACTCTTAAAGAATACTGCGACGGCGAAGTCCTTTTCATGCCCGACAGGGAAGACCCGCTTATCTTACGAAAGAGCGTCAACTTTTCTCTCTTGCAGGAAAGACTTAAAGTCCTTAACGCTCTTTTGGACGGCACGGCGCAAGGGGTAGTGGTTACGGCGGAAGGCTTGTCGCAGTTATACCCTAAACCCGAAATATTTTTCGAAAACCGCTTCGAGATAAAAAAGGACGCCGATATAGACTCCGAATTGTTCGTTTCTTCCCTTGCGACGATGGGATATAAAAGGGTGGAAAGTCTGTCTGCCCTCGCTGAATTTTCGGTAAGGGGCGACGTAATAGACCTTTATCCCGTGTGCAGTCGCGACCCGATAAGAATAAGTCTTTTCGGCGACACCGTGGAAGAAATAAAATCTTTCGACCTCGAATCCATGCAGTACAAGGAAGACTTGTTGTCGGTTAAGATTACTCCGTCCACCGATATAATCATTCCCGAAAAAGCGGTTAAAGGGATACTTAACAATATAAAAAAGGACTCCAAAAACCTTAGTTCTACCAATTACGACCGACTGTCGGAAGAAGCGGAAAGGTTCTCCGTTTCCCCGTCGAGTCCGCTTAACAACTTCTTTTTGCCGTACGCAAGGGAATATACCGCAGGGATATGCGATTACCTTAGCGAAGGGGGCGTAGTCGTATTCGACGACACTAAACAGACCGAAGACAAACTAAGGCTTTCCACTAACAGACTTCACCAAAGGGTTGCGAGCGGCAAGGACGGTTTTTTAGCTTTTAACGCCCATAAAAAAAGTCTTCTCGACATAGAAGAAATTAAAAAGGACGCTCACGTCAAGTTAGGGTTCGGGCTGATTACGAGCAACGTAAATTTATTCGTTCCGCAGGAAGTATTTTCCATAAAAGCCAACGCTTTGCCGCCGTTTTATAACGATATGCCGTCCTTTTTCGAACAGCTCCGCAATATGTCGGCTATGGGGGCGGATATCGCAGTCGTGTGCCGGGACGAAGAAGGGCTTAACTCTCTTAAAAAACATTTGCAGGACGAGTATATAGGCTGTTACGTCGGCGAAAATCACGGCGGAATAAGCCTTACGGTAGGGAAAATCAACAAAGGTTTTATTTACCCCGCCGAAAAAATTATGCTCGTCGGAATAGGCGACCTTACGAGAAAGGTAGAAAGGACTAAGAGCGACAGAGCTAAAAGAATAGCTTTCGAAATTCCCGAAAAGGGCGATTACGTCGTCCACGAAAAGCACGGTATAGGTATAAGCGAAGGCATACAGAGAGTAAAAACCGCTTCGGGCGAAAAGGACTTTTACGTCGTCGCGTACAAGGACGGAGATAAGCTGTATCTTCCCTGCGACAAACTCGACACGTTGGAAAAATACACCGGCGGAGACACTCCTACGCTGCACAAGTTGGGCGGAGCGGAGTTCGAGCGGGTTAAAAAACGCGTAAAAGAAAGCATAAAGAAACTTACCATCGACCTTTTGTCCATTTACAGGTCGAGATTTAACAAAAAAGGTTACGTTTATTCTCCGGATACCGTGTGGCAGAAAGAGATGGAAGCAGACTTCCCGTATACTGAAACCGACGACCAGCTTATCGCCATTAACGAAATTAAAAGGGATATGGAGTCGGGCAAAATTATGGACAGGCTTCTTTGCGGCGACGTAGGTTTCGGCAAGACGGAAGTAGCGATGAGAGCAATTTTTAAGACCGTCGTCGAAGGTAAACAGGTAGCCGTTCTCGCCCCGACCACTATTTTAGCGCAACAGCATTACAATCTTATTAACGCCCGTTTCAATAAGTTCAAAATAAAAACCGAGCTACTGTCAAGGTTCGTCACCGCCGCCGAGATAAAAAAGTCGCTCGAACGGATAGAAAAAGGGGAAAGCAGCGTAATAGTCGCCACGCACAGAATTTTAAGTAAGGACGTCAAGTTTAACGATTTAGGCTTGCTCGTACTCGACGAAGAGCAGCGTTTCGGCGTGGAGCATAAAGAAAAGTTGAAGCAGTACCGCGAAAGCGTAAATATCCTTTCTTTGTCGGCTACCCCCATTCCGAGAACCTTGCATATGGCTTTGTCGGGGATAAGGGACATTTCCACGTTGGAAAACCCGCCGAAAAACCGCTTGCCGGTGGAAACGTACGTTACCGAATACAGCGACGACCTTTTAGTGGACGCAATAAATAAAGAACTGTTACGAAACGGTCAGGCGTTCGTCCTTTACAACAGGGTGCAGACGATAAACTCTTTCTATAAACACGTCCGGGAACTTTTGCCCGACGTAAAGATAGTGGTAGCTCACGGGCAGATGGACGATATTACTCTGGAAGACAGAATAAGGGATTTTTACGAAAACAGAGCGCAGGTACTTATCTCCACTACCATTATAGAAAACGGTATCGACTTGCCCAACGCCAATACCTTGTTCGTCATTAACGCCGAACGGTTAGGGTTAAGTCAGTTGTATCAGATAAGGGGCAGAGTGGGAAGAAGCGACGTGCCCGCCTACGCATATTTTACCGTACCGGAAGGGGCTGTGCTTACCGCCAACGCGACGCAAAGACTCGAAGCACTTATGGACAATACCGAATTAGGAAGCGGTTTCCGAATAGCGATGCGCGATTTGGAAATAAGGGGCGCAGGCAATATTTTGGGACGCGAACAGCACGGACAGATGGAAAAAGTCGGGTACGAAATGTACCTTAAACTGATAAAAGAAGGCATAGACGAAGCGCAGGGAATAGTGACGGAAGAAGTCCGCGACGTAGAATTAAGAGTGGACGCCGATTACGCTCTCGACGAAAAGTATATCCCCGACGGCAGAGCGAGAGTAACGTTTTATAAGAGAGTAAGCGCCCTTGCCACGATAGAAGAAGGGCAGTATTATTACGATACCCTGAAAAAGACCTACGGCAAACCTCCCGAATGCGTCCGTACCATTATCCGTTGCGCGATAATAAAGAATATGGCTCAAAGACTCGGCGTAAGTAAGGTAGTAATCTCTGCCAAAGGTTCGGGAATATATTTCTACGACTCGAAGTGTTTAAGTAACGAAAAACTATTTGTCGCTATGGACAAGTTCTCCCGTTACGCCGTCCTTTCGCCGAAGAATCCCCCTGCCGTGGTGTTCAACACGTCGGGTATGACTCCCGCCCAAAGGGTAAAATTCACGCTCGAATTTCTCAATATGGCGATTTAACGAAATTATTTTTACGGGGAAGGGATAATCCGTAGAATTTTAATCGTAAACTAACGGCGGACGGCGGAAAAGCCGTCCGTTTTGCGTATGGACAAAAGTAGCTTGATATGGTAAAATTTAACCGAAATCAAAATTTAACGGGAGCAAAAATGAATAAAAGAATAGCGGTAGTCGGAATGGGACAGGGCGGAATGGTAGTCGCCGTTTACCTTGCGAGAAAGTACGAAGTGGTAGTGTTCGAGCGTAGCGAAAGGGGCGCGGTCGGATACGAATGGAAAGACGATATTACGGCGAACATTTTCGGCAAAGTGGGTTTACCTATGCCCGACGGCGACGTTTATTGTCAGAAAGCAAAATGGATATTCCTTTCGCCGAACGAAAGAAACGTTCTGCGAATTCCGCAGTTGAAACCGTTTACCGAAATTTCGGTTCGCAGACGGAAACTTACCGATTATTTTTGCGACCTTGCCGAAAAGGCGGGGTGCGAATTGCGTTTCGGCGTGAACGTTGACGGACTTATCGTCGAAGACGAGAAAGTAGTCGGCGTAAAATACGACGGAAAGGAAGAAAGGTTTGACCTAATTATCGACGCGAGCGGACTTTTTTCAAAACTGCGTTCCTATCTTCCGAAAAAGTTCAACGTGCAGGGAAACCCCGATAAAAACGACGTTTTGTACGGTTACAGAGCATTTTTCAAGGCGAACGACGGCGCGGAAACTTTCGATAAGGGTATAGAAAATACTATGATTATTAAGCACTTAGGCGAAGAAGGCATCAGCTGGTGCAACCTTAACGAAGAGAACGAAGCCGACGTGCTTATAGGTAAAATAGGCGAGCTTACCGATGCGAATATAGAAGTCCGCCTTGCCGATTTGCGGAAGATTAACCCTATATTAAGCGAAGAAAAGATAAGAGAAAAGAAAGTTCCCATTTGCCTAAGGTGTCCGATAGCCACCCCCGTAGCAGACGGTTACGTCGCGGTAGGGGACAGCGCGTTTATGCCGATACCCATTATGGGCAGCGGGATAGAATCGTCTATGACGGCGGGGTATATTTTAGCTAAACAGCTCCTTGACGATGACGATTTTTCGGCGAAAGGTTTATGGCGGTTTTTCGTAGAGTTTATGGAAACGAACGGAAAGAATTTCCTT
>CAZUJW010000037.1:0-19492 GCA_964620655.1 uncultured Christensenella sp.
CGAGCGGTAACTTCGTTCGACTTACACGGATTAAGCGTTTATACGCACAAAGCTTTCGCGACTGCGTTAAACGCCCGCATAACGAGTGGTCGGAGATGGGGCTCGTGTGTTTCTTTGCTACTTTCTTTTCACACCGAAAAGAAAGTAAAAAGCTAATAAAATAAAATTACAAAGATGAGCTACCACAAAAAATTAAAATTTAATTATCGGCAACCTAAACCTATTATACGGAAGCCCAAATCGCGAATTTTCGTTTACTTGCGACGAGACTTTTCCTACCCCTTTCAGTATTCGTTTTTTCCGACGAGATAATCGATGCTCGTGGAGAAAAATTCCGCAAGAAGCCAACAGTCCAGAACGTTCGGAACGACGGTACCCGCTTCCCAACGGGAAATATTCGCCTGCTTTATTCCCGTCTTCTCGGCAAGCGCGCGCTGCGACAGCCCCCGCTCTATCCGTAATTCCTTAATTCTGTTGTTTGAAAAGTCTGCTTCCATATCTCAAATTATACAAATATGTATAAGAAAAATCTTGACCGATACAAATTTGTATCATATACTGAAAGTAATATATTTAATAAATATATAAATAACCGATATATTTCAACGTGTAAAAAGCTCAATAATACGCATTTATCAGGAGATGGGATTATGAGAAAATTTAGGTTTTTACTGCTTTTAGTTTTGGTCGTTTGCATAAGCGCGTCTTTCGTCGCCTGCAATAAAGTCGTAAAGTTCAAAATAGATTTTGTCGTGGACGAGCAAATCTATCAGACCGTGGACACCGTCGGCAACGAAGTAATTCAAATGCCCGAAAATCCGACGAAAGACGGATGCGTTTTCGACGGTTGGTATTGGGATAAAAACGTTTGGTCAAAGCCGTTTACCGCCAACTCGCTCCTTGACGCTCCCCTTTCGAGCAATATGAGCGTTTACGCCAAATGGCAAGCTATTCAATGCTACGGCGGACACACCAAAGGACAACCCGTAAAAGAAAACGAAATACTCCCCACCTGTACGAAAAGCGGCAGCTACGACGAAGTATTCTATTGCTTGGTGTGTGAAGAAGAAATCGGCAGAACTCACAAAGTAATAGAAAAATTAGGTCACGACCTTATTCACCACGACGCAAAAGCTCCCGATTACGAAAATACGGGTTGGACAGAGTACGACACTTGCTCTCGTTGCGATTATTCCACCTATACCGAACTTCCGAAACTTACCGATAAACGCGGCGCAATGATAATCAGCGCGAAAAATATGACGGTAAATAATATCAACAGCACTTGTTTTATTTCTTTACCCTACGCTACTACTACTTTCTCTTTAATCAACGAATTTACGTTAAGCCCCTACGCAAAATGGGTGTTAAGCAGCGATATATACGGGATGAACACTATCGTAACGAAAACCGTTCCGCTCGATGCGGGTAACAACGTGTATTACGCTTTGATAACTTCGGGCGACGAAGAAACGATAAATCTATATACAATAACCATTCGTCGCAGACCTATATATACGGTAAACTTCATTACTAACGGCGGAACTTCCGTCGACTCTCAATACGTGGAAGAAACTCATTTTGCAACTGAACCCACCACTACGAGAGCTGGATATACTTTCGTAAAATGGAGTTACGACTTCACGCAACCTATTATGGGTAACCAAACGATTTCTGCGTCTTGGCGAGCTAATACCGATACCGCTTACAAAACGGAATATTATCTCCAAAACCTTGCAGACGATAACTATACTCTCACTGCTACCGATAATTTGTCGGGAACGACCGACACTACCGCTAACGCCGTGATAAAGTCGTTCGAACACTTTACGTATAGTTCGGCTAAGAGTACGATTAGCGGAAATATCGACGGCAGCGGTAATTTAGTATTGAAGGTGTATTACACGAGAAACACGTATACCGTTAGCGTATCCGCAGGAAATAACGTATCCGTAACTAACGCTATTAGCGGTACGTATAAATACGGATACGAATACGCAGGTTCTGTTGCTACTTTTAATAACTATCTCGCTTACGAATGGGATGGTTGGTACGTGGACGATATAAAAACCAATGATAATTCCGAACTCAACGCCTTTATAGTATCGAGTAACGTAGTTATAACAGCGCAAAGCAAATTAAAGGAAGGAATGCAAAACTTTATCTTCACTACCGATGAAACGACTTGTGAAATAAATGGAGTTAAAGATACAACAGTTATGAATATAACGGTTCCTAATTGTGTGACAAAGATCTGCGATAGGGCGTTCGATAATTGTAGCGAACTTACAATGATCTACGTATCGGAAGCAAATACCGTTTACTCAAGCAAAGACGGAATTCTTTATAACAAAGCACAAACTGAGTTTGTACATATTCCTGAAAATATACAAGGATCGATTGCTATACCCGACGGCATTAAGAGTATCGGTTGGTCTGCGTTCTCAGACCGTAGCGGACTTACGAGTATAACGATACCCGACAGCGTGACGAGTATCGGCGATTCTGCGTTCCGTGGCTGTAGCGAACTTACTACTGTCAATTGGAATGTGACGGTGTGTACGAGTGTAGCTAATGATCATCGTCCCCTTTTTGGCGGGTGCACGAAATTATCCACAGTGAATATAGGAAATAACGTAACTACAATTCCGTCATATGCGTTCGAAGGATGTAGCGGAATAACGAGTATATACTATATGGGCGATATAGCAGGCTGGTGCGGGATAAATGGACTTAGTCATTTAATGTCAAGTTCTCATACTTTGTATATAGGCGGAAAGAAGGTAGAAGGCGAATTAGTTATACCCGACAGCGTGAAGAGTATTGGCGAAAGGGCGTTCTTTAATTGTAGCGGACTAACGAGTGTAACTATCCCCAATAGCGTGAAAATCATCAGAGATTATGCTTTTGTCGGTTGTAGCGGACTAAAGAGTGTAACAATTCCAGACAGCGTGATACATATCGGCGCAGGTGCGTTCCATGGATGTAGCGGGCTAACGAAAATAACTTTACCTTTCGTCGGTGCAAGCAAGACTGCAAGCAACGGAGAGAACCGGGTATTCGGATATATATTCGGATTTACTATAAGTAATTCATCAACGATTTTGGATGCAACTTGTCAATATGAGCGGAATGGTATGTATTATCACGCTCACATACCGTCAAGTTTAAAATTGGTAACAATAACAGGCGGAGATATCCCTTCTCATGCATTCTACAATTGTAATGGACTTACCAATATAACAATCTCAAACAGCGTGACAAGCATCGGCGGGTTTGCGTTCTATAATTGTGGTGGACTAACGAGTTTAAATTATAGTGGCACAAAAGTACAATGGCAAGCTATATCCAAAGGTGCCGACTGGAATACAAACACACCCAATTACGTCATTTACTGCACGGACGGAACTATTGCGAAATGACGTAGCATATTACTCGATTTTAATGAATGTCGCAAATAAAACAAAAAAAGAAAACTTATTTCGTAAACGAAAATAAAAATAAAAATAAAAATAAAAAGGAAAATGATTTATGATATTACTTAAAGACTTATTGAGATTTACTCCCGAGCAAGAAGAAAAAGCAAAAGTTAAATTCAATATTTACAATGGATCTAACAATCCTATTGATATCTATAAGAACAATCCGGATGAGATTAACAAGCAATGGCTGTATTGGAGAAATGAAAACAGATACTTTCGGGTTGGTCAAATAGCTATTTGCTTGGTTAGAATACGGGACGATCATTGGTTGTTGACAACGGTCGATACTGTTGATTCAGAGTTGAACGTAAAGAATGGTATAAACTATACCGGTATTCCTTTTGCTGAGTACAAAGAATACTATGGTAGAACCATTGTTAAATTCCATAAGGCTTTTCAAACGCAAGGCGTAAATTATAAAAAAGTCAAAGATCAGCTCGAAGTTTGTCAAATTCTTCCCGATACATTCGATGACGATGATTTTCCCGGATATGACAAGGTAAAGCTCTCATATAGACAACTTAAAAGCATTCTTGACCGTAATAAGAAGGATTGGATTGCTGCGCTTGAAAGCCAAAAAGCAGTTTATCTTATTACTGACTTAAATAACGGGAAATTGTATGTCGGTTCTGCAACAAGTGAAACAGGAATGTTACTACACCGTTGGCAGGATTATGCCTTAAATTGTCATGGCGGGAATAAGGAATTAAAGAAAATTGTTGATGAGAAAGGTATAAAATATGTACAGGATAATTTCCAATATTCAATCTTAGAAAACTACAACGCAAAAATTGATGATGAAATTATTAAGGCTCGTGAGTCATGGTGGAAAGAAATTCTGCAGACAAAGAAATATGGGTATAACGACAATTAACAATTTTTTCGAGAAAAAAGGACTGTTAGAAACTTGTGTTCTTAACAGTCCTTTCTGCGTTTTGGTTGGTTTTTGCGCTTTTATTTAAGCAGCGAGCAGACCTGTTCGGCGTACTTCGTGGGGGATTCGAGAGTTACGCCTTCGATAAGCAAGGCTTGGTCGTAAAGCACTTCGGACAAGGTGGTTAATTTATCTTTGTCTTCGGCGTAGTACTTCTTTATGGTTTCGAAGATGGGGTGATTTACGTTGATTTCGAGAACCTTAGTAGCCTTTATCTTATTGTCGCCCTGGACGTTGGGCATACTGTTAAGGACTTTTTCCATTTCGATGGAGAGTTCGCCTTCGCTCGTCAGGCAGACGGGGTGGTTCTTCAATATGGAAGAAAGTTTAACTTTCGCAACTTTATCGCCGAGAGCTTCTTTCATAAATTCGGTAACGGCTTTGTTTTCGTCGTTATCTTCCACTTCGTCCTTTATGCCGATATCTTCGCCCGCCACCGAACGGAATTCTTTTTCTTCGTACGTTCCGAGAAAACGGACTGCGAATTCGTCCACGTTATCGGTCATACACAGCACGTCGTACCCTGCGTCTACCACCTTTTCTACCTGCGGCAGAGCCTTGATAGCTTCCACGCTGCTGCCCGTCGAATAGTAGATATACTTCTGGTCGACAGCCATATTCTTCACGTATTCGGAAAGGGTAACCATCTTGTCTTCCTTTACCGAGCGGAAGATAATAAGGTCCTGGAGCATTTCCTTATTCGCTCCCCAATTTTCGTAAATTCCGTATTTGAGCTGCAAGCCGAACGCCTTGAAAAATTCGAGATATTTCTCTCTGTCGTTTTCGAGCATATTTTTGAGTTCAGATTTTATTTTCTTTTCGATACTCTTTTCTATTTTCTGCAACTGGCGGTTATGCTGAATGGTTTCTCTCGATATGTTAAGGGTAAGTTCGCTGTCCACGAGTCCTTTCACGAAGCTGAAATAGTCGGGCAGCAAATCTTTGCACATATCGGTAATCAGTACCCCGTTCGTGTACAAACGAAGACCTTTTTCGTAACCTTTGGAATAATAGTTGTACTGCGGGTGAGCCGGGATAAACAGCAAGGCTTTATATTCCACCGCGCCTTCGGCGGAAGTGTGAATGGTAAGTAACGGCGCTTCTCCGTCGTAGAACATATCCTTATAGAACTTGTCGTACTCTTCCTTGGTTATTTCGTTTTTGTTCTTTTTCCAAAGCGGAGTCATCGAGTTTATGACGGCGGTTTCTTTCACTTCTTCTTCCTTGCCGTCCTTTTCTTCGTACTTCGTTACCGCCATTTTTATCGGGTAGCGGATATAGTCGGAATACTTTCTGATAAGGTCTTTGAGCTCGTACTCGTCAAGGAACTTTCCGTAGTAATCTTCGTCGGTATCGTCCTTTAAGTAAAGGGTAATTTCCGTGCCGTGTCCGTCCTTTTCGGCTTTCTTTATTTCGTAACCGTCGCTGCCGTTGCTTACCCAAAGGTTGGCTTCGTCGCTGCCGTACGCCTTGGAAAGGACTTCTACCTTTTTTGCTACCATAAAGGCGGAATAAAATCCCACGCCGAACTGTCCTATTATGTTGACGTCGTCGTTTTTCTCGTTTTCGTTCTTGAACTGCAAAGAACCGCTCCTTGCTATTACGCCGAGATTGTTATCGAGTTCTTCCGCGGTCATACCGATACCGTTATCGGTGATTTTTAAGGTTCTGTTCTCCTTATCCGCCGTTATTTCTATCGCGAAATCGTCGCGGCTGAGTCCGCTGACTCCGCCCGTAAGGGACTTGTAATACAATTTGTCTATCGCGTCCGAACAGTTGGATAAAAGTTCTCGTATGAATATCTCTTTGTGAGTATAGATAGAGTTTATCATTAAATCCAACACTCTCTGCGATTCGGTCTTGAATTTTTTCATTTTTCAATTCCTCCGTAATCTTATTTTAGCACTCTTTATCTCTGAGTGCTAATTTATTATAGTCCCGCCGTAACTATAAATCAAGCGTTTTTCAAAAAATATTTTATCCTTTTTCCATAATCTTAATCTTCGACGCGTTTCCGTTACGAATAACGGAGATTTATTTTGCGTAATCTAAATTTATATGAAGAAAAAAATCGTCGCGGCAATACTTATTATCCTTGCGGCGGCTCTGCCCGCAATCGTCCTTACGGGGTATTTCTATTCGCAGTCGGTGAAGACGGAATACTACGACTGCGGCTTTTCGACGGGAATAAAAATTGCTCTTTTAAGCGATATGCATTTCCCGCGGGAAAATAAAAATCTAACTGCTGCCGTCGACTTTCTTAAAGAGTTATCCCCCGATATTATCGCGGTGACGGGCGACGCGTTCGACGCGTCGGCAAGTAAGGAAGACCTAATTAAAGCGGACTCTTTTTATAACGAACTTACTTCCTTTTCGCAGGTCTACGCCGTGATAGGTAACCACGAAATCGGCAGTCCGCTTCTTTCCGACTACGTCGCCGTATGCGAAAACAACGCCGTAAACTTACTTCTCGACGAGTTCGTTACTGTAAACTTAAAGGAAAAAAATATCCTTATCGCGGGAGTAAAAGACGGAAAAATTCCGTCGGAAAAGAACCTGCCGAACGTTACGGAAAGTAAACTTAAAGCCGACGTAAGTCTGCTTCTTGCGCACCGTCCCGAACTAATAAAAGACTACGCCTACTATAATTTCGACGTAGTCTTATCGGGTCACGCTCACGGCGGACAGGTACGATTATTCGGACGCGGACTTTACGCTCCGGACCAAGGGTACTTTCCGGAATACACTTCGGGTCGTTACGTCGAAGGCAAAACGCAAATGTTCATAAGTCGCGGTTTGGGTGACGGAAAGTACCGTTTTAGGATGTTTAATCCTTACGACGTGCTTATAATCACCTTATGATATCTGTTCTACCACAAGCGCGAGATTATTAAAGGTAAGCGTGCTTGCACCGGTGTTTCTTACCGCTACGGTGTCGCCTGCGGCGGCGTTTATGAGGACGCTTTTCGACAGATTAACGGTGCTGCCCGTATTAAGGGTTTCGTTAGCGGAAGAATTCGCTATCACCGTGCCTGTCGAGTTAGTCAACGACAGGGTGGCTACGGTACTGTCGTCGCTTCCCGTCGCGTCTGCGGAATAGGTCACTTTGTACACTCCCGCTACGGGTAAAACGACGGCGTTGTCGGTTAAGGTAAAGGTACTGTTCGGCGTGGCGGCGGATAAAGTCACGGTAGCGTTCGTTCCCGTCGCAAGACTTTGAGTAGCGTCGGAATAAAAGGCGGCTTGACTTACCGCGTTGGTTCCTGCGGGGCCCTGAGGACCGGTAGGGCCGGTTGCGCCCGTTGCGCCCGTAGCGCCGGTTGCTCCGACGGGGCCTTGGGGTCCCTGCGGTCCTACTGCGCCGGTGGCGCCGGTTGCGCCCGTAGCCCCTGTCGGACCTTGCGGACCTATCGGCCCTTGCGGTCCGGTAAGACCTATCGGTCCCTGCTGTCCCGTAGGCCCTTGCGGGCCCATCGGTCCGGGTATCAATACTATATTTTCGTTATTTCTGTAGCGGTTATTACCGCCGTTACAACAACAAGCCATAAAATAAATTTCTCCTTTTGTTTTGTTTTCGGGGTTTCCCCTGTACATTATTATTCTTCTGCGTCACTTTTTGTTATCGGGTTGGTTAAGTTGTGTTGACAATATTGCGGTTATATAGTTATAATTATTTAGTATTTTTTATATTAAGTGGAGGCATTATATGCGCAAAGAAAATCCTTCTCCCGATTTTATCGCTCTCGAAAAAGAGATTCTTAAATTCTGGGAAGAGAACAAGTGCTTTGACAAGCTCGTTGAAAAAAACAAGAACGGAGAAAGATTCCGCTTCCTTGACGGTCCTATCACGGCGAACAATCCTATGGGTATTCACCACGCCTGGGGCAGAACCTTAAAGGACGCGAACATTAAATATAACTCGATGCACGGAAAAAGCTGTCAGTTCCAGAACGGTTTCGACTCGCAGGGACTGTGGGTTGAAGTAGAAACCGAAAAGGAAATAGGCGTGCACGACAAACGCGGTATTATGGAATACGGTATGGATAAGTTCACCGAAAAGTGTATGGCGAGAGTACGCAAGTTTTCGGGGATTATTACCGAACAGAGCAAGCGTCTCGGTCAATGGATGGACTGGGAACACAGCTATTTTACGAACACCGACCTTAACATTACTTCCATCTGGTACTTCCTGAAGACCTGCCACGAAAAAGGAATTCTCGTAAAGAGTCACCGCCCGATGCCCTGGTGTCCCCGTTGCGGCACGAGCCTTTCCGAACACGAGATGAGCGGCAGCTACAAAGACGTCGAACACACTTCCATTTACGCAAAACTCCCCATAAAGGACAGCGACGACAGTATTCTCGTATGGACGACCACTCCGTGGACGCTTACGAGTAACGTTGCTCTCGCGGTAAATCCCGACATAGATTATCTGAGAGTAAAGGTTAAATCCGATTCCCGCAACCTTATCGTAGGTAAGGACGCTCTGAAAAAATTAAAAGGCGACGTTATTACCGTACTCGACGAATTTAAGGGTAAAGAACTCGTCGGCAAAGAATACGTTACCGTATTCCCCGAATTCCCCGTGCAGGACTTCGTACACACTATCGTGCCGTGGGAAGACGTAGACGCAACCGAAGGCGTAGGAGTTGTTCATATAGCTCCCGGTTGCGGCGCGGAAGACTTCGACTTAGGGAAAAAACTCGGATTAAAGCAAATCTGCCCGATAGACGACAGCGGAATAATAACCGAAGGTTTCGGCGAACTTACCGGTAAATCCACCGCCGAAGCTCTCGACGTAGTCGTAAAACTTATGACCGAACGCAATACCCTTTACAGAACCGAACCGATAGTCCACAGCTATCCCCACTGCTGGCGTTGCAAAACGCAGGTCGTATTCAAATTGGTCGACGAATGGAGTATCGCTACCGAAAGCCTTAAACCCGAACTCATCGCCGCCGCCGACACCGTCAAGTGGGAACCCGATTTCGCGGGCAAACGTATGAAAGACTGGCTCACCAATATGGGCGACTGGAATATTTCCCGTAAACGTTTCTACGGACTGCCCTTACCTTTCTATCCCTGTAAAAAATGCGGTCACCTTACCGTAGTAGGCAGCAAGGAAGAGTTAATAAATCTTTCCGAAAATCATTCTTTGGAAGGCGTGCCGCACTTGCACCGTCCGTATATCGACAAGATAAAAATCCGTTGTCCGCATTGCGGAGAACTCGTCGAAAGAGTTCCCGAAGTGGGCGACTGCTGGCTCGACGCAGGAATAACTCCTTTCTCCACGAAAAAATATTTTGAAGACAAGGAATACTTTAATAAGAACTTCCCGTCGGAAACGGTAATCGAAATGAAAGAACAAATCCGTTTGTGGTTCTATTCTCTTCTCTTCATGAGCGTAGTCCTTACCGGCAAAGCTCCTTACGAAAGAGTAGTCACCCACTCTTCGGTAATAAACGAAGACGGAACGAAGTTCTCGAAGACCGGCAATATGATACGTTTCGACGAAGCCGCCGAGAAGATGGGCGCGGACCCCGTCCGTTATCTTTTCTGCTCCGCTCCCGTAACCAACGACGTCAGGTTCGGTTACAACCTTACCGACGAAGCGAGAAGAAAAATGCTTTCTTTCTGGAACGTTTACGTTTTCTTCAACCTTTACGCAAGCCTTGATAACCCCGACGTAGAAAACCACAAGGTAGACTACTCTACCCTTACCCACTCCGACAAGTGGCTGCTCGCGCGCACCGACTCTTTCCTTGCGGCGGCGGACGAAGGAATGAAGGCTTGCCGTTTAAGTAACGTTATTAAGGAATTCGAAAGTTTCACCGACGACGTCAGCAACTGGTATATAAGAATAAACAGAAAGCGTTTCTGGAAGTCCACCGACAAAGCCGACCAGATGAACGCTTACCGGTGTCTGTACAGAGCCATCAAAGTGACTTTGGGCGTAATGGCTCCGATTATTCCGTTCCTTACCGACTATATCTGGCAGAACACCGTTCGTTGTCTTGAAAAAGACGCTCCCATAAGCGTACACCTTTCCGACTATCCCGTAGCTCTCGGCGTTAAGGATATGAAAGGCTTTGAAAACGTGCTTGACGAAACCGAAGCCGCGAGAGAAGTTCTTACCATCGCGCAGAGAATGCGTAACGAAGCTCAGATGAAAGTCAAACAGCCTTTGTCCGAACTTATCGTAGTCGCCGACGAAAAGACCGAAAACAACGTAAAACACTTGGTAAACGTAATTAAAGACGAACTTAACGTTAAGAACGTAGTATTTGCGAAAGACGAAAGTATGTTTAACGAACACTACTACACCGTAAACTTCCGCGCGGCGGGACAAAAACTCAAAGGCGAAGCGCAGAACCTTAAAAAAGCGGTGGAAGCTCTCGACGAACAAGGCATGGCGAACCTTGACAAAGCCTACGCCGACGGGAATATCACCGTAGGAAAGTTCACCGACCTTACGAAAGATATGTTCGACTGCCACGACAGACCGAAAAGCGGATTTATCGTAGCGAAAGAAAACGGCTTTACTCTGGCTCTCGACGTAGTTCTTACCCCCGAACTAATAAGAGAAGGTATGGTAAGAGAAACGATACGACAAATTCAGGTGCTCCGTAAAGACGCGGGATACGCCGTAGAACAGAGAATTAAGGCAAGCATAACTACCGCCGATGACGATTTGTCACAGGCAATAGCCGAATACGCCGACAGAATAAAAGCCGATATCTTGGCTACCGAGCTTACCGAAATAGCCGCTCCCGATATCGAAAAAACCATTTCGGTAGGACAAAAAGAACTCGTAATTAAATTAAAACTCGACTAAATACTAAAAAAAGAAGGTATATTATGTTAAAAGAAGAAGTTAGACTCGCGTTCAACAACGCAAGAAAGGCGGGTGACCACCTTACGAAAGACGCTCTCGAAGCGGTAATAGCGGGCATTTTGCAGAAAGAAAAATCGGTAGCGGGACACGAAGTCACCGACGCCGAAGTAATCGAATGCGTGTCCAAAGAAATCAAAGTTCAGAAAGAAGTTAAAGAAATGTTTGCGGGACGCAACGCCGAAAAGGAAGCCGAAGCCGCGGGAAAAATAGAAATATTGACCAAGTTCCTTCCCGAACAGCTCACCGAAGAAGCGGTAATGGCTCTTATCGAAGAAGCCGACGTCTACCCTGACGCTTCGCCCAAAACTAAAGGTATGATAATAAAAGCGGTTATGCCTAAAATAGCCGGTAAGTTCGACAAAGCGTTGGTAAACGGACTCGTCGAAAAACACCTTGCAAACAAATAACGTAGCCTACTAAAAACACTTTCTTAAAGGAGATAACGAAATGAGAAGAAACGGTATGTGCCCATGTTGCTACATAAAGCAATTTCTTACCCCGTCTTCGCCTTTTATCGAAACGTATAAATTAAAGCGTATCGATAACGGCGCGCAGAAAGCCCCCATTATGGGGTGGTCAAGCTGGAACACTTTCAGAAACAACATCGACGAAAAACTCATAAAAGACACCGCCGATGCGATGAAAAGAACTGGACTTTACGAAGCGGGATACCGCTATATTAACCTTGACGACAACTGGCATTCTTCCATGCGCGACGAAAACGGCAAGTTGCAGGGCGACCTTACGAGATTCCCACACGGAATAAAGCCGATGATAGAAGACCTTAACAAAGAAGGTTTTCGCGTGGGAATTTATTCCAGTAACGGAACTTTGACTTGCGAAGATCTGCCCGCTTCTCTCCACAGAGAAAGGCTCGACGCAAGGACGGTGGCAGATTGGGGCGTGGAATACTTTAAGTACGACTTCTGTCACCACGAATATATGAGCAAGTACGCTCCGCTCGTCTACGGTATCGAAATAGCAAAACCCGCTTCTTCCGACGCGACTTTTTACGATTGCAAAAAGGCGAAAGTCTTCGGCACGGCGAAATTTATGCGCGACAAGAAGGTCCCGGTAGGTTACCACGTGTCCGGACTCGACAAAAACGGCGGCTATATGGAATACGACAATATCTATATGGAAGAAGAAGGCGATTACGTCCTTACCGTCTGCATCCGCAAAAAAGGCAATAAATACACGAAAGTCCTTGCCGCTCACATAAACGAAGAAGACTTCTACGTTTACGATATCCCCTGTCAGAACAAACCCAACTTCACGGGGCGTTTCCAACAGGTGGTTCACCTTAAAAAGGGTCAGAACACGATTAGATTATTTAACCCCGTCGCAAGAAAAAGCGACAGTTCTTTCTTACAATATTATAATATGGGTAAAGAACTCGCCGCCGCCGCGAAAGAAAGACAGGGCGAATTCCGTCCGATAGTCTACTCCATCTGTGAATGGGGCTTAAACAAGCCCTACAAGTGGGCTAACCGTGCCGGCAATATGTGGCGTACCACTCCCGACATCCGTCCGTGGTTCTGGTGGATAAAAATAATTTACGGACACACCGTAAAACTCTATAAGCACGCCTTGCCCGGTGCATGGAACGACCCCGACATGCTCGAAGTCGGCAACGGCAAGCTTACGGAAAATCAGAATATCGCTCACTTCTCCCTTTGGTGCATGATGAACGCTCCTTTGGTCCTCGGCAACGATATAAGAAAAATCCCCGACTCCGTCCTTAAAATAGTCACCAACAAAACCATGATAGCCATCGACCAGGACGAAGAGTACAAGCCCTGCAAACGCATAGTTAAAGGCTCGGTAGACTTACTCGCAAAACCCCTTAAAAACGGCAGAGTGGCGGTTTGCTTATTCAACAAGACCAAATCGAAAAAATCCGTATCCGCTCCTCTTAAGAATATCTTCGACGATAATTATATTAACTTAAAGCGTAAAGAAAGCTATTCGGTAAAAGAAGTCTGGTCGGGCGAACAGTACGACTTCCCCGATAAAATAGCGGTTACCGTTCCCGCCGAAAGCGTAAAGGTGTTTATCTTAGAATAAAGTTCAGTATCCTTAAATCGAAACGACGGATTCCCTAAATCGGAAATCCGTCGTTTTTTATTGCAATTTTTAATATCGAAAAACTACTGTTTCGTTATTATCGTCGGCGGAGTGACGATGGGGTTCTGCCCGTAGGACGACGTTATTTCCGCAATAAGAAGAGATATTCTCGCCGCGAGCGGGTTAATGAGATTTTTGGAATTACGCGCTATCTCTTCCGCCACGTCGTAAGTTTTCCAATCGACGAGATAGTAGGAGTCTTCTCTTAAAGTAAGAATGGTTCCGAAAGAAACCGACAGTTCGAACAGCCCCGCGGGAGTAAAGGTAAGTTTTCTCGTAAGAGTAAGTTTTATATGCTTAGGATCAAGGAAGCGAGCTTCAAGGTTGTCGGCGACGTTAATTACGTTCTTCGAGCCGCTCGCCACGAGTTCCAGAAGTCTATACTCTACGTTACTTAAAAAGGTTTGCTGTCTCGGTTCTATATATTGATTTATATCCATTTCCTATACCTCGGTAAATTTATTTTATTTTTCGAAACAAAGCTTTTTGAACGCTTCGTAGTAAATCTCGGACATCTTCTCGAAGTCGGATATTTCCATATACTCATCCGCGCAGTGCATACCCGAATTGCCGTCGGGAAAACACGGGCCGAACGCAACGCCCAAAGGCAAAACTCTCGCATAAGTGCCGCCGCCGATACTTACGGGTTCGGCGTTTTGTCCCGTGACTTCGTTGTATGCGGATAAAAGGCTTACTACGAGTTCGTTATCCTTAGCTACGTATAACGGAAGATGGAAAAATCCCTGTTCCACCGTCATATCGGGAAGTTTCTTTTTAAGCGCAGCGGTAATATCGTCTTTCTTGCAGCTTATCGGGTGCCTTATATCGAGTTCGAAGATTATTTCTCCGTTTTCGGTACGGGCGCAACCTAAATTAAGGGTAAGTCCGCCGCTTACTTCGTCGTACAGTTTTATTCCCGCGTGGCTACCGTCGAAAGCGTCGAATTTTTCGGCGAGTTCGGCAAACTTTCCGTCTACGCAAGCTATCTTTTTAAGGAGCTTTATTATAGCGTTGTCGCCCGCTTCGGGGTGACTTCCGTGAGCCGACACGCCGTCTGCGGATACTTTGATATACTCTCCGTCTTCGGTAAATTCCGTTCCGCAGGAACTGAGTTTTTCCTTGATTTCGGCGGTGTTTTCAAAGGTTACTTCGGCGTAGTTAGGCACCATATTGGCTCTTTCGCCCGCTTTGAATTCGACTACGCCTTGCGGTAAAGCGAACTTAATCGTGTGATAAACTATGCCTTTTTCGCAGTTTATTACGGGAAAATCGCCGTCGGGAGAAAAACCTAACTTAGGCATTTCTTCGTTAAGACAATAGCTGTCCATACACTTCCAGCCGCTCTCTTCGTCGCAGCCTAAAATAAAGCGGAGTTTTTTAGTGGGCTTGTAGCCTTCTTCCAAAAGTCTTACCGCCGCGTAGAAACACGCCGCAAAAGGTCCTTTGTCGTCCAAAGCTCCCCTGCCGTACACTCTGCCGTCAACTTCTTCCGCTCCGTACGGGTCGTAATGCCAACCGTCTCCTTCGGGAACCACGTCAAGGTGACACAGCACGCCGAAAAGTTCTCCTTCCCCTACGTCGCCGTATCCGTAATATCCGTTGCCGTTTTTCGTGCGGAAACCGTTTTCTTCCAACACGCTCAACGCATAATCCAAACATTCTCTTACCCCCTTACCGAAAGGCGCGCCCTCTTCGGGAGTCCCTTCCGCGCTGTGGAAAGAAATAAGTTTTTTCATAAAGTCCAAGGCTTTTTTATTATAATCCATAAATATCTCCGTTTACGTTAAAATATGTCGCGAAAAAGTCGTCGGCGGCAAGTTTTTTCGCTGATATTACACACTTATTATACACTAAAACGAGAAAGTATGATACAATAATTATCGACTTAAATAAATTACGGAGAAAATCATGAAAGTTCGTACAAGATTTGCGCCCAGCCCCACGGGCTTTATGCACATAGGAAATTTAAGGACGGCTCTTTACGCCTACCTTTACGCCAAGCACAACGGCGGAGATTTTATTTTGCGTATCGAAGACACCGACTCGGCAAGATACGTCGAAGGAGCGGTAGACCTTATCTACTCAACCTTAAAGAAAGCGGGAATAGAACACGACGAAGGACCCGATAAAGACGGCGGATGCGGTCCGTACGTTCAGTCCGAACGTAAAATTATTTACAAAAAATACGCCGAACTTCTCGTCGAAAAAGGCGGAGCTTATTATTGCTTCTGCGACAAAGAAAGACTCGAATCCTTAAAGGACGAAAACGGAGTCTGCCGCTACGACAAGCATTGTCTGCATTTAAGTAAAGATGAAGTTGCGAAAAAATTAGCCGCGGGAGAACCTTTCGTTATCCGTCAGAACATCCCCACCGAAGGAGTAAGCTCCTATCGCGATATGGTCTACGGAGAAATAACCGTCCCCAATTCCGATATGGAAGACGGAATTTTGCTCAAATCCGACGGTATGCCCACCTACAACTTCGCCAACGTAGTCGACGACCACCTTATGGCGATAAGCCACGTAATTAGGGGTACGGAATATCTTTCTTCCACCCCGAAATACAACCTTATGTACGACGCGTTCGGTTGGGAAAGACCCGCATATATGCACCTGCCGCCCATTATGAAAGACGCCCACAGAAAGTTAAGTAAGCGTTACGGCGACGCCAACTTCGAAGACTTTATCGAAAAAGGTTTCCTGCCCGAAGCGATAGTAAACTATATAGCTTTGCTCGGTTGGTCTCCAAAAGACAACGAAGAAAAAATGTCTATGGAAACCCTTATCGAACACTTCGACGTGGACGGCATAGGCAAATCGGGTTCTATTTTCGACGAAACCAAAATGCGTTGGTTAAACGGTCTTTATATAAGAGAAATGTCCGACGAACGCTTTATGGAATACGCCCTGCCCTACTTTGAAAAGAGCGTCATTAAAGGTAAATACGATTATTCCGTGTTCGCGATGCTGTTAAAGACGAGAATAGAAGTCTTTTCCGAAATCCCCGACGCGGTGGCGTTTATCGACGACTTCAAACGTTACGATTTATCTTTATACGAACATAAAAAGATGAAAACCGACGTAAGCGTAGCAAAAACCGCCGTAAAAGTAGCCTACGACGCTCTCGCTTCCTGCGACGACTTCACTATCCCCGGCATTACCGCCGCCCTTACCGAAGCGAGCGAACGCAACGGAATTAAGAAAGGTCAGGTTCTTTTCTGCACCCGCCTTGCCCTTACCGGACTTGCTTCCACCCCCGGCGGCGCGTACGAAATCGCCACCATCTTAGGCAAAACCGAATCCTTACGCCGTCTTAGCGAAAGCCTTAAATGGCTCGAAGAAAAAGAATAATCTTTTTCCGATAAACAAAAATTCGCCTGCCCGCTCTATTGAAGCGGGCAGTTTTTTTTCGACTTATTCCGACGATTTTCTCTTGTATATCAATTCCATAATCAGTATATTCTAAAAGCCTTGACGTCTTTATCTATTTTATGATATATTAAAGTCAACTTTGAAATATCATAATTTTCAGGAGATTATGTATGTATATAAAAAGACAGCTTGAATCTAAATTTCTTAAAATGAGCAAGTTTTTTAAGGCTGTTTTGGTAACGGGCGCAAGACAGGTCGGTAAGACCACCATGCTTAAACGTTTATCAAAAAACCGCACTTACGTCAGTCTTGACGATACGGATACGCTTGCGCTTGCGAAACAAGACCCGAAACTGTTTTTTATGCGTTACAAAACGCCGATAATTATCGACGAAGTACAAAAAGCCCCCGAACTGTTTCCGTACATTAAAATTATGTGCGACGAGTCAAATGAAACGGGGTTATTCTGGCTTACGGGTTCCGAACAATTCAGTATGATGAAAAACGTTACCGAATCGCTTGCGGGACGAATCGGCATTATGACTTTGTATCCGCTGTCTTTAAGCGAAATTACGGGAGTAAGTTTCGATAAAGCCATTGATTTTTCCATCGACGCTCTCGTAGAAAGAGAAAGCGTGGCGAAACCGTTCGACCTTAATTCTATTTTTGAAACTATCTGGAAAGGCGGAATGCCGCAAGTCCAAAACGCAGATACCGAAGAACGTGCGATTTACTTTTCGTCATACGTAAACACTTATCTTATGCGAGACGTAATCAACGTCGGCGGTATAACGGACGAATTGAAATTTATAAAGTTCTTAACGGCTTGCGCGGCTAACGTATCGGAACAACTTAATCTCAACTATCTTGCGATGATAACGGGAATTTCTCAACCGACCGCTAAATCCTGGCTCGGTATTCTCGAAAGATTGCATATAGTCTATTTGCTCGAACCGTACGCCAACAATAAACTCAAACGTCTTGCAAAAACGCCTAAACTTTATTTTTGGGATACGGGGCTTTGCAGTTATCTTGCAAAATGGTTATCGGTAGACACCTTGATTAACGGCAACGCCGCAGGACATTATTTTGAAAACTTTGTGGTTACCGAACTTATAAAAGACCTTGATTATCACTCCGCAAACTACGATTTGAGCTATTTCAGGGACAGTAACAGCAAAGAAATAGATATTTTCCTTGAATACGGAAACGAAATACATCCTTTGGAAATCAAACTTGCGGCTTCACCTAACAAAAGAGAAGTCAAAAAGTTTTCCGTTCTGGACGCCAACAGTATTCCGAGAGGTAACGGCGGCATTGTTTGTATGTCTCCTTCCGTTATGCCGATAGACGCCAATAACTGTTTTATCCCTGTCAGCGTCATTTGATAACCGAACCGTGCGAAGCCTGTTTGCGACGCGCGGTTTTTCTTTAAGCAATAAAAAGTCGGCAAAAAAATAACGCCTTTAAGCGTTATTCCGACCGATATAAAATTATTTACTTGAAAACTCTTTTCCGTTAATCAAAAAATCAATGGAAACGCCGTAGTATTCCGACATTCTGCGTAGCATATCGATATCGGGGTTCCTTTTGCCGTTTTCATAATACGACAACGCTTCCCGACTTATATTTAAGTCAAGAGCTACTTTTAACTGACTGAAACCCTTTTCTTTCCTTATTATCTTTAATCCGATAAGTCCGAGATTTTCGTTCACCTTGCTACCATTATTTCCCGAAACGCCGTAAGTAAGACGCTCATCGTATCAATTTTTAATTTTATCCTTGACACTATGGTAACATTATGTTACTATTAAAAATGTAACAGTTTGTTACACGCTCGTACACAGGAGAACAATATGAGTAAAAACGCTAAAATTACGATTATTTTAGTCGCATGCTTCGTCGTTGCACTTGCGATAATACTTGCCGTATCTTTGACCGTCGGCAATGCAAACTACCGATTTATAAAGCAAATGACAAAATTGAATTACAACGTAATCGACTATACGCCGACGTATCATGAATATAATGCTTACGATAAGTCTTATTATATGCTCATAGAAGCCGACAGACAAGGCAAAACGTCCGACGACTTTGTGATAATGTATATTTTCAAAAATAAAGATGACGCAACCAAGTTTTACGGTGAAGAAATGGCAGAATTAGAAGAAGGTATTTATGTAATACAAAAAGGTAAAAGAGTATATTATGGAACAAATCAAGGACTTGCCGACCTTGGAATTTAGGAGACAAACATGAAAAAAACAATTTTAACGATGGCTGTAATGGTTTTAATTTGTGTAATGCTCGTAACGTGCGTCGCTTGCAATTACGAAAAGAAATACGCCGAGAAATTGCAAAGTTTAGGCTATGACGTAGAAGTTCTTAAAAGCAAACTGTACGGAGCGGACTATGACGGTAGCTGTTACTTAATTTATGCGTACAAAGATGACGCCGACGAATACGTAAACATTTACGTTTTCGAAAAGAAAGCCGACGCCGAAAGGAAATTCAGCCTTCTTATGTCGGACAGAGACGGTTACGAGTTGGTTTACCGCGACGGCAAAGCCGTAATTTACGGTTCGGCGCAAGGCGTGAGCGACGCGAGAAGTTAACATCGTAGTCGCAAAATAAAAGGAACGTTTAGTTTCTTCGTAACGTAATCGTTATAAGGGCAGTTAA
>CAZUJW010000038.1:0-1431 GCA_964620655.1 uncultured Christensenella sp.
ATACAGATAAAAACGGAATAGAACGTATATCTATTCCGCCTTAATCATTGTATCCTTTACTCAAAACCATAGGTTTTGAACTTCACTGCCGTTAGGCAACTTCACTCAAAGCATAGCTTTGAACTTCACTCTGTCTACGGCGGAACTTCACTTTACATTTTGGTCTGTATAGTTATATATGGAAATACCGTCTAATCTGTGCAAGGATTTGTTTATGGTTGGTTATTATTAAAATTATCATAATAGCGACGGACACGGCGGTGGCGGCTATGGACGGCCATTTTACGCTCAGGTCAAGGATGTAGGCGGCGCAGACGGGGATTACGCCGAGAATGGCGAAGACGAAGAAGCTCGATAGTTTCGATTTGGATACTTTGCGGGTGGTGATAAGGTACACGCAGATCATTACTTCGCTAAGGAAGTAGACTATCGGAAGCCAGGTTATGAAGACCCAATGGTTGCCGCCGACGGTAAGGCGCATTATTATGAAGACTATGGTAAGGGCTATCGTTTGTCCGAAGATGCGGGCGATGAAATTACCTTGCGCTATGAAGGTAAAACGAACGCAGTAGTAGACGTAGGTAAGTGCGACCATTACCATTATGCTCCACATAAAATCCGGGTTTGTCAGTACGTTGGCGACGACGCAGGCTATTATTGCGACGACAGCCAAGGGGATATATATTTTGGAAAAAATGTCGAGACGGCGTTTTTTGACGTGACCTTTCGGGGAGGGCAAGTCGGGTTTTGAGTCGGGAAGGCGAGTGCCTTCGAGCGGTTGACCGCAAAGGGGACAGACGTCGGTAGTACAGTCTACTTTTACGTTGCAGTGTCTACAATACATCGCATTTCTCCCTAAAATTGCTCGAGACTTTGACTTCGCCGCACTCTTCGGCGAGTTTCGAGCAGAAAGCTTGTTCTATTTTCGTGGCGACGAGTTTTCTCGTAAAACTTATTATAGTCTTTCCGTCGTAACTAACTACGCCCATATTTATCGGAGTACGCTCCGAACAGTTAAGGTTGAACAAAAAGTGTTCTACGTTCTTTCCGTCGTCGAATTTTATTTCCCCGAGATTGCTAATAATCATCGTCTGTTTCGACTTCGGCGAAATTTCACGTCCGACGCGGCTTATGAATCCCTTTATCGCAAGGGGCATAAATTTAAGGAATACGAGCTTGTCCATAAGGGAAGAAAAACTGAGTTTAACCTGCAATTCTTCTTCGGTAAGCTGTTCTTTCAGGCTACTCTTTACGTACCCTATAAAGGCGTCGAGCTGCGGATAGGCGTTTCGCGGAACGGAACACTTAGCGAAGTTCGTGAAATTGAACATCGTGTTCGACGGGAATTTTTTGCGTAAGTTTACGGGAATAAAGGCGATAAAATCTTCTTTTTGTTTGGACGTTCCGTAGCTCACGGCAAAGGATAAAAGC
>CAZUJW010000038.1:1441-18939 GCA_964620655.1 uncultured Christensenella sp.
GCAAGCGCCGCCAAAAATACCGTTATGGAGCAGCCGTGTTTTCTCGCCGCCGCAAGGAGATTTTCGGTAGGAACTTCCGCCTGAACAAGACCGAAGCCTTCGTAAGAAAACTGTTGTCCCGTGGCGTGGAAAGCGTATCCGCCCGCCATTTTTTTCGTGCCGCTGACTAATTTAATCTTTTTGTAATATTTTTTGAACGAGTCCTCGGTTTCTCCTTCCGATTCGGGGGTGTTTAGCGTAATAACGTTGTCGCAAGGGACGGTTATTCCTTCCTTTTCGAAATAGTAGTAAAGAACGGTTTTCAAAAACTCCATACCGCCGTTGCCGTCGCAGAGTCCGTGGAAAAAGTCGATGAATATTCGCTTTCCGTAATAAGTCACGCGGAAAAGGTAGTAGCGGTTGTGGCGGAAGTTAAGAATTTTCAGGAGTACGCCGTCGTCTTCTTCCACTAATGGGGTACGGGCGTTTTCTTCGAGATAGTGGCGGAAAAGCCCCGGTTTTAATTCCACTTTGAAATAGGGGTATCTGCCGAGAGCCTTTTCAACGGCGTAGATAAGGGACTCCTTTTTTACGTCGGTTTTTAACAAAGCTCCGAGCCTGTAAAGACTTTGCGTCCTTAAAGTAATGACCATCGGATAAATCATTCCCGAATTGTCCAGACGGTACCAGTTGGTCTTTTGCGCCATTATTTCTCCGACAGCTTTTGCATAAGGGTCTTGTAAAAGCTCTTTTCGCTTGCCCTTATTATTCTGAGCCGTTTATCGCTTAATTTTACTTCCACCGTCTTGTTGGCGGGGATAATTTCTTTCGACACGCCGTCGACGGCGAGCCGCGCGTCACTTCCCGCGGGACTTACCGAAACGGTGGCTACGTCGGTTTCGCCCAATACTATCGGTCGAGCCGAAAGAGAATGGGGACATAAAGGGGTAGCGACCATACTCTTAGCAGTGGGGAATATGACGGGACCGCCCGCCGAAAGGTTATAGGCGGTGGAACCGGTGGGTGTGGAGACGAGAAGTCCGTCGCCCCGGATATTGTCGGCTTCCTGTCCGTTTACGAAAAGGTTAAGTTTTAGTAGTCTCGGCTGTTCGCCCCGATGGAAGACCGCCTCGTTAATCGCATAATAAGAGCGGTCGTCTACGGTGACTAAAAGGGTTACTCTTTCTTCCACGGAGTATTCTCCGACGAAAATTTTGTCGACGGAGAGTTCCGCTTCTTCGGATTCTGCCGAAGCAAGATATCCTACGTGTCCGGTGTTAATTCCGAAGATTGGGATTTCTTTTTCTATAAGCAACCGCCCTGCCGAAAGAATGGTTCCGTCGCCGCCTATGGCTATGGCAAAGTCTGAACTTAACGCAAAGTCCTTTTCGTCCTTTTTAAGGTCTTCGAGCCGGTCATAGCGTAAGGATAAATATTCCGCGCCACGACGGTCAAGGATGGTCTTGACGGAAGTAAGGACGTCGTTTATTCCCGAACTTTCGGGGTTTGTTACTATAAGAATTTTTTTCATATTCAATCGGATATTTTATATATCCAGCCGAAAGAATCTTCTTCTTTTCCGTACTGAATACCCGTGAGTTTGTCGTAAGCGAAGCGGGATACGGGTCCCATTTCGTTATTGTTTATTATAAGGTCTTCGCCGTGATAGCGGAGTACGCCTACGGGGGAAATGACCGCTGCGGTACCGGTGCCGAACACTTCGTTAAGTCTGCCTTCTTTGTGGGCGGCGACCACTTCGTCTACGGATATTCTTCTTTCTTCCACCTTATAGCCGTACTTTTCGAGAAGTTCTATCGTGCTGCGGCGGGTGACTCCGTGCAGGATGCTTCCGACGAGAGCGGGGGTAATTACCACGCCGTCTATCACGAAAAAGATGTTCATTGCTCCCACTTCTTCTATATACTTTCTGTCCTTGCCGTCGAGCCAAAGAACCTGGTCGTACCCTTGCGCGTTGGCTAATTCTCCGGCGAGAAGGCTTGCGGCGTAGTTACCCATACACTTACATTCGCCGGTTCCGCCGAGAGGGGCGCGGACGTAGGTTTCTTCTATCATTATTTTAGTGGGCGCAAGTCCGTGTTCGTAATAGCTTCCTACGGGAGAAAGGATAACGTAAAAAATATAGTTGTGCGCGGCGTGAACTCCGAGCATCTTATCGTTGGCTATCATCGTAGGTCTTATATAAAGAGCAGTGCCCGGCGCAGTGGGTATCCAATCGGCGTCGATTTTTACGAGTTCTTTAATGGCGTTTACCGCTACGTCGGCGTCGAAAGTAGGCATACAGAGTCTTTCAGCCGACTTATTCATTCTCTTCATGTTGTCGTACGGGCGGAACATCGTTATTTTTCCGTCGGGAGTTTTGTAAGCTTTCAGCCCTTCGAAAATCCCCTGTCCGTAGTGAAGAATGTTCGTGCAGGGGTCCATACGAAAATTATCGTAGGGGACTATCTCCGGTTCGTTCCACTTGCCGTCGCTATAAGTCATGACGAGCATGTGGTCGGTAAAATACTTGCCGAAACCTAATTTCGAAAAGTCGGGTTTTTCTTTTTTACGCGTTGTCAAACTAACTTTCATTTTTGCCTCCGAGCGGCTTTCCGAATTTTACGAAAGCCTTAATAGTTTTTTTATGACACAATTTTCCCGCTGTGAGTTCGTTGAGACTTTCCATTAGCTTTTCCGTATCCTCAACCGGTACGGAAAAGTTTATCGTAACTTCGTCGGAAAACTCGGTGGAATCTATTATTCCGCGTGTTTTCACGACGTCGGTTATCCTTTTGTAGTCGGAGTAGGGGGCGTACACGCTTATCTTATCGCAGAAAAGGACTTTCGTTATTTCCGCTGCCGCTATCGCGTCTGCGCAGGACTTAGTGTAGCTTGCCACAAGTCCGCCCGCTCCTAATTTTATACCGCCGAAGTATCTCGTTACCACGGCGACGACGTTGCTTAAATTGCTTTTTTTCAGCACCTGCAAAATAGGCATACCCGCCGTGCCTTGCGGTTCTCCGTCGTCGAAAAACTTCTGTTGTCCGTCGCGACAGACGACGGCGTAGCAGTTGTGGGTGGCGTCGGAATATTTTTTTGCAATCTCTTTGTAGTAGTCTACTCCTTCTTCGTAATTTTCTATCCCTTTGACGGAACAGATAAAGACGGAACGTTGTATTTCGTAAGTAGCCGTTGCTTCGCCGTCGACGGTAAGGTATTCCATTATTTTATTTTTACTCTGATATGAACTTTCTTACCCTTGTGGATAATAAATCCGTTATTCGCCTGGCTGTCGGTGAGTTCGTCGGAGTAGGTTTTTACCGCGTCGTCGTTAATCTTTACTCCGCCGCCGTCTATAAGGCGTTTCGCTTCGCCTTTGCTTTTTGCGAGCCCTAATTCGCAGAGTACGTCGATTACGTTACGGGAAGTAAGGGCGATTTCTACCGAAGGCATAGCGTTTTCGTCGCCGCCGAAAGCTCCTTTCGCCTGAGCCTGAGCTTTTTTCGCTTCTTCTTCGCCGTGGACAATTTTGGTCACTTCGTATGCAAGACGCTCTTTTGCAAGGTTCATTCTTTCGTCCTTATAAGCGGTAAGTTCGTTTATTTCCGCCATATCCATAAAGGTAAGAAAACGCATGCACTTGTTTACGTCGGCGTCGTCCACGTTACGGAAGTATTGGTAGAATTCGTACGGAGTGGTCTTTTCGGGGTCGAGCCATACCGCTCCCTTTTGGGTCTTGCCCATCTTCTTGCCTTCGCTCGTAGTGAGAAGTTCGAACGTCATCGCAAACGCGCTCTTTCCTTCCTTACGACGAATAAGGTCGGCTCCGGCAAGGATATTGCTCCACTGGTCGTCGCCGCCGCATTCGAGCAGACACCCGTATTTTCTGTAAAGCATAAGGAAGTCGTAGCTTTGCATTAACATATAGTTAAATTCAAGGAAGGTAAGTCCTTTTTCGAGACGCTGTTTGTAACATTCCGCCGTCAACATTCTGTTTACCGAGAAGTTAGCTCCGATTTCTCTCAAAAAGTCGATGTAGTTTAAGTTAAGAAGCCAGTCGGCGTTGTTTACCATTATCGCGCCGTTGTCGCCGTCGAAAGTAAAGAAACGGGACATTTGTTTTTTGAAACATTCGCAGTTGTGGGCGATGGTTTCTTTTGTCATCATGCTGCGCATATCGGTTCTGCCCGACGGGTCGCCGACCATACCCGTGCCGCCGCCGATAAGGACGATAGGTTTGTGTCCCGCTTTCTGCATATGGCTCATCGCCATAAGAGCTAGAAAGTGTCCGACGTGAAGACTGTCCGCGGTGGGGTCGAACCCGATATAGAACGGAACGGATTCTTTTCCGAGCAGTTCGTAAAGTTCTTCTTCATAAACGGTCTGTTTTATAAACCCTCTCTCTCTGAGGGTGTCCATAATGTTGGTCATTATTTCCTCCGAATAATATATTAACAAATATTATACCAATAAAGCGTTACGTTTTGCAACAGATATTGCCTAAAAGTCGCCCGAACAGGCGGTATGCAAAGAGTAAAAAAGCATATTATCCGAAGCCGTATGTTTTTTAATTCGTTTCGTTCGTCGGAAACGGCGGGTGAATATTGAAAGAAAAATAAATTTTACAGAATAGTTCTGCCGATAAGAAAGTCAACCGTAACGTCGAAAAAATCGGCAATCGCCCGCAAAGAAGACAGAGCGGGTTCTATTTTGCCCGCTTTCCGAACCGAGCGTCGTTATTGTCTTTAATGTTTTATCTTATATGCAAATATCGAAAATTATTTACCGCAAAAACCGGAAACAATTTACCGCAAATATCGGAAATAAAATACGACAAATATGTGAAACACAGGTTTTTTAGCAGCCATTTTTACATCTTTAACAACTTTGTTGTTAAGAAACTCAGTGCTTCTTTGGAAACGCTTTAATATGAAAATATAACGAGTCGTTAGTGCTTGCGGTCAGATAAGTATTATCGAGTATGTGGCAAAAACGTTTGTTATATTTTTCGGTTTATGTTAATATAACGGTATTATGAAGAAAGAAAAGAGACAGCCGCATTACAAGAAAAAAGGTGCGTTATACAAGTTTTTGCACTTTTGGATAAAGGTGTTCCTGCCGAAAAACGAAGTTATTTGGCAGACGGAAAAGCCCGCCGACGGAGAGCCGACGGTGTATATCTGCAACCATACCAAAATCTACGCTCCCGTTTTTTTCCTGTCGCAGGACAAGCCTTTAAGGACGTGGGCTAACTGTTATTTCTTCACGAAAGAAATGTGTTGGAACCACTTAAAAAACAAAGTTCTTTACGGCAAAAGGAAGTTTTTAAGACCGTTAGGCTTTGTGCTTACCCCTCTTATTGTGAGGATTTTCAACTGTTTCGATTTAATCCCGGTGTATCATTTTTCGAGAGAACTGTACGACGTGACTTTCCAAAGCGGCGTGAAAGCGGTGAAGGAAGGGATACCGCAGGTTATTTTCCCCGAACGCACCGAAAATCAAGTCAATAAATACATTTTCGAGATGAATACCGGCTTTGTCATGTCGGCTAAGATGTGCTACGAGCAAACGGGCAAGAAAATGAAATTCTATCCCGTGTATTGTGCGCAGAGCATAAGAAAAGTCGTAATCGGCGAGCCGATAGAATTTAATCCCGATAAGCCTTTCAAAGCGCACAGAAAGGAAATAGGGGAATATTTGCAGAACGCTATCGAAAAGATGGGCGATGGTTTGCCCGATCACGACATCGTTCTTTACGGCTAAAATTTTAATTTTTTCTCACATTTTTTAACGAAAGACAACACAGGAGAAGTTTTTTATGTTGCAGTATTTCTTTTTTTCGATAGTGGCGTTGTTTTGTTGGAGCGGTAGCGACCTGTTCAGCAAAACGGGTACCGTCCAAAAAGACAAAAACAGCCATTGGAAAGTAATTTTCGCCGTCGGCGTATGTATGGGTATTCATCTCGTAATCACTTTGATAGCGGGCGCGTTTATAGACGACCCCGAAAGTTTGCCTAAATTCGTGGCGAGCCTTATCTATACCGATTTCAAGATAATGGATTTCGTGTACTATCTGCCGATAGCTTTTATCTACATATCCGCTATGGTGGTAGGGTATCTCGGACTAAGATACATAGAACTTTCCGTAAGCAGTCCTATCTGTAACTCTTCCGGGTCCTTAGCTCTCGTAATCTGCGCGATAATCGGCGCGATAGTCGGCGGCGACTACGCAGTGGAAATGGACGGCGGAAGCATAGCGGGCGTGACGCTGGTGGCGGTAGGCATAATCGGACTCGGCATAGCCGAATATCTCGACAACGACGAAGCGAAAGCGTTAAGACAGGACAAAAGTAACTTTAAGTACACGAGAAGCATAACGGCGATTTTAATTCCCGTACTTTACCTTTTTCTCGACGCGTTGGGAACTGTCGGCGACCAGATACTCGCCGTGGGCGATTGGGGAATAGAAATATCCGATTACGCGGCGAATTCCGCGTTTGAGCTTACTTTCGTGCTGTTCGCTCTGTTCGCCTTTATTTGGGTTAAGTTCGTCAAAAAAGATAAACTTTTCAACGAAAAATCGAAATTTACTTTCATCGGCGGCGCGTGCGAAACCATAGGACAGGCTTTCTATATGGCGGTAATGTTCAGCGACTTCGACGCGGGTATGGTAATAATATCCGCTTATTGCGCCCTGTCGGTACTGTGGAGCAGAATATTCCTTAAAGAAAAACTTTCTTTACCGCAGTACGTAACCATAGGCGTAACGTTCGTAGGTATAGTGCTGCTCGGGGTGTTTAGTCCGGTGTAATACCGACCAAGCGTTACACGGAATTTTTCCGCAGTCGTAAAACTTTGTGCGGTAAAAATTTTATCCGTGTAAGTCGGACTTAACAATGAAGCGGGGTAAGTCCACCCCGCTTGTTTAGATAATACAATGGCAGCAATTTCGTTGTTAAATAATTTATTTCAGTACAGTTAGATTAATTAATAAGGAAATGAATTAAACTCAAAAATTTTTATATAGGAATTTATAATGGCTAAACAGGATTTTATTGAATTAGTAAAAAATGCGAAATGGGGATTCCTAAGGGAGAACGAAGAAACAGCTAAAAAAGCTGGTTTGGATGCAGATACGGGATTATTTAGGACAAGTTTATATGAGTACTTAAAAGCTATATTCCCTGAAACAGACGATTGGGTTCATGATAAAATAATACCTGATTCTGGGAGAAGATTAAGACCAGATTATCGCAGTGAATCATTAAAATTAATCGTTGAATTTGACGGTTTCCCGCATTATAGACAGCCAGACAAAATTAGAAGCGATGAAAAAAATACTGAATTTTATCGAGAATTAGGGTATACAGTCGTAAGAATACCCTTTTTTATTCAACTTACAAAGAAGGCCATAAAAACATTATTTGGTGTAGAAATTAATGAAGAAATGTTTATAGAAGGAATACCTTCTCTTGGGCCATTAGGATTCTGCACGCCATCGTATTTATGCGGCGCAGGTATTCAAAGAATGGCGGAAGAATTTGTTAAATTCCCAGAGCAATATGAAACTAATATTAAATATCTAAAATCTTTTGATGATGAATTTCTTACATCGGCAAACTTATTGGAAACATTGTATAAAGCGAAAAAGCATAATGAATAAATTAGATAATTATAGTTTGTAAATGAGTTGTGCTAACTACAAGTTTCTCGTAAAATTTGCGATTTTTACGAGAAACAGTCGGCGTTTACGAGAAACCCGTTGACTTTTCTCACAAAACAGTCTATAATTTATGAGAAAAGGTTATAAAGGTGAGTATATGAGAGAGTTTAATTATTCTTTACTGAAAGATACGAAATGGGATGTCGAAACGATAAGTTATCTTACGGCTATTCACGAAGCGAAAGGTAAGCAAGAACTTTACTTAAAGCGACAACCCGAAAAACTTAACAGGCTCGTGGAAATAGCCAAGATTCAAAGTACGGAATCGTCCAACGATATAGAAGGAATAAGGACGACCAATACGAGATTAAAACAGCTTTTAACGGATAAAACCACGCCCAAAAATCGTGACGAAGAAGAAATTGCCGGATATAGGGACGCACTTAACGTTATTCACGAAAGTTTCGAGTACATTCCTATGACGGCGAACTATATTCTGCAACTTCATAAAATTTTATTCAGCCATTCGGGAAAGAGTATAGGCGGAAAGTTCAAAAACGTTCAGAATTATATTACTCTCACCGAAAACGGGAAAGAAAGCGTATTGTTTACGCCGCTCGCGCCGTATGAAACGCCCCCCGCGATAGAGAATATCTGCAACGAGTTCAATTTAGCTATATCGCAGTGCGAAGTAGACCCGCTTATTTTAATTCCCATTTTTATTCACGACTTTTTGTGCATACACCCTTTTTCGGACGGAAACGGCAGAATGAGCAGATTGCTTACTACGCTGTTGCTGTACAGAAACGGTTATATGGTGGGCAAGTATATTTCTTTGGAGTCCAAAATAGCGAAAAATAAAAATGCATATTACGACGCGTTGGAAAAATCGCAAATAGGCTGGTACGAAGGACAAGAAGACCCCGTTCCGTTCATTAAGTACCTGCTCGGTACGATTATTTCGGCGTACAGAGATTTTGAAGACAGAATGGAACTGGTAGACGAAAGCGACTCTGCGCTCGATATGGTCAGAAAAGCCGTAATGAATAAAATCGGTAGGTTTACTAAAACGGATATAGTAGCCGAGTGTCCGTCGATTAGTAATAGTTCGGTAGAAAGTTCTCTCAAAAAACTCGTTAAGGAAGGCTTTATCGAAAAACGCGGCGCAAGTCGCGCAACCTATTACGTAAAAACGGAAAAATAACGATACTATAAAAGTCGGAGATAAAATCTATCGCCGACTTTTTTCTTTTATTCGCAACTCAAAAACCAGCGGTTTTGAACTTCACTGCCGTTAGTCTTCTTCACTATTGCTACGCAATAACTTCGCTCAAAGCGTGGCTTCAAACTTCAATTTTTGAAAAATATTCGGTCTTGATAATGCGTAATCTTTATGTTAAAATTATATTACTATAATATTTTTGGAGGCTTTCGGTGGAAGAGAATACTAACGTTGCTACCGTTTCGGCAGAAAAATCACCGTTAAAACTAAACTACGGCAATACCTTTAAGGTAGGGCTTGCATTTGCGATAATTTGCGCTTTCTGGGGTGCGTACGATTTCGTGGTTCCGCTTTTGTTGGAACACGCTTTTGGTATGAGCAACACTTTAAGGGGCGTTATTATGGGTCTCGACAACCTTCTTTCGTTGTTCTTATTACCGTTGTTCGGTAATCTCAGCGATAGGGGTAAAGGAAAACTCGTATCTAAGTTCGGCAGACGTACGCCGTACATTTTTATCGGCACGATAGCCGCCGTCGTTCTTATGGTATTCGTACCCATATCGGCACGCGGACAGCTCGTTTCCAGCGAAAAGATAAGGACGGACTATGAAGCGATGCTCGACGACGACGAGTTTATGACGGAAACTCTTACCATGTTTTACGAAAAAGCCGAAAGCGGCGAAAACACCGCTTATTGCGACCTTGCGTATCTGAAAACCAACAATATATCCAAAGAAGATTATATAAACATAAGATACCATAACGACGTTAAGAGCAGCGGACTTTTCTCGAAAACTTACACGCTCGACGGCGAAGAAGTGGAAAAGGAAGCGATAGCGGATTTACTCGAAGACAACTCTAATTACAATAAGTACGTCGCAAGCGGAATGAACGTGTTCATTTCAGAAAAGGTAAACAGCGAAGTAAAAATAATTAACCTTATTATTTATATGATAGTTTTGTTGTTTACGCTCGTGGCTATGGCGACTTTCCGTTCTCCCGCGGTAGCGTTGATGCCCGACGTCACGCCTAAACCTTTGCGTAGCCAAGCCAACGCAATAATAAACCTTTGCGGCGGTGTGGGCGGCGGTATCGCTCTGGTAATTTATACGGTGGTGTTGTTCTTCGACAATATCAATAACTACATTATAATATTCGCCACGGTGGCGGCGGTAATGCTCATTTTGCTTGCCCTGTTTATGTGGCTTGTCAAGGAGAAAAAACTCGTCGAACAGTGTAAGAAGACTTGCGAAGAGTACGGAATAGAATACGGCGACGAAGAACCCGTAATAGCCGAAGACGTTACGGGAATAGCCGAAGACGCCGTTACCGTCGCAGAAACCGCTCCCGTCAAGAAGGAAGCTAAGCATAATTTTAAGGATAAATCGCCCGAAGAAAAGGCTAAATTTAAGTCATTCCTGCTTATTCTCGCTTCCATATTTATGTGGTTTATGGGGTACAATGCGGTAAGCAGTTCTTTATCTGTATACTGTACAAAAGCTCTTAACCTTGCCGCAAGCACGGCGAGTATAATTTCGGGCGTAAGCGCAGCGTTCAGCGCGGTAGCGTTTATTCCCGTAGGTTTTCTTGCCGTAAAGATAGGCAGAAAAAAATCCATAATTTTGGGCTTTGCGTTCGCGACGGTAAGCTATATATTGTTATATTTATTCGTAAAACCGGGCAATAACGCTTTACCGGCGGTTCTGTTTGCGGTATTCTATCTAATAGCGGGTTTCGGTCTTATAATAGCTAACGTGAATACCTTCCCGATGGTGGTGGAACTCGCTTCCGCCAAGGACGTAGGTAAGTACACCGGGTTCTATTACACAGCCACTATGAGCGCGCAGGCGATAGCTCCCTTTATTTCGGGTCTGGTTATGGACAACGTGTCTATGAAAACGCTGTTTTTATACTCGGCTTGTTGCGTGGTCGCAGCGATAGTTCTTATGGTGTTCGTTAAACACGGCGACAGCCAACAGCTCCCGACTAAAAAATTAAGCAAAGAAGAGAAAAAACAGGTTATGCTCGACTCTATGGGCGACGCCGACTAAATAAGGAGAAATAAAATGGAAAGAACGAATTGGTTTAAGGACGCTACCATATATCAGATATATCCGAGAAGTTTTTGCGACAGCAACGGCGACGGAATAGGAGATTTAAGGGGAATTATATCCAAACTCGACTATATAAAGGATCTCGGAGTGGATTGCGTATGGCTTTCGCCGGTGTATAAATCGCCCAACGACGACAACGGTTACGACATAAGCGACTACAGAGACATCATGGACGAATTCGGCACTCTCGCCGATTGGGACGAATTGGTAGCCGGCGTACACGCAAGAGGAATGAAACTCGTTATGGACCTGGTCAGCAACCACACGAGCGACGAACATAAGTGGTTCGAAGAAGCGAAATCTTCCCGCGACAATCCTTATCACGACTACTACTTTTTCAGGGAAGGCAAGGGCAAGGATAAGAAGAAAGCCCCCAACAACTGGACCAGTCGTTTCGGCGGTTCGGCATGGGAATACAATAAAGAAACCGACGAATACTATCTACATCTTTTCACGAAGAAGCAACCCGACCTTAACTGGGATAATCCTAAAGTAAGGCAGGAAGTTCAGGATATAGTTAAGTTCTGGCTCGACAGGGGCTGTGACGGCTTCCGCTGCGACGTAATTACTTACATCTCAAAAAAGCCCGGGCTTCCCGACGGAAAACCCAATGTCTTCCTTTTGGGTGACGAAAACTTTACGCACGGTCCCAATATTCACGAATATCTTAAAGAACTGCACGATAAAGTTCTCGTAAACTACGACTATATGATGGTGGGCGAAGGACCGGGAATGGACCTTGCTCACGCGAAAGAATACACCGCTCCCGACAGTAAAGAACTCGATATGGTCTTTACTTTCGAACACGTCAACGTGGACACCTATTTTCAGGCTCTGCCGAGAAAGTTTAATCTCGCAAGGCTCAAAAAGGTATTCGAACGCTATCAGACCGGTTTGCATAACGTAGGCTGGAACAGCCTTTATTTTGAAAACCACGACCAGCCGAGAAGTGTTTCGCGTTTTGTGGGAAATTACGGCGATAAGAGAGACTATGCGGCTAAGATGCTCGCAGTGGCTCTCTATATGATGCAAGGCACGGCGTTTGTGTTCGAAGGGCAGGAAATAGGTATGGCTAACTATCCGTGGAAAAAGCCCGAAGAAATGCAGGACGTACTGTTTACTTACATTAACGCCGTCATCGACAAAATAAAGATAGTGCCGTGGGCGAAAAAGATTGCCTTTAAGGTAATGAAGACGCGAGCGAGAGACAACGGCAGGACGCCCATGCAGTGGAACGACTGCGAAAACGCAGGGTTTACCACCGGCAAACCGTGGATTGTCGTCAATCCCGATTACGTCGAATACAATGCCGAAAAGGAAGCGAAAGACCCCGACTCGGTGCTTAGTTTCTACAAAAAACTCATAAGATACCGCAAAGGTAACGAAGTAGTAATAAACGGCGATTTCAAGCAATATTATCCGAAGAGCAAGGATATATTCTGCTACGAAAGAAACTATAACGGAAAGAGACTGTTTGTAATAACCAATTTCAAGAACAAGGAAGCGGAATTCAGACTTCCCGAAGAAGTAAGTTATACCACCTGCAAAGTGGGACTGAGTAATTACAAGGAGGATAAGGTTCTTAAAGATATGACCTTAAAGCCGTACGAGGCTATCGTATTCGAACTGGAATAAAAAATGTCTTTATTGGAAGTAAAAAACGTATCGAAAATTTATTCGAAAAGCAAAAAACAGAAAGGGGGCAGCTTGACTGCCCTCGACGACGTTTCGTTCACTCTCGACAGGGGCGAAGCGTTGGGACTGATAGGGCCCAACGGCGCCGGCAAAAGCACTATCATTAAGTGCATAACGGGACTTGCCACGCAGACTTCGGGAGAGATTGCGATAAACGGTTTCGACACGAAAAAACAGCGCGTCAAGTCGATAGAAAAAGTCGGCGCAATAATAGAATCGCCGGATATGTACAAGGACTGGACGGCTATGGAAAACCTTACTTATTTAGCCGATTTATCGATATCGAAAGAAGAAGGACTCGACAAAAACGGAATTAAAGAAAGAGTGGAAAGTCTTCTTAAACTCGTCAATCTTTACGACCGCAGAAACGATAAAGTGTACAAATACTCTCTCGGAATGAAGCAAAGGCTCGGCATAGCCCAGGCTCTTTTGGGAAAACCCGAACTCATCATTCTCGACGAACCCGCCAACGGCTTGGACCCCGAAGGGATAAAGGAAATAAGGGATATAATACGGCACCTGTCGCACGAACTTAATATGGCGGTACTCGTCAGCAGCCACAATCTTTCGGAATTGCAGCTTACCTGCGACCGTTTTCTCATTATAAAGAAAGGCAAAATTTTAGCCGACATTAAGGCGGAAGATATAGCTAAGGGCGGCACTACGGTAGTAATACAGGTGGACGACGTCGTGAAAGCGACAGACGTACTCAAATCGGAATACGATATAACCGCCCGACACGAAGGGGACGGAAAACTCGTCGCCGAAACCGAGATAGCCACCGGCGACATAGCCAGGGTACTTATTCTTAACGGCGTTACCGTAAGCGGAATAACGGTCAGGGAAAAGACCTTGGAAGAAACATTCCTTTCGGTGACGGAAGCCGATAAAAAAGACTCCTTTACGAGAACCTTATCCGAAAGCGGTGCGGAAAAATCGGAAAACGACGAAGACGCCGCAACGGCGGACGAAAGCGAAAAGGAGGGCAAGTAAATGTTCGGAAAACTGTATTTAGGCGAATTGAAAAAACTTACTCGTCCGAAAGCTTTAATAACGATATCCGTCGTTTGCGTGGTTTTGTTTATAGTGTTTGCGATAATCTATAACATTAACATAAATCTCGATGCGTTTGTGAATGATATGACCGATATTGCGGCAAGCATCGAAGGCGAAATCGAAGTAGGAGAGACCGACGAGACGGACGATACGTCGGGTGACTTTGCCGATTACGTCTTTGGAGCTACCCCCGACAATATTGACGAAAAGATAGCCTACTTTAATGCGAAATTAAAAGAGTACCAAGCTCTCAACAAGCAAAAAGAATTCGAAGGCTATTACGCCACGGATATTTATGATATAGAGTGCACGATAGCGATGCTCGAATATATGAAAGCCAACAACGTGTACGGGAAATTCAACGTTGAAGGTTATACCGATTATTCGCTTAGAAACGCCGAATCGTTTGTGTTGGGATATGTGGAACTCGTAACGGCGATACTCATTATTTACGGTATAGCAATGGCGGCGGGCTTATACGCCGACGAATATTCGCGCGGAACGATAAAACTTATTATGCTTCGTCCCGTCACGAAAAATCAAGTGACCACCGCTAAACTTCTCGCTTTGTTTACCCACCTTATAGCCATATTCGGGATAGCTTCTTTAATGGGCTACGTCTACGGAGCGATAGCGTATAAGTCGATTTCGCTCGAAAAAGTTTACGTCGTCTTTAACGGCAGCGGCGTGTTCGCAAGTACCGTCGGCGGAACGGTTTTCTACAAAATGTTCTTCACCGTGGTAAAGATTTTGTCTTATGCGACGCTAAGTTACGCCATAGGCACTATATTGCGTAAAAAAACTCCCGCTATCGTGCTGACGCTCGTAGTTTATCTCGGAATAATAGCTGCTTTGTTTACGTTTGTCGGCGGCGAAAGGTTTATTTTCAGTACTAATACCGACTTATCCGTATATTTCGGGTTTGTTAAAACGAGTTTTATGGACGGCGGCAACTTCTTTATCGCTCTTCCGATGCTTATAGTTTATCTCGCCGTAATAATAGTGTCTACCTATCTCGTTGTGGACAAAAGAGACGTAATATAACGTATAACGGCGTAAGGAATTTTTACTAATGAAGAAACAAACTAAAAAAACCGTATATTTTCTCGCCCGTACGGGCGTCATTGCGGGGGTGTATGCGGGACTGACAATAGCACTCGCTCCCATTTCGTACGGAACGGTGCAGTGCAGAATAAGCGAAGCCATGACTATCTTACCGCTGTTTTTCGCGGAAGCGGTACCGGGGCTTATTATAGGGTGCCTTATAGCGAACGTCTATTCGGGGTTTTGGGCGGATATGGTGTTCGGCACTCTCGCTACGGCAATAGCTGCGTGGTTGACTTATATTATAGGTAGGGTGTATAATGGTAAAGCTAAGCCTTTTCTCGGGGCGATACCGCCCGTCGCGGTCAACGCCGTCATGCTGCCGCTGATGTGGTTATTGTTCTCGTCGGACGCCGCATATTGGTTAAATATGGGTTCGGTGGCGGCGGGGCAAGCCGTAGCGGTGTTTGCCGTAGGTATCCCTCTTTATTACGGGATAGCGAAGACGCCGTTGGTCCGATTCGCTACCGTTAAGCCGTCGGTCGCCGACGGAAAGAAGGAAGAACAAGGCGAAAATGACAACGGACAAAAGGAGAGAACTAACGAAGATGACCGACAGTAAAGTGCTCAGCGGTCGTAGCGGCGTAGCTAAATTTCTCAATTCATACGGTTTTATCTGGATACTTGCGCTTATTACGTTTGTGTTTTGGTTTACCAAACAGGACGTGGCGGGTATAGTCGTGATATTTCTCATTATGGCGGCGGTGCTGGTGCTGTGCGAAGACGCCACGCCGGTCATTGCGTGTTTTATTTTTGTGTTTTTTGTTTTCAGTCAGGATAATATGTCCTTTGAAGGGAAAGAATTGTGGTATGCCACACTCATCCTGCCGTTGGGCGGATTTATTTATAACGTTTGCAAGTACAAAGTAAAAAAATTCACTATGGGCGGGTTTTCTTTTGCCATTCTCATAGCCCTTATTCCGTGGCTTTTGCAAGGTATAGGGGTGGAGAACAGAGATCCTATGCGAGCCTTTTTGGCGGTCGGCGTGGCGATAGCTTTCGTGATAGTTTATTTCTTTATATATATGACGTCGAGAAGACGGGACAAAAACTTTACCGAATACGTCGCACAGGTTTTTCTTGCGGTCGGAGTTATGGTTTCGATAGAAATTATAATTTTTCACCTCAGAATAGAAGATTATTATTTTGAAAACTACTATACGAGATTAGGATGGGGTACGAGGAATCCCGTTGCGGCGGTGCTTGCGATGGTTATGCCCGTCACGTTCTTCTATTCTACCAAGAAAAATAAATTCAGTTTCCTTTTCATAGTTCTCGGGATAGCGGAGTACGTCATGATTTTGCTGTTGCAGAGCAGGGGCGTTACGCTCTTCGCTACGGTGGCGCTGCCGGTGCTTCTCGTGTACAGTATGCTGTGTTCGGAAAGAAAACTTGCCAATATAATAACCTGCGGCGTGTGCTTCGTCGTGTTTATAATAATTTTGCTTTTCCGAAAAGAACTTATTTTGTATCTACTCGACAGACTTATAAAAAGCAAGTTCGACGAAAACGGGCGCAAACCTTTATGGGAAGCGGGAGTCCGGCTCTTTACAGAACATCCTATATTCGGCGTAGGTTTCGACTATCGCGAAAAGGTATATTACGAAGTGGCTATGTACACCGAAGGACCTACTTATCTCCACTCTACTTTTATTCAGATTTACGCCGCTCTCGGCGTGGTGGGCGGAATAGCTTACGCATACCTGTACTATTGGCGTTACAGAATAGCTTTCACAGATTTGAACAACTGCAAATTCGCTGTACTCGTAGGTTTTGTCGTGTTCGAATGTTATTGCTTTATCGACACAGTCTATTTCCAGCCTTTAGGATACTTTCTTATGATGATAGCGAGTATGTGTATGGAAAAAGACCTCGATAAAGAACAAGTCACGCCGCTCGTCTTTATGGGAGTGGAGAAATTACGCTTGAAAAGGAAAACGGTAGCGGTAAAAGAGTAAAAAGTGAAGTTCCGCCGTCGTCGGAGTGAAGTTGCCTTACGTCAGTGAAGTTATCGCATAGCGATAGTGAAGTTCGGCGTCGCCGAGTGAAGTTTCGAGTAAAACTCGAAGTTAAGGATAAGATATTAGAGAAAGATAGGCATTAGAGTTCTATCTTTTTTCTTTACTCATATAGGCTTTTTACTTTCTTTTCGGTGTGAAAAGAAAGATAACAAAGAAACACACGAGCCGCAAGTTGCGAAGCCCGGCTCGACCGAGCACGCTTTCTTTTTCACAAGGATAAGATATATTTATAATTAAGGGGGCATCGCTCCAAGCCCCCTTGATAAACCCCTTTCCTCATAATGTTCCCCCTTATCCGAATTTAACAAACTTAATCTTTCTCAATAAACTTAACACTTGAACGCATTTATAAGAATTTGAAAAAGCAAGGCGGGCTGCCTTGCTTCATTGTAAAGTCCGACTTACACGGACAAAATTTTTACCGCACAAAGTTTTACGGCTGCGGAAAAATTCCGTGTAACGCTTGGTCGGGAATATGAGTCCGACTTATGCGGACTTAGATTTTTTCGCACAAAACATCGGGACTGCAGAAAAATCCCGCATAACGAGTGGCCGGAGTGGTGGACTTACCCCGCTTCATTGTAAAGTCCGACTTACACGGATTAAGCGTTTATACGCACAAAGCTTATGCGACTGCGTTAAGC
>CAZUJW010000039.1:0-17042 GCA_964620655.1 uncultured Christensenella sp.
AGTATCCTTGATTTTCTGTGATAAGCATAAAATAAACGCAAAGGGACACATCTCGTATCGCAGCTACCTTGACTTTTAATATTTGCAATAGTATAATTTTTTCATTATGGTATACAAAAAACAATTAGTTAAATTCAAAATCGACAAAATTGCCGAACTGTCCGTAATCATGTTCGTGGTTCCGTTCGTCATTGCGGCGGTGCTCAATATTCTCGTAGCGAAAAGACCGCTGCTCCTTACGGGCAAAGTGTACTTCGATATTATGGTAATGATAGCGGTGTATTTAGTCGGGCTCGTATGCCACGAATGTCTGCACGCTTTGGGAGCTATACTCTTTGCGAAAAAAACCGCTAAGGATATATCTTTCGGCGCGAACTTAAAACAAGGTATGCTGTATTGCCACGTAAAAACCCCTATGAAAAACGTAAGCTATCAGGGCTTACTTTTACTCCCCGTTATCGTTACGGGGATAATACCTTTAGTAATCTCCGTCGTATTCGGAAACATCTTTTTAGTCGTGGCGTTTTCGCTTCTCGTAAGCGGCGGCGCAGGCGATATAATAATGTTCCTTAGCCTATTAAAACACGACAAAAACCAGCTTATTTTGGACCACGCCGAAGCTCCGGCGTATTATTTAGTCTACCCCGAAAACGAACTTCCGGATACCTTTGTCGAAGTTACGGACACCCAAGAAGACGAATTGCGTGAAGAAATGAAAAAACCTAATAAAGGCTCGCGCAACAATATGCTGAAAATTCTCGCCGTAATGATTTTTCTTGTGCTTGCGGTAGCGGGGATATTCGTGGCGGCGTTGTTTATGAAACTATTCTAAAATTCCGACCAATCGTTATGCGGGATTTTTCCGCAGTCGTAAGACTTTGTGCGAAAAAATCTTTATCCGCATAAGTCGGACTCATAAGGAAGAAAGACAGTCCGTCTTTCTTGTCATATTCTTATAAGTTTATTCCAAGTAATTAACTTTGTTGAGAAAGCCTAACTTTGTTAAAGTTTGGATAAGGGGGAACTTTATGAGGAAAGGGGGTTATTAAGGGGGCTTGGAGCGATGCCCCCTTAATTATAAATATATCTTATCCTTGTGAAAAAGAAAGCGTGCTCGGTCGAGCCGAGCTTCGCAACTTGCGGCTCGTGTGTTTCTTTGCTACTTTCTTTTCACACCGAAAAGAAAGTAAAAAGCTAATCTATAATAAAAAACGGAATAGAAACTATTATCCTACTCCGTCTTTATTTTTGTATCCACTACTCAAAACCAAAGGTTTTGAACTTCACTGCCGTAAGGCAACTTCACTCAAAGCAAGGCTTTGAACTTCACTCCGCCCACGGCGGAACTTCACTACACGCGGTAAATTAGTTCGGCTCTGCCGTAATTCGCATTACAAAAAAATAGCACCCTATCAAGAGTGCTATCTTTAACTTTGTTTTTTGTGCGTGTAAATCGCCCGAAGATTGAAGCCGTCTATTAAAGAAAGAAAAAACAGCCGCCGCAAAAGAAGATAACGAAATAGGAGCATACAAAAAATTTTTGCGGCGGCGTGTAAAGGCTTCAAGGTTTGAGATAATTTTTGTCAAACTTCGAATGAAGTCGTACCGACGTACGACGAACGAGAATTTGACAAAACGCACAAAAATTCTAATTGTTTTATCCTTATTTTTTATAAGGAAAGCACCCCTTTCGGAGTGCTTATTCTATTTTATTTTTGTGTGCAAAGTATCCAAAGATTGAAGCCGTCTATTCACCTTTGAAGGGGAGAAGACCCATTATTCTTGCTCTCTTAATAGCCTGAGCAAGTAATCTCTGGTGCTTTACACAAACGCCGCTGGTACGACGGGGAATAATTTTTCCGTTTTCGGCAACGTAGCGGGGACGTCTGTCGCCGTTGCGGTCAAAACTCTTGTCGCTGTTTTTTTCCATATCTTTAACCAACGCAATGTAGTCTACGTCTTCCATCTTGTTGGCGCAGAAAGCACATACTTTCTTCTTCGGGGCACGCTTATAGGACGCACTCTTGTTATTCTTAATCATTTTACCTCCTACGGCTCGGTAGCCGTGTCAATTTCGTTAGCCTTAAAAAGGAAGATCGTCGTCTTCGACAGGCTTCAATTCAGGTCTTGCCGACCTGCCGGCGGAAGCTTCGGGAAGTTCGTTTACTTCTTCGGCTTCGTTACGGGAACTAAGGAACTGAACTTCGTCCGCTACTATTTCGGTAGAATATCTCTTCGTGCCGTCGGCGGCTTCGTAGTTCTTATTCTGGATAGAACCGCAAATACCTACCTTGCTTCCTTTGCGAAGATACTTGCCGCAGTTGTCGGCGAGTCCGCGCCACGTTACGACGGTAAAGAAATCGGTTTCTTTATTGCCGTTCGCGCTGTTGTAACGACGAGTTACCGCAACGGAAAATCTGCAATTCGTGACGTCGTTGGAAGTAGTGGTGACTTCGGGGTCTTTGGTTAAATTTCCGATAAGAAATACTCTGTTCATGGTTCCTCTCCTCTTGAATTGGGTTTTGTAAGTTAGATTCTGGTTATCATCTGACGAACGATTTGGTCATTTATTCTCATCTGACGGTCGATTTCTGCCGGAGCTGCCGGGTCTGCGGTGAACTTAACGAGAACGTAATAGCCTTCTTTCTTGTAGTTGATAGGATACGCATATTTGCGGGTACCCCATTTTTCTACGGCTTCTACCGTTCCGCCCAAGGTTTCGATTAAAGCAGCAAACTTGTCTACGAGAGCCTGCTTTTCTTCTTCACCAACGCCGTTATCGATGATGTACAATAACTGGTATTTGTTCATATTTACCTCCTTTTGGTCTAAAATGGCTGCCCGAAAGCAGCAAGGATTAGTATCTTTTTTTGATACTTAGTGTAAGTATATATTAAAAAAACCGCTTTGTAAAGCGATTTTCCGCATTTTTATTATAATTATTTATATATCAATATACGATAAGTTTCAGGTCGCGATTGAGAATTTTCAGTTCGTTTCTGCCCGACAAAATGATTTTCTCGCCGTCCACTGTAAACGAGCTTCCGTCGGGGATAGTTATTATCGCGTCGGAAAAGTCGAGAAATTTAAGAACCTTGCCGTCCTTTTCTTTTTTAAGTCCGATAAAAAAGGCTCTGAAAAAGGGAAAGAATATTTCGATTTTGCCTAACAGTCCGTTGTGGCGGGGACTTTTTATTAAAAGTAACTGCGCCTGTCCGTCGTTGTGGACGTAGCGTTTGTTAAACTTAAATCCGAAACAGCGGGAGCAGTTTATTGCCATAATCAGGGTAAATTCATCCTTTATTACCCTGTTGCCCAAATTTATTTCGGCGTTTATTCTGTGAATTTTGTACGACTTGAAGACTTGCATAAGGTATGCGAGTATCTTAAAATGCTTTTTCGTCTTAATTTTCGTTTCGTAACCTATTTCGGTAAAAGTTCCGCCCGCGAGAACGTACGCAAACTTAGTGTCGTCGATAAGTCCCATATCGACGTAGCGGATACGGCGATTGCCTTTCGACAGCCTTTTAGCAAGGCGCAGGCTTTTTGCGGTGTCGTTAAGAGTTCCGCACGGAATATACATAAGGTCGACGGTCTTTCCCGAAACGGCGTTGACGGCGGAATTGAGAGTTCCGTCGCCGCCGCAAACCGCCAGAACGTCTATTCCGTCGGTAAGGTCCTTTATGAGAACGTCGTTTTCTTCGCTGATAAAGACCGTTTCTAAGTCATAATTCTCTTTCAAAAACGCTTCTATATCGCCGATTTCGGGCAATTTTTTCGCGTTTCCGCTGAGAGTATTGACGACGAGTCTGCACTTTTGCATAAGTTCTCCGAAAATTATATTCTTTTGTTATTATATGCAAAATCCGATTTTCTGTCAAACTCTATTATCTTCGTCGCTCTGCAACGGCGGAAACACAAGGTTTTTGAGCGTTTTTACGCAAAACACAACTTTTAATCGTTACGCTTCGCAGTAGCTTGCCAGTCCGCTGTAAATAGCGAACGCCACCTCCTTGCGATAATCGGGGTCGGACAACAGTTTTTCGTCGTCGACGTTACTTAAAAATCCGCATTCCACTATAACCGACGGAGCGGCGGAACATTTCAGCATAAAGTAGTCGCCTTCGAGCGCGGAATAACCTTTGCCCACGTTTTTTCGATTAAGGATATTCAGATTATTCTGTATGCCGTCGGCAAGAGTCTTGCCACCCTTATTCATTCCGTCGTAAAACACCTGCGCGCCGCGGCGGGAGTCGCCGGGAAACTTGTTGGCGTGAATACTTACGATAAAATCGGGATCGTTTTCCTTAATTATCTTTTTCCGAGCCGCCATATCGGCTTTTTTCTTGTTGACGTCGGTTTCGGCGTATAGTCCGTCGGAATTTTCTCTTGTAAGCACCACCTTAAACCCCGCCTTTTCCAGAAGCGAAGAAAGCTCCTTAGCCATATCGAGATTAAATTCGCTCTCTTTGTATCCCGAATTTCCCACAACTCCGCCGTCGATGCCGCCGTGTCCGGGATCAATAACCACCACGCTTTTATATACGGGAGTCGCCGAAGCGGATTTGGCTACTCCTATCCCCCCGAAAACGAGAACCATACCCAAAACAAGGCACAAAAATACGACGAACAGGGTTTTTTTCTTCAAAAAAACAAGTTTAAGTTTTGCCCCGTTTCCATCGATTTTCATAAGCGATTTATTGTTCATATACTTACCTCCGTAACGCCGAAAAACTTTTTCGAGTTTTTCGCATTTATTAAAAATTCCTTCCGTTTTGACTTTCCGACTTTTTCCCTTCGTAAGCGGTTAGGTGTCCCTAAAATGCGGTAAAATTAAATTTTTATCAACGTCACCGCTTTTAATCGGGAGTTGTCCACAAAGTTATCCACAATATAAAATGAGTGTACTTTTGGCTTCATTCGTAATTTTATTGTCGAAAATTCGCTGTTTTTTCGACTTATTAGCTTTCATTTCAACTTGCACTTGTGGATAACTCGCCGATTTTGCGATTTTTCCACAATTTTTTCCACAAGGTCGAATTTTGTCGATTGAATTTTCTTTCGCAAATAGGTTCGGTTTTGTATCGTTCGCTACGCAAGGCGGTTTCACACCTTGTTTTAAGGTTTCACGAACTTTATCAAAAACGACGCCGTTCCGACTAAAAACGTATAAATAGAGAACACCCAAAGTTTGCGACTTTTCATTATTTTCATAAAAAACTCGATAGCGACTATTCCTACTATAAACGCCGTTGCCGCGCCCACCGCAAGGGACGGAAGGTCGACCCCCGTCGCGCCGCCGGTAGCCGCTTCTACTGCGGTACCGCCCACTATCACGGGTATCGACATAAGAAAAGATAATTTCGCCGCTTCTTCCCCTTCCACTCCGCAAAGAGAGAGCGCGGACACAGTCGTTCCGCTACGCGACAGCCCCGAAAAACAGGCTATCCCCTGAGCTATTCCGCTAATAAGAGCGTCTTTTACGCAGGTTTTGTCGTTCAAAGGGCAAGGACTTTTCTTAATAACGTTCGGCAAAACGAGAACCACGGAAGTAAGGATAAAGAAAAACGGTAAAAAAGCTTCGGCTTCCGCGCAATACTTTTTCACGAACATAGCGATAGCCGCCGTCGGAATAGCGGACAAAACGAGAAACCGCATTTCGCTCCCGAGCGGATTTTTAAGCACGGCGAAAATTTCTTTCCGCATGACGATACACACCGCCGCAAGGGTGGCTACGTGCAACGCAAGGTTAAAAAATAAATTGTTTTCTCCCACTCCGAGCGACTCCAACAGCACGAGATGACCGCTCGAAGACACGGGCAGAAACTCCGTCAAGCCTTGCGTAAACCCTAAAATAAAACCCTGTAAAAGTTTGTTCATTATTCTTATCCTTCTTCTTTCACTATTCGTTTTTTAAGGAAAAGAAACGCAATATTAAACGCTCCTATCCTTTACATTAATACGGAACTGATGTATAATTTATGCGTTAATTTATTAAGCAAGGAGCTAACGCACAATGAAACTCGGAGTAGTCGGTCTTCCCAACGTAGGAAAAAGCACTCTCTTCAACGCCCTGACGAAAGCGGGTGCGCCCGCGGCTAATTATCCTTTCTGCACGATAGAGCCGAACGTGGGAATAGTCACCGTCAAGGACGAAAGAATAGATAAACTCACCGCTTTATACAACAGTAAAAGCACCGTATACACGACGATAGAATTCGTCGACATCGCAGGGCTTGTTAAGGGAGCGAGCAAAGGCGAAGGATTGGGCAACAAATTTTTGTCGCACATAAGAGAAGTGGACGCGATAGTCCACGTCGTAAGATGTTTCGACGACGAGAACATAACCCACGTCGACGGCAAAATCGACCCCGTAAGAGATATAGAGACCATAAATTTGGAACTTATCTTTTCCGATATGGACGCCTTGTCGAGAAGAATAGACAAGACGAAAACCGCAATGAAAAGCGGAGATAAAAAATACAAAGAAGAACTCGATATTCTTATGAGAATAGACGCCGCTTTACAGGAAGGCAAACCCGTAAGAAGTATGGAGTTTACGAAAGAAGAAAAAGAATTCGCGGACGGACTTTTCCTTTTGAGTTCCAAACCCGTAATTTACTGCGCTAACGTATCGGAAGGCGGCGAAGATAACGATTACGTCAAAGCGGTGACCGAATACGCCAAAAACGAAGGCAGCGAAGTAGTCGCTCTCTGCGTAAAACTCGAAGAAGAACTTTCCGAACTGCCCGACGACGAGAAAGAAATGTTCATGGAAGAACTCGGAATTAAAGAAAGCGGTTTGGACAAACTCGTCAAAAAGTGCTATTCCCTGCTTGGTCTTATAAGTTTCCTTACCGCGGGCGAAAAAGAAACGAGAGCCTGGACGATAGAAAAAGGAACGAAAGCTCCGCAAGCCGCGGGCAAAATCCATTCCGACTTTGAAAAAGGCTTCATAAGAGCGGAAGTCGTGGACTACGACACCCTTATAGAATGCGGCAGCTACAACGCCGCCAAAGAAAAAGGTAAAGTGAGAAGCGAAGGAAAAGATTACGTCTTTAAGGACGGGGACGTGGTATTATTCCGCTTTAACGTGTAGGAGCGTCTGTGAACGGAGCTTTCCGTCCGTAAAACGAAAAGAAAAATAAAAATTCTTTTTAAGAATAAAACCGTTAAGAAAAAAGCGGTCGGTATTTGTAGTTTTACGGACTTTCCCGAAAACGTCGTCTACCGTACGAAGTACGCCTACGCTCCGTTGTTCGGAAAAAATCTCTCGTCCACCGCCTTCTCCTTGTTATGGTAAGTTTAGTGAAGTTCAAAGTTGCACTTTGAGTGAAGTTGCCGCAGATTGCGGCAGTGAAGTTATCGCAAGCGATAGTGAAGTTCAAAACTAAGGTTTTGAGTTAAGGACGATAATTAAGAGAAAAAATTTATCGCTCTAATGATTAACGTTAACGCCAAAATCACAGATTTCAGCGTTAAGGATAAGATAATAAAATATAAATTACTAACGTAGAAAAGCAAGGCGGACTGCCTTGCTTCCAAGTGCCGGTCAAGAACAATACAAACCTTGGTCTTACGCTGTGTTTTTGACTAATACTTCGTTCCGCTCGTCGCTAATATATTCGATATTAGCTTCCGACCGTGCCTTGTCTTAGCATAAAAACGCAGCGTAATACTTGCACGCAACCTAAATGTCGATGTTTTCGACTATTTTCAGGAAATGCGAGTGCAGATGTACTGACAGTACATCAAGTGAGAATTTATTAAAAAGAGCGAAAAGATCGTCATTTAGGCAAGATTTGTATTGTTCTTGACCGGCATCCGTCCGACTTATGCGGATAAAGATTTTTCCGCGCAAAGCTTCGTGACCGCGAAAAAATCCCGCATAACGAGTGGTCGGGAAAGGACATTATGCAGATTTCTATCGTAAACGGCAGCGTCGAGTACGACGGAGAACCGATACTTACCAAAGTTGATTTTTGTCTGCGCGAAAAAGAGAGAGTGGCGATAGTCGGTCGTAACGGCTGCGGAAAAACAACTCTTCTCAAAGCGTTGACGAAAGAAGTCGAACTCATCAAAGGGGTCGGCGAAGAAGATTTCGGATTTTTCGTAACGGGCGCACCCGTAATAGGTTTTTTGAAACAGTCGGTAAAAGACGATGACAAGACTATGGAAGAAGTAGTCCTTTCCGCCTACAAAGAAATCCTTTCCGTCGAGAAAGAAACCGAAGAAGCCCTGCGGGCGTTAGAACTTAACCCCGACGAGAAAAATACGAAAAAATATTCCGCTCTGAACGAAAAATTCGAGTTTTTGGGCGGTTACACCTACAAAAAAGAATACCTTACCGCCGTTAAGAAATTCGGTTTTTCCGACGGCGATATGAAGAAGAAAATTTCGGAATTTTCGGGCGGACAGCGGACGAAAATATTTTTGTTACGACTGCTTTTATCCAAACCCGACGTGCTTTTACTCGACGAACCGACCAACCATCTCGACCTTACCGCCGTGGAATGGCTGGAAAGGTATCTTGCCGATTACAAAAAGTCTTTTATCGTAGTGTCGCACGACAGAATGTTTCTCGACAAGACGGTGAACGTGGTCTACGAGATAGAATACGGCGAAACCACCCGTTACAACGGCAATTACACCGCTTTTATCACGCAAAAGAAGCAAAATTACGAAAAAGAATTAAAAGACGCGTACTATCGAAAAAAGGAAGCCGACAGGCTTAACGCCCTTATAGAACGTTTCCGATACAAGGCGAGCAAAGCCGCTATGGCACAGGCAAAACTGAAACAGCTCGCTCGCTTGGGCGACCTTAACGGACCTAAAAAAAGCGACTCGGCAACCTTCTTTTCTTCTTTCCAACCCGCTTGCGAACCGGTAAAAGAAGTTTTTACCGCGGACAAGCTCCGTTTCGGTTACGACGAAAAAAAGCCGCTCGGAGAACTCACTCTGCATATGCAGCGTGGGCAAAAATTAGGAATAATCGGCGATAACGGTTGCGGCAAAAGTACCCTTATAAAAACCATAATGAAAATTATTCCGCCCCTTTCGGGCGTCTGCTACTTCGGACTGCACGTAGAAACGGGATATTTCGACCAGACGAAAACGCAGAGTTTTTCTTCCCTTACCGTACTCGACGACTTCTTAAACGACTTTCCCGAACTGTCGGGGACGGAAGCGAGAACCGCTCTCGGCGCATTTCTCTTTACGGGCGAAGACGTCTTTAAGACGGTGGGCGACCTGTCGGGCGGCGAAAAAGTAAGACTCGCTCTCTGCAAAATTTTCCGTAAAAAGCCTAACTTCCTTATTCTCGACGAACCGACTAACCACATGGACATAATCGGCAAGGACACGCTCGAAGACCTGCTGAAAAAATACGAAGGCACTGTAATCACCGTATCGCACGACAGGTACTTTATTAACAAAATCTGCGACCGCCTTTTAGTCTTCACGCCCGACGGTCTCACCTGTTTCGAGGGGAACTACGACGCGTACGAAAATTATATTTCGGATACTCAAACTCAGATTAAAGGAACCCAAAAAGCGGAAAACAAGACGAAGAAAGGTTTCACTACTCCCTTAAAAGAAATTGACAAACGCGAACGGAGAATAAATAAATTAACGAGTCTGATAGAAAATAACGACGCCGAATTAAGCCGCCTTAACGAAGACCTTAATTCTCCCGAAGTCTTCTCCGACTATATAAAAATTACCGAAATTCAGAACAGGATAGAAACCCTGAAAGAAGAAAACGACGGCTACACCGAAGAGTGGCTTATTTTACAGGAAGAACTTGAAGCCTTAAAAGAGGAATACGGACATAAATAAGCCTTGCTTTTTACCGCAAGGCTTTTTCTTTCTGTTCGTTCGGTTACGGTTAATCTTCGTCTTCGTCGCGCTTTACTTCGAGAGCGGGTTTATCGTTTGCGTTAAGGGGCGATATTACTTTTCCGCCGATTTCCTTTTCAAACCGCTCGCGGGTTTCGCCGGCAAATTTTCCGCCGCGCCTTGCTACGGTTTTGTTTTCGTCAAACGTTTCGGGACGTTCTTTCTTTGAAAGCGTCGTCGCGGTAACTTCCGCAAGCATATTAAGGACGAGTTCTATATCCGTCATATTGTCGCGTAAGTTTTCTTTTTTCAGTCCTTTAAGTTCTTTATATTCCTTAACCGACATTCCGCTCCACGCTTTCGTCATTTCGTCGGTAAGTATCGCGTACTCTACGCCTTCTTTTACTCCGCGTTCTTTCCACTCGTCGGTCAGTTTCTTACGCATTTCTATCGTTTGGAGTCGCTGATTTATCCAACCTTCGGTATATCCCTTAGCTCGATAAAAATCCGCTCCGCGTAATATTGCCTTTTCGGGGTCGGCTATTTCGTCGAGTCTTTCGCTTCCCACTTGCGCAAGCCACATCTTGAACGGCTCGGCTTTCGGCGAAGGTATGGACTGAACGAGTCGTAAAATATCTTTCGTTTTCATTGCGTCACGCATACGCATTTTTCCGTCGGGAGCAAGCATTTTCAACTGACTACAATTTGTAGTCACTTCACTTCCTTCTGTTTTTAATCTCGTTTTTAGCACAGACCAATACTTACGCGGATTTGCACTATCCGTCAAAACGGAAACGACGTCAACTACCGAAAAATACCATTCTTCTTCGTCGGCGTTCCATACTGTTCTTACTTGTTTGTTTTCAAATACTTTTATTTTGTTTTCCATACGGTTTTTTCCTTTTATCGTCGGTTGCATTCAGTATACCATTTTTTCTTTCGTTTTTCAATATAGTCCGTAGATTTACCGCCGTTTTTATCGCGTTTTTCCGAAAACTGCGCGGGGTCGTTGCAATAAAGATTTTCTTTCGACAAATTTCGGTTCGATTACGATTGATTTAATTCCCGTTTACAATTATAATAATATCTATGTTGAAAGGATATAATCAAAGACTGTGCAAAAAATTTTTCAGGCTCGTGAAAAAGTACACCGCCAAAGGATATTCCCTTGACGACCTTCTTCCCATACTGAAAAGCAAAGATTCTTTCGTTATTCTTTTCGTGCTGATAATAAAAGCGTTGTTTGATCTGAAAGATTCGGACTCCTGCGATTATTCGGAAAACGATAATTACTTTTTTGACGACAGTTCCGATAAAAATGTTTATTCGGACGCCGATTTCTCGAAAACTATCTTCCGTTCCGACACTTTTCCCGCGATTTTTCTATTAGAATACGGACTTTAAGTCTTACCATGCGAGAAAAAAATTAAAAACGGAGGTTGCATTATGCAAAAATTTATCGTATCCGCAGAAAACACCTGCGATTTGCCGCAAGATATTCTGACGGAACTCAATATAAGAATCATCAACTTACACTACTATCTCGACGGAGAAGAATACCCATGCGAAAATTTCGACCCGAAAGCTTTTTATTCGAGATTAAGAAACGGAGCCACCTGCTCCACGAGTCAACCTAATCAAGAAGAATTCAGAGAGTTCTTTACCAAAACTCTCGACGAAGGCTACGATATTCTTCACCTTGCTTTTTCGAAAGTGCTTAGCGGAACTTACAACAACGCCGTAACCGTCGCCGAAGAACTTCGTCCCCTTTATCCCGAAAGGAAAATTTTCGTAATAGACACGAAGAGTCAGTCGGGCGGACAGGGACTCCTTACCGAACTTACCGCGCGTTACGCAGCGACGGGAGCGACGATAGAAGACTCTTATCAATACGCTCTCGACCATATTCAGAGAGTAAATCATATCTTTACGATTAACGACTTGCGTTCGCTCGCAAAAAGCGGAAGAGTAAGCCACGCAGAAGCCTTTATCGGCAACCTTTTGCAAATTAAACCTTTACTTTACACCGACCCCGAAGGGCGGCTCACTCCATATCAGAAAGTCTTTTCGAGAAAACTTTCCCTTAACGGTCTTTGCGACAAGGTAAAAGCTTTGTACGACAACGATTGTAAGAAGATTTACATAACCCACAGCGACTGTCTTAAAGACACCGAATACGTCGCGGAAAAGCTCCGCCGGATTCCCGGAGTAGAAGAAGTAAGACTCTTTCCGCTAAACCCCGTAATAGGCTGTCACACGGGCGCGGACACGATAGCGATATTTTTTACTTCCGCCGACAGAAACGTAAAAAGGGGTTAATGCAATGAGCAAACTATGGTATTCCTTCGCGATGTGGCTATCGCGTAATTTCCTGTTCAAAAAACCCGAAATAACCTACGAAGAACCCTTGCCCGAAAACGAACCCGTAATGATCCTCGCAAACCACGCGGGAGCGGACGGACCTGCTTATTCTCATCTGTATCTGCCCGAACCGAAAAAAATTTGGCTCATTAACTACGTTATTCGGAAAGATTCTTCGGCAAAATTTATTTTCCACGACTTCTTTTGCGGACAGAACAAAACAAATAAATGCAGATGGAAATTTTTAGCGAAACTTACTTCTTTCCTTTTACGCCCGCTGCTTCTTCGCGTGCCGCATATCGAAGTCTACCACGACTCCCGCATGCTCGACACGTTCAGAGAAAGCGTGGACGCTCTCGTCGACGGCAATAATATAGTGGTCTTCCCCGAATGTCCTAAGCCCTATTCTCCGTTCGTCAACGATATCTACGGCGGTTTCGCCGAGATAGGAAAGCTCTATTTCGACTTTACCGGCAAGGCTCTTAAATTCTACCCCGCCTATATTTGCGGTGATTTAGGAAAAATTTCGGTGGGAAAACCCGTCGACTTTAAACCCGAACTCTCTGCAAGAAAACAAAGAAACGTAATTCGGGAAGGAATCCGCGACGGAATAGACCGTTTAGGCAAACTTCTTCCCGAACACAAAACCCACCCGTTTTTATCCGAAGAGTGGTACGAAACCTACGGCGAATACGTCGACAATCCTCTTGGATACTGGAAAATGTTCGAAGAATAATTTTTGGTTATTTTAATCGTTCAGGTATCCGTAAGATAAGCAACGGACACCCTTTTTATTTGTTTCATTGATTTTATCGCGCTTTGCGAAAAGGCGGACGAGCGGAAGAATTTTCTTTTTTACGAGGTTAAATTCAGGCAAAAAACGACGGTTTTACGATAATTCGGAACGGATAAATTACGGCAAGCAAGTAAAAACTTTTTTATTTCCCCTTGCAAAATATGCGTTTAGCATTTATAATATATACTACGATAATATATTTAGCAGCAGGCGTATGCGTCTACTGCGCGTGCGTACGGAGGCATAATGGCAGTCAAAGTCAACAATACCGCATCTATAAGAAAAGCGCAACGTTGGAGCGAAAGCGACGACGCGGCTCTTTGCGTGCTTCTCAAAAGGAAAATAAAAGACGTAAACGTGGCTCTTCGCGAGAGCGACAGCCCCTACGAAAGAGCAAGACTTAAAGAGCAGAAACGCCATTATAAGACCATGCTCGTAAAAGTGGAAAACGGCGCGTACAACGGCGATATTCTTTTCAGCGAATTGCAGGCTTCGGCGGCTTTACGGACGGAACAGAACGTTCATTCCGCGGCATACGCCACTACTGCGGGAGCGAAAAAATACAACTCTTCCTACGAGAATATGGACTTCGATTACGAAACCGCTTTCCGTAAAAAACGTTATTACGGCGCGGGACTTCCGCTCGTTTTGCTTATACTCAGCATAGTTATGCTCGCCGTCTTCGTGGTAAGCGCGTTTATCCCCGCGAACGTTTCGCAAGAAATGGCAGCCAACGGCGTGCCGCTCAACAGTCTTTTCGTATACAAATTAGGCGCGGATACTCTCGATATAGAAATTAACAATTCTACCGATATAGTCTGGCCGAGCGGAACTTTCGCTACCGGCTATTCGCAACTCGAAAACGGCACTCAGTACGTCGACGCTAGCGGCAACACCCCCACGAAAGTAAGACTCAACGCCGATTTAGGTATGACTTCGGTCTATATTTCGCCTTTTGACGTCGTGAAAGCATGGTTTAAGACCCCGATGCTCAAAAGCACTCGCCTTGACTTTTTGGAAGACAACAAACTTTTCCAGGGGGACAGCTACTACTATATCTGTCTTTTCTCGGGGACTAAGGGAGAAGCTCTTGTAATAAAGAAAGACGAAGACGGTAATTTCGACCGTTCGGTTATTTTCCGCCATATAGGAACGTACGGCACGATAATATTCTTGCTCGTCACTTTCATTCTCACCGTAGTGAACGTTATTATAAACATAATAAGACTTTTCACCTACACATCGAGAAGACTGCATGCGATTACCTTTATAAGCTTCCTTACGTCGGTGCTGATGCTGTTCGGTCCGGCGATGGCGACTATGGAAGGTACCGATTTCGGCGGAGCGATATCAGCGTATTTCTCCAACCTTACCGACGCGGAAGGATTTATGACAAACGCCGACGCCACTGCCGGAATAAGCATACTTATGCTTTTGCCCGCGGCGATAAGCCTTATTATGATGATTTTACCGTTGTTATTCAAAAACAGGTTAAAACGCCGTCCCACTTACGTTCCCTCCGGCAACAAACCCCGACAGGCAATGAACGACCCGATGTACACTGACGAAGACACGTTGAGAAAGTTGGTGTAAAGTGAAAAAATTAAGAACCGTCTTCACCTTTTAAGAACGACGGAATAAGTATAGATTATGTTTGACACGTTAAAAAGCGATTTGCAGGCGGCGATGGAACGCGACCCTGCGGCAAAAAGCAAAATAGAAATTTATTTTACTTACGGCGGATTCCGCGCTTTGAGAGCATACAGAAAGGCGCACCGCTATTATCTTCGCGGACATACTTTTATCGCCCGCGTGATTTCGGCGAGAGCAAGAAAAAATACGGGTATAGACATTCACCCCGCGGCAAAAATCGGTAAAGGGGTATTTATCGACCACGGCGTGGGACTCGTAATAGGAGAAACCGCCGAAATAGGCGACGGCGTCACCATCTATCAGGGCGTAACTCTCGGCGGCACGGGTAAAGACGTAGGTAAAAGACACCCTACCATAAAAGACGGCGTAATGATTTGTGCGGGAGCTAAAATTTTAGGACCCGTCACTATCGGCGAATACAGTAAAATAGGCGCGGGCAGCGTCGTGCTTAAAGACGTTCCGCCCCACTGCACCGTCGTCGGCGTACCCGGAAGAGTGGTAAGAATGCGCGGAGAAAAGTATCTCGACATGGACCAAAAACTTCCCGACCCCGTGCTGGAAGAATTCGACAGAATAAACCACCGTTTGTCTTCGGTGGAAGAAAAACTGAACATGCACCCTTGCAGATATTCCATCTCGCAGGAAATCGAAGAAGGATCCCCGAATAAAACAGACTGAATACGGAGAAATATATGAAAGTTTATAACACGCTTACAAGAAAAAAAGAAGAGTTTATTCCTATAAAACCCAATCTCGTGACGATGTACTCGTGCGGACCGACCGTTTACAGCTATGCCCACATCGGGAACCTGCGTACCTACGTTTTTATGGATTTGGTTCGCAGAACGTTCCGTTATAACGGTTGGAAAATTAAAGGCGTAATGAACATTACCGACGTAGGACACCTTCTTTCCGACGGCGACGACGGCGAAGACAAGATGCAGAAATCCGCCCGCGAGCAAAAAAAGACTCCGTGGGAAATAGCGGAATACTTTTCCGGCGTATTTTTTAAGGATATAGCCGCTCTCAACATCGGGCGTCCGGAAATAATCGCAAAAGCCACCGACCATATCCCCGATATGATAAAGTTCGTCGAAGGTCTTCTGGAAAAAGGTTTCGCATACGAAATAAGCGACGGCATTTACTTCGACATATCGAAATTCCCGTCGTACGGAAAACTTTCGGGTCAATCGATAGAAGAAAAGGAAGCGGGCGCACGCGTGGAGGAAAACTCCGAAAAACGTCACCCCGCCGATTTTGCCCTTTGGAAAAAAGCCGATAAAAACCATATTATGCAGTGGGAAAGCCCGTGGGGAATGGGTTTCCCCGGTTGGCACATAGAATGTTCGGCAATGAGCCGTAAGTACCTCGGCGAAGTGTTCGACCTTCATACCGGCGGCATCGACGCCGTCCCCGTCCACCACGAAAACGAGATAGCGCAGAACGAAGCTCTTGCGGGAAAACAAACGGTAAACTATTGGATGCACGGCGAATTTATGTTGGTCAACGGCGGAAAGATGAGTAAGTCTCTCGGCAACACCTACACTCTCGACCAGCTCGCCGCTATGGGCTACGACCCGCTCGATTTCCGTTTCTTCTGCCTGAACGCTCATTACAGAAAGAAACTCAACTTCACTTTCGAAGGAATGAACGCCGCCAAAATAAGCCGCGAACGCTTAAACAACGCCGTATATTCCCATAAGGGCGGTAAAAACGCAATCCCCGCAGAAACCTTAAAAAAATACGAAAAAGAGTTTGAAGACGCCGTTTTCGACGATATAAACATTCCCCTTGCCTTAGGCGTGGTATTCAATATGCTTAAAGAACCGAAAAGCAACGATATATATAATCTCGCTCTGAAATTCGATAAAATTTTGGGACTCTCTCTCGACAAAGTAACTCCCGCCGCAAAGGAAGAAACGAAAACCGATGTTCCCGAAGAAATCGCCGCTTTAATCGAAGAAAGAAAGCAAGCGAAAAAGGATAAAAACTTCGCTCTCGCCGACGAAATAAGGAGCAAAATAAACTCTCTCGGCTACGAAGTAAAAGATACTCGCGAAGGCGCTGTAGTCACGAAACTGTAATAAATACGACCCAAAAATAGGAGCTTTGGCTTGCCTGATAGCCGCTATCGTCCTGCCGAAGAAATCCGACGTGGTAGACGAAAATGCGGAAACCGAAATTAAATAGCAGGTGAAGTTATCGCATAGTGACAGTGACGTTCTGCCTTAGTCAGAGTGAAGTTACCGCCCTGCGGTAGTGAAGAAGACTCACGGCAGTGAAGTTCAAAACCCACGGTTTTGAGTTAAGGATACAATGATTAAGGCGGAATAGATATGCGTTCTATTCCGTTTTTTATTATAAGATTAGCTTTTTACTTTCTTTTCGGTGTGAA
>CAZUJW010000040.1:0-16635 GCA_964620655.1 uncultured Christensenella sp.
GCTCAGAGGGTGGAAGAATATAAACTGAGTAAAATGTGGAAGAGCCCCAACGGCACGATACGTTCCATGCTGGACGGAACCGTATTCAGAGAACCTATTATGGTAAGGGGATTAAGAACGTATATTCCCGGCTGGACGCAACCTATAATTGTGGCTCGTCACGCTTACGGCGACGTATACGGCGGAGTGGAAGCCTACGTAAGCGAGGGCGGAAAAGCAGAACTGAAATTACCCGACGGAGAAACGAAAACCATTTTTGATTTTTCGGGAGCGGGAGTAGTGCAGACGATGCATAACACGGACGCAAGCATAAGAAGTTTCGCCCGCAGTTGTTTCAATTACGCTTTGGACGTAAAAAAGGATTTATGGTTTGCGACGAAGGATACTATAAGCAAAATATACGACCACAGATTTAAGGATATTTTCCGCGAAATTTACGAAAACGAATACGAAAAAAGGTTTGAAGAAGCGGGAATAACGTATTTTTATACTCTGATAGACGACGCCGTGGCGAGAGTTATTAAGTCGCACGGCGGTATGATATGGGCGTGCAAGAATTATGACGGCGACGTAATGAGCGATATGATAGCGACGGCTTTCGGTTCGCTGGCGATGATGACTTCCGTGCTCGTTTCTCCCGACGGGAACTACGAATACGAAGCTGCTCACGGTACGGTAACAAGGCACTATTATAAATATCTCAAAGGGGAAGAAACTTCCACAAACTCCATGGCTACAATATTCGCCTGGACGGGAGCGTTAAGAAAGAGAGCGCAATTAGATAATCTGCCCGACCTTGCGGCGTTTGCCGACAGGCTCGAAAAAGCCGCCGTTTCGACGATAGAAAAAGGCACTATGACGAAAGACTTGGTTGCGCTTTTCGACGGCGAAAGTCACGCCGTAAACAGCGAAGAATTTTTAAGAGCCGTTGCGGCGGAGTACGAAAAGTTATGACCGTCAAGACCTTAAAGGTAGGTTATTTACAGACAAACTGCTATATAATTCTCGCCGGCGCAGACAATGCGATTGTAGTCGATCCGGGCGGGAGTTTTGTAGCTATAGATACGTTTTTGTCCGCTAATAACATCAAAAACGTAACTATTTTACTTACCCATGCGCACTTCGACCATATACTTGCGGTAAAAGAATTGTCGGACAAATACGGCGCATACGTAGTTATAGGTAAAGACGACGCCGATTCGCTCAATTCGGAAAACAATTTAGCCGAAGATATGGGGCTTGAAAAGCTATCGGAAATATGTGTGGACAAGACTGTCGCAGACGGCGAAAAGTTTGAATTATATAATATACCGATTAGCGTAATCGCTACTCCCGGACATACAAAAGGTAGCGTGTGCTACATAATAGATGATATTATTTTTTCGGGAGATACCTTGTTCCGAGAAAGTTACGGTAGGACGAATTTTCCGAGCGGAAGTTATTCCGATATGAAAAAGTCGTTATGTAAGCTCTTCTCGTTAAAGGGTGAATACAGAGTTTTGTCGGGGCACGGCGAAGAAACTTCTCTTAGTTACGAAAGACTGAACAATCCGATAAATTACGAGATATGAAATTAAGACTTATACCCGCCGAATACGATTATCTGAACGACGTTCAGGATATCCCGAGAGCATTCGTTCCGTTTATAGAAATAGACGTCGACGCGGATAGTTATCTTAAATGGAGTTGTCGTTATTCCGACGGTAAGTTTATTTGCTCGATAGAAAGCGACGTTTTCGGCAATGCGGAAAAGTCTTTTGAAATTTCGGACTCGGATATAGGCGTATATAAAAAATTCACGAAGCGGTTTATAAAAAATTTCCTCTACGATTTTTTATCGGAAAAACTCGACAAGAAATTGCCGTACGGTAGTCTTACGGGAGTGCGACCGACTAAACTATATTATGAACTTTCCGAAAAGACGGACAATCCTTACGAATACCTTATAGACGAATTCCACGTCGAACCCGCAAGAGCGAAACTCGTAAGAGATTGCGTGAAAAATCAAAAGGGATATAAAAATTCTTCCGACGACAACGTAGCGTTATTCGTGAATATACCGTTTTGTCCGACGAGATGTTCTTATTGCTCGTTTATAAGTACCGAAATAGGGCGGGTAAAAAAAGAAATTCCGCTTTATACCGAATCTTTGGTCAGGGAAATCGAATTATCGAAAGAACTCGTAAAAAGAGCGAATAAGAAAGTTACTTCCGTTTACGTTGGAGGCGGAACGCCGCCCGCTTTGGGAGCAGAATATCTCGATAAGGTGTTAAACCCGCTTAAAGAATATAACGTCGAATTTACCGTGGAAGCGGGACGTCCCGACGTAATTACCGACGAGATAGCTGATACGTTACTCCGCAACAACGTTACGAGAGTATCGGTAAATCCGCAGACGTTCAGACAAGCCACCCTCGATTTGATAGGAAGAAAACACACCGTCGACGATATTTATTCCGCATACGAGAAAGTCCGCGGGCGATTTGACGTGAATATGGATTTGATAGCGGGACTGCCCGAAGAAAGTTTCGACGATTTTGACGACAGCCTAAAAAAAACTTTGGATTTGCGTCCCGAAAATATTACCGTTCATACTTTGAGCCTGAAAAGGGGTTCGGTCCTTACGTTATCGGGTGCGGTAAAGGAAGCCGACGGACTTATAAAGGCTATGGGCGATTTCGCCATGAAAAAATTATACGAAGCGGGATATTCGCCATACTATATGTACAGGCAAAAGAATATGGCGGATAATCTCGAAAACGTAGGATATTGTCTGCCTAAAAAACAATGCGTTTATAACGTCGATATGATGGAAGAAAGCATATCCGTAGTAGGCTCTGGTGCGGGAGCTATGAGTAAAAAAATAACAGGCAATCGCATAGACAGACTGTCCGACCCGAAAGGTTTTCGCGAGTACGTTGACAGAATCGATACGATTTTGCGACAAAAAGAAGAGTTTTTCACGTTTTAGTTGTTGCGGTAGAAGAGAATTTCACCGCATATTTTTTTAATTCAGACTGATAGAGCTATAAAGTAAACGCAAAAACGGCGGTTTCTTTTCAGCTTGCTATTGATTTACTGATTTATTTATGCTATATTATTATATATTACTATTTTCTACGGAGTAATTATGCGAAAAAAAGTTTTACTGGCAGTCGTTATTTCTTTAATTTTTACGTTGTTTCTTGCGGGATGCACGGGGGGATCGTCCGAACAAAAAACGAATGATACCGAAACATACGTAAAATTCATAAGCGTCGATGCGTCGACGGTACCGTCGTCCGCTTATGTCGGAGAATTCAACGTATCCGATTTGCGACTTAACGTAACGTACAGCGACGATACGACGAAAACCGTAAGCGTCGAAAAAAGCATGATAATGACGGACAGCCTTAGTAAGTTAAACAAGGAAGGCACTCACGTCATAAAAGTTTTTTACGAGAACTGCCAAACTTCTTTTAATATTAAATTGGTAGCAAAGGCGAAAACGAAATACACGTTGAGAATTTACGGCGGCAAGCCGATAGCAATAAACGACGAACAGATTACCGATCCGATTGAAGTGTCTGGCGAATACTTCGAAGCTTCTTACGAAGAAGGCACGATAGTCACTATCGAATGGATACCCGTAGAAGGAAATAGTTTTTCGGAATGGACAGACAGTAACAATCCGCAATTCAAAGATACTCAGTCTATTACGAAAGCTACGATGAATATGAGCCACGTTTACAGAGCTTCGAGCACACCTGCCGTAATGACGGTCAACTTCGAAACAAACTGTTCGGTTTCGGTCGGGTCTAAAAAGACCGATATACTTTATGAAAGCGACATACCCGAATTGCAAAAAGAAGGATACGTTTTCGACGGTTGGACGACGGAAAAACTTATCGGCGAAGACGCAATAGACGCTACTGCGCAGAAAATCGCTTTCCCGTACAAAATAACCGTCAATAACTGCACTCTGTACGGAACCTGGCGCAGACTCGGTTTGGAATATACACCCTATACCAACCCCGCTACGGGTCATTACGGTTGTAAAGTATCGAGTTATGTTAAAAACGATAAAGAACTGATTATTCCGGAACGTTACGACGGACTTAACGTAATAGCTATCGACGCAGACGCATTAAACGGAGCTACCGCACTCGAAGAACTGTTTATCCCCGCTACAGTGGAAGAAATAGGTGAAGGTTTCGTCCGTAACTGTTCGAGATTAAAAGAAATCGACGTCGGAATAAATTCTAACCGTTTTTCCGTCAGCGACGGCGTATTGTATAATTACAATATGGACGAACTCATCGCTTACCCCGCGGGGAAACTTACGTCCGTGGCAATTCTCGACGGAATAAAAGTAATTCATGATTACGCTTTCCGTGACGCTTTGGTGGGCGGTATGGAATTGCCCGCTTCGTTGAGAGAAATAGGTTCTCATGCGTTCGACAGTCCTCACATAGACTATGTAAACTTAACGGCGGTAAATCCGACCGAAAGCGGGTTTAAGATAGGGAGTAAAGCCTTTAATGAAAATATCGGCGTTATCGTAACGTCGCAAGCGTATCTTTCCGCATATGAGGGAATAGCCGCATTGTCGGAATTCGAAAGTAAGTTTACTACCGACGTCGATGATATTTCCAATATCGGAATAAACGAGCAAGGAACGCTTTTATATAAAGAAATCCGCAACGAAAATTCTTCTGCGGAATTTATTACCACGACGATAGAAATAATAGGCGCTGACAGGTCGATAACCGAACTTATTATTCCCGTGACTCTCGGGAATTACGACGTAAGCTCTATCGGAGTAAAGGCGTTTAACGGTTGTATTTATCTTTCTTCCGTAACGATACCGAGCGAAAGCAAACTCGAAAGAATATTGGACGACGCGTTTACGGGTACTCCGTATATAGAAAAACTCGCATCCAAAACGATAATAGCGAACAATATTCTTTATAAGTATCTCGGGGAAGAAGAAAAATTCAAATTGCCGTCGACGGTGGCGAAAATAGCCGAAAGAGCATTTATGAATAACTCATATCTTACAAGACTCGATTTAAGCGAAAATAACAAACTTAACTATATAGGGTCGTATGCTTTTTACGGTTGCGTCAATCTCAAGGGTACAAAAGACGATACAGAAAAAGGTTTCTATGCGAAAAAAGACCTTGTTACCGTAGCGAATTACGCTTTCGCTAATTCGGGCATTATCGAATTCGGTATCCCCGAAAGTTCCAATTTGAAATCTATCGGAAAAGGAGCGTTCGCCAACTGTTATTATATCAAAAAAGTTACGATAGGGGCGGCGACGGAAGAAATAGATCCGACTGCGTTTTTATTCTGCGACGCTTTGAAAGAATTTAACGTGATAGGCGAAAACAAATCTTACGCTGCGGTGGACGGAGTACTGTACTCTTCCGAAAGTTCCAACGGAAAGTATAACACTCTGTTTATGTACCCTGCTGGCAGAATGGATACGGAATATATAATAAATTCTTCCGTGAACGGAACGGATGTGACTTACATATCCGATTATGCATTCTTCCGCAGTAACGTTGCCTCTATTTATATTCCGTCGTCGATAGTAAGCGTAAGTTCGAGAGCAATTTACGTCCCCGGACTCGTGTACGTAAAGTTTGAAAAAATAAACGATAGTATAACTTACGACGATTTGTTCGTGATTAGCGACGGCGAATACGAAAAGTATCAGCCCGAATATATAATAGCTCCTGCCACCGACGGAAATATAGACGTTTTCTTCGGAAACAATGCGGTTTTGAAAGATAACGTTTTAAGAACCGAATTCGACGGCGAATTAGCGTTAAGCGAAGACGGTAATCTTATTTTAAGAATAACGGACAATGCGTCCGCCGTATACGCTTCGGTCGTTCGTTCGGACAGAAGTCTCGAAAGTATCGAAATAGGTGCGGAGTACGTAAAAGACGGCAAAACCTATTATATTACCGAGATAGAAAAATACGCTTTCTTCGGGCGTTATCTTACCAAACTTACTTTGGGGAGCAGGTTAAGCAAATTAGCCGATTATTCTCTTAAATATGCCGAAAATCTCGACAAACTTTACGTTAAGCTCGAAGGCGGCATACCTTTGATTTTCGATAATACTTTCGGAGATAAGTTCGATAACGGAATGTTTATTTACATTCAGAAAGATAGAATTTCAGATATAAAAGGCGACTGGAAGTTGTCGTCTTATAAGTACATAATAGATATCGCTACCGAAAAACCCGAAGCTACTTTCGGATATGCCGACGGTGAAGAACCGCAGGCAGGAACAGGACCCTCGGGTAGTATAAGCGGCGAAATTACCGCGGAATGGGTAGCGGAAAATATCCCAGTAAGAAAAGGATATTCTTTCGAAGGGTGGTTGGATGACGAAGGCAATCTTATCGACTTCACTAATACGTATAAGATACCGTATAACATAAAACTTACGTGCAAATGGAAACCCGCGGAGTTCAGAATAATATTCAACATAGAAAAGAAAGTCGATTTTGCGGGAGAAAAAGAAATTACGATAAACTACGGCGACAGCTATAACTTTACCGTTCCCGTATATTCGGACGGAAGTAAAACTTTCTTGCATTGGAAGACGACGAGCGACGGCGTTATTATCAAAACGAGCGGTCTGTGGCAACCGTCTTTCTCCGACACGGTAATAAATCTTTACGCAGAATGGGAAGTCCGTAAATTTACGTTGATTTACGACATAGCTGTAGGGGAAAAAACTTCTTATCAGGTAAGCTACGACGATGACTATACCTTGGGAATTCCTGTACGTACGGGGTACGTGTTCACGGGGTGGGCGTTAGACCCCGACGGAACGGTAATGCTCACGAATGCAAAAGGCAAGAGCCTATTAAGATGGGAGTATACCGATAGCGACGAAGTCAATATCTATTCCGTATGGGGGGAAGCCACTTACGTTACCGTTAATCTTTATTTTGAAGAAAACGCTTTGTTTAAGACCGTTACGGTAAAGTTCGGAGAGTCGTTCTCGTTCCCGTATGAAGGAATAAGCGACGAAAGTTGGATGCAGAAAAAGAGTATATTCTGCGGTTGGTACGCTAATACGGCGGAAGGAACCAAACGTTACACCGACGAAAACGGCGACGGGCTGTTTGAGTGGGAAGACGGACAAGAAACCGATTTGTTTGCTCAATGGCCGATAGAAATTTCCAGTGAAGACGATTTACATAATCTTTCCGATTTTTCCGCGTCGGTAATTTTGAAAAACGATATCGACGTAACCAAGCCTATCGGTAGCGGTGAAAAACCTTTCGAAGGAATTTTTATCGGCAACGGATATAAGGTTACTTTCAACTATACCGTATCCGAAGATACGAAATCGGACGGTTTTATAGGTTTGTTCGCTCGTAACGCAGGCACGATAAAAGACCTGATTGCGAAAATAAAAATTACAGTCGAAGCCACAGATAACGTTACTTCCGACGTCCTTTATATAGGTGCGATAGCGGGACTGAACGAAGGCAAAATAGTAAATTCTACCGTAAACGGCGTTGATTTGACCGCAGAAATAGACGTAAACGTAACTAAGACGGTTACTAAGGCGTATATAGGCGGTTACGCAGGGAAGAACGCAGGCGGAGAAATTAAGAACGTAAGCGTAGACTTATTGTCGTTCTCCGTTAACGTAAGCGGTGAAAAGTATAATCCGGCTACGCATGCGGATACGTACGTTTGCGGAACGGTAGTAGGTTCTTTCGACGGCGGAAGCATAGGAACGGCTGCCGATGACCCTGATAAGACGAATATTAACGAATCGTTCAGTTACCACTATACCGAAGACGACGACGTGTTTAAGAATATCCATTGCGGAGAGAACATTTCGGGAGCTACTATAAATATAGGTGTAGCCGTTACTAAAACTGAAAAGAGTCTATAATTATAAAGTAAAAGGGTGAAAACAGTTTACACGGAAACGATACTGTGTTATTATATGTAAGTCAAAAAATACCTTGGACAAGGCGGCTGCCGTAACCTTATATAAAAAACGACGACGCAGGCTTTGTTTAAGGCGAACTAATATTCATTAACGGAGGTAAAAAACAATGAATGAAATGACCAAAGCCGAACTCATGGCTAAATTTGCTCGCACCGAAGGCGACACCGGTTCGCCCGAAGTTCAGATAGCTTTACTTACTCAGAGAATCGCGTCTCTTAACGCACATCTCGAAGCTCATCCGAAGGATCACCATTCCCGCAGAGGTTTGCTTAAAATGATAGGTAAAAGACGTAACCTTCTCGGATATTTGAAGAAAAAAGATATCGAACGTTACAGAGCAATTATTGCCGAATTGAATTTGAGAAAGTAATTGATGAAATGAGGTTGCTTCCCGTTGAAGTAACCTCATTTTTACTATTCGCTTTCGGCAAGAAAAAATTATTTCAGGTTATCTAACAAATTTATATAAAAGGTTCGTCGGGTGACGAACAAACAAGGAGGCTAAATGAAAGAAAGCAGAATTTTTACCACTACTATCGGTGGTAGAGAAGTCAGCGTCGAAATCGGCGGTTACTGCTCTCACAGCAACGGCGAATGTATAATTCGTTGCGGAGACACCGTCGTTATGACCAACGTTACTATGGCAAAAGCGCCGAGAGAGGGGATTGACTTTTTCCCTTTGGGAGTTGATTTTGAAGAAAAAATGTACGCCGTGGGCAAAATTCCCGGCGGTTTTAAGAAGAGAGAAGGACGTCCGTCCGATAAGGCTATACTTACGAGCCGTCTTATCGACAGACCTATCCGTCCGCTTTTTCCGAAAGGATTATTTAACGACGTAGCGGTAGTAGCTACCGCGCTTAGCGTAGATACCAACATTCCGCCCGAAGTATTCGGTATGCTCGGCAGTAGTATTGCTCTTACCGTATCCGATATTCCGTGGAACGGACCTACGGGATCGGTAATGGTAGGTATGATAGACGGCGAATACGTAATTAACCCGGACGCGGCTCAACGTGAAAAGAGCAGACTTAACCTTGCTCTTAGCGGAACAAAAGACGCAGTTATGATGGTTGAAGCGGGTGCAAACGAACTCACCGAAGAAGAAATGCTCGGAGCAATTCTTTTCGGTCACGAAGAAATTAAGAAAATCGTCGCTTGGATAGAAGAAATTCAAAAGGAAGTAGGCAAGCCTAAACAAAATATCGAACTTCGCCACGCTCCCGAAGAACTCGAAAAAGCAGTAAGAGAATATTCTGCGGATAAAATCGCATATATCTACGACACGTTCGACAGACAGGAAAGAGAAGCAAGAGAGGACGCCGTCAACGACGAACTCATGGCTCACTTTGCGGAAATTTATCCCGACGAAAAAGGCTACGTTGCGGACGTTTTGTATGCGATGAAGAAAGAATTCGTTCGTAAACGTATCAGCGAACAGGGAATAAGACCCGACGGACGCACACTTAAAGATATCAGACCTATTTGGTGTGAGGTAGGCGTTTTGCCCAGAGTTCACGGTTCGGGCGTGTTTACCCGCGGACAGACTCAGGTTTTGACCACGCTTACTCTCGGCAGCATTACCGAAGTGCAAAAACTTGAAGGGCTCGACGACGATACCTTCAAGAGATATATGCACCACTACAATATGCCTCCGTATTCCACCGGCGAAGCCAAACCCCTTAAAAGCCCCGGCCGTCGTGAAATAGGTCACGGAGCTTTGGCGGAAAGAGCTTTGGAACCCGTGCTCCCCAGCAACGAATGTTTCCCGTACGCTATAAGAACGGTAAGCGAAGTAATAAGCAGTAACGGTTCCACTTCGCAGGCAAGCGTATGCGGTTCTACGTTGGCTCTTATGGACGCAGGCGTACCCATTAAGGCTCCCGTAGCAGGTATAGCGATGGGTCTTATAAAAGATGAAACTAATCACAAGATTTCTGTTATGAGCGATATTCAGGGACTCGAAGACTTCTACGGAGATATGGACTTCAAGGTAGCGGGTACTGCTGAAGGCATTACGGCTATACAGATGGATATCAAGATTAAGGGTATCGACGAACAGATTTTGCGTACAGCTCTTGCTCAGGCTCGCGAAGGAAGAATATTTATTCTCGGCAAAATGCTCGAAGTCATTCCGGAAACGAGGAATCATCTTTCCAAGTTCGCACCCAAGATTATCAGCTTCAATATCGACCCCGATAAAATCAGAGAAGTAATCGGAAGTGGCGGCAAAGTAATCAATAAGATTATCGAAGATACCGGCGTTAAGATAGATATCGACGACGACGGAAAAGTATTCATAGCTTCGACCGATGACGATATGGCGGCTAAGGCGAAGAAGACCATTATGGCTATTGCGAAAGACCCCGAAGTAGGCGACGAATTCGTAGGACCCGTAGTGAGAATAATGAACTTCGGTGCGTGGGTAGAACTTGCTCCCGGAAAGAACGGCATGATTCACATCTCCAAGCTTGCGAAAGAAAGAGTAGATAAGGTCGAAGACGTGGTCAATATCGGCGACGTCGTAAAGGTAAAAGTAATCAAACTCGGTGAAAAGGGTATCGATCTTAAACTCGTAGAAAAGTTCTAATCCTTAAAAATAGCAATAAAATGGGCTGTTGAGAAACGTAAGTTTTTAACAGCCTATTTGTTTTATAAAAAAAGCGGCGAAAAATTCGCCGCTTGATTTTTGTAAAAACTAAGTTTTATTCATCGTCGTCATCGTCGTCGGAGAGATTTGCGTTGGACGCATTTGCTTGTCTTATTCCGTTGGCTATAATGTTGGTCCACATTGCCTGCTTACGTTCCATGCGGCTCATAAGAGAGTAATCTCTGTTGCGCATATCGGTAATGATACAATTTGCTTCATATTCGAGATCTGCAAGTTTTGCGAAATTTTCTTTACGTTTTTTCTTAATTTTAGCAATTTCACAGAAGATAATAAGGAAGACAATAAAGAGCAACAAACTTACTACGCCGACGAACATTTCAGCAGTAAGGTACGTTTCTATGCCCATAGATTCGGCAAACGCTTCTACGGAGAAGAGTTTAGCCGTGTTTGCCAAAGTAATGTATTTTTTACCTTCGGAGTCGGTTTTTACATAAGAATCAGAGGTTACTTCGACTTCTTTTGTGTTTACCGTTTCGTCGGTTTTTCCTTCGTCAGGATTCTTTTCGTCGGTTTTTTCGCTGTCGGTCTTTTCTTCAACTGCAATTTTCGCACCTTTGGGAACGTAGCTCTTTTGTGTTTCGGCATCAGTAACGATTACCGATTCGTCGACTATGTATACTACGGTGTCCTTAAACAGGGGATCGAGATATTTTGCGACGTAATTGTCGTTGATATTGTTAAGAATATCCTTAATGCCGTTTGATTTAGCGTCGTCGGTGGTTTCGGTATTTTTATCGGCGGTTGCCGTCTTGTCGTCGGTATCGTCAGCATTAGAGGGGGCAGTTGACTCTCCTTGTTCGGTAGGAGCGACTGCGTCATCGGTATTTTTTGAAGAAGCTACTATTCCGCCGATGCCGAAATACAATTCGAATACTGCGACTGCGAAGAAAGCAATCATAAGGAAGAAACTGAGAATTCCGAGAATAGGTAATTGTCTGTATTTCTTCTTATAAAGTTTGAAATATTTTCTCTCACAATTTGCCAAATCGGGATTTCTGCCGTAGGGCAGTTTTCTCTTCATAACTACGGTCGGAGCTTTTTTTCCTTCCTTGACGTTTACGGGTTTATCGTTTGTGCGAACCCATCCGAAAGCGCGGTATGCTTCTACGTCTTTTTCTCTGACATTGACGGAATCGTAATTTTTTGTAGCAACGTTCACCATTGTTGTCCCTCCATAAATATATATAGTTTATTTTAACATACTATATGAATATAGTCAATAGCGAATGAGTTCGATTTTTTAATCGAACTCACACCGAAAATTGATTTTTTTTGTCAAACCTTTGTAAAAGTCGACGACTTATTTTTTTGTAATTTTTTGTAACATTGCTTTACATTTAGATTTTTGCATAGCGATTGTCGTGCTTACAGCTCCGATCATTACGCCGAGTAAAAAAGTATTTTTCATAACTTATCCTCCGCGTATAGTATTTGCGTTAGTCTGACAAACTAACGCAAAAAAGTTTGGTAAAGTATGTTAATTATTCTACAGGTTTTAATTTATCTTTGTCAAAACCGAGTTCGTCGAGATTTAATTTTTCAAAGATAATGTTATTTGCAGCCACTTTGTACGCTTTTTCGAGCAGTTCGGGTTTGCGTACGGTCCAGGTAAGCAGGTGTGCCTTCTTCTTTTTTACGAAGTTAAGAATACAAGCGTCGACAGACTTTATATTGTACGCGAGGAAGTCGGGTTGTCCTTTTTCCCAAACAGCATAAGTAAGGGGGAATACTATGGTATCGGACAACATTCCGCGAGTAAATTCGGGAGCGTGTTCCTTGAACCAATAAGCAGTGTAAGGATTAAACGCCTGTACGGCAATGTAACTTTCTTTACCTTTAATAAGTTCGTACACGGCTTTTTCGAGATCGTAATTTATGCCGTTGAATTTCAGTTCCAAAAGTATGCCGTTTTTTTCGCCGTCTATAATATCGAGAAGTTCGCTGAAAAGGGGAATATGTTCGCCGTTAGGCAAAAGGTAGTCGTCGCCTTTTATGTCGTCGAGAGTAAGGTTCTTTATAGCGACGTTTTTTCCGCATACTCTGGAAAGAGTATTATCGTGAAAAATAACTACTTCGCCGCTTTTCAAAAGGTGAACGTCGGTTTCTATATTGTATCCTTTCTCGATGGCGAGTCTGAAAGCGCTCATAGAGTTTTCGGTGGCGACTTTAATATCGGTATGAAAACCTCTGTGCGCGATAGGTCTGTCGAATAACCACATTTTGTTAACCTCCAAATTTTTAATATCCTAAGTTTTTATTGATTACTACTATAAACACGTTTTTGCCTGTAGTGGGGTGATGCAAGATGACGGTAGCTTTGCAAATAGTGTCCGGACTGTTGCAACGGCTACATTTTCCCGTTACGGCACAAGGAGTTTTCTTGTTCAGGCGTACGCAGTTTTTCGGAGACGCAACGTTTCTCGTTCTGTCGATACCCGCCGCAATATCGGGTACAATCTTATTTATTCCGGCGACGATAAGAATATTCTGCGGACCGTAAATTGTGGCTGCGACCCTATTGCCTCTGCCGTCGATGTTTATTATATCGCCGGTTTCAGAGAGGGCGTTTGCACTGCAAACATACCAATCGGCTCTGCTCATTCTGTCCATAAGGTCGGTCGGGTTTTCTTCGGGAAGAAGGGTTTTGTGCAGTAAAGTTCTGTCCCGTAATTTATCGAGAAGTCCTATCTCGAGTACGGTCTCGCTTCCGCCGAAGCCGATGGCACAGTGTTTTGGAATGGTGGCGTCGATAAACGTCAGGGCGTCGTCGACGGTTTCAAAATAATTGAAAGAGAAACCTCTTCTGGAAAAATTGTTTTTTACAGTGTTTATATCCATTTTTACTCCTACCGTACTATTATACATTAAAATTCTTCGGAGAGGAATACCTTAATTGAAATTTATTTGATTATTTTTTTATTTTTATATATAATATATGTCATCTAACAAACTAATCGGATTATACGGAGTTATATGGACGACAGACAGAAATATATTCGCAATTTTTGCATCGTAGCGCATATCGATCACGGTAAAAGCACGCTTGCCGATAGAATAATGGAAAAGACGGGGCAGGTGAGCGAAAGGGATATGAAAGAACAGCTTCTCGACTCTATGGATATAGAACGTGAACGCGGAATTACGATAAAACTTACGCCAGTAAGAATGTTCTACAAATATAAAGGCGAAGAGTATACGTTTAACCTTATAGACACCCCGGGGCACGTCGACTTTACTTACGAAGTGAGCAGAAGCCTTGCCGCATGCGAAGGCGCTATTCTCGTGGTGGACGCTTCGCAGGGGATAGAAGCTCAGACGTTGACCAACGTGTATCTTGCGCTGGATAACGACCTCGAAATAATGCCCGTAATAAACAAAATCGACTTACCATCGGCTCGACCGGACGAAGTCAAAAAGGAAATCGAAGACGTAATAGGACTCGACGCTTCCGACGCACCGCTGATAAGTGCGAAAGAAGGACTTAATATAGAGCAGGTACTCGACGACATAGTGGAAAAACTGCCCCCTCCTTCGGGAGATGAAAACGCACCGTTAAAAGCTCTTATTTTCGACAGTATGTACGATAACTATAAAGGAGCTATCTGCAACATAAGAGTGGTTGACGGCGAGCTGAAAGCGGGTGACAAAATCCGTTTTATGAGCAATAAAAAGGAATTCGAAGTGACGGAAGTAGGTGTATTCGCACCGAATATGTACCCTGTAAAAAGCCTTAAAGCGGGCGACGTAGGTTATCTTGCCGCCAGTATAAAGAATGTAAAAGACACATCGGTAGGCGATACCGTCACGCACGTCGACAGACCTGCTCAAGAACCGCTTAAAGGGTATAAAAAAATAAATCCGATGGTTTTTGCGGGCGTTTATCCTGCGGACGGAAGTAAATATAACGATTTAAGAGACGCTCTCGAAAAACTTAATCTTAACGACGCGTCTTTGGAATTCGAACCCGAAACTTCCACGGCGTTGGGCTTTGGTTTTCGTTGCGGATTTTTAGGGCTTCTGCACATGGAAATAATCGAAGAACGTCTTGAAAGAGAATTTGATCTTGATTTGATAACGACCGCTCCGAGCGTGTCTTATATCGTTACGAAAACCGACGGAGAAGTCCTGAAAGTAAGCAATCCGTCGCAACTTCCGAGCGTAACCGAAATAGAAAAGATAGAAGAACCTATCGTAAAGGCGCACATATTCACGCCACCGGAATACGTAGGTTCTATAATGGACTTATGCCAGGAAAAGAGAGGGGTTTTTGTCGATTTGACTTATCTTGACACGAGCCGCGTGCGTATAGAATACAGAATGCCGCTCAGCGAAATAGTATACGACTTTTTCGACAGTCTGAAATCGAGAACGAGAGGATATGCAAGTCTCGACTATGAATTCGACGGATATCACGAAGACGACCTAATAAAACTTGATATGTTGCTTAACGGCGACGTTTGCGACGCATTAAGTATTATCGTTCATAGAGATAAGGCGTACGCAAGGGGAAGAATAATTGCGGAAAAATTAAAAGACGTAATTCCGAGACAGCTTTTCGAAATTCCCATACAAGCGGCAATAGGGAATAAGGTAATAGCGAGAGAAACCGTAAAAGCGTTAAGAAAAGACGTGCTGGCAAAGTGTTACGGCGGCGATATTACTCGTAAAAAGAAACTTCTCGAAAAGCAGAAAGAAGGTAAAAAGCGTATGCGTCAGATAGGTTCGGTGCAGATACCGAGCGAAGCCTTTATGTCGATTCTTAAAATAGATAACGACTAATGAAACCCGTCGGCTTGTATATCCATATTCCTTTTTGCGAAAGGAAGTGCCTTTACTGCGATTTTTATTCCGGTAAATACAGCGACGATATAAAGAAAAAATACGTCGAAGAGCTTATCTCGGAGATAAAATCGGTAGGCGAAAGATCAAAAAACAAGAAATTAAAAACGGTATATATAGGCGGCGGAACTCCGAGCAGTTTGCCGCCTGAACTTATAGAAAAGATTGCGTTCGCCGTATACAAAAGTTTCGATAACGATATACGGGAATTTACCATAGAAGTTAATCCGAATTCAAACGCCGATTTCGGCAAATATAAAGAAATAGGTATAAACAGGGTAAGCGTGGGAGTGCAGACTCTCGACGACGAGTTGTTGAGAAAAATAGGAAGGTTACATAATTCAGCCGAAGCGTTGCGTTGCCTTGACGAGGCAAATAAATACTTCGACAACGTGAGTGCGGATTTAATAATAGGCTTGACCGAAAATCAGGACGTTAAGAAAGATTTATCGATAATTTTGGATAGGGTAAAACACCTTTCGGCATATATGCTCAAAGTGGAAGACGGCATGCCTTTACAGAAGCTGATATTAAATAAATCTGTATCCGTAGCTACCGAAAATGAAGTAATTAGGCAATATGAAGAAGTAATAGAAACATGTAAAGAAAAAGAATTTATTCGATATGAAGTGAGCAATTTTGCTCGCTCCGGATACGAATCGAAACATAACTCTTCCTATTGGAATATGACCGATTATTACGGAGTGGGGGCGTCTGCCCATTCCTACGTTGACGGAGCGAGATATTATAATTCTGCAAATATAGACGCATACATAAACGGTCTTCACAGTGGGAATGGTTCGCAAATAACGGAAAGAGAATATTCCTTGGCGGACGATAAAGAAGAGTACGTTATGCTTGCGTTAAGAACGTGTAAGGGACTTAACCTTAAAGATTACTGCAATAGATATAATGAAGACTTTTTGGTGGCATACGCTACAAAATTAAATAAAATCAAGAATTATATAAATATAGAAAACGGTTACGTTATGATTGATGAAAAGTATATTCTCGTTCAGAATTCCATAATTTCCGAACTCATTTGACAATATGAAAAGGATGGGAAAAGAGTCGCAAAGACGCGACTCTTTTTTATTTTAGACGATATCAAATCGTCTAAAGAAAACCACCAGTCCGGCTGGTGGTTCAA
>CAZUJW010000041.1:0-16105 GCA_964620655.1 uncultured Christensenella sp.
ATGTCTTCCACGGCGTTCTGGCTTATTATGGTAGCCGTATTCGGTACGCTTTTCGGCGGCGGACTTATCTGCACCGGACTTTTCACGAAAGAACGTATTACCGAAACCGGTCCGAGAAAGAAGTTCGATATCAAGGAATTTTTCAAGGGATACATTACTCCTTTCAAAAACAAATCCTATCGTTGGCATATAATAATGTACGTTTCGGCGTTCACTTGTATGGATATGCTTTCGGCTTTGGCTGCGTACTATGCTACCCACGTTTGGAAGGGCGTCGTTTTGGATCTCGGATTTATGCAGATGCAATTCGGTTCGATGTTTATCGTGGCTCCTTTGATGGTAGCGGCTGTTTGCGCTTTCCCGCTCGTAAGAGTCCTTATCGACAAAAAGGGTAAAGCGTTCGCGTTCCGCGTAGGTTTGCCTTTCTATATAATCGGCGGTATCCTGCTTGCCGTGCTCGACCCGCAATGGTGTCCGCCTATCGTAATACCGATAGTTGCGTTTATTATGGGCTTGGGCTTCGGCGGAGCTCAGATGGTACCTTGGATGGTATTCCCCGATACTCTCGACGTGGTAGAACTCGCTACCGGAGAACGTCCCACCGGCAACTATTCCGGTATAATGACTCTCGTAAGAAAAATCAGCGGAGCTTTGGGCGTAGGAATTATCGGATGGGTACTTTCCGGAGTAGGTTACGATCAGTATATTAACGTATTCAAGGCTTATCAGGATATAAACAAAGTAAACGGAACGAGTTCCGCTTTCGACGCGATAACTTCGCTTCAAATAGGCGACGCAATAAGAAACAACGCTGTCGCTATAAGCGAACATCTTACCGAAATGAACCTTGCAGACCCCAGCACGAAGACTATGGCCGTGGCGGAAGTAACCGCCGCAGCGGACAACGTGGCGAAAGTCTTGCTTACTATTCGTTTGCTTATGGGTATAGCCATCGCAGTACTTATCTCGGTAGCTTTGTTCGCTTCGTTCCAGTACAAAGTGACTTCGCAAAAACTTAAAAGAGTAAAATATTATCTCGACCATATGCACAACGGCACTTTGGACGAACTTACCGACGAAGAACGCGCAGAAATGGAAAAATTGCAAACCGAACTTTGCTTTAAGGTAACTACTCAACCCGTAGTATCCGCCGTTTCCGCTTCCGACGGAACCGAATTCGCCGAGTTTTCGGAAGAAACCGACGAGAACGAAAACGACGAAGAGAACAAATAATCGTTAAATCTAACCGATAAAAAAATAACGCTCCGAGAAATCGGGGCGTTTTTCATGCGAAAATTAAACGAGAAAGGTAAAAGCCGTTTAGTCTTCGCTATCCTGATAGAGTTTATTTTTCATGGTGTAATGATTAAATTCGTCGGGATTTTTTCCTTCGGTGCGGCGTTCTCTCATTATTTTTGCGGGGATACCGGCTACTACCGTGAAATCGGGGATATCTTTCGTTACGATACTTCCGGTAGCGGCAATTCCGCCTTTGCCGACGGTTACGCCGGGGAGAATAGTGCTTGCGGTATAAATTTTTGCGTATTCGCCGATTACGACGGGTTTGTAGGTGCGTACCATGTGGTCGCTTTCGGAATGTCCGTGGGTGAATATCTTGCAGTATTCGGTAATCATGGAATAGTCTTTGAACGTTACGCCGCCTTTACTGTCGATATAACAGCAATGGTTCCAGGTCACGTTGTCGCCGACTTCTATAAGGTGTCCGTAGTTAAAACGGCAACCTTCGTTCGCTATAAAGCCTTTTCCGCAACGCTTGAAGAGTTTTTTCGCTATCATTCTGCGGAAAGGAACGGCAAAGTCTATGTTTATTCCGATAGGAACTCTGTCGATTACTTCCCAAAGAATATGGTAATAGCGTTGCGCTTCGGTGTAAGGAAATTCGTCCGAGCGGGGCATAGTGTCGCTCCAAAGTCTGAAAGAGCGAATATAATCTTCGTCAAAACCGTCCGCTCCGATAAGTTTCATTACTTTCAGCATGTTTTTTGCGTCCAGTCCTTCGTCGAAAAGAATTTGTATTTTCGTTAAAAGTTTTTTGTTGTCATCCATAGAAATCAACCTTCCAAATGAAAAAATTCAAACTAATTTTACCACTTAAATAAGGCAGAATCAATACTTAGAAGAAAATATTTTTGAATAAATATTTTAATCGACGAGCTTTAAAATTGCTATTGACAGCTTATTTTCTATGAATTATAATCGAAAGTGTAAGGGGGAGTGACCGCTCCCGAAAAAATGATGGTCGTGCGTAAAAACGCATTACTAAATATCTAAATTTTTATAAGGAGAAGAAAAATGAAGAAAGTTTTAATTGCTTTATTTGCTTGTCTTATGGTAGTTTGCTGCTTTGGTCTTGCGGCTTGTACCGGAAACGGCGAAGCAAACATCAAGTACAATGAAAACTACAGAGTGGCTATGATTACAGACTATGGCGACATCACCGACCAATCCTTTAACCAAACCACTTACGAGGCGTGCAAAGAATTCTGTGAGGCTTTTTCTATACAGTTCAAGTATTATAAGCCGGCAGGAGATAGCACTGAAGCTCGTGTTGCTTCCGTTAATACCGCTATAGCTGAAGGTTATAATGTAATAGTTATGCCCGGTTATGCTTTTGGCGCAACGATTGAAGCCACCGCAGGAGCTAACCCCAACGTTACTTTCTTGGCTCTTGACGTAGGCGCGGGAGATTTCAGCGAAGGCTACGTTCTTCCCGCAAACGTTACTTCATTTGTATATCAAGAAGAACTTGCAGGCTTTATGGCAGGATACGCCGCTGTTAAAGAAGGCTATGAAAAGTTAGGTTTCTTGGGCGGAATAGGTGTTCCCGCTGTTAAACGTTTCGGCTTTGGATTTGTACAAGGTGCCGACTTTGCGGCTAAAGAAATGTCTAAGACCGATAGAGTTTCCATTCAATATATCTATGGCGGACAATTCTACGGAGATTCCGATATTACTGCCGTTATGGATACTTGGTACGGAGAAAAAGGCGTTCAGGCTGTATTTGCTTGCGGTGGCGGTATCTTCACTTCCGCGTGCGAAGCTGCCGTAAAAGTGAACGGTGGTAAAGTAATAGGCGTTGACGTTGACCAGAGTGCCATCATCAATGCATATAAAGACGGTCTTTGTATTACTTCCGCGATGAAAGGTCTTGCTGCTACCGTTAAGACCGTACTCGCTAATACTGTCGTAGGCAATTGGTCTATTTACTCTTCGAAAATTTCTACGATGGGACTCATCTCCGCTACCGATCCTTCCGTCAACTACGTTCAGTTGCCGATGGATACTTGGTCGATGACTACCTTTACTAAAGACGATTATAAAGCGTTGGTTGCTAAACTTTATAATGGCGAAATCACCGTAAGTAACGATATCTCCGTTGAAAAACCCGAAACCACTATCACAGTGAACGTTTTAGGTAACATCAAAGGCTAATCTCAACGATTGATTTTTAGTCAAAGAGGGGGAAGGCGGTTCCGCCTTCCCCTTTGTTAAAATTATATACAAATAGAGGCATATGAATAATAACTATATCATTGAAATGCTCCATATAACAAAGGAATTTCCGGGAATAATTGCAAACGATGACATTACGTTACAATTAAAGAAAGGTGAAATTCATGCGTTGTTAGGGGAAAACGGAGCCGGTAAATCTACGCTGATGAGCGTATTATTCGGACTTTATACTCCCGAAAAAGGTGTTATAAAAAAGAATGGGGAAGAAGTAAAAATAAAGGATCCTAACGACGCCACCGCCCTCGGAATAGGAATGGTACACCAACATTTTAAGTTGGTGGAGGTTTTTTCGGTTCTCGATAATATAATTCTTGGGGCTGAACCGTGTAAAGCAGGATTTTTAACAAAAAAAGAAGCGAGACAAAAAGTTGTCGATTTAAGTGAAAAGTATGGGTTAAAGGTTGATCCCGATGCAATAATAGAGGATATTACGGTAGGTATGCAGCAGCGTACAGAAATATTGAAAATGCTTTATAGGGATAACGAAATCCTTATTTTCGACGAACCTACCGCAGTACTTACTCCGCAGGAAATCGACGAACTTATGGAAATTATGCGTAACCTTGCGAAAGAAGGCAAATCGATATTGTTTATTACGCATAAATTAAATGAGATAATGGCGGTAGCCGACAGATGTACCGTACTTCGTAAAGGTAAATATATCGGAACCGTTAATATAAAAGAAACGACAAAAGAAGAGCTTTCCACAATGATGGTAGGCAGGCAAGTTAAGTTTGCCGTCGATAAGGAAGAAGCGAAACCGAAAGACGTTGTTTTACAAGTAGAAAACTTATGCGTTAAAAGCAAAATTCATAAAAAATACGCTGTAAAAGACGTAAGTTTTCAAGTAAGAGAGGGAGAAATCGTCTGTATAGCGGGTATCGACGGCAACGGACAAACCGAACTCGTTTACGGACTTACCGGACTTGAAAAACTCGCTCCGAACGTAGAAGAACAAGTAGGAGAAAACGAGGAAGAGAAACCGCAGCGGAAGAAACTTTCCGAATACAAAAAGGAAGAAAGAGCGAGAGCCTTTTTCGTTCAAACGGGAGAAAAGATAGTTTACGGCTTAAAAACTTTCGGAAAAAATTTCGTCGAATGGTGGAAACGAGTAGGCGGAAGCATAGCGACTAAAAGCGTGGCGATATGGAATAAAATCATACTTGTATTCAACAAGGACAAGAAAGATTCTCTCGATCCAAACGCTGATGTGAAAGGCAGAGTGTATTTGGGCGGAAAAGATGTAACAAAAGCGTCAATAAGAGCTCGTAGCAAAAGCGGAATGAGTCATATTCCCGAAGACAGACACAAACACGGTTTAGTCCTCGATTATACGTTGGAACAAAATATGGTGTTGCAAAGATATTGGGAACCGCAATTCCAAAAAGGCGGTTTTATAAAGAAAAAAGCCGTACGCGAATATGCAAACAAGTTAATAAATAAATTTGATGTAAGAAGCGGTCAAGGTCCGATCACAGTCGTTCGTTCTATGTCGGGCGGTAATCAACAAAAGGCGATAGTCGCGAGAGAAATGGACAAACCGCATAAATTACTTATAGCGGTACAGCCTACTCGCGGTCTTGACGTAGGCGCAATAGAGTACATACACAAACAGATAGTCGCGGAAAGAGACGAAGGGTCCGCAGTATTGCTTGTATCGTTGGAACTCGACGAAGTAATGAACCTTTCCGACAGAATTCTCGTAATGTACGAAGGAGAAATCGTAGGAGAACTCGATCCGAAAAAAACTACGCCGCAAGAACTCGGTCTTTATATGGCGGGTGCGAAACGTGATACAAAGGAGGAACCGAAAGATGAAAGAGAATAAATGCAAAGCATTTTTCAGCAAGATAGGGAATTGGTTCCGCTCGCTTTTCGTTGCAGAAGACGGGAATGAGGCTAAAATGCTTACGTTTATAAAAAAAGACGGGACGCAAACCATTATGTCTTCAATTTTATGTGCTATATTCGGCATATTGCTCGGGTACATTGTTTTGTTATGCATAAATGCGCCTAACGCAGGAAAGGCAATAGGAACGATTTTAAAAAACTTCTTTAACTTTTCGAATAATCCTAAATTGATGCAATATTACTTCGGTTCAACCATAGTAAAGAGCGTACCTTTGATTGTTTGCGGTTTATCTGTATTGTTCGCATACAAAGCAGGCTTATTTAATATAGGTGTGGGCGGACAGTATTGCATAGGAATTTGCATTTCTTTATATGCGGCGCTTGCTTGGCATTTGCCTTGGTACGTATGTATTTTATTATCGGTACTCGTAGCTGCTGCGTGGGGTGCTTTGAGCGGCGTATTTAAGGCATTCTTTAACGTAAACGAAGTAATTGCCTGCATAATGACGAATTGGATTGCGTTGTACTTGACCAACTTGATTTTAGGCAAAGTAATGAACCCGAGTCTTTCCGAAACTTATAATATAAAGAACGTTTCTCCCGAGTCTCTTATTCCGAATATAGGTTTAGACAAACTATTTAACAATAACGAATACGTTACGATAGCTATAATTTTAACGATAATTGTCGCAATAATTGTGCAAATCGTATTGACGAAAACGACTTTCGGCTACGAATTAAAAGCAACGGGCAATAATAAATTTGCCGCTAAGTATGCCGGAATGAAAGATAAACGCAATATTATTCTTACGATGGCTATATCGGGAGCATTAGCAGGATTAGCCGCCGCTTTTTTCTATCTTACGGGAATAGAAAATTATAAAACGGCAAGTTCGGTTCCCGCGATGGGATTTAACGGAATAGCGGTAGCGTTTTTAGGCGGACTTAATCCTATAGGCGTAATTTTTGCAGGATTTTTCGTAGAACATATTACTCTCGGCGGACAATACATAGATACGCGTTATTACAATCCCCAAGTGGCTGACTTGATGGTTGCATTGATAATTTACTTATGCGCTTTCGTATTGTACTTTAAAGAGTTTTTGAAGAGAAGATTGGCGAAAAAAGTTGAAAAGACGAAAGCTCAACTGACGGCTCAAGGTTCGGATGAAAAGGCCGCAGAAACTGTGGTTGAGAGTGTAGCCGAGGCTGAAATTGTAAAAACGGAAGAAGAGGAGGTAAACGAATAATGACTCTGTTACTTCAATATACTTTAATTTATGCAGCCGTTTTAATTTTGGTCGCGTTGGGCGGTATGTTTTCTGAAAGAAGCGGCGTTATCAACATTGGACTTGAGGGAATAATGGTTTTTGGAGCAATGGGCGGAGCAATGACTATGGTGTTATTGCCTGCCGGAATGGCGCCTGCGTTAATAGTAATTTTAGTTTTGCTTGTAAGCGCGTTAGCCGGGGCTGTTTCTTCATTGCTACTTGCCGTTGCTTGCGTAAATTTCAAGGCGGATCAAACGTTGGCGGGTACTGCGTTAAATATGCTGGCTACTGCCGCGGCTACCGTCATCATTAAAGCGTTTAATACTTCGAGAAGCGGCGGAAACGACTTCTCGGCTAAACTCGATTACATTCAGCAACGTAAAGCGTTTATTTTCCAAATAGGGGAAATGGAATGTAGTTATTTTATAGTCGTAGCCGTTATACTTCTTATTGTAGCGACGATATTGCTATACAAAACACGTTTTGGATTAAGATTACGTTCCTGCGGCGAACATCCGCAAGCTGCCGACAGCGTAGGTATAAACGTTTATAAAATGAGATATGCAGGCGTAATTATTTCAGGCATATTAGGCGGTTTGGGAGGCATTATATATATAGCTGCGGCAAACAGTACATGGCATTTTAATTACGGCGTAGCGGGAGCAGGTTTCTTGGCTTTGGCTGTTATGATATTCGGTCAATGGAAACCGATAAAAATTGCGCTTGCGGCGTTGCTGTTCGGTGTATTCAGAGCGTTGAGTAACGTTTATAACGGAATAGATTTTCTTGCAAATTCCGGTATTAACGGAACGGTTTATAATATGTTGCCGTACATAGTATCGCTTATAGTTCTTGCGTTTACATCTCAGAAATCTCGCGCTCCGAAAGCGGAAGGTATTCCTTACGACAAGGGAATGAGATAAGCGTAAATATAATAAAACGGTCACGGTTTTAGGTAATCGTAACAAAATTACAGAAATCGTTTGTTGCGTGCCGTATGACACGCAACAAACGTAAAACGGAGAATTATTATGAGAATGTTCGATATCATCAAGAAGAAACGCGACGGAAAGCGTCTTTCGACGGAAGAAATCAACTTTTTCGTATCGGGTTACGTCGGCGGTTCTATCCCCGACTATCAGGCGGCTGCGCTTCTTATGGCGATTTATTTCAGAGGAATGAACACGAGAGAAACCCGCGACCTTACGTTTGCGGTAAGAGATTCGGGAACGAAACTCGACTTTTCCGCTATTAAAGGTATCCGCGTCGACAAACATTCTACGGGCGGCGTAGGCGACAAGACGAGTCTTATAGTTGCTCCCATAGTGGCTTCGCTCGGCGTAAAAGTAGCGAAAATGAGCGGCAGGGGCTTGGGTCATACCGGCGGCACGATAGACAAACTCGAAGCTATCCCCGGATTTAAGACCGATTTATGTGAAGAAGATTTTATAAAAACCGTCAACGATATAGGAATTTGTATCGTCGGACAGAGTAAAGAGCTTGCGCCCGCCGATAAAAAACTTTATGCGTTAAGAGACGTGACGGCGACTATCGACAGTTTGCCGCTTATCGTGTCAAGCATAATGGGCAAAAAACTCGCCGCCGACGACGACTGTATAGTTCTGGACGTCAAGACGGGGAGCGGAGCTTTCGCAAAAACGGTGGAAGAAAGCAGAATTCTGGCAAAAGCTATGGTCGATATAGGCAAAGCGGCAGGCAAAAAGATGCTCGCCCTTATCACCGATATGGACAGACCGTTAGGCAACGCTATCGGAAATTCGCTCGAAGTCATCGAAGCTATCGACACCTTAAAAGGCAACGGACCCGCCGATTTGGAAGAACTTTGCGTTTTCCTTGCTTCTGATATGTTGTTCCTTGCGGGCAAAGGCACTCTGCCCGAATGCGAATATATGGTCAGCAAGGCTGTTACTGACGGAAGCGCATTGGCTACGTTCGGAAAAATGATTAAGGCGCAGGGCGGAAACGAAAATTGTCTTAACGACGACACGCTTTTGGTTAAAGCTCCGATAAGAGAATACGTTTACGCCGAAAAAACGGGATATATCTACAGGGTAGATACAGAAGGATACGGCATAGCAAGCCTTATGCTCGGCGCAGGCAGAAATAAGAAAGAAGACGAAATAGATTACGGCGCGGGAATAATTTTGCAGAAAAAGACGGGCGATTTTGTGGAAGAAGGCGATATTATAGCAGAAATGTTCACTTCCGACCAAGAAAAATTAGAACCCGCCGTAGAAAAGTTTTTATCGTCGACGGAAATAAGAGACGAAAAGCCCGAAGAAAGACCGCTCGTTCTCGACATAGTACAATAAAAGAAGGTAACGATGGCAAAACTGTATTTTAAGTTCGGCGCGATGGGTTGTTCAAAGACGGCGCAAGCGTTGATTACGAAGTTTAATTACGAAGAAAGGGGTATGAAAGTTCTGCTCCTTAAACCGTCTGTGGACGACAGGGACGGTGCTACGATAGTAAAAAGCCGCATAGGCTTGCAGGAAGAAGCGATTACTGTTTCTTCGGACGTCGATTTGTATAAAACGTACGTCGAAAACTATAAGGAAGACTGCAACGTTATTATAGTGGACGAATGTCAGTTCCTTACGCCCGGACAGGTGGACGAACTCGGACAGATAGTTATTGACTTCAACGTCCCCGTATTGTGCTTCGGCTTGGCGACCGATTTTACGACACATTTGTTTCCCGGTAGTCGCAGATTGTTCGAGATAGCCGAATCCATATCTGAAATTAAGTCGGTATGCAAATGCGGAGCGAAAGCCACGGTAAACGCAAGACTCGATGACAACGGCAATATCGTTTTCACGGGCGAACAGGTTTGCATCGGCGGCAACGACAGATACGTAGCTATGTGCCGTCGTTGTTGGTTAAAAAAGAGAGCCGAGCAGGCGAAGGGACACGGCAATGGATAGAATCGTTATCGGTTTGTGCGGCGGAACGGGTAGCGGAAAAACCACGCTCGCCAACAGAATTTACAAGGCGTTCGGCGAAGAAGCGTTGTTGCTCGGAATGGACTGTTACTACAAAGACAATCCCGATATGCCGTACGAAGAGAGAGTTAAAATAAATTACGACCACCCGAACGCTTTCGATACCGATTTGTTCGTTACGCATCTCGAAATGCTTCGCCGCGGCGAAAAAATCGTGCATCCGACGTACGATTTTGCTAAACACCTTCGTTCGGACAAGTGGGTGGAAACGGAAAGCAAAAGGGTAATCATTACCGAAGGGATACTTCTTTTCGAAGACAGAAGGATAGTCGATAATCTCGATATAAAAATATTCGTGGACACCGACGCCGACGTAAGAATTTTAAGAAGAATTTTACGCGACGTGAAAGAAAGGGGCAGAAGTCTCGATTCGGTAGTAAAACAGTATCTTACGACGGTTAAGCCTATGCACGAAATGTTTATCGAACCGTCTAAAAGAGTAGCCGATATCATAGTTCCCGAAGGCGGACATAACGAAGTCGCTTTCGATATGATATTCAGCGCGATATTAAAGAAAATTAACGATTAAAGCGAGGTAAATGAATGGAAATTAAAGAAATTCTTGCAAAATGCGACCACACTTTGTTGAGCCAGACGGCGACGTGGGATGAAATTAAAGCAATCTGCGACGACGGAATGAAGTATAAAACGGCGTCGGTATGTATTCCGCCCGCTTACGTAAAACAAGCAAAAGACTACGTCGGCGATAAGTTGTCCGTCTGTACCGTAATAGGCTTCCCCAACGGTTACAACACCACCGCGACGAAAGAGTTCGAAACGAAAGACGCCATAAAAAACGGCGCGGACGAAATAGATATGGTAATAAATATCGGACAGCTCAAAGCGAAAAATTACGGTTACGTTCTCGACGAAATCAAGACTTTGAAAGCGGCTTGCGGCGATAAAATACTTAAAGTAATTATAGAAACTTGCTTATTGACCGACGAAGAAAAGGTCAAAATGTGCGAATTGGTCACCGAAGCGAAAGCCGATTATATTAAGACCAGCACGGGATTTGCCAAAGCGGGAGCGACGTTCCGCGACATAGAACTTTTCGCCGCAAACGTAGGTAAAGACGTAAAAATTAAAGCCGCCGGCGGAATATCGAGTATGGAAGACGCCGAAGAATTCATTCGTCTCGGAGCGTCCAGATTAGGAACGAGCAGAATAGTAAAAATCGTAAAAGCAACGGAAAAGGAGGCGTAATATGACCGAAAATCTTCACCCTAACATTCCCACTCCGCACATCACGGCTAAATACGGCGACTTTGCGGAAACCGTTCTTATGCCGGGCGACCCGTTAAGAGCGAAGTTTATCGCCGAAAATTTTCTCACCGACGCCATTATCGTCAACAACGTACGCGGTATAAACGGTTATACGGGCTACTACAACGGCAAGAGAGTATCCGTTATGGCTTCGGGTATGGGACAACCTTCGATAGGAATTTATTCTTACGAACTGTTTAATTTTTACGACGTAAAGAACATAATCCGCATAGGAAGTTGCGGTTCGTTCGATAAAGATTTGCACGCAAGGGACATAATAATAGCTATGGGCGCATGCACGAACGGTAATTTCGCCGCGCAATACAACTTGCCGGGAACGTTCTGTCCGATAGCCGACTTTAATCTCGTAAGAAAGGCAGCTGAACTTTGCGAAAAGGCGGGAGTAAATTTCAAAGTGGGTAATATCCTTTCTTCCGACGTATTCTACGACGACGCGAATTCGGGTATGACCTGGGCGAAGATGGGCGTACTCGGCGTGGAAATGGAATCCGCAGCGCTGTATTGTAACGCTGCGAGAGCCGGTAAGAGCGCGCTTTGTATCTGCACGGTAAGCGACTCGTTCGTCAATCCGTCAGAAAACACGACCGCGGAAGAAAGACAAAACTCATTTACCGCAATGATGAAAATAGCGTTGGAATTGGCGTAAAAATGAAAAGATTTTTTATAATTGTACTCGATAGTTGCGGAATAGGGGAACTTCCCGACGCAAACTTATGGCACGACGAAGGGAGTAACACTCTCGGAGCTATAAGAAAAAATTCTGCGTTTAACTGTTCTAATCTGAAAAGGCTCGGTCTTTTCAATATCGACGGCGTGGGCGGCGGTATAGACAATCCGCAAGGGTCGTTCGCAAGACTTGGAGAACTTTCAATGGGGAAGGACACGACGATAGGGCATTGGGAAATAGCCGGTCTGGTTTCGCCTAAGGCGTTGCCGACATATCCGAACGGTTTTCCGCAAGAAATAATCGACGAGTTCGAGAAACGCACGGGAAGAAAAACTCTCTGCAACAAGCCGTATTCGGGTACGGAAGTAATAAAAGACTACGGCGAAGAACATATAAATACGGGAGCTTTGATAGTCTACACTTCTGCCGACAGCGTGTTCCAGATAGCGGCGCACGAAGAAGTCGTACCCGTAAAAGAACTTTACCGTTACTGCGAAATCGCTCGCGAAATTTTAGCGGGCGACCACGGAGTAGGCAGAGTAATAGCAAGACCGTTTACGGGCGAATATCCCTTTACGAGAACGGCAAACCGTCACGATTTTTCTTTGCTTCCGCCTAAGGACACGATGCTCGATTTGCTGAAAAACAGCGGATACGCAACCGTTTCCGTCGGCAAAATTTACGATATATTCGCGGGAAAAGGTCTGAGCGAAAGTAATCGTACCGTCAGCAACGCAAACGGAATGGAAATAACTTTAGAACTGCAAAAACGCGACTTTAACGGTTTGTGTTTCGTAAATTTAGTCGATTTCGATATGAAGTACGGACACAGAAACGACGTCGAAGGCTACGCAAAAGCAATGACCGAATTCGACGGATATTTAGGAAAATTCCTTGAAAATATGCGTGACGAAGACGTTTTGATAATCACGGCGGATCACGGTTGCGACCCGTCCACGCCGTCCACCGACCATTCGAGAGAGTACGTTCCTATGGTTATGTGCGGTAAGAACGTAAAAAGCGGCGTAAATTTAGGCACGAGATTAGGTTTTTGCGACATATCAGCTACCGTTCTCGAATACTTTAACGTGGATAAGGAAAATACGAGCGGAAAGTCTTTCCTTAACGAGGTGATTAAGTGATTACCGATAAAGAATTGATGATTAAAGCCACCGAAGCAAGGGGCAGGGCGTATACTCCGTACTCTCATTACAGAGTGGGAGCCGCGCTGTTAAGTAAAGACGGCAGAGTTTTTACGGGATGCAATATAGAAAACGCAACCTACACGCCCACCGTGTGCGCCGAAAGAACCGCGTTTTTTAAGGCTATTAGCGAAGGCGTAAAAGAGTTTGAAAAGATAGCCATAGTGGGAGGAAGAGAAGGCGAGGTGTCGGAATTTTGTTCTCCGTGCGGCGTTTGCCGTCAGGTAATGGCGGAATTTTGCGACGAAAATTTCGTTGTTCTGTTAGGTAATGCCGATAAATTTTCCGCGTACCCGTTGAAAGAAGTTTTGCCTTTCGCTTTCACTAAAAAAGAATTATAATTCCGTTTTAATGCGAATTTAATAAAATTCTTACAAATTAAACTATTTTGATAACGCAATCGTAAAGGTTGCGTTTTTCGATTTTTAGTTAGTGAGAAAATATATTTTTTACGCAAATAATTTTATTATTTTACTTTACATATCGAGACGATAGGACTACAATGAAGCCGATATGTGGATAGTCTGTTCGATTCTTTCCGCCGTATTTGCAGGCGTAACTTCAATACTTATTAAATGCGGAGTAAAACATACAGATTCCGACGTGGCTACCGCTCTGCGTACTTGCGTCGTTCTCGTGTTTTCGTGGATAATGGTGTTTATAGTCGGCTCGGCAGGGACAATCGTATCCATCGAATGGAAAGAAGCGTTATTTTTGTGCCTTTCGGGCGTATGTACGGGCATATCGTGGATAAGCTATTCGAGAGCTTTGTATTTAGGCGACGTCAACAAGGTTGCGCCCATAGATAAATCGAGCTCCGTTCTTACCGTAATTTTCGCAATAGTGATTTTTAACGAAACGAACAATCTTTGCATAAAAATAATAAGCGTCGCCGCAATTTTCGTCGGCACGATGCTCATGATACCGAAAAAAGAAGTCGTGAATAACGAAAAAGCGTCGAAAAGCTGGGCGTTTTACGCAATACTGTCGGCTGTGTTTGCTGCATTGACTTCCATTTTCGCAAAAATAGGAATAAAGAACGTGGAATCAAATTTAGGCACGGCGATAAGAACCTGCGTCGTTCTTGCGATATCGTGGATAATAGTTTTCGCTAAGAAAAAAGCTCCGCTTATAAAAACCGTCGATAAAAAAGAACTTTTATTTATACTTTTATCGGGCGTGACTACGGGCGCGTCGTGGCTGTGTTATTACAGCGCAATTCAGAACGGCATAGTCAGCGTAGTCGTTCCGATAGACAAACTGAGCATAGTGATTACGATAGCGTTTTCTATGATTTTCCTGAAAGAAAAACTATCCGTGAAAGCTTGGATAGGATTAAGCCTTATAGTAGCGGGTACGATAGTAATGGCGGTTTTTGCGTAAGGAGCGTCGTCTGCCCGACTCCGCTTTACTTAGTTTTACTTGCGAATTGACTATAATAATGGTAGAATAGTTGCAATTAAAACTTACTGTGAGAGATATTTATGGAAATCTGCGTTTCGGAATTGGAAAAACTCAATAAAGAAGATTATACCCTTATAGACGTGCGAAGCGAGTTCGACCGTTCTTACGGGTTTATTCCGAATTCGGTAAGAATGGACGCAGAAGACGTCGTAAACGGTAAAGGACTCGACAGGGATAAGAAAATAATCGTCTATTGCGCAAGGGGAGAGTTAAGTTTAGGGGTTTGCGACAGTCTTGAAGAAAACGGTTTCGATGCGTACAGCCTTAAAGGCGGTTATTCCGCGTGGCTCAGAAACGAACTACAAAAACAATCCGATAAAGATTTTCAAGCCGACGTAGAAAGAAGTATTCAGACTAAATTCCGCGTCAAGATTTTAAGTAAATTTATTAAGGCGATAAAGGAATACGAATTGATTCGTCCCGACGATAAAATAGCCGTTTGCATTTCGGGCGGCAAGGATTCCATGCTGATGGCTAAACTGTTTCAGGAATTGCAGCGTTATACCGACGTTCCGTTTGAAACGAAATTTATCGTTATGGACCCCGGATACAACGCCGAAAACCGTCGTATTATCGAAGATAACGCCAAAAAACTCGGTATACCTATCACGATTTTTGAAAGCGACATTTTCGAGTCTGTCTACAATATCGAAAAATCGCCGTGCTATCTCTGCGCCCGTATGAGAAGGGGGCATTTGTATAGCTTCGCAAAACAAGCGGGCTGTAATAAAATAGCTTTGGGACACCATTACGACGACGTGATAGAAACTATCTTAATGGGAATGTTGTACGGCGCGCAGGTGCAAACCATGATGCCGAAACTTCATAGTACTAATTTCGAAGGAATGGAGCTTATTCGTCCGCTGTATCTAATAAGAGAAGACGCAATAAAGGAATGGCGCGACTATAACGGTCTTCATTTTATTCAATGCGCATGTAAGTTCACCGATACCTGCACCACTTGCAACAACGGCGCAAACCGCTCCAAACGTCAGGAAATCAAAGAACTCATAAAAGAACTAAAAAAGAATAACCCCGAAGTGGAGAAATGTATCTTCAAAAGCGTAGAAAACGTAAATCTCGACACCGTAATAGCCTACAAAAAGAACGGCGAAAGACATAGTTTTCTCGACGACTACGCCGAAAAAATCAAAGACGAGTACCGCTCGTAAAAAGTTAAATAAAAACGGAATATTAGTCTAAACAAATTTGAACAAAAGCATATCGTTTTACTATTTTCATATACAAAAATAAGAACGAATTATCGTAAAATAAACGTATAAAAAACGTGCATCAAATAATATATTCGATGCACGTTTATATAAGAATTATATGCTTCTTAGGTCTGTTTGTCAATATTTATATGGTATATTCAGCATAAAAGCAAACAATTTATAATATTTTACGAACCAAACGCAATATTCTGTGCATCAAATATATTATTTGATGCACAAAAAAATCGGAGAAAAAGTCAATAGATTGTTTATCGAAGAGTAGGGGCAGGGAGCGTTTTTATTATGACTAAGCATAGAAAACTTAACATTTTTGTTACATTTTTAATGTTTTTATCCATAATCGGCATATTGACGGCATGTAGTGCAGTAAATTTCAAAGTGGATTTTGTTGTGGACGGAGAAATTTATGCATCGGTTAGCACAGACGGTAAAGAAGTTATACAAATACCCGACAATCCGACTAAAGAAGGATATACCTTCGACGGTTGGTTTTGGGATAACGACGTCTGGCAAAAACCGTTTACCGCCAATTCTCTTCTTGACGCTCCGCTTTCAAGCAATATGGCGGTTT
>CAZUJW010000041.1:16115-16633 GCA_964620655.1 uncultured Christensenella sp.
GCAAAGTTTTTACACGTACACTCGGATAACGATTGGGAATTAACCGCAACGATAGCTGCCACCGAAGATGAAGAAGGACTTAATACGTATCGTTGTAAAGTTTGCGGAGAAACGAAGCAGGAAACCATCGGGAAGTTAGAGCATACGCATAATTACGGCGATTGGAAATATGACGAAACGCAACATTGGAAAGAATGTTCAAAAGACGGTGAAAAATCTGAAATTACCGAGCATACGTATGGCGATTGGAAAATTACAACTGCGCCGACTTGTACGCAAAACGGTTTGCGAGAAAGAGTTTGTACAATATGCGGAAGAAAAGATAAAGAAGACGTATCGGCTAAAGGTCATACGGAAGTAATAGATAACGCAGTAGAAGCTACTTGTACGGAAACTGGTCTTACCGAAGGTAAGCATTGTTCGGTATGCAATACCATATTGGTAAAACAAAACGTAGTAGCGACTAAAGGACATACGGAAGTAATAGATAGTGCGGTAGAAGCTACTTGTACCGAAAC
>CAZUJW010000042.1:0-16401 GCA_964620655.1 uncultured Christensenella sp.
AAACGGAAGCCCAAAAACTTTTCTCCGCCGAATACCATAGCGAAAGCGACTACCGCCGCTATTGCCACGCAAACGCCGCCGAGCGCCAACGTGACTACGCCTTTAAGCAAAAGACATACCGCTACGAGATACATAACGTGTCCTATGCCGAAACTTACCATTCCGCCGGTAAGGTAAACGCCTTCCTCGGGTTGCTTCAAGTAGACGACTTTAAGGTCGAGCACCATATCGCCTATAAGTCCGAAAATCATACCGCATATCATAAATATAGCGGACTGAATATTGTTTACGCCGTTGTAAATAGCCACGACGCCCACCGCGATAAAACCTAAACTCGCAACGGTCTTCGCGAACATACAAATAACGCCGCCGTTCACGCTCTTAGTGCCGAGAGTAACTCTCATAGCGATAAAAGCTATCGCAAGCACACTTGCAATTATAATACTTACTACCATTTGTCTTTTTATCCTCCGTGATAAAACAAAACTTTATTGAATTATATTTATTATATTACCATTATTTACCGCCGTTGTAAATAGCGAAACGCATTAAAAAACAAAAAAGGTTGTTAGCTCGGCTACGAAAAAGAAAGAAAATTCTTTATCCTACCCTTATATCACTTATCCTTAACTCAAAACCGACGGTTTTGAACTTCACTGTCGCTCGCGATAACTTCACTGCCGCAATCTGCGGCAACTTCACTCAAAGTTCGACTTTGAACTTCACTTTTAACTTTCGCCTTAATTATTTTCGTAAAATCTATAATCCACTTTCCCTAACGGCGTGGTTTTCAATTCTTCCACCCGTTCGATAATGCGGGGTTCGGCGTATTTTATGAGGTTCTTGCCGATAAAGGCGGTGAGCTTTGATTTGTATTCGTCGCCTATATTTTTGTCGGTGACAACGAGAAGTTTTATCGCGGGTTTGTTTTTATAGACGGTTCTTACCGCGCACGCTTGTTTTACGCCGTAAAATCTCGTCGCTACTTCTTCGACCTGCGACGGGAAGACGTTCACTCCGCCGATTTTTAACATTCTTTTCTTTCTGCCGCAGAAAAATACACTTTCGCCCTTTTTATACCCTATATCCCCCGTGGCGAGATAATTTTTTCCGTTTATCGAGAAAAATTCGCACGAACTTCCGTCCGCGTAGCCGTTCGTAACCGACGGAGAACGTACCGCGATTTCGCCTTCTTCTCCGTCTGCGGCTTCTTTGCCGTCGACAAATATTTTTACGTCGACGTTTTCTATCGGCTGACCGAGAGAGCCGTCGTGCGGACTCGCCGTGTTTATCGTAGCCACGCTCGCCACTTCGCTGAGCCCGTACCCTTCCATAACCAAGGTATCGCACCCGCTTAACGATAACTTTTCTTCAAACTTCAGCTTGACTTCTTCGCCTACTTTATCCCCGCCCGCAAAGATAAGGCGGATATTCCGTAAAAATTTTCCCTCAAAATTCCGTCTTTCGGCAAGCCTGCGCAACATTCCCGGCACGCCCACTATTATATTGACGGGGATTTTTTTCATAGTCTTAATTACTTTCGACGGTCTGAAAATCGGCACGGGTACGACATAGCCGACCAAAAGCCCTACCTGCACGCACACGCCGAGTCCGAAACCGTGAAATAGCGGCAAGGTCATAAGCATACCCATTCCTTCGACGTACTTTTCACACTTCCTTGCGGTGGCTCGCACGTTAAAAGCAAGTTCGTTGAAAGCTCCGTTGGACAAAACGACGGTTTTCGGTTCGCCCGTAGTTCCGCCCGAATTGAGATAAACGGCGGGTTCTCCCGATTTTATTTCCACCGCGGCAAAGTGTTTCGACTTAACGGCTTCATTATAAGAAACCACGCCTTTCGGCAAAACGGGTTCGGTAATTCTTACTATTTTTTCGGGATACGGCAGATAGTCGCTCATACGGCACGCTATCGTTAAAACGCCGTTTTCGGTAACCTTTTTGTACCTTTTCAGAAACCTATCTAATAGAAATACCGCTTTCGCTTTGACGCTTTTTATTTCGCCCGCCAAAAAGTCTGCGCCCGTCTTCGGGTGCAGAACGTACGCGATAGCTCCGACGGCGTTAATTGCGTACAGGGCTACGATTGTCTGCGGTATATTCGGTAAACATACCGCCACGACGTCGCCTTTCTTTATACCGCGGCTTTGCAGAAATCCGCCTACTGCGTTCACGTCGCGGATAAGTTCCGCTCCGCTTATATCCCTGCCGAAAAATATTTTCCGTTCTTCGGGATTTTTCACGCACTCGGCGGTCAGAAAATCATACAGCGATTCCGTCACTTTACGCCGCCTTTTCCGTTAATTCGGTACTATCGACGGGTTCGACGAAGTTTTCGTAACCGTAGAATTTACGCTTAACCCAAATTTTTTGGATAAGGTACTTGAATAAAAAGGCTATGCCTGCGGTAAGGAAACCGCCCACCGTGACGTCGCTTAAATAATGAGCGCGGTTTACTATTCTCGACACCGCGACGAGTACGGTATACACGACGGGTACGACGTAAAACACGACTTTGTATTTTTTCAGTTTCTCGAATAAGTCGGGCAATATGGTAATAGCGAACGTTACCGCCGCGGCAGCCGTGTGACCGCTCGGGAAAGAACGGTAAGCTCCCTTATCCGATTTTCCGCCGAGAGCGTCGGGATAAAGGGCGTCGGGGTCGTGATGCCCGAAAGTGGGCTTGTACCACGGGGTGAAACCTTCCGCCGTGCCTAAATACACGTTACCTACTTGCAAGTTACGGAAACGTTGCCGCGACCAGATATATTTCATCGCCGTCACCAACGCCTGACTTACGACGATTATCGCAAGGGTAAGTATCGCGAAAATCACTAATTTTTTGAAAATTTCGTCGTCGATATTCTTAACGCAGAGTAAACCTACTCCCGTCATCGTAAGTCCGAAAAGGGTGACGTAAAGGTACTTCCATTTGAGTTCCGCCGTCATTTCGTCCATAAGGTAACGGGCGAAGAAGAAAAATCCTACGAAAACGCATACGAGCAAAACGGGTTTCAACCATTTGTAGAACTTGTTACTTTTGTCCACCGCACTGAACAGTATCAGGAAAGAAAGCGGAATACCGAACCATAAAGGAGTTTCTCCCAAAAAGTTAAAAAACTGTCCGTACACGCTGTCGGCGTTCCCGATGGCGACGGAAATTTGCAAGTCGTAAAAGGTGGCGACTATCATAAGCGCGACGAACGACAATATCGACGCGACTAATCCTATGAGAGATTTTTTTGTCATGGTTCCTCCGATTTTATGAAATAATTTTAACATACAACGGTTTCGTTTGCAATATATAGCGTCTTTTTTATCGGAACGCCCCGTAAACTCCACACTCCCTAACTCCACTCTCTACACTCCACTCTCAACTCTCCGCTCTTTTTTAATTGCGTCTTGAAATCCCCCTGCCGATATGGTATACTTAACATAAAGGCAACAGCCGTATCATATCATATAAAAGGCGACATAATGAAATTACCTACCGGCTTTTCCAACAACTATAACAAAGTAATCAAAAGGCTCGACCTTGCGGGAATAGTTCCGCTTCTTAAAATCAACAACGTACTCGACGCGCTCCCCCTTACGGGCGTTCTTAACGGCGTAGGTATCGACGTAGTGGAAGTCACTTTCCGAACGACGGCGGCGAAAGACGTTCTTAAACTTATTACTTCAAAATGTAAAAGTATGCTCGTCGGCGCGGGAACGATTATTTCCGTCGAACAGGTAAACGCGGCGGTAAGCGCGGGCGCAAAATACATTGTCACCCCGTCTTTCAACCCGAAAGTCGTCGACAGGTGCATAGAGTTGGGCGTGCCGGTTTTCCCCGGGTGCAGTAATCCGAGCGATATAGAACAAGCCTACGAAAGGGGTTTGCGGGCGGTGAAATTCTTCCCTGCCGAACTTCTCGGCGGCGTGGATATGCTGAAAGCTCTGTCGGGTCCGTATCCTTTTATGAAATTTATCCCAACCGGCGGCATAAACTCCGACAATCTCAACAAATACCTTTCTTTCGGACAGGTGCTTTGCTGCGGCGGAACGTACATAGTCAACGAAGAAATGCTTAAACAGAAACGCTATCAGGAAATAGCCACCACCGCGAGAGAAAGCATAAACAAAATGTTGGATATAAAACTCGACCACGTCGCTATAAACACCGACCCGACGACGGGAACGGAACTTCTGAAAACTTTCTCCAAACTTTCGGGCGGCAACTACGAACCCGACAAAACCACCGTAAACGGTATAGAAGTGGTCAAAGAAAACCATAACGGCAACGTAGGTCACATAGCTTTCTCGTCCCCCAACCTTGAACGCTGTATCCATTACCTTACGAAACGCGGCTTCTCCGTGGACCCCGACACCATAGTAAAAGACGGCGGACGGATAGTAAAACTCCACTTGGCGGGCGATAACGCAGGCTTCACGATTCAGTTAATAAGGAAATAATTTATTTACAAAAAAACGAACGGCGAAAGGAACTTAATTCCCTTCGCCGTTTTCTTTTGCCTTTCGGCAACAGTCAGATTAAAATAATACGCTTACTTATTCAGATACTTTATGGTAAACGAACCGATGTCGCTACCCGTGGTTACTTTCTTCCACTCGCTTGAAGAACCTTCGTATGTCAGCGTGGTAAGGTTTGTACAATTATAGAAAGCGTAATTTTCTATTTTCTCTACGGTCTTAGGAATAACTACTTCGGTAAGATTTTCGCAACCATAGAAAGCGTATTTTATTAACGACTTAACTCCGAGCATCGTCACCGTAGTAAGCGCCGAGCAACTGCGGAAAGTGTATCCTACTATCTCCGTCACGCTTGCGGGAACGGTTATGCCCGTCACTTCGTCGCAAGCATAGAACGTATTTGCGGCGATACTCGTTACGCCGTCCGCAATCGTTACTTCGCCTTGAAGTTTACGCGGAACGATTACTATTTGCGTTTTTTGTTTGTTATAAAGTATTCCGCCCTGACTCGAATATACCGCGTTGTCTTCCGACACTTCGATAGCCGAAAGTTTAGTACAATACGTCATAGCGACGCTTCCGATATCAGTCGTTTCCGCCAAAATATTCAAAGTACCTTGCTTGTTGTTGGGAACGTATAATAACGTAGTCTTATTTTTGTCGTAGAATATTCCGTCTTGGCTCGAATATACCGCGTTGTCTTCCGATACTACGATAGTTTCAAGTACGGAACAGTCCGTGAACACTCCGTTATTTATGGCGATATAGGTCAATCCCGAACCGAGAGTTATCGAAGTAAGCGCAGAGCAGTATTTGAACGCGTTAGCTTCGATTCTCGTTACGCTGTCGGGAAGAACGAGCGTCGTAAAGCCGCAATAGCCGAACGCGAAATTCCCGATACTCGTCAGATTAGCGGAGAAAGTTATCGAAGTAAGGTTACGACATTCACTGAAAGCGTTCGCTTCTATACTCGTCACGCTGTCGGGAAGAACTACCGACGTAATCAGATTACGACTACCGAAGAGTTCCTTAATAACGGTCACTCCGTCGGGAATAACTACTTCGCCCTGAACGTTTTTCGGAACGAAAATTATTTCCGTTTTTTCTTTGTTGTAAAGTATTCCGCCCACGGTTGTATAACACTCGTTGTTTTCGGATACTTCGAGCATTGCAAGATTAGTGCAACGTCTGAATACGTCGTCGCAGATTATCTTACAGTCTTCGTGTATCGTAATATCGGTGACCGTCGTGTCAATCACGCTCATAAGCGCGAAATACGGATTATCTTCACTACCTAAATAATTGCAGTTTTCGTAAACGTTATACGTTAAGCCGGTGCAACCGGTAAACGCTTCGTTGCCCATTTTCGCCACGTTATCGGAAAAAGTTACCGTCGTAAGATTACGACAATTATAGAATGCGCTGTTCGCGATAATCGCGCCGTTACCTATCGTAATCGTCGTAAGTCCGCTACAAGCATAGAACGTCCGATAGCCTATCTCGACGTCGTTTCCGAACGTAACGCTCACAATGTTAGAACAAGAATCGAACGCTTCGCTACCGATAGTCACGCCCGCGGGGATAACTAAGTCCGTAAGTCCCTTACAGCTTGTGAACGCGCTCTGCCCTATATTCGTCAGAGTACTCGGAAGTTCTATCGCCGTAAGCGCGCTGCAAAGGTAGAACGCGTAAGATTCGATACGCTTTATTCCTTCGGGGATAGTTACGCTCGCGAGCTGCTCGCAGTTACGGAAAGCGTAAGAGAGAATGATTTCGCAATTTTCGTTAATAACGCACTTGGTTATCGTCTCGTCGGTAGCCGCGACCAGAATTAAGTACGGATTGACTTCGTTACCTAAATATTTGGCGTTACCTTCGACGGTATAAGTAAGGTTGTTGCAGCCTTCAAACGCATTTCCCGCAACGTAGTCCACGTTATTTCCGATACTCAAAGCTGTGAGCGCGGAACAATTGTAGAACGCGAAAGCCTCAATATCCGCATTTTCTCCGATAGTAACGCTCGTAAGAGCGGAACAATTGTAGAACGCTCTTTCGCCGATAATCGCGTTGTCGCCGATTACTACGGACGGAAGGTTGGTGCAACCGCTGAACGCGTAACCGTCCAACTGTACGTTATCGCCGATTACTAACGTCGTTAACGAGCAACTTGAAAACGCGCTTCCGCCGACCGTCATTCCGTCGGGAATGGTTATACTCGTCAAGCCGCAATCGCTGAACGCGCCCCTTCCTATTTTCTTCAAACCTGCGGGAAGTTCGATTACTTTCACGCCGCTGTCCTTGAATGCGTAATCGCTTAATGACGTAATCGGAGAGCCTTCTTCGAATTTTATCGTGCCTCTGATTTGCGCGCCGTTGAATGCGTTTTCGGCTATCGACTTTATCGACGCCGCGATAGTAAATACGAGCGAACCGTCGAGCTTTCCGAAAAAGTCATTGCCCGTGCCGGTATAAGTCGGTTTAAGGGCGTACGCTCCTACGCTTTCGCCTATCAATTTAACGGTGGTTACGTTAGGCAAGACGACGTTTCTTACCGCTTCGTGCGCGGCGACGGGCATCGTTATATCGGTAATAGCCCATCTGTATTCAAAAGCGTCGGCAGCTATCTCTACAAGGTCTGCGGGCAAGGATATGCTCGTAAGGTAGTTTTCGGGAGCGACGCTATCGTTACCGCTGTACACGCAGGTTAATGCGAACGCTTTTTCGCCTATCGTCAGCGCGCCGTTACCGAAGTTTATCGCGTTCAGTTTCTTTGCGTCGTTGAACGCGTAGCTTCCTATCGTCGTCGAACTGTCTGAGAAAGTTATCGTTTCGAGCGAGTACGCATACCTGAACGCATTCATACCGATACTTTCCAACTTGTTACTGAACGACAACTCGGTAACGCTTACGTATATGAACGCGCCAGTGCCTATCGACGTAAGATTATCCGAGAAAGTAACGGAAGTAACTCTCGTTGCGTATGCGAAAACGTAGCTTCCTATCGTGACCGCTTCGGGTAAAGAGATACTCCTGAACGCCAATATAAACGGATTAGGCGTTTGCGTCTTAATTTCCGTAGAGCGGTTTACGTAATCTATGCTTCCGTTTTCAAAAGAACATTCGGCAAACCACGCGCTTACGTTCACGTCGTTCGATATATCTATCGCGTTAAGTCCCGTCACGTTATAGAAAGCGCCGTCGGGTATTTCGGCGTCGGCAAGGGCTACTATCGAAGCGACGGAAGTATTGTGGAACGAGCCTGCGAATACGGTAATTCCCGCGGGAATCGTCACCGTATTTAAGGTCTTACCGATAAACGCCCATTTATCAACGTAGGATACGGTTTCGGTTCTGCCGTTGAAATCGGCTGCTCCTTCGTCGCTACCGGTATAAGTAATTATACCCACCGTACCGTCGTTGAAGACGGCGACTACTTCGTCGTCTCTTACTTCAAAAGATTTTACGTTCATAATAACGGCGTTCGGTCTGTCCGCAGACGAATTGTAATTTGTCGACGAATAAGAGTAAAGCCAAGCCGAATTGACCGTGTCGGGGAATTCCGCTCCGCCGTACATAACGGTAATTTTGTTATTTGCCATAGTATCCGTATCGGAATACACGGCTCCGCCGTTGACCGCACGCGGCTCCATCGTCGTCACCGAAGCGGGTATGTAAATATATTTTGCGGTATAGTACGAGAATGCGTTTCCTAATATCGTCGTAATTCCGTCGGATACGGTAATAGAATTCAATATAAATTCATCGCTCTGCTTGACGGAATCTGTGATGTAAGTTATCGTGGTTACCGGCTTTCCGTTATGAACCGCGGGAATAACCACGTCGCGTTCGCCTAACAACGACGGTTTGTTCGGGAAACTTACCGTGCAATAATCGTTATATTCCTTATATACGAGACCTTCGGTAGCGTGTAAGTACACCGCCGTAAGGTAAACGTCGTGAGTCGTGCCTGCGGGGATTTCGGTGACGTATTCCGTTTCTCCGTCCTTTACCCAACCTAAGAAGACGTAGTTCTTAGCGGTCGGTTTGAAAGAAGCGACGTTCACACTATCCGTTTCCACGAAATCTCTCGTCGACGGCGATATCGTTCCTATGCCTGCGTCGAGATAAATATAGTAGAGTACGAGATATTTTCCGTAAAGGGTTACGTCTCCGACGGGGTTATCGAGTTTGTAAACTCTTTCGGTATATTCCGCGTCCGCATACCACCCCATAGCTCTGTATCCGTCCACTGCGGGCTGTTCGGGAAGAGACCACGTTTTTCCGTTGCTTATTTGTGCGGAATTCATAGTAGACGCGAAATCGGGCAACACGAAATTAAGCGAGTGCCATTCTTCAAACCTTGCGTAAAGGGTAATTCCTTCCTTGTAAGTTTTGTAGTCGATATATTCTACCTGCGTTTTGAAAGACGAATCTTTGAACCAACCTAAGAAGTTGTATCCTTCTTTCGTCGCGTCGTTAAGGGTTATTCTTCCGTCGTCGACGGTAAAGTAATCGGGGTTATCTCCGTTTGTTCCGTCGTCAAGAACGTATTCCACGGGAACTTTTTTCACGCCGAACTTAGCTTTCAACGCCAAATCGGTATCGTAAGACATAACGGTGTCCTCGGTGATTCTTTCTTCTCCGTAGTACCAACCGTCGAAATCGTAACCGAATTTACTCGGCGTGGGAAGAGTACCTACCTTTTCGTCGAAAGTCACTTCCTTGTTGCCCGCGTACAATTCGCCTTCGCCGTAACCGTCGTAAGTATACGGTTGTAACGGAACGATAACTACGTTTCTTATATAGTCGTCTTTAAGACATTCCACTTCGAGCGAGTACGCTCCCAACAAATCGAGAGTTATGTAATTTACCGCCGCGTTATTCCAGAACGACAACGTGTAGTAATGGGTGTTTCTCGTCTGATAATCATAGTAGTTTCCGTTAATCGTCACCGTATGAGTTTTTTGCGTAACGAGATTGGTAAGCGAAATCTTAAAACGATAAACGTACTGCGATTGCTGTGTGTCCATCGTACCGTCTTTATCTTTGGTCTGAACGTATATTTTGAAATTGCCGCTGACCGTTCCGTAGGGGTCGGAACCGTTAATAAACTTAGCGCGGAAGCGTTGAGTATTAAGGTCTTTTTCGTTTACGCCTTGCGTAATTAAGCCGTAATCTCTTCCTATACCGCCGGATACGGTGGTACTGTAATTACTGTACTTACTGTAAACGCTGTAATCGAGCAAAACACTCCTTAAATACAAAGTAATATCGTCGTAAATAGGCGTAGAGTTAAAGTCGAAATATTCGCCCGCTTCGTAATCGCCGGTGTAATCGTAATACTTGTCCGCGGTGTACCAACCTCTGATTAAGCCCTGATTATAGGTACTTTGTTCGGGAGCGGAAACCTTTTCGCCTTTCTTGACGGTAACGGTCTTTTCTATATTGCCGAAAGTTCCCGGCTTGCCGTAAACGAACGTAACTTTACATTCGCCGTCTCTTACGTTGTTGCTCGAAGTGTTGAAAGTAAGGTTATATTTATTGACGGTAAACTGCGCGGTGAGCGTAATATCTCCCGTAATTTCCGACGGGTCAATTTCATCCGCTTTCGTTTCGTCCCCGTTCATAGTCCAACCGACGAAAGTGTAACCTTTCTTAGTTACGTCGGGAAGAACGCAAGCCTCATCTTCCACGGTGTACATAGAAGGAATATCCCCGCCCGCCGTACCGCCGTTAAGCTCTACCGTCACGGTATACTTATCGAGCGACCACTTAGCGAAAAACGCTTCGTCTTGCGCCGCCATACGGAAATCGGCAGCCGCCGTTTCGAGAGTAGCTTCCTTGTACCAACCCACGAAAGTATATCCCCTGCGAGTAGATTTGGCGAAAGTGGATATTTTTACGTCGGTAAAATATCTCGTGTCGACTGTCGTTGCGTCATCGTTTCCCGCGTAGTTGGGATAAAGTTTTATTTCGAAAACTTTCATCGTAAATCTTGCGTACGCAGTAACGTCGTGCGCGGGAACGGTATCGTCTTGCAACTCGCCTTTGGGTGCGTCCCAATTGCCGAGACTGTCGCCCCAACCGCTAAATTCGTATCCCGCCTCGTCGCAGCCGTCTATTACGGGAGTGGGCAGATTAAGAGCAGTGCCGTAAGCTAAGTTTTTGTCGTAAATATTTTTCCATACGAGTTTGCCCGTTTCGTTATCGAGCACTCTCGTAAAGGCTTTTACGTTGTAGTAATTGACGTTGAACTGTCCTTCGAAAGTCATATCTTCGGATACGGTTATTTCGTCGCCTGTATCGTATCTGTCTTCGCCGCTTACCCAATGCGAGAAAGTATAACCCGTTTTTTCCGAACCGAGAGCGGTCACGGTATAAACGTAGCCGTCGGCTAAGTACGAGCAGCTATTTTCGAGATGTCCGTTATTTTCCACTTTGAACGCAAGTTCTCTTACGGAGAAACTTATCGAAGTCCTTTCGCCCGGTAAACGGGTATCCGAACAGGGACGAACGGTGACCGTATAATCTCCTTTTGCGGTAAAGGTTAAAGTAACGGAAGTGCTTTGCGTGAAGTATCTTACGTCGTTTACTGTATATTCGTAGTAGTCGGCGTTTTCGACGGCTTCCCAACTTATCGTGTTGCCGTTACGGGTTATTTCGCACGCGCCTTCGATTGTCTTCACGTCGGAGAGAGCCAAAAGTACGGGAGAACCGTTTCTCGGTACGAACCAATAGTCGCCGTCCAAATCCACGCTCTCGTCGGTAGAAACGAAACAGCCGTTTACCGAGCCGTCGTTTTCCTGATTGCTGAAATTATTGGTCGAGCCTTCCGCTCCGCTTATACTAAGTCCGCCCGCGTAGCTATCGGAAATCGTTCCTAAGTTACGCCCCGCAAAACCGCCGTATTTACAATTCGACGCCGACCAACCGAAGTTGGACTCGAATTTTACGCAGGTTATCGTTATTGCGTTAGCCGCAAGGCAATGTTCTATTCTGCCCTCGTTTACCGTGCCGATAAAACCGCCTATTTTCAGCCTACCCATATTTTTATCGACGGTAAGAGCAAACGTACCTTCGTATGCGGAAGTGGAAATAACCGCTTCTTCGCTATCGTTGCTTCCCGCGAAACCGCCTATCATAATGGAGTCGTACTTGTCGTAAATGCTGCCTTCCACGTTTACTTTGGAATAACACTCGGAGATATTGCCGCCGTTTTCTCCGACGAAAGTTCCTATCGTGGTATAAAGTCCGTAGCTTCCCATTGCGTTACCTTCGTATTTTACGTCGAACGTAACAGAACCTATCGCCACGGAAGAAACTATCGTTCCGTAGTTTTCGCCGCATACGAAACCTATATCGCGTAAACCTATCATATCGGTTTTTTCGCTGCTTATCGTGACGGTAAGGTCGGAAGTCACGTTCCTTATTACGCCGTTCGAGCCGTTATCCGTTACCGCGGTGAAAAATCCTTGCGCCGCTCCGCTTACGGTACAGTTTTCCGCAACGCCGTCGTTGGATTCTATAAGGATAGCGGTAGGATAGGATATACTGCCGAAATACCGACCGCTTACGGATAAGTTACGGACCGTTCCGTCGTTGGAAGAAACTATCGCCGCTCCGTTGTTTATGACGTTGCTAAACTTTAATCCGTCTACCACTGCGTCGGCGTTTACATTCATAAGGTCTTTTTCTATGGTTACGTTGTCGATTACCGCTCCGTCTTCCGCCGTAAGTTTTGCGTAAATTTCTACGGTATTTCCGTCGAAAACCGCTCCGTCGAAACTGTTTTGCTTTTTGATAACGAAGTATTTATCCGAGAAATTCTTTATATTGTAAAATTGTTCTTTCGTGGCAATGCCGTAAGGAGTATTTTCGGTGCCGTTGCCGTCGGCGTACAAATCGAAATTAAAATTAAGTTCCGCCTCGTCGGAATTGCAATCTTCCGTCGTAGCGATAGCCACTATCTTCGCGTTGTGCGAACCTACCGCCACGTTTTCTATTTCGTAGGAGTCTTTATCGGAGCCTACGTTTATTTCCTGTCCGTCTACGGTAAGTTTATATCCCTTAGCGCCCACCACCTTGTTCCAACAAATCGTAGCGTAGTCTTCCACTCTTAAAGTCGGCGTAGCTATTTTTTCTCCCGGTTCTACGGGCGTTTCGCTGACGTCGCGTTTATACACCCTTTCGAGTCCGCCTAATCTTAAAGTCAGCGTTCCGTCGGATATCGTACCCGAATACAGTTCGGTCTTTTCGCCGAACGCGTCGGAAAAGATTTTTATTTCCGTCCCCGAAATTTCGTAAGTGCCTTCATCGTTCTTCTCGTCTTTCCACTTGCCGTCGGCGAGAGTAATAAATTCCGCCTTATTTGCCTTTCCGTCGGAAAAACGATAATAAGTTCCGTTGGTAGCGGAATAATCGGTCGTCGAACCGCTATCGTCGTTGTTGCACGCGACAAGCGTAAAAACTGCCGCTACAATAACCGCAGTCGCAACAAGCGCGCAGATAATTTTCTTTCCTTTGGACATAAAACTACCTCCTATTTTTTCATAAACAAAAGCAGACTTATTCGTCACCGATTATATAGTACTAAACGAAGTGCCAACAAAGCGTGAATATTTGCCTTCGACGGTAAATTTTTTATTTTTTTATTAAAAAAAATTTTTTTGTCCGTTGCCACTATCTTTTACGTCTGTTACAATGGTATTATTATTTATGATTATGCCGACGGAATTATCCTGCGACGTATTATTAAAATTTATCGGCGGTAAAATGAAAAGACTGAGCGTGACTGCAAAAACTAACATATTATCCGTACTGACTGTGTCGGTATGCGTCCTTTGCGTCGTCGCGACGATTTTGGGTCTGGTATTAAGCAACCGCACGATGAACTCGAAAGTAGGACTCCCCGATATTAAGGATTGCGTACTCGACTTTTCCGATTTCGACACTACCGACGTTTATGCCAAGCAACACATGACGGGAACGTACGAATTTTTTTACAACAAATGGATAGTGGAAGATAACTACGACGGAAAACCCGACGCGATAGTCACCGTCCCGCACCGTTACACCGACACCGTTCTTGACGGAAAACGTTTAAGCAACGACGGTTACGCTTCCTATCGTCTGACGGTAAAAGGACTTAAACCGGGAACTCCCGTGTATTTTCTCAACAACAACTTTATCGGTGCGTGTTACGGTTATATTAACGGAGAATGCGTCTATAAATACGGCACCCGACAGAAGACGGGCGAAAGCCGCTCCAACGGCGAAGCGGAATACACCGCTACGTATATAGTCAAGGACGAAAACCCCCTTACGGTAGTGTTCGAAGTGTCGTCGAATATACGCGGCGGACTGTCAAGCGCACCCCGTCTTACCGTTTCCACGACGGAAATTTCTCCGTCCGCGCCGCTGTTTACCAACAACGTCGGTTTCATAGTCTTAGGTCTGGTAATTGCCCTGTTTATTTTCTCGTTTTTAATAAACTTCGGTATGGACCGCATAAAACGCGACTTTTCGTTTTCGGCGGTTATGTTCGCAATGATGATACTTACCGTATTTTCGATAGCGGTATACTGGCGACTTCTGGCGTTTCTGCGGTTTTATACCTACAACATCATTATGGACGTCAATTTCGCGGCGGATATTTTACTTATCTTCTCGCTTTTGTATCATTTCCGTAAAAAAGGAATTATCGACAATTATAAAATACCGACGATAATTTTCGGGGCGGTATCAATAATCGCCGTCGTTTTGTACGTCGTTCTTATGGGTAGATTCGTGCAGGTTATAGCTCCGATGCTTATCGTCGCTTGCCTTATATCCTTTGCTTATCCACTTGCGAAGACTTTCCCGCCGAAAAACTACCGCAACGTTTTATACGGACTGTTTATTTTAAGTTCGGCAATATTCATTACCTGCACGACGTTCGACCTTATGGACATTACGATAGCGGGTATGGAAAGAAGCATTGCCTACGTTATGCTCCCCGTAATGCTGAGCGTAATTATACTCTATCGGAGCATTTCCGTAGAAAACACCCTTACGGTAATCAAAGCTCTGAAAACCGAACGGGAACACGCCGTAATTATTGCCGATTCTCTTAAAGCACAGATAAAACCGCATTTTATTTTCAACAGTCTTACCAACATTCAGGCGGCGTATGAAAAGGACAAAGCGGTCGGAGACAAGGCTCTGACTATGTTCAGTAAACATTTACGCGCAAACGTGGACTCTTCTTCGATAGGCGTAGTGCCTTTCTCGCAGGAACTCGACAATATAAACAACTATATAGAGCTTGAAAATATGCGTAGAGAAAAGCCGATAACCGTGCTTCTCGACTGTATGGACGACGATTTCGAGCTGCCGATACTGAGTCTGCAACCCTTTATCGAAAACGCTTTCAAGTATTCGCATGTGGAGAATATCCCCGACGGATACATAGAAATAAAAACTTACGAAACGCCAAAAACGTATAACGTGGAAATAAACGACAACGGCGTAGGTTTTGACGAAAAGAACGTAAAACCGACTTCCGTCGGCTTAAAAAACGCAAAGGAAAGATTAAGACTTCTTTCTTCCGCAACGGTAACCGTCGACAGCAAAATAAACGGCGGAACGAGAGTTCTTATCTCTTTCCCGAAAGGAAAAGACAAAAAAATAAAGGAATAATATATGATGAACGTAATAGTAGTAGACGACGAAACGTCACCCTTGCTTACCTTTTCATCTCACATTTTCGACAACCCCGAAATCACGGCTAATATGTTTTCGACGCAAATCGACGCCGCGCTCGACTTCGCCCGCAAAAACTACTGTAAAGCGGTTTTTCTCGACATAAATATGCCGAAAATAAACGGTATTGACTTAGCTAAGGAGTTTATAAAAATAAACCCCGACGTAAAAGTGGTATTCATAACCGGTTACGCGCAGAACGTGGAAGAGATAAAAAAAGAATTAGGCGATAATTTTTACGCTTTCTGCTACAAGCCTTACGACAAAACCGCCCTTAACGCTATCCTGAACGATCTTATTAACGACGATAACGTGACGGTAAATTTTAAGACCTTTTCCCACTTCGACTGCTACGTAGGGAATACCGTCGTCGATTTTAACCGCGCGAAAAGCAAAGAGCTTCTCGCCCTGCTCGTCGACCGCCGAGGAGCTACCGTAACCATGGAAGAAGCGATAACCTGCCTTTGGGGCGAAAAAGCCGTCGACTTATCGAAAAAACTTTACCGCGACGCCGTGTGCCGCCTACGCCTTACCTTGCAATCCTACCGCATATCCCACATATTAGACGTAAAACGCGCCCGCCTTAACCTTAACGTAAAATATTGCCGCTGCGACGCGTGGGACTACGCCGACGGCAAACCCGTCCCCTACAACGGCGAATATATGCGACCGTACGAATGGGCGACGAAAAAAGAGAATAATTTTACCGCGACGGAGTAATTTACAGACGAATTTCCGACGTAGGGCGGAGCGAATTTATCGCGGAGAACGTGAAGTTCCGGCGTTTGTCGGAGTGAAGTTGTCGTATTAACGACAGTGAAGTTGCCTTACGGCAGTGAAGTTCAAAATCTTTGATTTTGAGTTACGGAAAAAGATTAAGACGGGATAGGCTAATAGCTCTATTCCGTCTTTATCTGTAAATAGGTTTTTGTATATCCCGCCCACCTACCCTAATGGGTATTTTTATCCATATCTTAATAAAGCGTATTCAAGTAATATGTTTTGTCGAGAAAATATACTCTGTTAAATTCGGATAAGGGGGAACATTATGAGGAAAGGGGTTTATTAAGGGGGCTTGGAGTCTATGCCCCCTTAATTATAAATCTACTTTATCCTTATGAAAATGAAAGCGTGCTCGGTCGAGCCGGGCTTCGCAACTTGCGGCTTGTGTGT
>CAZUJW010000043.1:0-15234 GCA_964620655.1 uncultured Christensenella sp.
TTCTACGTTTTGGTGGGAACAACAGGGCTCGAACCTGTGACATCTTGCTTGTAAGGCAAGCGCTCTCCCAGCTGAGCTATGCTCCCACTTGTGGTGACCCTACCGAGGTTCGAACTCGGGTTACCGCCGTGAAAGGGCGATGTCTTAACCACTTGACCATAGGGCCTTATATAAAGGTAACGTTTACTTTTTTGGTAGCGGCGGTCAGATTCGAACCAACGACCTGCCGGGTATGAACCGGCCGCTCTAACCAACTAAGCTACGCCGCCATATATGTTGTGGTTGCGGGGGCGGGATTTGAACCTCACGACCTTCGGGTTATGAGCCCGACGAGCTACCAGACTGCTCCACCCCGCGATGTGCTATACCATAATAATATACTTTGTCGGTTTTGTCAAACACTTTAATCAAAAAATTTTATAAACCAACAATTATTTCATCTGTAAATTCCCAAAGTAAATTCCACAGCGGAATTTACAATTATTTTTACACGAGTAAATTAATAAATCCAGCAATGAATTTGCAAACCAAACTAAACCTTTTTCTTTCCTTGAATTTATTATACTCATATAACTACATCTGACTTTATGAAAAGAACCATACTTTACGAGTTTATCACTCAAACGTTATGGCTCTTTTATGCTCTTGTTAGTTTACCTTCGTTACGTTTCTATTTGCTCACTATATTTATTAGCTGTTGATAGTTACTGACAATATCATAGTGGACATTCCCACCATTAAGTTTAGCAAACAGTTTCTTTGCACAATCATTCTTTGCTATTTCGAATTTATCCCTATGTTCTTCGCTCCCTTTTGTTTCTGCGATAAAATATATATACTTTACACTGTTTTCATAAAAAGCGATCGCCCAATCGGGAGAATAATTGCCGGCAGGAGTAGGAATTTTGAATGCTTTCGGCAGCTTTGCATAAACGCAAACTTTGTCCTCGTCTCGATCCAAATCAAGAGCAAACTCCTGCTCTATACCGCTATCAACAACTATGTACGGCGTAATGTGTTTGTTTACTTTTATGGCTTTTTCAAAATTTACAACGCCGCCAATGTTGAAAATATCGGAAGAATATGGTTCTTCGTCCGTAATGTCATATTTAATTTCGTCAATAATTAACGATACCTTTTGCTCGTTTATGTACCTGACGACTTTGTTTATAAATTCTTCCGGATTATTCTTGAACATTGAAAACTTATCATTTTCGATCCCTTGCAGAATCCTAACTATCGTTTTTCTTGTAAGCGTTGTGCCTTGTGCAATTTTACCAATAAGATCGTACTTTGCATTTGAGACGCCTGTGGCTTTAATCGTATTGGTTTTTGTCTTATCTATGGTGAAATCTAAATTGTCTTTGCCTTGTGAACCTATTGTTCTCACATATGTAAGCTGTGTTACATACAATTGTTTATCTATAGCTTTAATTGCACGAGTAACAAGTTCCTCAGAATCAAAACAAACTTTATATGCGTACTTATGATTGATGTAGTTCCAAAGTTTTTTAAATTCCTTTTTATAGAAGTTGTCGTTAAGCACATTCTCAAGAATTCTCGGTTTGTTGGCAGACGCGATCATGTCGTCAATAACAGATTCATCAAATACACCTTGAACTAACGCGTGGATTCCTTTTGATATAATTTCAAGCTCTGACGGGAGCTTAGCAAAGTTTCCGTTTTCCTTGGCTGTTTTATACGTATCGGTTATATTGCCATCATAATCAATGTAATCGTTTTTAATGAGATAAAAATGAATTTTCTTTGCTTCTTCTTCCGTAATAGTATGTGTGGTGCCGTCATCGCGTTTAACCTCTTTGCCGATAAAATATTCTTTTGTAGCTTTTGTCGGCCTTTCGTAAAGCGCGTCTTTGATACCATTCTGTAAACCTTCTACAAACGTTCTGTAACTATCGCTGGCAATAACGGTAAGCACGTTAATATCGTGTACTTTAAGCCCTTGTATACTTCCGTCTATCCTATCGCCCGCACGGTTTACGCAAAGACGCATACCGCGCCCGACTTCCTGCCGTTTATTCACTTCGCTGTTGCTTTGTTTTAAGGTGCAAATCTGAAACACGTTAGGATTATCCCAACCTTCTCTTAAAGCGGAATGCGAGAAAATGAACCTGGTCGGCTCTTCAAACGATAACAATTTTTCTTTATTTTTAAGAATAAGGTCGTACGCCGAAATATCGTCGCAAACGCCTTTCTTTTCAACGGAGTTTATTGCACGGTTCGTCTTTTTGTCTATTGAAAAATAGCCTTTATGCGTATCATGTACGTCAATGCTTTTCAGATAATTTACATACGGGCTTTCATTGAGCGTTATATAGTCGTTAAGCACATCATTATATTCTTGCTCAAACATAAGTCCGTAATCGCCCAATAGTTCATTCCCGTCGTCGTCATATTGCCGATAGTTGGCCACTTCGTCAATAAAGAACAACGATAGGCATTTTATTCCCAAATTGAAAAGTTTTTCTTCCTTTTCAAAGTGAGAAAGAATAGTTTCACGTATTTGAATGCGACGCATATCACGCTCGGAAATATCTCCGCGAACTTCATCGACGGCAAGCACTATACCGTTAAGAAAAGTAATCGTATTGTCGATAGGATTGATGTCCTTGATTACAAAACCGTTCTTGTATTGTTCCAAACGCGGCATTTTGCCGTTGTTTCCGGCAGAGAGTTCATATAAATTATCTCCGACGCCTAAGATTCTGGTTTCTCGATTGATACTCTTTGCATAATTAACTTCAAACGTAACTCTTGCCATCGGCGGTTTTTTCGGATTAAGTAATATCTTTGAAAGATAAACAAATCCGTCCGTCCCGCGTAAATTACGCAATTCAAATCCTTTAACTTCGATTTTCTTTACGAGTTTCTTTTGATAAGCGTCTAATGCGTCAAGAACATACACGGGATTGTGCACGTTTCTGTGCGTTGCCGAGTAGTTCAAAGTAAACAACGGATTAAAGCGTTTTATGCTCGTTTGAGTTGCGTCTCCGCCAAGTTTTTGCGGCTCGTCAAGAATAATAATAGGCCTGTTAGCAGAAATAACGTCAATAGGACGGCGGCTACCGAAACTATCCTGCTTGCTGTAAATAATTCTTGCCGCTTCGTTTTTTGCACCTTCTTTAAGCGAAGAAGCAAAAGCCTGACTATTTATTATCATCACATAAATATCTTTACTCGACGAAAAATTGTCAAGTTGGTTTAAGTTCTTGCTGTTGTATACGAAGTAACGAGCCTTCTTTCCGTAATATTCAAAAAAGTGGTCTTCCATTACTTCAAAAGACTTCTTTACGCCTTCTCGTATCGCAATGGACGGTACGACAACGATAAACTTACTCCACCCATATTTTTTGTTAAGTTCAAACATGGTTTTTATGTAACAATAAGTTTTGCCTGTACCCGTTTCCATCTCGATATCGAGTGCGCATCGACAGTTGTTTCCAAAAGGTTTCGATAACTCGCTCGACTGCTTTATATTATTGGAAAGTTGCAAAGCTCGTATATTGTCCAAAAGTTGACCGTCCGAAAGTTCAATCTTTGCATTTTCAAAACCGTTATCGTCCCAATTTATGTAGTTCGTATCTTCTTCAAAAATAGCCGTCTGTATAGTTCTGCCATGTTTTCCTAAATCACACAAATAGGATACTTTGTCATTGAAAGATTGTCCTTCAAAGACTTTTACGACAGCGTCCACCGCTTCTGTCTGGTAATCTTGTATTTTAAATTTGAATTTCATAGTCGTACCAATTATTTAATTATTTTGTTTTCCGAAATACTGTAAATGTCTACTGACACATTCCCCGAACAATCATTTGCATCACTCGTAATTGTTGCGGCATTATATGGAATATTGCATAAGCCCATTAGCCGAACTACCATGTTGACAAATGTTACATCATCGCCTTTCGTTGTTTTTCCGTTAAATGGTTTAAGCACGTATCTATTATTCCTTTTATTATCGGTCTGCTTCTGCGGAACAATCCCATACTGCTTATTAACATAAAAGCCCCCGAATGTGGGATGCGTAGACTGTATGGTTTCTTGACAGAAAATGTGCCGAATATTTAATCCGCTATATCCTGAAAACGGATTCGTTGCTTCATTCTCTATAAACTCAATGTGCTTTATCAGATTTTCCTTTAATTTATTTAATACTGTTTCTTTTTTAGGACTTCTTTTCTTTGCTAAAGAGTAAGCAAAGAAAGTGGGTGCATTCAGATGCATAATATTAAAACTATGTATATAATTCATATGTTTTTCACAGTAATCGCGATAAATCTCGTATATCTTATCAACATCTCTGCTATCCAACGCACTTTTTACTTCAATAAATGCGACAACAGATTCCGGTAAAAGAACAACGAAGTCTCCGTCTTCATAAATAGGGGCACTTTCTGTATTCTTATAAATAACAATATCCAGCTGTTTCGATACCGTATGTGAAAGACCTTTGTTTATACAATTCGGAAACGCTACAAACCCTGTGCCAACGGAATAATCTTTCGGTAAAAACTTCCTAAGCTCATTTCTTATAAGACTCTCCGTATAATTCCCTACCGATGGATAGTGGGAATCGCCTAATATATTCCTAAGCTGATTCCATTTTGAATCTAAACTATTACCTATATTAAGGTAATATTGCTCTAAATTTTTCTTTGAATCAAATTCAGCCATTACAGCACCTTCCTTGTCGTATTTGGAGAATAAGTGGCAAAGATTTGTTCAAAGTTTGCCGCAACGGTATCGCTTGAGAAAGAATTATCGCGGAATACAGCGTAGAGCGGTTTCTTTTGTGCGATGGCTTTTACAACGTCTTCCGTAATGTTTTCATCGAAGCAAGCGATAAGGTCGTTGCCATCAACGATAAACACCTTTTTATGCGCTATTATATTTTCTTCAATTTTTGCAGACAGCGGCTTGCCCAGTTCAAGCATAACCTGGAAGAGCAAGTCAAGCGGTGTTCGGTCTTCCTTAATGTTGTTTTCAAGGCTTGAAAGCAAGGATTGTTCATAGTCCGACGATTTGTAATAAACGTCTTTCATATTTGAAGAATCGAGTTTAAGCACACGGAAGCCGACGTCAAGATTAGTTGCGGACGGATTTTCTTCCTTAATTTTTTTGCCCGCACGGCGAATACGTTCCTTGCCTATGTCGCAAATGGTTTTATATCCGGCTTTATATGCCTCGCTCTTTTCATCACACTTTTCGGGAAGTTGCACCATAATATACTTACGATTTCCGCCGTCTTCCGCATTGAGTTGCATAACGGCATGTGCCGTCGTTGCCGAACCCGAGAAGAAGTCGAGAACCATATCGCCTTCTTTTGTGATAGACTTTATTAAATTAAATAATAGTGCAACTGGTTTTGTATAATCGAAACATTTTATGCCCAATATTTCTTTTTGTTCCTTTTCGCTGTCTTGATTATCTCCCCAGTCTAAAATCAAATCCGTAATTGCTTTTTCATTATCTATTTCTTCAGCACTCAAATAACGTCTAAGTCCTTTATTTACGGTTATAAATAAAAGTTTTTTATCAATAAATTCATTGATTTTTTCTTGTGTGTTTAAAAATTTTGAAACAACTGCTATTTCGTTGATTGTTCTTCCGTTTCTAACAATAATATCATCTTTATACTCAACCGTCATAGTTTTTATGGTATAAATTCCTTTTGGAATTACACCATTCTCCATGTCTTTTACTTCAACGCCTGCCTTGAAAATACGTTCAGAAACTGCATTCGAAATATTTATTACTTTTTTGTTATTATCACTTACTTTTTCAACTGATAATTTGCTAAGGTTTTCTCTATTTTTAGCAAAAATAAGCACATACTCCATAACAGGGGCAATATGGCTTGACAAAAATGATGGCTGTTTTTTTCTTTTCCACTTTAAAACATTTATATAGTTTTTTTCACCAAATATTTCTTTCCCGATTTTTGTCAAATTATCCACTTCATTATCATCAATACTGATAAAAATCACGCCGTCGTCGGATAATAAATCTTTTGCCACTTTAAGACGGGGATAAATCATATTCAGCCAGTCGGTATGGAAACGACCGTTGCTCTCGGTATTTTGGAAAAGTCTGTTGCCTTTCTCGTCATAATCGCCGGACATCTCACTCCACTCTTCACTTTCCACTCTGAAATCATCATTATACACAAAATCGTTACCCGTGTTATATGGCGGATCTATATATATCATTTTAATTTTTCCTAAGTACGTTTCTTGCAAAAGTTTAAGCACGTCAAGATTATCGCCTTCGATATACAGATTTTGAGTATGGTCAAAATCAACGCTTTCTTCCTTGCAAGGGCGCAACGTGGCGGTTATAGGCGTGTTTGCAAGAAGAATAGATTTTTTCTTATCCGGCCAAGTCATTTGGTAGCGTTCTTCTTTGCTATCGATTAAAATACCACTCATTTCTTGTTTAAGCACGTCAAAATCGACGGCAAGAGTAGTTTTGCCGTCCTTTTTAACTTCCGTAACAGCATTTGGAAACAAAGTTCGAATTTTTTCGATATTTTCCTGTGTTTTATTCAAAGACATCATTTTGAGCTTATCCATTTATTTCCTCTCCAATTCCATTTTGTATTGCCTAAATAATTTTTCAATCTTTCTTTTATAAGAATGACCGGTTTATCTGCCGTTTTCTTCATGATTTACCGAAACGAACGATCCATAAGTAGAATATCGAGAAGTCTGCCGTCGAGCTTATAAATACTGTTTTCTTTTACGTCGATATTATCGTTCATTGGTTATCCTCGGTACGATTTTTAGAAGTTTATCTTAAAAACTCTATATGTAGTTTATCATACGGGCAATTAAAAATCAAGGATGATTGCGGTGCGAGACGTTTATCTTTTGTAGGAGTAAATCCCAAAGTAAATTCCACTTTTCCCACGCGGTAGAATTTACTTTGGGAATTTACTTTTATGAAAAAAGACCGGGGCAGAATAAGTTATATAACTTTCAAGCGTTGCATTTTAGTTTAATATTTGATATATTAAAATATACGCTTCACATTAGCGCGAAGCGAACTTAGAGTGAGGTTATATGAAATACGTCGTTGTTTTGGGAGACGGAATGGCAGATTATCGCAAAGGTCCGCTCGGTATACGGACTCCGTTGGAGCTTGCGAAAAAGCCCAATATGGATTTGCTTGCAAAAAAAGGAGTCGTCGGACTCTTAAAGACGGTGGACGACGGGATAAAACCGGGTAGCGACGTGGCAAATCTCAGCGTAATGGGTTACGACCCGAAGGTCTGTTATACCGGAAGAGCTCCGCTCGAAGCTCTTTCGCTCGGAATAAAGATGTCCGAAGACGACACGGTATTCAGAATAAATCTCGTCACCTTATCCGACGAAGAAGAATTTGCCGAAAAAACGATGGTTGACTACTCCGCGGGGGAAATCTCCACCGAAGAAGGGCATGAACTCATTAAAGCCGTCGCGGAAAATTTAAGCGACGGTTGCATAGAATTTTTCGGAGGAACGAGCTACCGCAACTGCGCGGTTTTACGCGGAACGCACACCGACGTTACTTTCACTCCGCCGCACGATATTTTGGGTCAAAAAATAGGCGAATACCTGCCGCAAGGCGAAGGAAGCGACGTTTTTACGTCCCTTATCGAACGCTCGCAAAGGGTTCTTCTTAACCACCCCGTCAACCTTAAAAGGATAGCCGACGGCAAAAATCCCGCCAACGCAATCTGGTTCTGGGGAAAAGGAACGAAGCCCGCGTTGGAAAACTTTTACGAAAAATACGGACTTAAAGGGGCGGTAATTTCGGCGGTCGATTTATTGAAAGGAATAGCTGTAGGCGGCGGACTCGACGTAATAAACGTGGAAGGAGCGACGGGCAATCTCGACACAAACTTTATGGGCAAGGCTCAAGCCTGCGTGGACGCTCTCGATACTCACGATTACGTTTATCTTCACTACGAAGCTCCCGACGAATGCGGGCATCAGGGTGACGCCGAAGGTAAAATAAAAGCGATAGAAAAAATCGACGAAGCGATAGGGTTTATCGTAGAAAAGCTCACCGAAAAAAAGGAAGATTTCGTAATGGCGATACTCCCCGACCACCCCACGCCGTTATGTTTGAGAACGCACGTTTCAGACCCCGTGCCGTTTATAGTTTATAACTCCGTCCGCAACGGCAACTGCGGATTGGAATACAATGAAGAAGCCGCCCAAAAAGGACTTTATTTAAGCAACGGCAGGGCGCTTCTCAGACTTATGATGAAAAGCTGAATACAGAGAAAGGAGAACCTTATATGGAACATTTGGATACCAAACAGTTAAGAAACGCTTATCTTAAATTCTTCGCGGAACGCGGACACGCGATTATTCCGTCCGCGTCGCTTATCCCCGACAACGACCCCACCGTACTCTTCACTACGGCGGGCATGCACCCTCTTGTGCCGTATCTTCTCGGAGCTAAACACCCCGCGGGCACTCGTCTTACCGACGTACAAAAATGCGTCCGCACGGGCGACATAGACTCGGTCGGCGACGCCACTCACTGCACCTTTTTCGAAATGTTGGGCAACTGGTCCTTGGGAGATTATTTCAAAAAGGAAAGCATAACTTGGTCGTTTGAATTTCTTACCGGGGTTTTGGGAATTCCCGTAGAAAAAATAGCGGTAAGCGTATTTGCCGGCGACGACGACTGCGCTCGCGACGATTTCGCCGCAGAGACCTGGATAAATCTCGGAATAAAGAAAGAAAACGTCTATTATCTTCCCAAGAAAAACAACTGGTGGGGACCCGCGGGACAAACCGGACCTTGCGGACCCGACACCGAAATATTTATTATTCTCGACAAGGAAAAATGTTCCCCCGACTGTTCTCCCGCCTGCGACTGCGGAAAATTCGTCGAAATCTGGAACAACGTGTTTATGGAATTCGACAAGAAAGCCGACGGCAGCTACGCTCCCCTTAAACAAAAGAACGTAGATACCGGTATGGGTCTTGAAAGAACCGTCGCTATGCTGAACGGTTTCGAATCGGTTTACGACACCGACGTATTTAAGCCGGTAATAGACATATTGAAAGAAAGAAGCGGAAAAGACGGAGCGGAAAATATCCGCGCTATGAGAATAATAGCCGACCATATCCGTACTTCCACCTTTATGTTGGGCGACGAAAAGGGCATAACGCCGAGCAACGTAGACCAAGGTTATATTCTACGCCGCCTTATCCGCAGAGCGGTAAGATTTGCTCGCGTTCTCGAAATAGACAATTCCGTCCTTGTCGACATCAGCAACAAGTACATAGAAATCTACGGCGAACACTATAAAGAACTCGTCGCTAACTCCGCAAAAATCATCGACGAACTTCAAAAGGAAATCGAAAGATTTAACAAAACTCTCGTCACCGGACTTAAAGAGTTTGAAAAACTTTTAGGTTACATTCAAAATAACCGTATCTCCGGCAAAGCCGCGTTCAGACTTTACGACACGTTCGGTTTTCCGATAGAAATGACGGTGGAACTTGCGCGCGACCACGGCGTGACCGTCGACGAAGAAGGTTTTGAAAAGGCGTTCAAGGAACATCAGGAAAAATCCCACGCCGGCGCGGAACAAAAGTTTAAGGGCGGACTCGCCGACAACAGCGAAGCCACTTCCCGTCTGCACACCGCGACGCACCTTCTTAACGCCGCTCTTAAAAAGGTCCTTAACGACCCGTCCATTCAGCAAAAAGGAAGTAACATAACAGCCGAAAGACTTCGTTTTGACTTCAACTTCCCCCGTCCGCTCACTGCGGAAGAACTCACCGCGGTAGAAAAGGAAGTAAACGACGCCATCGCCGAAAAGATAGACGTCGTTTGCGAAGAAATGCCGCTCGATAAGGCGAGAGAAAAGGGCGCGGTAGGCGTGTTCGGCGACAGATACGACGCTCTCGTAAAGGTTTATACCATCGGCAACCGCAGTATGGAAATCTGCGGCGGACCGCACGCAAAGAACACGGCGGAACTCGGACGCTTCAAGATAACGAAAGAACAGTCGTCTTCGAGCGGAGTCCGCAGAATTAAAGCCGTATTGACCGAGAACTAAAATATTGATATAATTAAGATATGGGTAAAAGCTTCGGTAAAATAGCAAAAATAACGCTGCTTGTCTGTCTGTGCGCGACGCTCGTTGTCGCAACGGTTGCGTGCGACCTTTTCGACAACGGTTCTTCCGAAGACAACAGAAGCACCTTAGTCAAACCCAACATAAGGACAGTGCAGCAAGACTACGACTCTCTTAACACGAAGTCTTCCGACGTTACGGCGACGGCTACCGTTGCGTTTTTTAACAGAAACGCAAAAAAAGATGTCGTTTCTACCGAAATTACCGAAAATATTTCTTTGGAAAGAATCCTCAACGGGAACAAATTTTTTGCGAAAGCCGAGCTTTCGACTACGGACTGCGACGACAGCATAGTGGCTTTGTACAAGCAGATAAGGCAGCTTGTTTCTACGGAAGACAAGCCTTACTCTGCTGCCGACGATCCCGTCGTGGAATACCTTGAAAAGTCTTCGTCTTTATCCCTTGCGTTAGGATACGAAAACTGCTACAACGTATCTTACGAATACGTTTCCGAAAAATCGCCCGCAAAAAAGCGTTACGCTTTCGACGACAAGGCTATTTCCGACTGTCTTGACGGGGAGAACGCTTTCGTACTTTCTTCCTACCTTACCGCAAGCGGAATTTTCGACTTAAAAAACGCCGCCGACTGGGTGTCGGAAGACAAGGCGAGCAGGTTTTTCTCCACCGATAAAAACCGTTTTATCTATCAGCTGAAAGCCGACGAAAACAAGATAAAAACCATCGTAATAAACAAAATCGACAATGTTTTGCCACTGTTTTTCGACGGAAATATTACCGACGACTCCTATGCGAAAATTTTAGGCTTTATCTCGAAGTGGATAAAAATCAACCCGACTTCGGTGGACGCTCTCGTGTCCGACAAGGGACTCCCCGACAGCACGACGGTTAATTTTTCGTTCGATATAAACGTCGACTTCGCCGAACTCGATCAAGTGTTGTTCCTTGCCTTCGGTAAGGACAAAAAGGAAGAAATATCCGGCTACGTCAACGCTCTCGCCACGTTAAGAAACGTATGCGGCACGAACGGGGAAGACAGGACTCTCGGTATGCGAGTCACGATAAACGAGAAAGAAAACTTCTTTTACGACGCTAAAAAGTGTTCTTTCCCGACCGAAGCGGACGAAACGTTTTTACCTTTGGACAAAGATGTCACCGACAGAAAAGTCGTTACTTCGGAAAACATAAAAACGGCGTTTTCCGACATTATTACCTTGCTTTTCGGGAAAAAAGACGCTACGAAAACCGCCGAAAGCAAATAATTTATCGGACGCCTGTGAATAATGATACAAATCAAGGAAGGGAGCAAAGTAATATACTTTTAAGCCCCACAGCCCCCGCTACTGTATGAAGTAAGGAAAATCCGAAACCGTACGCCACTACAAGGGAAGGCAGGTTCGGTACGCAAGTCACCGTTTCGTACCGCTTCGAGTCAGGATACTTGACTGTATAATAAATATACGGAGGGTATAGTACCTATATGAAAAAACTGCAAAAGACTCTGGTCGCTTTGCTTTGTTTGGTATGCGTATTAAGCACGGTTTTCGTGCTTTTTGCTTGTACGGACAAGAACGCCAACGACCTTGAAAAGACGGTTACTCTCGTAATCGGAGAAGGCGAATCCGCCACCGCCGAAACGGTAACCACCGGAGCAAAATATCTTTTCGACCTTCTTAACGAGATGAATAACCGCGAAGAAAACAAGATAGCCTTAAACGGTTCTTGGGAGGAGTATGGATTGTTCGTCACCGAAGTAGGCTCTCTTAAAGCCGAAGGAAGCAATCAATATATCTGCGTGCTTACGTCCGACGCGGCGTATAAAGACGCGACCGAATGGGCGGTTAAGAAAGATTACAACGGCACGGAAGTGGTGTCTTCCACGCTCGGCGTTTCTTCCTTGCCCTTGAAAGACGGCTGCGTTTATATGTTCGCTCTCGTTACTTTCTAAATTGTCAAAAGGCAGCGTTTATATTAAAAAAATAGTGCTTATCGCCCTTTTCGGGGCGAGCCTTAACGCTGTCAAATTTTGCCTTATGTATATTCCGAATGTGGAGGCGGTGACCCTTCTCATTACGGTTTATACCTACTGTTTCGGCTTGGGCGTGGGACTCCCCGCCACTCTTGTATTCTGCGTAATCGAAGGGCTGCTGTTCGGTTTTAACCCGTCCTGGCTCGTCGCGTACTTCATTCATTGGCCGAGCATAGCGATTACGGCGTTCTTTATTAAAAAACTGAAAATCAAAAATTCGGTACTCGTAGCGGTAATTATAGGTATCGTAACCGCCCTTTTCGGACTGCAAAGCACCTTTACCTATTTCCTTACGGGCGGCACGGTCGGTAAAGACGGCTGGGTATCCGCCTATTGGGCGATGTATATATCGGGCTGGGCTTTTTACGTCACGCAGGTGGTCTGTAACCTTATTTTAATAAGCGTAGCGTTTACCCCGCTCACCAAACTTCTCAATCGTCTCGGAGTTTCCTATTTCGGCGCGGAAAATTTCAATTAACCAATCATTGTAAAATTATATAATACGTTGCGGGACCGTTCCCGTATTTTTCGATATTTCCTGCCGCGACGAGTTCCCGCAGGGCTTTTTCTACGGCGGAACGACTTAACGTCGGGCACAGTTCCATAACGTCGCTTTTGGTAACTTTACCGAGTTTTATATTAAATACTTCTTTCACCATATCGCGGGCGTTTTTCTTGTCCGTAACTAGTTCGAGACGCTCTTCAAAATCGCGGTATGCCGACAAAACTATTCCGAGAAGATATTTTGCAAACGGCGTATCGTCGTTTTCGCCGTCGAGCCAACCTTTTGACGAAAGCTGCAACGCGCCGTAATACTCTTCTTTGTTGTCGTTAATTTTCTTTTCAAGAGAAATATATTTGCCGACGACGTATCCGTTTTTATATAAGAGTAATGCGGTAAGAATTCGGCTCATTCTTCCGTTGCCGTCGTTAAACGGGTGAATACAAAGAAAATCGTGGATAAAAGTCGGTATTACTACAAGGGGGTCGACTTCGCCCGAAGATATTATTTTGTTATACGCGTTACACAGGTTTTCGACGGCAGCGGGCGTTTCGTAAGGTTCGAGCAGTCTGAATCTTACCACTACGCTTCCGTCCGCTTTGATTTCGTCTATTTCGTTCGACGTAGTTTTGAATTTTCCGCCGAACGACGTAGGTAACAAAGAATACAGCTTTCTGTGCAACTGTAATATTACGTTCGCGGTAACGGGCATATACTCGAAACTTTCGTGAACCATTTCGAGTACGGCTCTGTATCCGAGTATTTCCTGTTCGTTTCTGTTCCGCGGAGCGGTTTTGTCGGTCATTAACCGTTTAAGGCGTTGGTTCGTGGTGACGATACCTTCGATTGCGTTCGACGACTCCGTACTTTGAATTTTTGCAAGCTCGACAAGCCTGTCAAGTTCGACGGGTTTTTGTTTAAGATACATCTGCTGTCTGCCTTTGTATTCGTGTATCTGCCCGACGTATCCGAGAACCTCTTTATCCCACTGTTTTTCTTTTAGATTTTCATAATTAAATTCGCGCATAATCTCTTACCTTGTCCGTTTATCGCTTACATTATACCTAAAAGTAAGCGATTTGTCAAGGCTGATAACTACTATCGCTTACTTTTTGTTTTAATTACGGGATTTTGCAACAGTATAAGCGTTTTCAATTAAATATCCGTTTAATTTTCATTGTTATTATCTCGCTCTTTATGATATACTATCGCTGTAAACGATAATTTTCGATTTATGGAGCGATTATTATGCACAGCGTAGTTATTAACGGAAAAAAATATCTTGCGGAAGACAACGCACCGCTTAAAGAAAGTCTTATGGAAGCGGGGTTTTTGTTCCCATGCGGCGGAAACGGAAAGTGCGGCAAGTGCCGGATAGTTTGCCCCGAAATAGAGCCTACCGACCTTGACAGACGGTTTTTGTCCGACACGCTTATAAATCGGGGCGTGCGGATAGCCTGTGACAAAAAGGTATCGGCAAGCGTCGATATTCAATGCGAAATCACCGAAAGCAAGGCTACGAATATAGTTTTACGGGAATGTTCGGTTGCGGTAAGTATAACCGACCGCGAAATAAGTATCTGCATCGTGGGCGAAACCCCGGTAGAAACCGTAGTAAAGAAAAATCCGCTCTTCGATTATCCTTTTGAAGCTCTCGTAGCGGAATACGAAAAAAATCCGTCCGCATTGTCGAACGCCCTTCGCGCGGTAATCGGAAAGGAAAGCGTTGAGCTGTTTGAAAAATACGGCGCGGCAAAAGCCGTCGTAATAGCGATAGCGGCGAAAGAACTTTATCTTAAAATCCTTGCGGGAGTATCTCTCGACACGCCCGTGGAACAGGTAGAAACTCTTAGCGAAACCGACGTATTCGACCTGCCCGCCGAAAGCCTGTATATTCTGCCGACAATTAACGACTTTATCGGCGGAGAAATTCTCGTGGAAACTATTTGCCTTAAAGAACGCAGTCTTCTTATAGACTGTGAAAAAACCGTAGTCTTCTACGGAATAGGCGAAGACGACGATATAGCCACCGCCCTTTGGGACTGCGACTATTCCGACCTTGCGATGCGTTGCGTCAAGGCGGCGACCAGACTTATGCTCGACGAATTCAAAAACCCGACCGTCTATCTCTACGGCAGAAACGCCGACAAAGTGGGCGACGCTCTCGAAGAAATCGGCGTAGCCGCCATCCGTCGCGAAAAGAGTATCGACAACGTGGTATCGGCTATGATGTCATTCCGTACGAGAAGCAAACTTCTCAAAGAAAAGAACAGAACCACGTTTATTAAAATTTACGACAACGAAGCCTTTCAGAATTATCTGAATGAAGAAAACTGATTGAGTGAAGAAGACTAACGGCGGTGAAGTTCAAAGCACAGCTTTGAGTGAAGTTATCGCATAGCGATAGTGAAGTTCGGCTTTGCCGAGTGAAGTTTCGAGCAGAACTCGAAGTTAAGGATAAGTAATCAGAAAAGGATAGAGTGATTTATTGTTCTATCCTTTTTATTTTGCTTGTATAGGTTTCGTACTTTCTTTTCGGTGTGAAAAGAAAGATAACAAAGAAACACACGAGCCGCAAGT
>CAZUJW010000044.1:0-12969 GCA_964620655.1 uncultured Christensenella sp.
CCTTAACTTCAAGCTTTGCTTGAAACTTCACTCGGCGTTAGCCGAACTTCACTATCGCAGAGCGATAATTTCACTGCCGTAAGGCAATTTCACTCAAAGCTACGCTTTGAACTTCACTTCCGACTATTTTTCCGTATCGGTAACGTTTTCCGGACTTTCCTTTTCTCGGCAAGTGGCGGTTTCATTGCAAAGCGGTTCTTCCGCTTCTTCGTCTTCGTCCGATTCGTCTAAGTTGGCGGCGATGGCTATGTCTATCTCGTCGGCGTTGCAACCGGTTTCGCGTTTAGCAAGCCATACGAAATAAATTATTGCAGCCAAGGCAAGCAATGCGTAAGCGGTGATTACTATACCCAATCCGTCTTTACTGAACACATTGTCGGGAAAAATTATGTCCTTTACGCCGAATATTTCGACTACGAGAATAAGGGCGGGGGTTACGTATTTTACCATTACGGCGAAAATTTTGCCGAATTTACCGAGCAACAAGCCGTCTTCTTCGAGAGTCTTGAAGGTTTTTAACGGATTCGCCGTGGCTTTTTTATCGATAAACCAGCCTATCGCAAGGCAAGAACCGAGAGCACAGACCGGCATAAGGACGGTATTGGTGACCATATCTATAAAGTCGAGCCAGTTTTGTCCGCATATGGTCATTTTGTCCTGACCGTTAATGGCGTAGCCCAACGATATGCTTATCGGAATGGAAATTGCAAAACATATAGCGGCAACCACGCAAATAGCTTTCGTCCTGTGTACTCTGAACTTTTGAATGACAAACTGCGTGACAACTTCCAAAAGGGATATTACGGAAGTAAGCGCGGCGATAGCGACCATCCCGAAGAAGAAGAACGACACTATATGACCTATCGTCCCGAGATTGTCGAAAACAATGGGCAAGGACGAGAACAGCAGCATTATACCGTTTGCTTTCAAGTCCACTCCGCTTATCGCTTTATAGTGATAAATTGCCGGGAAAATGGCGAGTCCCGCAAGGAGCGCCACGAGGGTATCGAAGACGCAAATCATAAGTACCGACTGCCCTATTTTTATATTCTTACCTGCGTAAGAACCGTAAGACACCATAATTCCCATCCCGAGAGAAAGTGAGAAAAACGCTTGACTCATAGCAGCGAGTATCCCCTTAAATCCCAATTGACTGAAATCGGGTTTAAGATAATACGCAAGACCGTCTTTAACGCCCTCTCCGAGAGTTAAACAGTAAATTACCACTCCTACCAGCAAAATAAACAAAGCGGGCATAAGAACCTTGCTTGCCCTTTCTATACCGCCCTTAACCCCCGCCATGACGACGACGAGAGCGAGTATGATAAATATTGCGGTGTAAAGAATTACTTCTCCCACGTTGCCGGAAAACGCCGCCAATATCTGCGAATTGTCGTTGAAAGAATTCATCGTGTACTTAATGGTGTATCCGCCGAGAATAGAATAGTAGCAAGTGATAAGAAGGGGTATGATTATTGCAAAAAGTCCTAGCCATCCGAGACCTTTGTTCGCTTTTTTGTAGGCGGTGACGGGATTGGCTTGAGCGCGTTTGCCGAGATACATTTCCGCAATCATAACTATAGAGCCGATTATTGCGGAACTCAATATATATACAAAAACAAAAGCCGCCCCGCCGTTCGCGCTTGTCTTATACGGGAAGCTCCATAAATTGCCGAGACCTATGGCAGAACCCGCGGCGGCAAGAATAAAGCCTATTCCGCTGGCAAAACCGTTCCTTTTTTTAGTCGTTTCCATTGTTTCCATCCTTTGAAAATAAAAAATACTGTGAATAATTATACGTTCAGTACCCGGATAAGTCAAGGAAATTGCCATTAAAACAAAAATACACCTGTATATTTATACTAAAATTTAACCGTACGATAACGGTGACGTATCCGACGAAGCGTTAGTGACGTTGAGCATTGCCGAAACGTGACGATACGGATAACGTTTATAAAAAAAGCTTCTAAGAACGTTTAGTTTCTTAACAGCCCTTAATTGTTTATGAAAAGCCGATATTATTAGTTTATATAAAACTTAGCGTTGTTTAATCCGAAAGAACCGAGTTTCGTTTCTACGTTTTTCGGAGCTTTATATTCGGCGGCTTTGTCCTTCTTAGCGTTGACGGTCATATTTATCGTATCGGTCAAAGTTATTATCTGATCCTGATAGTCGGTAGTCGTGGGATTATATCTTACTTCCGTTTTTATTGCGGCGGAAACGATACTGCCGTTTTTCATTTCTATCGTCACGCAGGAATCGTTTATTTCGTAAGCGTTTTTATTAAAATAGTTGTCGACTTTTTTCGCGTCGGCTTCGTCGTTCAAGTTTATAAGGTCGGCGACCGTTTCGTTGACGGAGACGGTTTTACTGTCCCTGACGTGAATTTCGTATATGGTAGAACCGTCTTTCGAGCTTCTTCTTATGCAATTGACGTCGGACGCGGAATAAATAAAATTATTGACAAAAAGTTTGGTTTGGGTATCGAGAGTTATTCCTTCGGCGCTCTCTTGTTTGTTGCTGCCCGTTCTCGATATTTTATATACGGTGCCGTCCTGAATGTTGCCGTAGGTGTATTTATACGTCTCTTTCGACTCGTCGTCGAGGTGAGTTTTGCATTCGAAAGAGTGGTTGAAAGCGACGAACTCGTTTCCGGCAAGGTCGTAAGTATTTTTGAAAATCGTGCCTTTGTACTTATCTACCGTAGCCGAAACGTTCCACCCCGGGTCAAATTCGTTTTTTGCGTCGACTTCCAACGAGTATATTTCACTGTCCGTGACTGCGGTAAAAGCCGAATTTATCACGCCGAGTTCACGATTTATATCGCTTTCCGTTATAAAAAGTCCCGTAGTGGACGGCATTTTTATAGCGCTTTCGCCGTTATGTTGCGTGTACGTTATGCTAAACCCTACCGGAACGCCTTTAACCGGGAGTTTTATCTCCGCTCCGAGTGCAAATTCGTTAAGGACCATCTTTTCGTCGAGATTGAAGTAAAAATCAAGTCCGAAAGGGTTGGTGAAAACGACGTTACCTATTGCGAGTTTAGAACCGCTGTTGCTCAAAATCCCGAGAATTCCGTCGGTTTCCGTACTGTCGGCAAAGTTGAGTTTCGCCTTAAATTTGAAGTTTTTGTTGTCGGAAACGGTAATTTCGCCGACGTCGCTCACTTCTAATGCGTCTACGATTTTAACAAAAGGCAAGTTCACCATAGTAAGTCCGTCTTCTTCCTTGGGAATAACGCTTACACTCTTGACGTCTCCGTCCGGGTTGGTCTTCATTTTTATTCTCGAATCGCCTTCGGTCTTTATGTATTCGACGGAATCGTAAAGTAAACTTCCCGACGTGGTTCTCGAAAAGCTAAGTTCGGAAGTATCCTTATTAAACCTGTATTGCCCGTCGTAGTAGCCGTTGGCGGTACCGTTGAACCCGCCTAAACTTACCGAACCCTGCAAATGGAGTCTGAAATCGTAGTTTTCTTTATTGCCTTCGTTAGCCGCGGCTCTCGCTCCTATTACGGTCGCCGCGGTAGGGGGATCTATTTTAAGTTTAGCGGTAAAAGTTGCTTCTTTATACCCTTCTGCCGTAACGACTGCGGTAGCGTTGTATTCACCTACTTCCGTCCCCGCATTTCCGCTATAACTTACGTTTGCGTTCTCAGGGACGCCGTCCGCTTTAATTTCGTGACTCTTTCCGTCGTAGTTTACGGTAACGGAATTAAACGTAATCCCCGAAAACTCGGCGAGTTGCGGCTCTTCGGGCGTGTTTGAACAAGCCATACATAACGTAGCTACGACAAGCAACGTCACGATAACAGCCAAAAATACTATCCTTTTTTTCATATTGCTCTCCTTTATCTTCTTTTCGAATACAAATCGAATAGTGATGCAAGTTAATTCTATCTCATTTTGAGATAAGAGTCAATATCTCGAAATGAGATTTTTATAATGTTAGTGAGAAAGCTTACTTGCAAGGGTTTTCCAATGTAACGTTTCGACGCAGGGCTTTTGTTTACAAACGGTAAATTGAGCTTGCGCAAGGAAGCGGCAAATAGTTATTTCTTGCAAGCCGTATGACGTTATAAATAGATTTATGTTGGACTTGAAATTACGCGAATTACGTTTGGAAAACGGTTATACTCAATCGTTCGTTGCCGAATATCTGAACGTGCAACAGAATACCTATTCGCAATACGAAACGCAAAAAAGAGAAATTCCGTTGGAACTTCTCGTAAAACTATCGAAACTTTATCAAGTGTCGATAGATTATATTCTCGGTCTGACTTTATAAAACTTTCGCAAAAGATATTATTTGGTTATAAGTAATAAAGTTTTAAGTAATAAAGTTTTCCTTCCCTATTCTTATTATCCTTAACGCCACGCCGTGGTCATGTTGAGCGTCGCCGAAACATCAAGGCGTAAGCCGCAAACCGTCCGCTGTGCGAAGTGAATTGTCACCGTGTGGAGTTATGGTAAGTTTAGTGAAGTTCAAAGTTGCACTTTGAGTGAAGTTGCCGCAGGTTGCGGCAGTGAAGTTATCGCAAGTGATAGTGAAGTTCAAAACTAAGGTTTTGAGTTAAGGACGATATTAAGAAAAGAAACATTCGGTTTTACATAATCACGGGCGAGTTTCTCAAATTTCCGTCTTTTATATTGTTCTTTATACAGTAAGCGTACGGTTCGAGATAGTCGTCCGTTCTTTCCGAAAGTCCTTGCTTTCTTATTTCTTCCGCTAAGTCGAAAGCTATTTTTTCGATAAGGTTTTTATTTAGTTTGTCGTCGGACGGGGTAAAAAGAGTTTTTTCTATATCGGATACCGTTTCGGTAAGTTGCGGCAAGAGTTTTCCTTGACGGAAAGCCCATTTATAGTACGGCATATAAGTTTTATTTAATAAAAACACGGCGTGAAGAGCGTTTTCGGCGAACTTATTAATAGCGAACGCCGCCGCACCCTTTTCTCCGTGAGAAAGACACCTGGAATAGTTATACTGCCCCGCTTGCGCAGCGTTAAAGACGGCGGAAGCAAGTTTTTTCAGTCTTACGTCTTCGGGACAACCGTTCTTTATTCTTTCCCTTATTTCGCTGAACTTTCCTAACGGGTCGCAAAAAATTTTGCCGTTGGTCGCTTCCGCAAGGTAAAAGTCCGGGATAGACAGCCATTGTTCGTAACTTTCGGGTGCGTCGCCGCTTCCCGTGTAAAAGGCGTAAAAATCCTTTATCGTATGCACGCCTTTAGTTTCCGAGCCGAAAAGGCTTTCGTTTTTGACTTTAAGTCCGCAATACTCTTTCGGCAAGCGGGAATACGCTCTGAAAAGTTTGAACCCGAACTTCTTTTCGTCTTCGTCTGTTAGCCACAGACAAAACCCCGGCTCGAAATCGTGGTCGGTCGAAACGTCGTCGTCAAACCCGAAACACTCCGAGCCGTGTCCTACTAAGCCTGCGGCGATTCTGTCTTTGTATTCGGAAAATTCTTTTTCTATCATCGGCAAGCCGTATTCGTAAAAAAACTTCTCCGATATTTCCAATCCTTTCATTGTTTATTCCCGTAAATTTCGGCGGCGGTCTGTTCCAACGCTTCCGCTTCGAGTTCTCTCTTAAAGTACCTTAACGACGGAGCGCATTTCGATATTATGAAAGCGTAGTTCGCGTCGTGCGGCTGATTTTCGGAATTTATATATTCCCACGCCTTGTCGAGTATCGCTTCCACCGTTTTGTAAGAGTTTTCATCCCTGTCGAAAGTAAGATGAGCCAAGTTTATTAAAGACACGGCGATTTCTCCGTCGTGCTTACCGTCCTTTTTCAATATCTCGATAGCGTAATTCAAGCACTTTTCACCGTCGTCGTATCTTCTCAAATCGCAAAGAGAAGACGACTTATTATTGAGAAGAGCGGCGTGTTCGAAAGAATTTTCTTTGCCGTTGTTAATATAAATTTCTTCCGCTTTGTCAAAGTACGGCAGACCTTCGGCAGGATACCCGAACGCTTTCAGCGTAGTGGCGGCATTGACCATAACCGTAGCTCTCGAAACGTCGTTATTTTCGGAAAAATCGACTATTTCCTTGGCTATACGCACCGCGTGCAACGCTCTATCCTTGTCGTTCATCCTTCTGTAAAGTCCGATTTCTTCGTTGATTACCGAAAGCAGTCCGCAGGTATCGTTGAGGCTTCTCGCTTCGTTTTCCCAATATTCGACGGTCCTTGCCGCTTCGGTGAGATTGTCGGTCTTGAAACACTCGTCGAGTTTTGCTATAAAACGCCCGACGTTTATTCTGCCCGTCGGTTCGTTGGAACAACTCGAACATTCAAATCTTTCTTTTCCCATACGAACACTCCTTGAAATAATATTTTTATTTTATGCCAATTCCTTCGCCATTTTTTCTATGGTTTCTTCGTTTTCCGCCGTAACAGAACCTTTTATCGTAAGATTGTTTTCGGCGAAAACTATGTTTTTACTGTTTTCGAACTTCCCTTTCATTACCTTCGTCGCCATCGGAGCCCACGTTCCGTTTTCTATAAACGCCAAAGTCCTGTTTTTGAAGTTTCTTTCGGTAAGGTTGTTGATAAAATCTCTCATAAAGGGGAAAATCTCTCCGTTATAGGTAGTGGTCGCCAACACCAACTTGCCGTATCTGAAAGCGTCTTCCACCGCTTCCGCCATATCGCAACGGGCAAGGTCGTTTACCGCCACCTTTTTGCAACCGTTCTTTTCCAACGCTTCGGCGAGAGCAAAAACCGCTTTTTTCGTGTTGCCGTAGACCGAAGTGTAACAGATGCACACCCCGTCCGATTCCGTTCCGTACGACGACCAGATATCGTAAAGGGAAATATAATAGCTTAAATCGTCGTTTAACACCGGACCATGCAACGGACAGATTATTTTTATATCGAGAGCGGCGGCTTTTTTTAGTAAAGTCTGAACCTGCGCTCCGTACTTGCCCACTATGCCGAAATAGTATCTTCTCGCTTCGCACGCCCAGTCGGCTTCCGCGTCCGTCGCTCCGAACTTACCGAACCCGTCCGCAGAAAAAAGCGTCTTGTCGTACTTATCGTAAGTCACCATCACTTCGGGCCAATGCACCATAGGCGCAAACACAAAAGTAAGGTCGTGTCTTCCGAGCGACAAATTATCGCCGTCCTTTACTATAAGTTTGTTTTTACAAAAATCTTTTCCGAAATATTCTTCCGCCATAACGAACGTTTTTGCATTGCCCACTACCGTGGTTTCGGGAAAAACTTTCAAAAACTCGGTCACTCCCGCCGAATGGTCGGGTTCCATATGCTGGACGATAAGGTAATCGGGCTTTTTGCCCTTCAAAACCGCCCTAACGTTATTTATCCACTCTTTGACGAAATTAGCGTCCACTGCGTCCATGACGGCAGTCTTTTCGTCGCAAATAACGTAAGAATTGTAACTCATTCCGTCGGGTACGACGTACATCCCTTCAAACAAATCGATGTCGCGGTCGTTTACGCCTACGTATTTTATATCGTCGGTAACAAACATTTTTTATCTCCTTTTATTTTTTTCAATCTCCGCCGTAAAGACGGTTATTTTTTTATTCGATAACTCCGCCGCCCACGCAAATCTCCCCGTCGTAGACTACGCAATACTGTCCCGAAGCGATAGCTCTTTGCTTGTCGAAAAACTCCACTCTCGCGCCGGTTTCCGTGTGAAAAAACTTCGCTTTCTGTAAAGGTTGACGATGGCGGATACGGACTTCAACTTCCTTTCCGTCGGCTACGTCTTCGGTAATAAAGTTAAACCCTTCGGTAGTAAGGACCTTTGAATAAAGTTCTTCCGGTTCTCCCTGATTGACGTAAAGGATATTGTTTTTTACGTCCTTTTTGACAATATACCACGGTTCGGCGTTGTTTTCGCCTTTGACTCCTCCGAGTCCGAACCCCTTGTGCTGTCCTACCGTGTAGTAGTACACGCCGTCGTGGCGACCGACTACTTTGCCGTCGAGAGTCCTTATCTCGCCTTCTTTCATCGGTATGTATTTACTTAAAAAGTTGCGGAAGTTCCTTTCTCCGATAAAGCATATCCCCGTCGAATCCTTTTTCTTCGCCGTAGCCAAACCGTACTTTTCGGCTATGGCTCTTACTTCGGGTTTCGTAATTTTTTCCAAAGGAAAAATAGTGTTGGATATTTGCTCTTCCGTAACCTGATTAAGAAAATAGGTCTGGTCCTTATTTCCGTCGGCGGCTCTCGTAAGATAGGTACGTCCGTTTTCGTGTTTAACGCCGCAATAATGCCCCGTAGCTATATAGTCTGCTCCTATTTTCGCGGCTTGCTCCCTGAACGCTCCGAATTTAATTTCACGATTGCACAACACGTCGGGATTGGGCGTCCTGCCCTTTTTGTACTCTTCCACAAAGAGTCTGAAAACGTTATCCCAATAGTTTTGCGAAAAATCGACGGTGTAATACGGTATACCGATAAGGTTGGCTACCCGACGCACGTCGGTATAGTCTTCTTCGGCGGTACAACACCCGTTCGGGTCGGTTTCTTTCCAATTGTTCATAAAAAGTCCGACTACGTCGTACCCCTGTTCTTTGAGAAGAAGGGCTGCTACGCTGCTGTCCACTCCGCCGCTCATTCCGATTACTACCGTTTTCGCCATATTGCACCTCACGCTTATATTCAAAGTATAACAAAAACATATGATAAAAGCAACGCATAGAGGTCACTCCTTTTTCTCGGCGTAAATAATTGAGCGTAAGATGTTTTTTTAAGGTATAACGGCGAACCGAACGGCAATACTTATCCGTATCAAACCGAAGGAGATTGTTTTATGAGTTTTAACCCTTTTAACGAACGCCCCGAAAAAATAGATTCGCTTTTTTTCGACTGGACGTCGATTTATCCGAAGTCTTACGACAAAAACGAAGTTGACCCTTACACGAAAGTCCGCTGTATCCTTATGAACGGAACGGAATTCGAAGCCAACTGGTATTCGCACCAATTCCACCGTCACTGCCCCGACAACGACGTAAGACGAGAACTCGCCGTCATAAGAACGCAGGAGCAGCAGCAGCAAAAACGCATCGCCTGCCTGAAACCGATTAACGAAAGCGTGTTGGAAACCACGATAAGTTACGAACAGTTAGCCGTTGACCTTACGGCGATACTTGCGCAGAGAGAAAAGGACGAACACGTCAAAAAAGCGCTCGATTTTGCCCTTCTCGAAGATTTCGACCACTTGTACCGCTATGCGGACCTTCTCGATATGGAACAGGGTATCCACGCCGAAAGACTCGTCGGAAGATACACCGAAATTATGCCCGGCAGACCTACCGTAAGCCATCACCGCTATCCTTACGACAACGTAAAACGCTATACCGATTTCAAAAAAGCCGACCCGATTACGAAACTCGACGTAGCTATAATTACCGCCGCCGAACAGCAGACTATGAACTACTATATGAACCAGGCGGGCTTCTACGTTTCGGATCTCGGGCGTAGACTCTATACCGAAATAGCGATGGTCGAAGAAGAACACGTCACCCAGTACGGTTCTTTAACGGACGTGACCGACACCTGGGCGGAATGCCTTCTTAACCACGAATATACCGAGTGCTATCTTTACTATTCCTGCTACAAGTCGGAAACCGACCCCTATATAAAGAAAGTGTGGGAACAGCACCTTATAGCCGAAATCGCCCACTTGCACAAAGCCGCCGAAATTCTCAAAAAAGTAGACGGCAAGGAATGGCAGGAAGTTATTCCCGTAGGAGAATTCCCCGCCCTTCTCATCTTCTCGGAACAGAAAGACTACGTCCGCAACGTGCTTAAAAATACCGTCACCCTGACCGGAGATATGGAAGATTACTCCACCGTAAATTCCATTCCCGACCAGAGCAGATTTTTCTTCTTCCAGGATAAAATAAACAACAACGTAAACAGCGTCGTAAGCCATACCGTAATAAGCCAATACATCGACGAATTCGGCAAGGATTACCGCTATGAGGATACCAAAAATCCTATAATAGAACTCCAAAACAGAAAAATCGACAACGTAAATTTAGGCAGAGTAAAAGAAAATATAAACGCATAAGGAGAAAAATAATGAAACTTGTTGACAGCGAAACTTACAAAAATTTAGCGAGAGCTTACGCAAGCGAATGTATGGCGAGAACGAGATACGAATTCATCTCCTACAACGCCTCCCAAGAACAGTACGTCGAAATTTCCGATATAATCGGCAAAATCGTTCATCAGGAATTCACCCACGCAAGAATGTTGTATACCTTCATCCAAACCGCCGACGAAGGCACTATCGACAACGTGGAAATCTCCGCCGGCTACCCCTTCCGCGAAAAGTGGAATTTTCTTGACAATCTCCGCCTTGCCGCCGAAGACGAAATTAACGAGATAGAAGCCTACGAACGCTTCGCCAAAGTCGCCGACAAAGAAGGCTTCCGCGATATAGCCGGACTCTTCCGTAACCTAATCGTCGCCGAGAACGCCCATAAAGGTATCTTCAAACAGCTCTACAAACAACTCAAATCCGGCACTCTCTACAAAAAGGATAACGAAGTCGTCTGGAAATGCAGCGGCTGCGGCTACGAACAAAAATCCAAATCCGCCTTCACCGAATGCCCCCTTTGTCAAGCCAAACAAGGTGCCGTCGAAGTCAAAACCACGTTCCCCGAATGTGCGTCGTGCGTATAATACCTACCCCCTCGTCGAACGAAATTTTTCCGCAGTCGTTACCGTTCGTGCGGTAAACATTTTATCCGCACAAATCAAACTTAAATAACAAAGGACATCGCTAAGGGTGCCCTTTGTTATTGTGTGTGTGATTACCTATTGTGATACAAAAAATGCGCGTACGCCCCCACTAAAATTGCGTACACCTACATTAAACCGTACCGACGCATTGCTTTACATAATCGCAAAAAAATTATTACCGAAAATTATTATCTGTTTTTTCGCAAACCGTACCGAAATCGGATTGCCGTTCATACAATGGAATTATGATTAAAGACACGTACGCACGGGCGCATTTTATCGGTATAGGTGGCGTAAGCCTTTCTTCTCTCGCCGTTTATCTCGTAAAACAAGGCGTTGAAGTGACGGGGTCGGACCGTTGTTTTTCCGATAAGCTCGCTTTGCTTAGCGAAAGCGGCTGTAAAGTATGGGTTGGAAGCGACGTAACCGCCATAAAAAATCCCAACGTCGTCATATACAGCAGCGCAATACCCGAAAGCGACGAAGAACTTATCTTTTGCAGAAAAAACAATTTTCTCTGTCTTGAACGAAACGCCTTTTTAAGTATCCTTTGCGACGATTTCGACTACTGCGTGGCAGTGGGCGGAACTCACGGAAAAACCACCGTCACGGCTATGCTTATTAAAATTTTCGCAGAAGCTGAAAAATCCTTTTTCGGACACGTCGGCGGAGATACCGAAGAGTACGGAAACTGCTACTGTTCGGGTAACGAATATCTAATAACCGAAGCCTGCGAATACCGCAAAAGTATGCTCTGCCTCAGACCTAAAATTTCCGTCGTCCTTAACGCCGAATTCGACCACCCCGACACCTACGAAAATCTCGAAGACGTGTACTCTGCCTTCAAAGATTTTTTGCTGTCGGCGATAGAAAATAAAGGTCTTGCCTTAACAAGCGGCGACTGCCGATTTTACGACTGCGTTAAATCAGTTCCGTCCATAGTAACTTTCGGTCTTAACGAACTGAACCGCTTCCGTGCGACCGATATATATGAATATAAAAAAGGCTTTTCGGGTTTCTTAATTAAAGACTATGATAACCTTATCGGGAATATAAAACTTAAAATTCCCGGCGAACACAACGTAACGGACGCTCTGGCGGCGTTTGCGACGGCGTATCTTGCCGGAATCCCCCGCGACGTAATAAATTCTGCTCTTAATTCCTTCACGGGTGTAAAAAGACGTTTCGAATACGTCTGCAAATATTTCGGATGCGACGTCTACACCGACTACGCTCATCACCCCCGCGAAATAGCGGCGGCGATACGGACGGCAAAGAGTATTTCCGACGGAAAAACGATAGTGGTTTTTCAACCCCACACTTACAGCCGCACGGAAAAACTTTTCGTCGAGTTTACACGTTGTTTTTCCGAAGCGGACGCCGTCGTGATTTTCAAAGAATACGCTGCGAGAGAAACACCCGACAAAGGCAAAAACGCCCTGTTACTGTACGACGCGTTGCCTACCGAAAACAAGTATTATTGCGACAATATTATATCCGCGGCGAAACTTATATCCGAATTGTCCGTCCCGCCGGATACCGTGCTTATTCTCGGCGCGGGAGATATAATAAACCTTTGCGAAGTGATAAAATCGGAGTAATATTCGGTATTCTCAAAGGATACGGCGAAACCACCTTAATGTTGCGGCTATGCTCAATATGATAATTCTAAAAAAGCAAGGCGGACTGCCTTGCTTTCGGCTTATGCGGATAAAGATTTTTCCGCACAAAACATCGTGACTGCGGAAAAATCCCGCATAACGAGCGGTCGGTAGTTATAGTTCGATGATGCTTGCGAAATAGTTTTCGGGATTTTCGGTAAGCTCTTTGAAAAAGTCTTCCGCTTCTTCCACTTCCGTTTTCTTTTCCACAAAGCCGTCGAGATTAAGTATCTTTTGAGCTATTATGTTTATCGCCGAATTGAATTCGCTCGCGCCGTTGGACACGCCTTTTACTTTAAGTTGTTTTTTACTTATATAGCTTACGTCTGCGTCAAGGCTCTTTACTGCGTACGGTTCGCTGATAATCGTACAGTCGCCGCCGTTTCTTGCGAGTTTGAACAGGTATGCACCCGTCACCGAAGCCATATCTTCTATTACGGTATGTTCGCACATTCTGCCGCCCGTTATTTCGAATATTCTTTCGTAAGGAACTTCGTCGGTGGCGTTGACGGTGTAATAAATTCCTTTTTGTTTCGCCCTTGCAAGGCGGAATTCGTTATTGTCGACGACTATCGGG
>CAZUJW010000045.1:0-12920 GCA_964620655.1 uncultured Christensenella sp.
ACATTGGAAGCGGAGCAATCATCGGTGCAAACAGCGTTGTGGGCAGTGATGTTGCACCATACACAAAGGTCGTCGGAAACCCCGCAAGAGCGATTCAAAAGCGCTTTGACGATGAACTGATTGAATTGCTGCTTAAATTCAAGTGGTGGGATAGAAGCATTGACAAAATCAATCGGCTGATTCCAATCTTGACTTGCAGTGATTTGGATAAAGTGAAGGCTGAAATCAAACAGCAATTAGGATGACAAATTCTTGTCTGTCAAAGGAGACAAGAACAGAAAATACGATAAGATTATGCCTGACCGTGCAGTAGTTAAGGAACGAAGCGCTTAGATCGGCGGTCATAAGGCATGAAGCGAGCAGAAAAATTTGAATTTTCAGAGGTGTTTTTATATGGTTTTTTATTTTTCCGGAACAGGCAACAGCCGTTATATTGCAAGACGTATCGCAGATGCATTGCAGGAAGAGATTATAGACTTGAATGAAAAAATCAAAGCGAATAACAATTCGCAGGTGCAGACAGGACAACGCATTATTGTTGTTACGCCAACGTATGCATGGCGTATTCCGCGTGTTGTATCTGAATGGATTTCCAAAACAGTGCTTGTTGGCGCGGAGCAAGTATGGTTTGTGATGGACTGCGGCGGAGAGATTGGAAATGCAGCAAAATATAATCGTCGCCTTGCGAAGCAGAAGAATTTACAGTATATGGGCACAGCGCAAATTCTTATGCCGGAAAACTATATTGCTATGTTCGGTGCCCCAAAGGTAGAGGAAGCCAGAAAAATCGTAGAGAAAGCGGAACCGAATATTGATGCCGCCATCCAACACATCTGTGCGGGGCAGCCATTTCCCATACCCCGGAACAATCTCTATGACCGTGTGATGAGTGGTCCGGTAAACCCTATATTTTATCAATTTTTTGTGAAAGCTGCCGCATTTCACGCAAACGATACCTGTATCGGATGCGGGCAGTGTGTTAAGAACTGTCCGATGAACAATATTCGGCTTGAAAACAGAAAACCGATTTGGGGCAAAGATTGCACACACTGCATGGCTTGTATCTGTTATTGCCCTACGGAAGCCATCGAGTATGGAAAGAAAAGCATTGGGAAACCTCGTTACCACTTCGAACAATTAAAAATCCGGTGATTTGTTGCGAGGCAAATTCCTGTTCGTCGATTTGATATCATAAGCGTACCGCCACCCGACCGCAAAAAATCGGGTGGCGGTTGTTATCAGAAAGTTTTCCGGACTTGTTGCCTCCTGCATGGTATTGTGTGTGGTTGCAAAACCGTAACTCTCTCAAAGCAGGGATAGCAGTATATACGAGTGGTCCGTTATACCGTTTTTCGCTACTTGCTTTACGCGGCTATATCAAATCTTTTAACTTTTTAATATCAAGCAGTTTTATCTTTCCCCTGCCGTATTCTATAAGTCCGTCTTTGGCAAATTGCCTTATTGTTCTTCCTGCGACTTCTCGTACGGAACTTGTCAATTTTGCTATCTCTTCCTGCGTTATGTGAAACTCGGTTTCTCCCGTGTAAAGGTACCTTTCCACCAAAAAAGCAGCCATCCTTCTGTCGTATCTCGTAAAAAGCAAGTCGTGCATGGTCAACATACATGAAGAGAATCTGTCCGTAAGTCCTTCGAACATCTTGCACCTTACGGCAAGATTATCCGTCATTATTTCCTTTATCGTATGCGACTCGACGATCAATAAAGAACTGTCGCTTCCCACAACGAATTTTACGTCGAAAGTAACGTACTCCAACACGCATGCGGCGGAAAGCAACGCCACGTCTCCTTTGCGTAACTTAAATAACGTTATTTCTCGAAGGTTTTCATCTTCCATTATGGCTCGGACTTCGCCTTCGAGTATCAAAAACGGTCCGATACAGGGATTCAAAAATCCGGATATTATCTCGCCCTTCCCGAACTTTTTTATTTCCGAGTGATTAAAAACATCTTCCTTTTGCTCTTCGGTCAGTAGTTTGTAAAACGGTATCTGTTTTATCGCATACGCTTTATCCATAATTTCTGTCTCCTTTTCAAGTTTTATTTTGAGAAGCGCAGAGCCTCCGCTGCGAAACGACGGCTATTGCGTCATACAGACTTACGATAGATTACAATAATGATATTAGCATTAAAGGCTTTTTCTTGTCAATCTTGTGTACTCTACCGAAAAGCGTTTTACTTTTACCTCTTATTTCCTCTCCTTAAAATCTATCCTTACTATCTGCATTTTCATAAATCCGTCGCCCAACTTCGCCAACAGTCTGAAAAATTTGCTTACCGACTTGTCGCGAAGGTCGTTATATCCGAGCATATAACCTTTTTTCGCCACCCTAATATCGTCGCTCCATACGGCAAGGTCTTTCGACGCGTCGTTGACTGCAAAATACGCGCCGACGTTTTTAATCTTCGACACCTTTATCCAGGTCTTCAATAATAACTTGTTCGCATTCTTATTAGCTGTTCGCATTCTTATTAGCCGAGTCGAAAACGAGTTTTCCGACCGGGAACGCCTTAGCCATTTCGCAAACGAGAGCCCGGACCTGTTCGGTAAGGAAATAGTAGAAAACGCCCGACACAAAGAACACCGCTCCGTCGGTCGCGTCGATTTTGTCGAACCAGGACGTATCGTTAAGGTCGCAGGCAATATTTTGTTCCCTTTCGCCTGCGGGTAAAAGTTCGTTACGGGCGTTTATTACGCTTTCAAAGTCGAGATTATATATCTTGCACTGTCCGTTGTCGCATCTTCTGCCCGTGCCGTCCAGACCGCAACCGAGATTGACTACGGCGGCTTTGGGGTGAGTCTTCAGATAATCTTCTATCTCCCACGCAAGGTCGTTCTGTCGCATAGCGACTTCGAGAAAACCGAATTGATACATAGGTTTTTTGGACTGAGCTTCCAACGCGGAAAAGTCGTAGTCCACTTTTTCGATAAGGTCTACCGCCGTTTCGTCGCGGTATAAATTCGGATACAATTCCGTACAGACTTTTCTGCCGTAAAGGGGTATGACCAATGTTTCTTGCACGCTGTTTTTTCAATGTGATATTTCATTATTTATTTCTCCTATAACCTTTTTCGTCTATATATTCGGGATGAGCTTTGCAATACTCGTCCTTATCTCCGCAGATAGCGTAGTCGCACTTGTCGCCGTCCACGCAAGTTCCCGTTCTTATAAGCTTAGCGCGGATAAGTTCCATCGACGCATAATCTACGTTGCAAAGTGCCGGCATAATTTCGGTAAGTCCGAACCGTTTAGCGAACTGCGCCGCGGGACACGCCGTGAATTCGTAATAAACAGGCTTCCCGTCTTCGTAGGGAGCTACTTCCATTTTATAATCGCCCCAACGGTCGCATTTACCTTTCGCTGTACGGAACGCCTTATACATAAGTTTTTTCCAAAACGGCTTGTTGCAATTAACGAATTTAAGTTTCTTAAAGGTCGGCAAAACGAGATTTTCTTCGATTTCTTCGATTTCGCGGAAAGTTACTACGTCCTTGCACACGGCGTAGTAAGTCATAATCGCTATGCAGTCGTAAGTGCCGCCCGCGCCGTTATGAAAATTCTTTTTTCCGCCCAAATCGGTACGCCAGTCTTTCAGATATCCGGCGTATTTAAGCTGAACATTGGTCCAGACTTCTTCCCGCGCTTCCTCGGGGAAATGCAAGGCGATTTTATTTTTTATCTCTTTCTCGCACGCCTTAGAGTACAGAACGTGACAGCTTCTGTCGAATTTTAAATCTTTATTTTTCATACCGATTCCTCCAAAACCGACTTAATTATATCACCGCCAATAAAAAATACAAAACAGTTAGACGTTGCTAACTAAAAATATTAAAAATCGACGCCCCGTTAAGAAGCGTCGATTACGTTAATTTAGATTTTTATCGGTAAGTGGGCTGATTTATTCCGCTTCGACGGTGCCGTCGGCGTGAATTTTTATTTCCATACCGTCTTTTACGTAGGCTAAAAACTCGTCTCCGAGATTGTCTACCGTGGGCATACCGTTAGGAGTCCACACGGAAGCTAATATAGCTCCCGCCGCCGCCAACGAATCGATAGGCTTAGAAAAGAGAAGCGCGCCGGGGTTACAGCCTATTACGGCGGCGTTGTAGAGTACCATACCGCCCGTGGTCGAGCCTATTGTCTGCGGCAGGCACAGGGCTACGCCTACGGTGTTCTTTCCGTACAAATCTTTGTTGTTCTGGTCGGTGCAAACGTTCTTGCCTTCCTTGCAGTCCTTGAAAGAAGCAAGGGTGTTAAAACCTTCGTGAGATACGAGAGCTTTTAAGGTGGCTTCGCCGGGAACTACCGTTCTTCCTCTGAATAATTTAGTCATTATCTTTTACCTCCCGTTATCTGGTCGAGAATTTCGGCGTCGGAATAATATCTCGACGTCGTGTAAGTGCGGAGCTTGTTACTGTTCGTAATTACGGGCATCTTCGCGCAAAGCGGGTTGTTCATATACATAAGGGGGCAGATATAAGATAAGGTCACGCCCATAGCTTTGAGTTTAGCCGCGTTTTCGCTCTTATTGAATTCCTTAATTACGTCGGGAGCGGAAGTAAACACCGTCTTTATCGCTACTTTCTTTCTGCCCTTTTCTTTAAGTTTCGCTTCCAGTCTTTCCGTCCAGTCGTTAAGCTGCGCCAACGTCATGTGGGGACAACCCATAAAACAAAGTTTAGGTTTTGCGTCTTTGTCTTTCCAGATTACGGGGTAGGACGCTTTCACTCTCGCAAGTTCCGCGTCGTCTATAACGTAGACTTTCGCCCCTTCTTTAATAAGGCTTTCGCCCTGCTCCTTAGCTTCGGGAGTAAGGTTGTCGATATGGTAAAGACCGACAGACCCGTTGGACGCGGTAGCCGCGCCGAAGTCTTTAAGATAGGTGCAGGCTTCTTTATTAAGTTCCTGTCCTATAAACTTATCGAGACCCTTTATATACGGTACGTCTTCAAGCACTTTCATGCCGATTGCGGAACCCAAAAGCTGAGCTTCGGGTTTCTGAGTGGTCTTAATTTCGACAATCCAGCCTGCCTTTCTTCCTTCGTCGGTAAGGAGTCCGAAGTACGGTACGTACCCTACTATCGAGCCGAACATTTCTATTATTCCGGAGTTACGGTTACATCTTGCGCCCAAAACCGAGTTGGCGTAGTTTACCGCGCTCGATTCCGCCCAAGATAGGATATCGCCTTTTTTCGGGCGGTTGCCGACTTCGTCGAAGTAGCACGCGCAGGTGAACTTGTCGTCGCCTAAAAGTCCTATCTTTTTAAGCTGCGCTTCGTATCTTTTCTGCGGACCGTACATTACCTTGAAGACTATATCCTGCAAAAGATTTTTCGGAACGTTGGGGTCGCACGGACGGGGGTCCGCCGAGAACTTTTGTTTGCTTACTACGCCCGCGGCTAAAAGTTCGTCCATAAGGTCGAACACGCCCTTTACGACTATTACGCCGAAGCTGGTTACTATATGCCCGTATTCCGACGTGACGGGGACCATTTTCGTAGCCCCGAAAGTTTCGCCGTACATAACGAGCGTTTTCATAATTTTTGCCATTACTTCGCCTTGCGAACCGTTCAGTATGGCTTGTTGTTCTTTTGTTAATTCCATAATCTTCTCCTTTTATTACAGTTTCATAGCAACGTCCCACGCACGCCAGATTACGGTGCGGAGATTTCCTATTCCGTTGCAGTCGCCCACTAAATGAACTTTCTTCCCTTCGGGAGCCACCGGTTCGGGGATATATCCTACCGACAAGATTACGCTGTCGCCGTCTATATCGAATTCCTTTCCTTCCTTGTCCTTAACCTTTACGCCGTTGTCGGTTATTTCGCAAAGAGCGGTGTTTAAGTGAACTTCGACTTTATTAAGCGCGAAAAAGTCTCTTAAATAGGAAGAGTTGGCAAGGCACACGCCTTTTACGGCGATAAGATCGTTTTTCATTTCCACGATTACGGGAGTTTTGCCTTTCTTATATAGATCAAGAGCTATTTCGCAACCGGAAAGTCCGCCGCCTATTACTATTACCTTTTGTCCGACCTCCTTATTGCCGTACAGATAATCGCACGCTTCGATACCCTTTTCAGCCCCCTTTACTCTGAGCTTTCTCGGTTTGCTGCCGGTAGCGACTATTATTTCGTCGGCGTTAAGTCCCGATATGTCGGTGATTTCGGTATTTAATCTTATTTCTATTCCGAGGTCTTTCATTTCCTTCTCGTACCAAGCGAGAAGTTCTCTGTCCTTTTCCTTAAAAGACGGAGCGGCAGCCGCTATAAACACGCCGCCCAGAACGCCGCTCTTTTCGTAAACGGTGACTTTGTGTCCCCTTAGAGCACACACTCTCGCCGCTTCCATACCGCCTACGCCGCCGCCGATTACGGCTATCTTTTTGGCTTTCTTCGCGGGTACTATCTTGTATTTCTTGCTCTGCATGGTTTCGGGATTGAGAGCGCAACGAGCCATCCCCGCGTTGTCGCCGAGAGTCTGGTCGTTACCTACGCCGTTGTAGTGAGCCATGTTAAAGCAAGCGTTGTGACAGCAGATACAGGGTCTTATTGATTCCGTGTCGTCGTTAATAAGTTTGGTTATCCACTCGGGGTCCGCCAGGAACTGTCTTGCGATACCCACCGCGTCTATCTTGCCTTCCGCCACCGCTTCGGCTCCCGCTTCGGGAGACATTCTGCCCGCGCATACCACGGGAATATCGACGAACTTTTTAATGTGTTCCACTTCGGCAAGGTTGCAGTTTTCGGGCATATAGGGAGCGGGATGCGCCCAGTACCACGCGTCGTAAGTGCCGTTGTCGCAGTTGAGCATATCATACCCTGCGTCCTGCAAGAATTTAGCCGCCTTTTCGCTTTCTTCCATATCTCTGCCGACTTCAACGTAGTCTTCGCCTGGTAAAGCACCTTTACCGAAACCTTTCGTCTTGGACACTACCGAATAACGTAACGACACGGGGAAGTCCTTGCCGCATTCCTTTTTGATAGCCTTGACTATTTCCGCGGGGAAACGATATCTGTTTTCGAAAGAGCCGCCGTATTCGTCGGTTCTTAAATTGGTGTACTTCATCGTGAACTGATCGAGAAGGTATCCTTCGTGTACCGCGTGAATTTCCACGCCGTCCACGCCCGCGTCCATACATAATTTAGCGGTCTTCGCGAAGGCATCTATCATCTCGTGAATTTCTTTTACGGTAAGCGGACGTGAAATACAGCTGTCGTCCCAACGATTGGGGGTAGCGGACGCGCTTGCGGTAAGATAGCTTACGTCAAGAAAAGGTTTGAGCGTTGCTCCCAAAGCCTTGTTGTGAATGGCTTTTATCATAATGTCGTTTATAGCTAAACTTCTGCCGAATCCTGCGGTGAGCTGAACGAACATTTTACAACCCGTCTTGTGGAATTCTTCCATAAACTCTTTGAGCTTTTCAAACTTACCTTTGCCCTGATAGAGCCATTTTCCTAAAAGAATGTCGCGGATGGGAGCGATACCCGGCAAAATGAGTCCGACGTTGTTTTTCGCTCTTTCGAGTAAAAAGTTGGCGGCTTCTTTATCGAAGTGGTTAGGTTCCATCCAACCGAAAATGGAAGTTCCGCCCATGGAAGTCATGACTATTCTGTTCTTCAATTCCACGTTGCCTATCTTCCACGGGGTGAATAGCGGTTTGTAAATGTCTTTCATCAAAAAAATCCTCCTGCAATTACTGTAAATACAGATATTTGAAAACGCCGACGGCTGTTTTCGCCGCAAACTTATCTTTATCTTATTTATAGTATAAACTTTCTTTCGACTACTTTCAAGGGGGAAATTTCCAAATTTTAGAAGTTTTTATTCGGTTTTCTTTTAATTACGGCATATAAAAAGGCGGGATTTCCGTCCCGCCCTGATTTTTCTTTTTCCGCTGTTTTACGCTACGAAATATTCCGTCACGTCGCTGTCTCGGAAAGTGAGAGTAACGGTCTGTTCTTCGCCGTTGCGACTGAACGTAATGGTAACGCTGTCGCCTACTTTCGCTTCGAGAAGCAAATCGCTCAACACAAACGTCCTGTCTATATCGACGGTTCTTCCGTTAAAAGTAGCGGTAAGAAGCACGTCTCCGCTTTCAAGAGAGCCGTAAGCAAGTCCGCTCTCTTCCACGCTATCTACCGTTACAGTCTCCACGATGCGGGTAAGTCCGGTGCTTTCGTCGTACACGGCTTTACTTTCGGAAGCCTTTGCCACCACGCCTATGAGACACCTGTATACCGAGCGTTTAGACGAGTCGGTACAGTTGGCGATAACGTTTTTCGCCACGCCTATCGCTATTTCCTTGGGGATAGCGTATCCTATGTTTTCGGTGGATGAAGAACTGGTCTTGGCGTTGACTATTCCGATAAGATTGCCGTCGCTGTCAAAGAGTCCGCCGCCCGAATTGCCGGAGTTTACGGCGGTATCTATTCTGAGTACGCGGAGCTGATAGGCGTTGGTCCCGTCCACTTTTACGCTTATTTTTTCGCTGTCGACGCTGACTATACCGCTCGTAACGCTCATTCCTTCCCCTTCGGGAAAACCTATCGCCATTGCGGTTTGTCCTACCGTAATGGCGGTTTTGGATATCGAAACAGCCGTCGCGCAGGAATTTTTCAGCGTTTCGCTTTCGTCTACTCTCAGTACCGCTATATCGTAGTACGCGCTGCCTCCGACAAAAGTGGCTGCTATTTTACCGCTTTCGGTTTCGCCGCCGTAGAGATAAACGTTAATATCGTCGCTTATATGGTCGGTCTGGCTGCTGCCGGAGTCGTAGACTACGTGAAAGTTGGTTATTATATATGCGTTGCCGTCGGAATCCATTTCGTAAATTACTCCCGCTCCGCCTGCGGAATAGGTGGTTTCTTTCGTTTCCACTTTTCCGCCGAAGCTGTAATAACGTTCGGTTTTCGTAAAGTTACTGACTATCGTCACCGCACTCCTTATCGCTTTGGACACTGCGTAAACGTTGTCTTTGCTGACGTTTACGGTGAGATAATCTTCCAAAAAGTCAAGGAAAGTCCCCGTATAGCCGTTTTCTTGCGCGGCGGCGTAAAGGTCGTTGACGTAAGCCACGCCGTCGGCGTCTTCCCCGTCCCTGCCGTTAAGTCCGTTCTTTCCGTCTGCCCCGTCGGTGCCTTTAAGACTGTCAAGCCATTCCTGTTCGGTTCCGACAAAACCGTTCTTTACCGCTATGTCGTAAGCCGTGACGTACTGCGTTTCGGTATTGTCGCAAGCGACGAGAGCGGTACATAATACCGCTACGAGAACCACGGATATTATTATTTTCAACGTGTAATTCGATTTTTTCATACTTTCGTCTTCCTTTTTTGCCTTTATTTAATTAAAAAATAGAACCCATACCTTAAAGGTACTTTAATATTTTATAGGTTTGGTAAAATATTATTTCTTATTCTTTATTTTAGTTCCGAATACTCGCCGAGGCAAAAATACGATATTTATGCCCGCGCGGTACTCAGACGTTTTTTACGAACGTAGAAATAGCAGCTGCAACTTATCGTGGTAGACACGCCCCAACCAATCGGCCAGGAGTACCAGATGCCGTTTATGCCGAGAGTCTTTGCAAAAACCGCCGCAAAAACCACTCTCAGGATAAGGTCGGTAAAGGTGCTTATCACAAAGAAGTACATTTGATTTATTCCCCTATAAACGCCGTCCACCATGATTTTTACAGAGACAAGAGCATAGAACGGCGCGACTATCGTCAAAAACGCCATACTCGTGGCTATTGCGTCGGCGTTGCCGTCGCGAACGAACAATTCGGTAAAGGTTCTGCCAAAGATAAGGAACAACGCCGTAAACGTTCCCGCCAAAACCACCGCTATCGCTATACCGTAAATCAAACCTTTTTTTATTCTGTCGTTTTTGCCCGCTCCGGCGTTCTGCGCGGAATAGTTGCTTAAACCGTTACCGACGGCGCAGAGAGAAGTTATGGAAAGGTTGTTCAATTTTATCGCGGCGGAATATCCCGCTATCGCCGCCGTGCCGAAGGAATTTATAAATCCCTGTATCACGATGTTGCCGACAGATATAAAACCTTGTTGCAAAACGCTCGGTATGGCGACTATCGTTATTTCCTTAAGTATCTTTTTATCAAAAAGCGCGGCTTTGCCGTCGGAAAGTTTTTTCAGTCGGACAAGGACGGTGACAAGAGCCGCTATTCCGCTTATACCCTGACAAATAAACGTCGCCCACGCCACTCCGGCTACGCCCATATGAAAACTTTTTACAAACAGTATGTCCATCCCCACGTTGCCGAGAGAAGACGCTACCAAAAATATAAACGGCGTGACCGAATCGCCGAGAGAAGCGAATATCCCGGTGGCGATGTTGTAGACAAGCAAAAACAAATATCCGCCTAAATAGATATAAAGGTATAAAAGCGAATCTTCCAATATATCCGCCGGAGTCTGCATAAGTTTAAGAAGGGGACGGGACACTCCCAAGCCTATCGCCATAAGAACTATTCCTATCGCTACGCTCGCTATTAAGGCGGTGTATGCCGTCGTTCTTGCCGAAGCGTAATCCTTTACGCCGAAGTATTTTGCCGTAACCACCGACGCGCCTATATTGCAACCGAATGCGAAAGCTATATAGATAAGAGTAATTTCGTACGAATTGCCGACGGCTGCAAGAGCTTGCGTCCCGATAAAAAAGCCGGCTACGAAACTGTCGGCTACGTTATATAACTGTTGAAAAATTATGCTCCCGAACAGGGGCAAAGTGTACAATAAAAGAATTTTTCCCGGATTTCCAACCGTAAGATCTTTATTCATATCATCCTCGTTTACGAAAATATTTTAGCACTATTAAAAACGGTTGTAAAAGGATTTTACGACATATTTACGTTTGTTTTTTGCGGCGTAAAGCAATGTGCCCGGGACGCTCCGGCGAGACCTGGGACGCTCCGGCGAGAAATGCTATATTGACATAAGGTATTAATTATAATATACTTTTAACAGATATAAAATATTAAATATATCGGGTATCGGGAGGAACAAATGGATAATCGACTTTCCTTGGGCGAAAAGCCCGAAAAACGCTTTTTCGGATGCAACGCCAACATGTGGATTTACGCTCTCGGCGTAATGGGCATAAACTTCGGAATAGGTCTTGTGAACAGCTATCAGGCGGAGTTCTTTAATAAAATAATGAACGCCAACCTTATAGCCATCGCTGTAATTATTCTTATAGCCAAGTTTATAAGCGTGGTAGCCGACTTTATTATCGGCAATCTTATCGACAGAGCGAGATTTAAGTCGGGCAAAATGCGTCCGTGGATACTCATATCAGCCTTCCCGCTCGCCGTGTTTACGATGTTCTCGTTCGTGTTTATACCGTTTAGCAACGAGATAGGGAAATACGCTTACATAACTTTCGTGCTTATTTTATGGAACGTGAGTATGACGCTTGCGGACATTCCGTCGCAGGGTATGCTTTCGCTCATCTCGAAAAACCCCGAGGACACCAACAACGCCGCCGGAATAGCCAATATGCTGAAAAGTATGGCGCTCGGTATGTCAGGACTCTTTATTACGGTGATGTGTATGATTGTCGGCGTGGAAAAAGCCGACAAAACCGTCTACTTAATCACCGCCGCCGTAATAAGTATTCTCGGTCTCGGCTTGCAGCTTTTTATGTACTTCAAGTGTAAAGAACAGGTAATAAGCAACACTTCCGCAGGAATGAGCTTCAAGGAAATGTTCAGGGAATTAAGGCAGAACAAGCAGATTATGATAGTTTTCCTTACCTATATGTTCGGCTTTGGCAGGAACATAGGTTTGGGAATAGCGGTTCAGGCTACCTGCATACTTTTAAGAGACGGACTCGATTTAAGTTTTCTCGGAATGGGGGTTCTGTACGGCGACGCTTGTAGCTGGGCAATAGGCGTAACCAGCGCGATAGCCAGTTCCGTCACCATTATCCTTAACCCTGTAATAAACAAAAAACTCGGAGAAAAACGCTACTTCATCTTTGCCGGACTGTACGGCTTCGTGATAAGCCTTATATCCTTCCTTCTTTACGCCTTCGGCGGTTCGCCGTTCAGAAGTTTCTGGGCGATATGGATATATCAGTTTGTATTCTCCTTTGCGTATGGTCCTAACGGTTATCTCCCCATGGTAATGACTGCCGATATAGTCGACTATCAGGAATGGAAAACCGGAAAAAGAACCGAAGGCACGCAGTTTGCTATCCTTTCTATGTCCAATAAATTAAGCAACGCCCTTTCGGTATCTCTCGGCATACTCTTTATAGGAGCCATCGGATACAGCAGCAGCGACTACGCCGCCGCCGTCGACGCGGACAGAATTCACGAATACGTCACCGACGCAATGCAAGTAAAAGCGTGGGCTATCTACTTCCTGCTCCCCGGTCTCTGCATGCTCGCAAGCTCCCTTATAATGTTCTTCTACAAAATAGACGAAAAAACGAAAAAGATAATGAGAGCCGAACTTGCCGAACGCCGTCAACAAGCCGAACTCGCCACCGCAGAAATCGCCGACGAACAAACCGACTCCGACTAATCGTTACACGGGCGTTTAACGCAGTCGCGTAAGCTTTGTGCGTATAAACGCTTAATCCGTGTAAGGCGGGGTAAGTCCACCCCGCTCTTCCTATGTCGAACGAATTTACCGCTTTGTAGTGAAGTTCCGCCGTAGGCAGAGTGAAGCTGCCTTACGGCTGTGAAGTTCAAAGTTGCACTTTGAGTGAAGTTGCCGCAGGTTGCGGCAGTGAAGTTATCGCAAGCGATAGTGAAGTTCAAAACCTGCGGCTTTGAGTTACGGATACAATGATTAAGGCGGAATAGATATGCGTTCTATTCTGTTTTTATCTGTATATAGGTTTTGTATATCCCGCCCACCCACCCTTGTGGATTAT
>CAZUJW010000046.1:0-11996 GCA_964620655.1 uncultured Christensenella sp.
AGATAATGCCCTAAGGGGGCAGTGCAAACTACCCGCACGGCGGGTAGTTATGATTAACGATCAGTGTTTGTTCGTTGCGGTAAACTGTCCCTCTTCGTAGTCTACCGAGATAGTATCGTTGGCTTGCACGTCACCCTGTATGATTGTCTTGGCGAGCAGGGTGTCAATATGCGACTGGATATACCGTTTCAACGGACGCGCGCCGTATTGCGGGTCGTAACTGTTTTCCGCGATGGCGTCTTTCGCTCTGTCGGTGATATGCAGGTTAAGTTGACGTTCTCCGAGTCTCTTTCTCAAATCGCTTATAAGTAAGTCGATTATCTTCACGATATCCTTTTTCGTCAAAGGTTTGAAGAAAACGATTTCGTCGAGACGGTTCAAAAATTCGGGGCGGAAACTCTGTTTGAGCAAGTTTTGAGTTTCTTCACGAGCTTTTTCGCTTATATCGCCGTTTTCGTCGATACCGTCGAGAAGGTATGCCGAACCGAGATTGCTGGTCATGATTATTATCGTATTTTTGAAGTCTACGGTTCTGCCCTGAGAATCGGTTATTCTGCCGTCGTCAAGCACCTGCAAAAGGATATTGAAGACGTCAGGGTGAGCTTTTTCGATTTCGTCGAAGAGTACGACGGAGTAGGGGTGACGTCTTACCGCTTCTGTGAGCTGACCGCCTTCGTCGTATCCGACGTATCCCGGAGGCGCGCCGATAAGACGGGACACCGAGAATTTTTCCATATATTCGCTCATATCTATTCTTACGATATTGTGTTCGTCGTCAAAAAGACATTCGGCAAGGGCTTTCGCAAGTTCGGTTTTACCTACGCCCGTAGGCCCTAAGAACATAAACGAACCGATAGGACGATTGGGATCGGAGATACCCGCCCTGCTACGGAGTATGGCTTCGCTTATTAGTCTTACCGCTTCGTCCTGTCCGACTACCCGTTTATGGAGAATGGAATCGAGGTTAAGAAGTTTTTCTCTTTCGCCTTCCATAAGTTTGCTTACGGGTATTCCCGTCCATTTGGATACTATTTTCGAGATTTCTTCTTCGGTCACTTGGTCGCGTAAGAGGGTGTTGCCCTTAGGCGCGTTGGGCTGTTCTTGCAATTTTTTCAACTTTTCTTCCAACTCCGGTAATTTGCCGTAACGGAGTTTGGCCGCTTTTTCATAATCGAAGTTACGTTGAGCTATTTCTATTTCGCCGTTGATTTTTTCGATTTGGCTCTTTATTTCCTGCACGGAATTTATACCGCTTTTTTCGCTTTCCCATTGAGCCTTCATAGTATTGTATTTTTCGCGTAGGTCGGCGAGTTCTTTTTGCAAAGCGGTGAGTCTGTCAGCGGAAAGGGTGTCTTTTTCTTTTTTAAGAGCCATTTCTTCGATTTCGAGCTGCATGATTTTTCTTCTCGCTTCGTCCATTTCCGAAGGCATGGAGTCGATTTCGGTCCTTATCATTGCACAAGCCTCGTCGACAAGGTCAATAGCTTTGTCAGGCAAAAATCTGTCCGTTATATATCTGTTGCTTAACGTTGCGGCGGCTACGAGAGCGTTGTCGTGGATTTGTACGCCATGGAATACTTCGTACCTTTCTTTAAGACCCCTGAGTATACTTATGGTGTCTTCTACTGTGGGTTCGTTTACCATTACCGGTTGGAAACGTCTTTCCAACGCCGCGTCTTTTTCGATATATTTTCTGTATTCGTCCAAAGTTGTCGCACCGATGCAATGAAGTTCTCCGCGTGCGAGCATAGGTTTAAGCAAGTTGCCGGCGTCCATTGCGCTGTCGGTTTTTCCGGCACCGACTATCGTATGAAGTTCGTCGATGAAAAGTATAATTTTTCCTTCGCTCTTTTTGACTTCGTTAAGTACGGCTTTGAGTCTTTCTTCAAACTCTCCGCGGAATTTCGCGCCGGCGATTAACGCGCCCATATCGAGCGAAAAGATAGTCTTTTCTTTAAGCCCTTCGGGTACGTCGCCGCGAACTATTCTTATTGCAAGACCTTCGGCTATTGCGGTTTTACCTACGCCCGGTTCACCGATAAGCACGGGGTTGTTTTTTGTTTTTCTCGAAAGGATACGAACCACGTTTCTTATTTCGGTATCTCTTCCTATTACGGGGTCGAGTTTTTGCGCTCTCGCACGTTCGGTAAGGTCGCTGCCGTATTTAGCCAAAGCTTCGTAAGTGGCTTCGGGATTGTCGCTGGTGACGCGATTGCCGGATTTTAATTTATCGTATTCCTTCCTGAAAGCCGAGAGAGTGACTCCGTTGTCGGCGAATACTTTTTCCACGTCGGGGCATTTTTCGAGCAATGCGAGCATAATATGTTCTACGCTTACGTACTCGTCTTTGCTGTTTTTAGCGAGACTTTCGGCGTAAGTCAACGCTCTGTCGGTAGTACCGGATATATAAATCTTGTCGGGTTCTCTTCCGCTACCGCCGACTTTGGGCATACGATTTATTTTAGAGTCGAGAGCGGCTACTATTCCGTCCGGATTACCGCCGCATTTTTTTACGAGAGAAGCTACGATACCCGAGTCGTCGTCTATCAAAGCGTAGGCGATATGTTCGGGCAGAACTTCGGCGTTCTGGTTTTCGATGGCTATGTTCTGAGAAGCCTGTAATGCTTCGAGACTTTTTTGAGTTAATTTCTGAGTGTTCATAAGTTGTGCCTCCTTTATATAATTAAGGAATTATTCAAATAAGAAAGGTAGCGGTTTTCTATTTCGGTCACGCTTTGGTACCTGCCCGAAACGGAACCTTTTACGATGTCGTCGAACATTTCGATATAATCGCTTATTGCTTTCGCCGTCTGTTCGCCGGTATAAGTTTCGCCGAACGGGAATGCGAGAGTCCTTGTAAATTTACCGTTTTCGAAAGAATAACGAATTTCGCAGTTCCGGAATGCGTCTTTAAGGTAAATACTTTCCATCTTAGTCCACAATTCGAAGAAATCGTGCAATCTGTAAAGTAAATCCGCCGATTGAGTACGGAAAATAACTTTAAGTTCTCCGATTACGGTGTGTTCGTGTTTGTAAAGTTCCACTTCGTATTTAATAGTGGGCCGATATTTGTATTCCAACGAACTTTTTACGCTCATGGTGCGTTCGTACGGTTCGATAAAGGAATTAAACGTGTTGGCGTTGAGTAAGGAGTCGATATAAGTGAATATGTCGTTTATCCTTTTTTCGGGAGTAGTGAAAGACACGTATTCCGCAAGAATCTGATTTATAAGATTACTGCGGTTAGTGTTGCGTTCTTTCGCAAGACTGTCGACTTCTTTCACGACGTCGTCCGTTAGTATCAAACTGTAAAGGCTTTTTTTCATATTACCTCCTTAGGCTTTATTTCTTATCTATCGTAATTATATACGCCTTGTAAAAAATTGTCAACAGATTTATATAAATTCCCTTACAAATTTTTTAGCACGGCAAAAAAATATTTAATTGACGGACGATAACGCTTGACTTCTCGGAACGATAGGTTATAATATTGCTGTAAATCAAAAATACTTTACAGGTGAACGATGAGAGATAACGTCTATTGCGGATTGCTTAACGCTTATTACGGCAGTATGCTCAACGACCACCAGAGAGAAATAATGAGACTGTATTACGACTGCGATATGAGTCTTGCGGAGATAAGCGAGTTTATGGGAGTGACGAGACAAGCCGTACGCGAAATCATCGTTCGTTCCACCGCCAAACTTACCGAATGGGAAAAGAAACTCGGACTTATAAATAAGGTACAAAGTATTGCGGGCAGTCTGGAAAAAATAATAGATACCGCCGATAAAAAGAGCGTTGAAGAAATAAAAAATTCTCTTCAAGAATTGCTGAGTGAAATTAAGGAGATATAATGGCTTTATTCGGAACGTTAAGCGAAAAGATAAATCACGCCTTTTCCAAATTGAAAAATAAAGGCGCGCTTTCTGAGCTTGAAGTAAAGAACGCAATGCGTGAAGTCCGTATAGCTCTTCTCGAAGCGGACGTCAATTTTACCGTTGTCAAAGGCTTTATAAACGCAGTCAGCGAAAGGGCATGCGGAGAGGATATATTAAAAGGACTCGACGCGTCGCAACAGGTTATTAAAATCGTCAACGAAGAGTTGATAAAACTTATGGGGTCTACCCATGCGAAACTCGAAGTCGCCGACAAACCGCCCACGGTAATAATGATGTGCGGTCTTCAAGGCGCGGGCAAGACTACTATGTGCGGCAAACTCGCTTTGCTTTTGAAAAAGCAAGGGAAGAAACCTCTTTTGGCGGCGGGCGACATATACAGACCCGCGGCTATAAAGCAGTTGCAGATAGTAGGCGGCAAGGCGGAAGTTCCCGTTTTCGAAATGGGGCAAATATCTCCCGTAAAGATAGCTTCCGAAGCGGTAAATTACGCAATAAAGAACGGTTTCGATACCGTAATTTTGGACACAGCGGGAAGATTGCAGATAGACGAACAACTCATGCAGGAGTTGTCCGATATTAAAGATAAGGTTAAGCCGACCGAAATTTTGCTCGTAGTGGACGCGATGCTCGGGCAGGAAAGCGTAAACGTGGCTTCATCATTCAACGCAAGACTCGAAATTACGGGCGTTATATTAACGAAACTCGACGGCGATACGAGAGGCGGAGCGGCGTTAAGTATAAAGGCAATGCTTAATAAGCCCATTAAGTTCTGCGGCGTAGGGGAAAAGATGACGGAGCTGGAACCGTTCTATCCCGACAGAATGGCGTCGAGAATACTCGGAATGGGTGACGTGCTTACCCTTATAGAAAAAGCCGAACAAGCCATAAGCGAAGAAGACGCTTTAAGGCTTGCCAAAAAAATGAAAAACAACACTTTTGATTTGAACGATTATCTCGAACAAATAGGAAGTATGAAAAAGATGGGAAATCTTTCCGAAATGATAGGTATGATACCGGGGCTCGGGCGACAGTTAAAGGGCGTAGACCTTAACGTGGACGAAAAACAGCTCGACAAGATAAGAGCGATAATTCAGTCCATGACGCCCAAGGAAAGAGCTCATCCCGAAATTCTGAACGCAAGCAGAAGACGCAGAATTGCGGCGGGCAGCGGTACGAACGTGCAGGACGTGAACAAACTTCTCAATCAGTTTAATCAAACCAAAGACATGATGAAGAAGATGAGTTCGGGCAAAAGAAAACTACCTTTCGGGTTCTAACCGAAAATAAAAAAATAAAAATCACACAATATTGGAGGATAAAATGGCAGTAAAATTGAGATTAACCAGAATGGGCGCAAAGAAAAACCCCTTCTATCGTATCGTAGCGACGGACGGACGCAAGGCGAGAGACGGACAGTATATCGAACAAATCGGATACTACGACCCCACCAAAGAACAAATCAAAATCGACGCCGAGATAGCTAAGAAATGGCTTGCTAACGGAGCTCAACCCACCGACACCGTACGCGATCTCTTCTTTAAGAACGGAATTATCGAAAAGAAATAGGAGCGAAGATGTACGAATTAGTTGATTATCTGGTAAAGCAGTTCATCGATCCCGAACACTACGAAATAGTTATGGTCGAAGACGGTGACGACGTAGATATCAGAGTTTTGGCGGATAAGGATTACGTCGCAAAGATTATCGGCAAGTCCGGTAAAATAGCGAAAGCTATCCGTACCGTAGTCAAAGCAGCCAGTCAGCGTAAAGACAAGAACTATTCCGTCTTCGTAGAGGAGCGCGAATAAGTGCTTGAAGTAGGAAAAATCCTTAAAGCACACGGGATAAAAGGCGACGTTAAAGTAGAATGTTTTACCGACTCTCCCGACGCATTGAAGGGGATTAAAAGATTTTACGTCGAAGGTCAAGAGTATAAAGCCGAAAGGTTTAAGCCTTTCGGCGCTTTTGCTTTGATAAAACTCGTCGGAATAGACGATATGAACCTTGCCGAAACTTTAAGAAACAAAACTTTATCGGCAAAAAAAGAAGATATGCCCGAACCGAACGACGGAGCTTTTTATATCGACGATTTAATCGGTTGCTCTGTGTTCGACGACAGCGGAGTAAGGCACGGAATAGTCGAAGATATTTTACAATACGGGAGCGCGGACGTGTTCCTTTTGCGTGAAAACGGAAAGACTATAATGTTTCCGCATCTGAAAAAGGTAGTTAAAGAAATCGTTATTAAGGAAAAGAGTATAGTCGTCTTTAAGGAAGAATTCGACAAGGTCGTTGTTTATGAAGATTGAAGTACTGACTCTTTTTCCGGAAATTTACGACACTCTTAACGTGAGCGTAATAGGTCGCGCGTTAAAAAACGGTGTTTTCGAAGTCGGAGTGCATAACATAAGAGATTATTCTGCGGATAAGCACAAAAGGTGTGATGATTATCCTTACGGCGGCGGAGCCGGAATGGTAATGACGCCGCAACCTTTACACGACGCAATTACCGCAGTAGACCCAGACAGAAAATTTTTAAGAATTTATTTAAGTCCGAAGGGAAAGAAGCTCGAACAGTCGGTCGTTACCGAATTGGCGTCCGTAGAAAACGTAATGCTTATAAACGGAAGTTACGAAGGGATAGACCAAAGAATTATCGACCTTGACGTGGATATGGAACTTTCGATAGGCGATTACGTTCTTACAAGCGGCGACCTTGCTTCGCTCGTCGTAATAAACGCAGTCGCAAGATATATCCCCGACGTGTTGGGAAGCGAAGCTTCCACCGACGAAGAGAGTTTTTCGCAAGGATATCTCGAATATCCGCATTATACGAGACCACCCGAATTTATGGGACTTTCCGTTCCACCCGTATTACTGAGCGGAAATCACGCCGAAATCGCGAAATGGCGTAAAAATCAAAGCGAAATAATCACGAAAGAAAAACGTCCCGATTTATTGTGACGTCGTTATTACGGTAAAAAATATGTTTATACATTGGTTCCCCGGTCACATGACCAAAGCGATGCGAATGATGAAAGAAGAGATGGGACTCGTGCAAAGCGTAGTGTACGTTTTGGATGCTCGCGCGCCTTTGTCTTCCGTCAACCCCGCTTTCGACGAGATAATAGGTTCTCGTCCGAGATTGTACGTTCTTAACAAAATAGATTTAGTGCCGCAGGAAGAAGCGACTAAGTGGAAATCTTATTTCGAAAAGGGCGGGAATAAATGTATAACCGCTAATTCGACAGTTAAGGGCGGAACGCAAAAATTTATTGCGGCGTTAAAGGAATTAAATTCCGATATATTGGAAAAATATAAACAAAAAGGCGTAAAGAAGACGATAAGAGCAATGGTAATAGGAGTGCCGAACTGCGGAAAAAGCACTCTTATTAACAGCATTATCGGAAAAAGTCGTACCATAACGGGTAATAAACCGGGAGTAACCCGCGGCAAGCAGTGGGTCAGTATAGACCCGTATCTCGATTTGCTTGACACGCCGGGAACGTTGTATCCCGACTTTGCCGACCAGAAAAAAGCGACTAATCTCGCTATAATCGGCAGCATCAAAGAAGATATATTGGATATATCCGAATTGAGTCGCGAAATAATAGCTTTTATGGTTTCGTACGACGCCGAAGCGTTGAAAAAGAGATATAATTTAACCGAATTGTACGACGACATGAACGAAAATCTCGAAAACATAGCCAAGAAAAGGGGATACCTTATCAGGGGCGGAGAGATAGATTACGAACGTGCGGCGAAATCTATAATCACCGATTTCAGAAAACAGGCGTTCGGCAAAGTGATTTTGGAAAAATACGATGAAACAATCCGTAAATAATCTTGCGTACGAAAAAGAGTTGTTAAATAACGGCGTTTATCTTATCGCGGGCATGGACGAAGCGGGGAGAGGTCCGCTTGCGGGTCCCGTGACGGCGGCGTGCTGTATAATGGATTTGACGGATATAATAGACGGCGTGGACGATTCGAAAAAGCTTACCGAAAAGAAAAGAGATTTGCTTTTCGACAGGATAAAAGAAAAGGCTATATGTCATTCGATAATAAACGCAGACGAAAACGTTATAGACGAAATCAATATTCTCAACGCTACGAAAAAAGCTATGACCGAAGCGGTGAATTCTTTGTTTCCGTTTCCGCAATATTTGCTCGTGGACGCCGTAAAGCACGATTTCGGAGTACCTTATAAGGCGATTATTCACGGCGACGCATTGAGTTATTCCATCGCCGCGGCGTCGATACTCGCAAAAGTAAGCCGTGACAGACTGATGACAGAGTACGCCGAAAAATATCCCGAATACGGGTTCGACAAACATAAAGGCTACGGCACGAAAGCTCACATCGAAGCTATAAAAAAATACGGACCGTGTCCGATACACAGAATGAGTTTTATAAAAAACTTTCTGTAAAGAAGCGAAAAATGGATAAGTACGCAGAAGGTGTAAAAGGCGAAGTAGCGGCGAAAGAATACCTGGAAAGCAAAGGGTACGAAATAGTCGACACCAACGTAAACTTCCCCAACGTAGGAGAATTAGACATCGTCGCAAAATACGGCAACACGCTCGTATTCGTGGAAGTAAGAACACGTAGCGACAACGCATACGGACATCCTTTCGAAACCTTTACTAAAGCGAAAATAAACAAAGTGGTGAAAGCGAGCAGACTATATCTGTTGACTCATAAAATTTTTTGCGAAAAGTACAGATACGACGCAATAGCCGTATTCAGGGGCAATATAGAACATATCGAAGACGCGTTTATGGCGTATTGGTGATATCTTGACTGTGAACAATGGATTTTGCCGATAAAAATTATGCTATTCGTCGCATTTTTTGTGTAAAATCACTTGTAAAAAAACGTTATATTTGTTATTATATTAAAGACTTGCAACAGTCCTATGCAGGAGCGCATCGTATTTTAGTTTTTAGTTTGGTTTTTTTGTTGCGCAAATCACAAGCCTGTACGAATGTTGTTGATGAAAAACGGAGGTAAGTCGTGGCAAACATTATTGATGTTATCGAAAAAGAGGGATTAAGAACTGACATCCCCGAATTCAGAGTAGGCGATACCGTAAAGGTATTCGTTAAGGTTATCGAAGGGACGAAAGAAAGACTTCAGGCTTTCGAAGGCGTTTGTATCGCTCGCAGAAACGGTTCTATAAGAGAAACCTTTACCGTTAGACGTTTGGCAAGCGGCGTCGGCGTCGAAAGAACGTTCCCGTTGCACACGCCCAAAATCGACCACATCGAAGTAGTAAGACGCGGTAAAGTAAGAAGAGCTAAACTCTATTATTTGAGAGGCCGTACCGGTAAAGCTGCTAAGATTAAACAAATCGGTCGCTAAATTTCAGTTTATAATTGCGAATGACAACCGTTCCTTTTTGCGGAATGGTTGTATTCGTTTATAAAGGAGTATTTATAATGAAAAAAAGATTAGTACTGTTACTCACCGTCGTAGCAATATGCGTGTTCCTTCTTACCGGTTGCGTATCGGAAGGGAACCTTGCAAAAACGGCAGAAAATGATACTTTTGCTTACTCCGATCTCTCGTCGTTAAAGAAGGATTGGACCTTAACCGCCGGTAACGATTACTCGGTGGATTCGGTATTTTCCGTTACCGACGGCAAATTGAAGATTACCACTACTTCGGCAGGGTGGGCGCAGGCGGCTCAGGAAGTTACGCTCAAAAGCAATTCCTATTACCTTATAGAATATAAGTTCACCGCAAGCTCGTTTAGTTCTTTCGGAGCGAAAGGTTATGACGGTCTTTACGTTTCCATATTGGAAGACGAAGACTTCAATACCGGCGACAACGCAGTTCAACATCGCGGTATCGCTTCTTCGGAGACTACCGGTAAGTTGTATTTCAAGACGACTTCCGCAATGAAGACCACCATTGCTATACACGTAGGTAACGAAGAATTCCCGGTAAGCGTAAGCAACGTATCTTTAAGTAGTTTCAAAATTATACAAGTGCCGAAATCGGAAGCCGAAGGCTACGGAACTTGCCTTACTTTCGAAAGCGACACTTATAACGAAGCGGGAAGCAAGAATATAGTTTGGGTAGTTCTCGGTGCGGTTGCGATAGCTTTACTCGGATACGCAGCGTACGTTATGTTCCAAAGAAATATGGCGTTTAACAACGGCGACTACACCGGACATAAATGCAAGTTTTTGGCGAAACTTACCGACAGCAAGTGGTTGGGAATCGTTCTCGTCGCAGGCGTAACGTTCCTAATAAGACTTCTCATAGATTTATTGACCGTATGCATTGCCGGTACTAAATTGCACGCCAACATGGGCTATACCGTCGAAGGATACGCTTCTCAGGCGTTGTTTATAGCTAAATACGGTACGGTATATCTTTCCGAATCCTTAGGAAAGTTCTGCTCCGACAACGGCTACACCTTTATGACGGTAGGAAGCAATCCTTTGCTTTTGTATATTCTCGGTTTTGTAGGCCTTCTCGGCAGAATATTCGAAAAGAGCAATCCTTATTTGGCGACTGTGTTCTTCGTCAAGTTGTTTGCTTCGCTTGCCGACGTAGGCACCGTTATCCTTATATATATAATGACGAAAAAGAAAGTCGGTAACGTGGGAGCCGCTATCATGTCTATTCTTTACGCTATATTGCCGATTACGTTCGGTTTTAGTGCGTTGTGGGGATTTGCCGAAAGCATCAACGTGTTCTTTATCGTGCTTACCGTATACTTTATGTTAAAGAACAATTACTACGGAGTGGCTGCAGCATACTTTGCCGCATTCCTTTGCTCCTGGACGTCGTTATTGTTCGCTCCTATAGTAATCTGTTACTCGATACAGCAGGCGATTAACAGAAAAGAAGTTCGTATTCCTATGGCAGTGGCTGCCGTACTCGGTTTTGGTTTGTTCTATACTCTTAACGTTCCTTTCGATATCAATCAAATCAAAGCGGGACAGGCGTTCGCTTGCGTCGTTAAGTATTGGAACATTGTGGCGAAAGACTTGTCTTACACCATCAACGCATTCAACTTCCAGGCTCTTCTCGGGAACAACTTCGGTTCTGTTTCTACCGAATCCTTGGTGGTATCTATAATATTCGTAGCGTTTATGCTCGCTCTCGTAGCGGTCGGATACTTTAAGTACAAGAACAGAATGGATCTCGTATTGCTCGGAACGGCGTTTATCAACATGGCGTATATGTTCGCTAACAATATGAGCCCCGAAGTTATGCTTATGAGCTTGGCTATTATGTTAATCTATGCGATTATGAACAAGGAAAAACGCGTATTTTTCTCGTTTATCGCGTTCTCAATATTGTCGTATGTAAACGTATCCATCGGCGAATTGCTTTATGCTTACACGACCGAAGGCATCTATTATATCGGATACACGACGGCTACGATTTATGTATTCAGTGCGTTTGCTTTGGTGATGGTGCTGTACTACATCTACGTCGTTTACGATATTGTAGTAGGGAAGAAAGCACGCAGAATTCAGCCCATGACGCTTACCTATATCGGTTGGTGGAAAAATCTCTTCTTACGTATTAAGAAGTGGTACTATGGTTTGCGTGTAAAAACCGCTAAGCAAAAGTAATATCCTAAAAACTTAATTCGAAAGCGTTGTCGAAAGGCAACGCTTTTTTGTATAACAAAGGTATTTATAATCGTTAAATCGGATATAGACCGTTTTGCAACGTGTTGTAGGAAGCGAATTATAAATTATAAAATAGGGTTACTATAAGTCCTGTTTAGCGTCCGGCGACGCTCCAATCAGCCTATATCAAATATTTTTACGTGGAAGATAATAAGAGTAGAATTTCATATTGCCGTTAAAATGTTTTAAGAAAGGAATAAAAATAGCCGTCTCGCTTCGACATGCCCAATATCCGCAAGTCAACGTGCCGAAGCGTAAACGGTCAAGTCAAGTAATTAAGTTGTTTATTTATTTTATTCTATAAATATCAAGCCATTTTTCGGGACGATAATTTTCGGGCAAATCGTTTTTTACTCTGCGTTTTGCCATAGCGGCATTTGCCGCATAAAAAGCGATCAAAAGTCCACACAGTATAATCGAACATACCGTTATGTAG
>CAZUJW010000047.1:0-11484 GCA_964620655.1 uncultured Christensenella sp.
GTAAAAAACTTGTATAAGCAAATAAAAAGGATAGCACATTAAATTATCCTATCCTATCCTATCCTTTCCTAATTACTTATCCTTAACTTTAAGCTTTGCTTGAAACTTCACTCGGCGAAGCCGAACTTCACTATCGCTATGCGATAACTTCACTGCCGTTAGTCTTCTTCACTATTGCTACGCAATAACTTCACTCAAAGCTACGCTTTGAACTTCACTTCCCACCTTTTTACTTCGTTTCTCTCGTTTCGTCGAGATAAGTCGCTTCCGCGTCGGAAATATGGAACAGTAACGCGGTGGGATATTTATAGAAAACGTCGCTTAACGCATAGCTGCCGCCGAGAACTCTTTGGTCGAAACCGCCCATGTGCCAGTTTATCGCCATTGCTTCTTCTCTCGTAAGGCGCATAAATCCCGACACTATATACACGCTTTTTTCGCCGTGTCCGTAAGGAAGACCGTCTTCGTAGGTATAATACGGTTTTTGCACCCATTCGCCGTCTACTTTAACGTTTCTGTACTCTTCTTTGTAGCAGTTTACCTTGCATACGTCGTGCAAAAGGGCTATTACGGCAATACTCTCCATCGGTATCCTTTCTTCCATTTCTTCTTCGTATTCCATTTGAAGATTTTGCAAAAACCTGTAATACACCTTTACGCTGTGTTCGCACAAACCGCCGAGATGCGCCGAGTGGAAACGGCTTGACGCGGGGGCGTAGAAAAAGTCGGATTTTTCCAACCAGTCCAAAAGTTTATCCGCGCCGGGGCGGGCTATATTCTCCTTGAAAATTCTTATAAATTCCTGTTTGTAGTCGTTAATCGGCATAATTTATCTCCTTTTCTATAATTTCCGTCAATTTTTCTTTATCGTTAAGACTTCCGTCCAAAGCGCACCGCTCAAAAAGATTGTGTAAGACTTTGCCCCTTAAACTTTCCGGAACGCCCGCATTTGCGAGGTCGTTGCCGTCCAAAGCCAGCTCTTTAAGCGAAAACGGTACCTTCTCTCTCTCCATTTCGGCGAGAATTTTTTTGTGCCGAGCCACGGCGGGACACACTCCCGTAAGAGTTCCGCCCCCTTCGTAATCGGCTTGTTTAAGAAGAAAAAGTTTATCCATACGGTTATAATTTTCCTGTAAAAACTTTCTCACTTCGCTATCGGGCAGGCGGCATTTCAGGTCGTACATGTGATTGCCGACGAGAAAACAAACTTCCTTAATAACTTTATTCGGATACCGAAAATTTTTCAGTATCTTTCTTGTTTTTTCCGCGCCGTAAACGGCGTGGTCCTTGAACCTGCCGAAAGTTCTTTTACAGTACGGTTTCGCCACGTCGTGCAGTAAAGCGGCGAGTCTTACCGACGGGTCGGCTCTTCCGACCGTTTCCATAATATGTCCGTACACGTCGAATTTATGGTAATCGCTGCGCTGTTCCACCCATTTGCCTTCGGCGATTTCGGGTAAAATTTCTTCGAGAACGCCTATCTCGTCCAAAAGTTTAAGTCCGCGAACGTGGGCGTCTTTAACGCCGTACCTAAGGTCGGCTATAAGTATTCTGTCGAGTTCGTCCCGTATCCTTTCGGGCGAAATTTCGTTAATTCTCTTTGCGTTACGGCGGGCGGCGGCAAGGGTTTTTTCTTCTATCCCGAACCCTAATTCGGCGGCTTGTCGGCAAAGTCTCATAAGTCTTAAACCGTCTTCTTCAAAGGTATTTTTTCTCGTACAACGGACAATTTTAGCTTCGATATCGGCTATTCCGCCGATAGGGTCTGCGTATTCGTCGCTTTTTACGTCATAATAAACGGCGTTCATCGTAAAATCGCGCCTTAACGCGTCCACCTTTATATCGGAAGTCCTTTTCACCGCGTCGGGCGTGTGTCCGTCGGCATAACTGTCGGTGCGAAATGCGGTAAACTCGTAAGTATTATCCCCTATTATTTTCAAAGTCATAAGTTTCGGACTCGTAACTTTTACTTTATAGCGGGTTTTCGACAAAGTTTCCGCCACTTCGTCGGGGTTAATATCGCCGGTAATATCCACGTCGTGAGGCGACAATTTAGCCAAAGTGTCCCTTACGAACCCGCCCACTATATAAATATGTTTGTCGAAATAACGGGCTAAATCTTTAAGTTCCGCAAAAACGTCCATTACTTAGTGTAAACTTCCGCTTTAAGAACCCCTACGTCGGGATAATTGCGGTAGTCCTGGTCGTAATCGAGACCGTACCCTACCACGAACTCGTTGGGGACTTCGAACCCTATATAATCGCCCGAAATGGTGACTTCTCTTCTGGACGGTTTATCGAGCAAGGTGCAAATTTTAAGTTTTTTCGGTCTGCGTTCGGTAAGAATGCGTTTAAGGTACGAAATGGTATATCCAGAGTCTATAATGTCTTCGACGACAATCACGTTTTTGCCTTCGATGGCACAACTAAGATCCTTGACTATTCTCACTTCTCCGCTCGAAGAAGTGCCCGCCCCGTAAGAACTTACCGACATAAATTCCAATTCAAGGAAGTTGGGGATGGCTCTCGTAAGGTCGGCAAAAAAGTACAAACTGCCGCGCAAAATGCAAATCATAACGATTTTTTCGTCGCCGAAATCTTTGTGTATCTCTGCGGCTATCTCTTTAATTCTCGCTTGTATCTGCTCGTTGGTCACCAAAACGTGGTCGATATCATCTCTCATCATAAGTTTCGTTCTCCTTAACAATATAAATTATTTGTTTCGTATTTTCGTCTATTTTGACTTCTTCCGCTACTTCCACCCCAAGCACGGCGTAAACTACGTCGCCCTTAGCCAATAAAAGTAACTTGTCTTTCTGGCTTTTTAGTAACTTCTTTTCGTTCAGAAAATCGGATAAAAGTTTGTTTTTGCCGTTTACGCGACAAAATTTATCCCCGTCTTTTCTTGTCCTTACCACGCAACCCGCCGCCTTGTCACCGTCGAACGTAAGCCGCGGCGACATACAGTCCGCTTTGGTAAACCTGTAACTAAATCCGCCGAAAACGTACTTATCTCCCGACGAAAACGGTCTTTCGGCAAACTCTTCTTTCTCTTCCTTAAAAAAGCAAAGACTCTTGTCGTACTTCAATGCGGTAATGCCGAACGGCATATCGAGAGTAACGTTATTTTCTTTGTCTTTAAGGTTAAGTAACGCCGTAAGATGAACGTCTTCGATGTCCTTGACCGCTCCGAGCGTGCGAAGCACCGCGCCTATTGAGTATTTCTGTATCGCCACGTCTGCGTCAAACAGGTTTCTCAAAACGTAACCGTCTGCCGTTCTTTCGGGTTTTATAGAACTTTTCTCCAAAAAAGCGTCAATTTCTTCGGCGTTCTTGGATAATCTGTATATGGATTCGACTACCGACGGATATTTTTCTTTAATAATCGGCAAAAGCTTGTTTCTTATAAAATTGCGAGTATAGGCGGAGTCTGCGTTTGTTTCGTCTTCGACGTACTCAACGCCGTTCTCTCTTGCGTAGGACAGAATATCTTCTCTCGTGTATTTCAGAAGGGGGCGGATATAATTGTCCCTTTCTACGATACCTTTAAGCCCTTTAACGCCCGTGCCTCGGAAAAGTCGCATAAGAACGGTCTCCGCGTTGTCGTCGGCGTGATGAGCGAGAGCTATCGTCTTGACCTTACCGTCGGCAAGGTACTTTTCAAAAACAGCATATCTTAATTCCCTTGCGGCGAGTTCTACGCTTATTTTATTCTTTTCGGCGTATTCTAAGGCGTTTACTCTTTCGACGAAACACTCTATACCGTTGTTTTTACAAAAATTCGCGACGAATTCGCTGTCTTTTACCGACGATTCGCCCCGTATGCCGTGTTCGACGTTAATTACGCAAAAATCGACTCCGCTATTCATAAAAAGTCGGAGCAAAACCATACTGTCTACGCCGCCGCTGACGGTAACGCCTGTTTTTTCACGTCGAACATCTATTTCCATAGAAGAATTATATATTTTTTTTCGCCATAAATCAAGTACAGACGACAAATAGTTTTGTATTGCGGTTTTGTTTTATTCCTTTTCCGTCGTTCTTACGAGTCTTAATGCCATTACCGTCATATCGTCGTACCCTGCGCCTTTTCTCAACTTCGCCGCCGCCACTATTTCGTCGGACACCGTCTTCGGATTACGCAAGCCGCTCCCCACCGCAATTTCTCTTATCTCGTCGGGAGAAAGGGCGTCGGCTACGCCGTCGCTCATTAAAACAACCGTTTCGTCGGTCCGCAACCGTCTTCTCTCTATCTTCGGAGAACTGTCCGCTATTATCCCCATAGGAAGGTTTCCCCCTTCTATCTGTTCGAAGCGGTTTTGCGAAACGATATAGCTTTCTCTGCCGCCCTGTTTTATGAAATCGACGTCGCCGGTAGACACGTCGACTACGAGTACGTCCAACGCGCTGAAATCTTCCTGCGTCCTTAACGACATAAGTCCCGCCACGCAGGTAAATATCGTTCCGTGGTCGAACCCGGCTTTATAAAAGGATTCTATAAGTCTCGTTACGCACCCTGCCGTAAGGTGTGCTTTTCTGCCCGTACCCATTCCGTCGCTAAGTATAAACATAAGTTTATTCTTGCCGATTTTTACCGCTTGACGGGTATCGCCGCACCGTTCTTCCTTGCTCGACACGCTTTCCCCGTACATTATTCTGTATTCGGGAGCCTTGCAATACGAAACTCCCACCATACCGTTAATTGCGGATTTTTGCGAGTATTCGCTCATTTGCATACCGATTACTTCCGACACGATTTCCCTTAACGCCGGTTTTTTTACGTCTTTTTCTCGGACTACCGCCGTCACTTCCGCCTTCGGCGTGTCGGCGTCGTAAATAATAACGTCCGCCGCAATAACGTTGGCTTGACCGAGTTTTTCGAGCAATATTTTTTCCTTTTCAACGTCGAACGTAAGCCCGGTTTTAACGCTTTTAGCCATTTCGCCTATAAGGGCGGCGGCTCCGCCCGTCTGCGTAATAAGCATATCTCTGCCCTGCTCTATGCCGCTTCTCTTTTCCAAAAGTCGTTTATACGTCGCCACGCCGTCGTTGACGGCGTTAATAACGTAATTTACTTTGCGGCAGTTTTCGCCCATAAGCACGCCCACGTCGAGAAGAGTGCATTTGCCGTTAGTTAAGCCGGCTTCCACCAATTTGTTTATCGAAGCTCTGACGTCGAACTTTTCCACGCATTTGCCGCAGAAACCACATTCCGCACAGACGATATTGCACACCGAAGCGGTCACCGTCCCGATGTCGGGCGAACAAACCCGTTCTTCCGCCAATATATCCCGCATCTCGTAAAACGCCGACGAAACGTAATTCAATTTCGCAGACAAATCCTCCCTGTCTCGATTGACCACCGTGCGCATAGCGTATCTTCCGACGTATCCCCGTCGGGTAAACCCCGTCCGCTTGTAGGCTACCGGCGGAACACACGAAGCCGCCAACGCCCCTGCGAAAAACGGCACGACGGAATATATATCGAATTTGCCGTTAAAGAACAGCGCCGTCAAAGCAAAAACCGCTCCCGCAACCGTTCCCGTAAAAAACGGTCTGTACCGCCCCGAACCCGCCGCGACAAGGCTCGCCACCGTGACCGCACACAGCGTAACGGGGTCTCCGCTTCCTATCGCCATACCCAAACCACTTGCCACTCCGAACGGCAAGACAGCCGCGCTCCCCGTTCCTTTCAAAAAAACCGTGAAAAACGCCACTATGAAAAAATATGGTTTCACGTTAAACAATTCAAAGCTACCAAGACCTATGCTCGCCACACACACGACGATTCCTATGCAAAAAATCTCGCCGCAAGCGAGTTTGTACCGTAATCCCCTTATAATAACAGGATACGCCGCGATAGCCGAAGCGTAGCCGAAAGCAAGAGCCGCCGTAAACGACAACGATATACGCAGCCAAGCAAAACCGCCGCTTACGTTAAGCCCTATATACGGAGCCAGCGACAAGGCGGTAAGTATCGCCGATTCGACGAAAGTTCTTTTCAGCTTTACTTTGTAGTGGATAAAATAATCGACTCCGTATAACACGACCGCCGCGCTTGCGTAAATAACCGCATTCAAAGAAAACGGTATCAGCGTCTGCGTCGCAAAATAGCACGGAAGTACGATTTGATATTTCTCCCGACAGAACGACGCCGCGAACAAGAATCCTATTGCCAAGCCGTATATTCCCAAAGCCTTTTCCGTAAGCGTAAGCGAAGCGAACGCCACGGCGTATATAATATATTTGAAAACGTATTTCTTTATCATAAACATACCTCTCCCGAAATAGTAACATTTATGACGTGTCGAAAAAATGCGGTTTTCGTCGGGTTTTGTTTATTTTTAACACTTTTTGTGCGTTTTAGCTTATTTTTATACCGCATTGAGCCTGCGTTTCCTGACAAAAAAACCGAAAGCCCCGTCACAAAAAACGGAGCTCAGGCGTATTTTATTTTATGAATAAGGATTCTATCGACGTTCTTACCGTCGCTTCCGTCGTCGCTATAGCTTTGTGCCAAGGACTAAATAAAAGAGAAATATTAAAGCTACGGACAATTATAAGCCTTGTTTGTCAGAACCTTTCCGTGCTTGCAAGCGAGTTTTGACCGATTCGGTTACTTTTAACTGCTTTTCGGTTCTTTTCTCCCTCGAAGCGTCGCTGAAATTGCGTCTGTCGAGATACGCGTCTATCTTCTTGCGGAGTTTCGACGTAAGTCCCAACATAATGACAAACCACGGCAGGACTATCAGCCCTATTACGGCAAGAGCTTTCGCCATATCGGAATTTATGTCGGTGGACAGACCGAACCAGTCTTTGAGATTTATGTTTACCCCGGGTATGGTTATGAAATGACACATTGTAAACAACGCCACGACGAGAATATATAATACGGTATGGACCGCGTTAAAGGGCAAGCACACCTTAAACAGATACACGAACCCGACGAACACCGTGACGAGAACGTACATCGTAGTCATCTGCACCTCGGTTAGTTCGGGCAGGAAAAACCGTCTCGTCATTAGCACGAGCAGTATTCCGATTACCACCATTATAGCCCCGGGGAGCGCGTTACATAATACTTTCGGCAAAAATCTGCCCGTCACTCTCTCGCTGTTAGGTTCCAACGCAAGTACAAACGACGGAATACCTATCGTGACCATACCTATAAGCGTCAGCTGAGTAGGCTCGAACGGTAAATTCGACGGCACGATAAGGAACACGAGAGCGAGAAGGAAATTATAAATTGTCTTCACCAAAAACAGCGAAGCCGAACGCTCCAAATTGTTAATAGAACGCCGACCTTCCGCCACTACTTTCGGTAAGGACGCAAAATTGCTGTCCAGAAGGACAAGACTGCTTACGTTTTTTGCGGCGTCCGAACCGCTCGCCATAGCTATCGAACAATCGGATTCTTTGAGCGCAAGAACGTCGTTTACGCCGTCGCCCGTCATGGCTACGGTGTGTCCGCCCGCTTTAAGAGCCTTCACCAGCCCCAACTTCTGTTCGGGCGTAACTCTGCCGAATATAGTGTTTTTTTCGGCTATTTCGGTAAGATCGGCGTCTTTTTCGACGGTAGACATATCGATAATGTTGTTACAGGTATCGAGTCCGGCGCGTATAGCCACCGACCTGACGGTAACGGGGTTATCCCCCGATATGATTTTAAGTTCAACCCCCTGCGCTTTGAAAAATCTCATCGTGTCGGGCGCTTCGAGCCTTATCTTATCGGTGATGAATATAAGCCCTTCGAGCCGTAATCTCGACGGCAGTTCCTGTCCGTTAAAATTAAATCTTGACGAAGCTACGGCAAGGACTCTGTATCCCCTGTCCGCCATCTCGTTGCAGATGTCTTTCACGTTGCCGTATTCTAAGTTCAGGACAAACTCCGGCGCGCCGAGAACGTAACTTCTTCCCGCAAAATACGCTCCGCTCCACTTTCTCACCGAGCTGAACGGCACGACCTTTTCGGCTTTCGCCGTGACCGGACAGTCTTTTACATAATTCCTTATCGCAATAGCGGTGGCGTTTTCGTCCTGCGTGGCTTCGATAAGGTTTCTTATCATTCCTTTAAGCTCCTGTTCGGGCAAATCTTTGCGGGGTTTAAGCCCGTTGACTTCCATTTCGCCGCTCGTAATAGTTCCCGTTTTGTCAAGACAAAGTACGTCCACGCGCGCCAAAGTTTCTACACAGTACATATCCTGCGCAAGGGTTTTGTGCCGCGCGAGCCTTATTACGCTGATACAAAATACCGTACTCGACAGCGCGGCGAGTCCGTTCGGTATCATTCCGACGAGCGTCCCTATTGTGTTAACGACGGTGGCGTTCAACGCTCCGCCCTGCAAAAAGTATTTTACACAAAACAGAGCTATCCCCAAAGGAACTATAATAGCCGCCATAACCTTGACTATCGTCATAAGCGACCGCCATATCTCGGAATTCGGCTTCTTGAAATACTTTGCTCCCGCCGAAATCTTCATGGCGAAATTGTCCATTCCTATGTGAACGACTCTCGCTTTAGCCTTGCCCGAAACGACGCAGCTTCCGCTCATAACGCTATTCCCCGCCGATTTGCTTATTGCGTCGGGTTCGCCCGTAATAAGCGACTCGTTTACTTCTATGCTTCCGTCTATTACCACCGCGTCGGCGCAAATCTGGTCGCCCGTAGAAAGTACCGTCACGTCGTCTAAAAGCACGTCTTTTACCGCTATATCGCTCATCTCGCCCCCGCGTATGACTTTAACTTTCGGCGCGGAAATAAGCGACAGCTTGTCCATAGTGCGTTTAGCTTTGAGTTCCTGTATAATTCCGATAAGGGCGTTTATTATAACCAACCCCATAAAACCGAAATTCTTTATCTTGTTCGTCTGAAAATCTTCAAAAAATACGAGTATTACCGCAAGTCCGATAAAAAGGAAGTTAAAGAACGTGAAAATATTGCCGAACAGTATCTGCGCGACGCTTTTCGTCTTTATCGTCTGGTCGCCGTTAATTTTGCCGTCGGCTATCCTTTGAGCAACCTGCTCTTCGTTAAGTCCGTTACTTAAATAATCTTCGTCGGAAAACAACGGATTTTCTTCAACGACGGGCGCGTCTTCCACAGCAAAATTTACCCCCGCCGTATCCTTAATTTCGGACGCGGCGAAGGTTTTGTCTTCGGTGACTTCGTTTACTGCGTTTCGGGACGCGTTTTTGTCATTGCTTTTTCTGCTCATACCGATATTGTATCACACGAAATCGTATATTACAACGCAAATTATATCCCTTGCAAAATAATATTTGTCGTTTCGGCAAACGCCTTTCCATACGTTTTCGACAAAACGTGCACTCCGCCCGCCGCATAAAAACGAAACGAGCTACCGCGACTTTTCGTCGCAAAAATGTACGATATCTTATCTGCAAGTAAGGCAAACTACGGCGAAAATAGCGGCTATCGCCATCGCGTCGGAACACCCGCAACAACGGCGCATAGGCTGCTGGCAGCAACCGCACTGCGACGGCTGACCGCATCCGCGCCCGCAAGGCGGTTCGGGCGGTCTGTCGGGACAACGAAAGTCGTAATTCCCGTACTCGTCCCTGCCGCATCCGCAACTCTCCCTTCGTCCGAAATCGGTATATTCGTTCATACTCTCCTCCTTCGTATACTACATTGTATGAACGGCGGGAGCCGTTCGCAACGTTGCCGTATGCGAATTTGACGAATATGACTACATAAACGTTACGTAATAGATAGGTAAATAGGTGATTTTTCCGTCCGCTTTTACTTCGCGATTATTTGATAGCACGAACGCTTTCTTTACGTTGTAATCCGCATTGGAAACGAACCTATCCAACGCGCTGTGCACGGTATAATCTTTACCCGATTTGACTTCGATAGGTACTGCGGACAAACTCTCGTAATCGTCGATTAAATAGTCTACTTCGCCGTTACTCCTGTTGTCATAATAAAACAAATTTTTGCCGTGCGCTTTTAGTTCGCTCGCAACCACGCTTTCGTATACCGTACCCAAATTGATGCTCCGTTCGTCATCCATTATTGCTCGAACGTTATTTCCGTAAAGTATTCCGGTAAGAATTCCTACGTCGTTAAGATATAGCTTTATCAGATTTTTTCCGCTCGACTCTATCAAAGGGAACGTCGGCGTAGAAATAGCCTTAACTTCCAACGCTATCCCCGCATTGATAAGATAATCGAATTCATCCCGATAATAAGCAAAAGTCCTTCCCTTTATCCCGTCGATATCTTTTATAACAATTCTTTTCTTCTTGTTTTCAAGCGTAGACGGTATCATATCGTAAATACGACGGATTTTTAATTTGTTTTCGACGTCGTACTTCGACGCGTCCGCCCCGTAAAATTCATGTATTTCATTTTGAATTGTCCTGACGTTAACTATATTGTAATCTTTCAGATAAGAATTAACGGCGTCGGGCAAACCGCCTACGAGAAGATATTTCTTAAACAACTTCATTACGGTGTCGTGCGTCGCTTCGTCGAGACTCTCTCCGCTTTTATACTTAGCTTCGATAGCGTTTAGCGCATACTTGTTAAAACCGTTCGCATACAAAAATTCTTCAAAGTCAAGCGGATACATGTGCCTGACCGTTATGCTGCCTATAGGAATGGACGACGTTTTCGCAAGAGTCACCCCAAGTAGAGAACCGCTCGCAATATACGTATACTTATCGTCCTGCTTTAAGAATTTCATCAAGGTCAGCAAGTGCGGATATACCTGTATTTCGTCAAGAAAAATTATCGTATTATCCTTGTCTTTCATCCTGTCGCCCGCTATCATACTGACTTGCAAATAAAAATCTTCAACCGACCGAATTTTTCCGAAAATTCCGTTGCTTAAATAATCTTCGAGCAGGTTTATTTCTATATAGTTAGAAAACATTTCCTGCGCTACGTACCTTATTATAAACGACTTACCGACTTGCCTTGCTCCGTCGATTATCAATATCTTTTCGTCCGATTTCAGATGTTCGCGAATGGTCTTTTCTATCTTTCTGTAAAGCATATTCTGCCTCCCGTTGACTTTTCAATAGAATTATACCCGATTTTTGTTGACTTTTCAATAGTTTTTCGTGCGATTTTTGTTGACTTTTCAATAACTTTTTTCTTGATTTTCGTTGACTTTTCAATAAACGCCGCGATTTTCCAAAAGAAAAACCCGACCTTGCGGTAGGGTATCTTTAATTGTTTTTGTTAGAGATATCTTCTTGTGTCGTTTCCGTTACTAAGATTTTATATCTCATACTTCTACGAATATCGGAAAAAACTTCCGCTGCGGATTTCACGCGACCGTCGGCTACGTCGTCGAAACCTTTCTGTATTTCCGCATCAAACTCTTCTTTCGTCATATCGTCCATGTGCTTCCCTCCACTGCAACAAATGAGCCGATTGGCTCCTATTTTAATTCGTTAGTCAATCGTTCCTTTTGCCAAATCTTCGGCAATAAAAGAGCAGAAGTAAAAAGGAAC
>CAZUJW010000048.1:0-10984 GCA_964620655.1 uncultured Christensenella sp.
AAGTAATAAGTTTATTAAGAAAGATTTAGTTTGTTAAATTCGGATAAGGGGGAACATTATGAGGAAAGGGGTTTATTAAGGGGGCTTGGAGCGATGCCCCCTTAACTATTTATTTGTTTGCGGAATAAATTCATTTAGAATATATTGCTCTTGCTTTATCTAACAAGCAAGACGGACTTGTCTTGCTTCCCTGTAAGTCCGACTTATGCGGATTAAGATTTTCCCGCACAAAGTCTTACGACTGCGGAAAAATCCCGCATAACGAGTGGTCGGAGATGCGGCTCGTGTGTTTCTTTGTTAGCTTTCTTTTCACACCGAAAAGAAAGTAAAAAGCTAATCTTATAGTAAAAACGGAATAGAAATATTATCCTACTCCGTCTTAATTTTTATATCCGCAACTCAAAACCTGCGGTTTTGAACTTCACTGCCGTTAGGCAACTTCACTCTGCCTACGGCAGAACTTCACTTTACCGAGTGGTCGGTAATTTATTTAAGTTTTTCTCTGAGCACTCTATCGAGTTCTTCCGCGATTTCGGGGTGGTCTTCGGATATGTATTTGAGAGCTTTTTCTCTGCCCTGACCAATCTTATCGCCGTTGTAGCTGAACCAACTACCCGTCTTTTCGATGAGTTCGTTTTCTACGGCAAGGTCGAGTATACAGCCGTATTTGCTGATGCCCTGACCGAAAATGATATCGAATTCGCAGGTTTTGAAGGGGGCTGCGAGTTTGTTTTTGACTATCTTTACTTTGGTGCGGTTACCGATAATTTCGGAGCCGTTTTTAATAGCTTCGCCTTTTCTTACGTCCATACGCATACTTGCGTAGAATTTGAGAGCTTTGCCGCCTGCGGTTACTTCGGGGTTGCCGTAGGTTACGCCGACTTTTTCACGGAGCTGGTTGATAAATACTACGCAGGTGTTGCTCTTTTTTACGATACCGGTAAGGATACGCATTGCCTGCGACATAAGACGGGCTTGAAGTCCTACGTGGCTGTCGCCCATTTCGCCTTCTATCTCCGCTTTCGGCGTGAGAGCGGCGACGGAGTCTATTACCACTATATCTATACTGCCGCTTTTGATAAGTTCTGCTGCGACGTCGAGAGCCTGTTCCCCGTTGTCCGGTTGTGAAACGTAAAGGGTAGTTAAATCTACGCCGAGTTTTTTTGCGTAAATCGGGTCGAGAGCGTGTTCGGCGTCGATAAACGCCGCTATGCCGCCCTTTTTCTGGGCTTCCGCTATCATGTGTAAGGTAAGGGTGGTTTTTCCGCTGGATTCGGGTCCGTACACTTCCACTATTCTGCCTCTCGGCACGCCGCCTATTCCCGTCGCTTTGTCAAGGACCAAGCACCCCGTGCTTATTACGTCGACGTCAACTTTCGTTTCGTCGTCGAGTTTCATTACCGTGCCTTTACCGAACTGTTTTTCCAACTGGCTTATAGCCTGTTCAAGATGTTTTTGCTTCTCGCTGATTTCCTTTGCCATACGGTTCTCCTTTATTTCTTTATAATTCTGCTTATAGTATGTTTTCTAAATATTTCCACGCATAAAACAACGCCGCGTTTTTTGCCGAAGTCCTTACAGTCGTTCTGTCGCCGTCGAAAATAAATCTGTATGCGACGGGAGCAAGGTCCTTATACGATAACCCTATATACACGAGCCCGACGGGTTTTTCAAAACTGCCGCCCGTGGGTCCCGCAATACCCGTAGTCGAGATACCAAAGTCCACGTTTTCCGACAAAAGCCCGTTCGCCATCTCGGTAGCCGTTTCTTCCGATACCGCACCGAAAGCGTCAAGAGTTTCTATGGATACGCCCAAGCGGTTTACTTTTGAAAGGTTGTTGTAAGTTACTATTCCTTCAAAGAAAACGTTGCTTACGCCGCTGACGTTTACTATCGACGAAGCTATCATTCCTCCGGTGCAACTTTCCGCCGTGGCTACGGATATACCGTTCGACTCGGCGAAGCGGACGAAGTTTTCTTCCAAAGAAAGCTCTTCTTCCGCATAGACGTATTCGTCCAACCCGTCGAGCAAGTCCAAAAATTCGTCTTCGGAAATCTCGTCGAAATTTACCGTTGCGTCGAGACAGTCCACGATAAAATCAAAGGGCGGTAAATGCGGATTAACGCTTAAGATAAGGTTTTCGACGTCACCGTCGGGACAAAAAAGTTTTATCGTGCGACGCATAAGTTTACTCCTTTACGGCTTCTCCGTAGAGATTAAAGTCGGAATCGGTTATAATAACTTTATACACTCTGCCTATTTCAAGGGGAAAATCGGCGGTGAAATATACCGAAGTGTCCACGTCGGGGGCGTTGTGTTCGCTCCGTCCGACGAAAGTCTGCTTTTTATAGTCGATGCCTTCGTATATTACTTCGATAGTCTGCCCTACAAAACGGCGTTGCGACAATACGGTAGCTTCGGACTGAACCGCTTCGCATTCCTTAACCCACTTAGCGGCTGTTTTTTTATTCGCTCTGTTTTTCCAACCGTACGCAGGGGTGTCTTCTTCGGGAGAAAAGGCGAAAAATCCGCCGAAATCGACTCCGTTTTTCAAAAACGAAAGAAGTAAGGCGTGCTCTTTTTCGGTTTCGTACGGAAAACCGCAAATAAAAGTGCTTCTGATAGAAATCCCCGGTACTTTTTCCCTTATATGGGCAATGAGAGCGGGCAGGTCGGAACTTCCCCTACGGTTCATTTTTTTAAGCACGAGCGGGTCGGCGTGTTGCATCGGTATATCGAGATAACGGGCGATTTTATCGTTGTTTGCGATAAAGTCTAAAAGAACGTCGTCGATAAGTTCGGGATAGGCGTAAAGGATGCGGATTTTCCAGAAATCGAGCTTTACGAGTTCTTGAAGTAACTTCGTAAGCGACGGTTTTCCGTATAAATCTTTGCCGTAATTAGTAGTGTCCTGCGCGACGAGAATAAGTTCTTTTACCCCGTCTTTAAGTAAGGTTTCCGCTTCTTTGACGAGTTCTTCCACGGGAGTGGAACGGTACTTGCCCCTTATGTAAGGAATAGCGCAGTAGGTGCAACGGTTGTCGCAGCCGTCGGCTATTTTAAGATAGGCATAGTGAGCGGGAGTGGTTATTATTCTGCCTGCATTGGAGCAGTTGGTCTCAGGCTTTTCGTTAAACAGCTCGTTAAGGTGAAAAACAATATTCTTTTCTTCGGAAATATCGAGAAACAGGTCCACTTCGGGAAAGTCGGCTACCTTTCCGTAGCGTTGTGCAAAACATCCGGTGACCAAAAGGTATTTAAGAGAGTCGGCTTTGTATGCGGCGGCGGAAAGGATATTTTCTATCGCTTCCTTTTTCGCGCTTTCTATAAAGGCGCAGGTGTTTATTATTACCGCGTCGGCTATCTTTATATCGTCGGTTATTTCGTATCCTGCGGCGGCGATAAGGGCGAGCATTTTTTCGCTGTCTACGCGGTTTTTATCGCAACCCAAAGAAATCATTCCTATTTTCATTCGTGTGCTTTTCCTTTATATTTCGTCTTCATCCTTGCATTCCGGGTAGAGTTCGTAAAATTCGCTCTTACTGATAAGCAAAGACCGTTTGTTGTTCACGGGTTCGCTGACGTAACCTTTGTCTTGCAGGTAGTCCATAACGTTGGCTATCGTGTTGTAACCTTTCGCAAAACGCCTTTGGATATACGTAGCGGAAACTTTTCCCGTGGTGACGAAGATTTTTAACGACTGTTTTACGAGTTCCCGGAAGTTGGAATCGTCGTCGAAATTCTTCTTTTCGAGCAGGGAAGAAGTCGATTTGACTTCCTTGTTTTCCACAGCCGCGGAAGACGGAGCTTCTTCTTTACTGCCGTGCAAAATCCTTTCTATCGCTTCGTCGTCGAATTCGACCTTATTATGTTCCTTTACGAAATCGACTATCTTATTTATTTCCGAAGTAGATACAAAGGCACACTGCGCTCTCGTCATATTACCGGGTTTTTTAATCATCATATCGCCTTGCCCGAGAAGCTTGGCTGCTTCCGGGGATTTGAAAATAACCTGACTTTGTACGTAGTCGCTGACGGCGAAAGCTATTTTCGTGGTCATGTTGTTCTGAATTTCGCTCGTAATTACGTCCTTAGACGGCGTTTGCGTGGCAAACAGCATATGTACGCCCGCCGCTCTCGCCACTCTCGCAAGACTCGACAAGGTGGCTTCCATAACCTTTTTACCGGTCGGGTGAGTCATAAGCTCGCTCGCTTCGTCTATAATTATAAGAATTCTCGGCAAGCGTTTGGATACTTCCACCTGAGCGTTGTATTCGTCAAGGTCGCGGCACTTCAAATCTCTGAAAGCCAAAAACCTTCTGTTAGTTTCGGTTCTTAACCAGTTGAGCGCGTTAATGACTTCCGACACTTCGTTAAGGGGGTTTCTGAACAACATGTGCGGCAGATCGGCGTAGTTTGCCATTTCGACGTATTTAAGGTCGATAAGGATAAGTTTGAGTTCGTCGGGAGAATAACGGTACAGAAGGCTTGCGAGAATCGTGTTTATACATACCGATTTACCGCTACCGGAGCTACCGGCTATAAGAGCGTGCGGCATTTTTGCAATGTCTTCTATTACAATTTCGCCCGAGTTTGTCTTACCTAAACCTAACAGTAGTTTCCCTTGCGCGTTGTTCCATTCGGAACTTGCCATAATTTCTTTGAAAGAAACGATACCCTTAACCTTGTTGGGTACTTCTATTCCGAAATAGGTGCTGTCGGGGAGTCTGGTAAGAACGTTTATCGATTGCCCTTGCGGAATTTTAAGGAGTCGTTCTATATCCTTTTCCGCATTGGTAACCGAGCTGATTTTGCATTTTTCCGAAAGATCAAGTACGCATAAAGTAATCGTAGGTCCTTTTACCACGTTAATGAGTTTTGCGTCGATACCGTAGTTTTTAATCTTATTCTCAAAAATATCTTTGAGTTCGGCGAAGTTTTCCACATACGGAGAAAATCCCTTCGAAACGTGGTCTTCGAGCAGAGAAACGGGGGGCGCGACGTACGGCGAGACGAGTTTTTGCAAGCGGATTTCGTTGGGGTCTCTCGGTTCTTCCTTTGCAGGGTATGCGGCGGGGTCTTGTTCGGGCACGCGAGTCTGCGCCGGCGCAGACGCCGCCGTCGCAGGCTCTGCCTGCGGCTGCGAGGTAAACACGTTTACCGGTGCGCCGTCACCCTTCTCCGCGCGTATTGCTTCGGCAAAAGGAGACTCCTTTATCGTGGGCAGAACGTCTATTATTTCGTCGTTCTCGTCTATGGCGTATTCTTTGTTAACAGGTTGTTCGACCATGGGCTTTTCCGCCGTGGGGTCGGGAGTTGTTACGGGTTCCGCTACGGGCGTTTCTACCGCAGGCGTAGCCGTTTCGAATACCGTTTCCGACGGGATATAGGGATTGACTTTCATCGTTTCCTTAATGTCTTCCGCCGTGGTTTTTTCGTTGAGCCTTTGCTGTCTTGCGGCGTAATCGTTCTCTATCGTGTTGCTGAAAAGTTTACGTTTGGGTTCTTCCCTTTCGGCGTTAAGATAGGAGTTTGTGTACGGCGCAACGTCGGGCGGCACAAAAAGCGCGTCCAATCCGTCTATTATTCGGTAAGGATTATTGCGGTTTGTTTCGGTTTTCTGTTGATTAAACAAATCCGGCTTTTGCGGCTCGGCGAACAATTTCGGTTTCGGCTGTTCGACGGGCTGTCGTTGCGGAACAGGTTTAGTTACGGGTTCTCGATTTGCCGCACTGTCCCCGAAAAGTAGCGTTCTCGCGTATTCGGGAGATTTTTCGTCTGCGTACGGTTCTGGTTCTTCCGTCGCTACGGGAGCGGGTTCGGTATTTTCGACCGCAACGGGTGCTTTTTCGGAGACAGCGGAGGTTCCTTTTGTCGGAACCGCCGTAGTTCCTTCGTAGAAACCGACATTTTTATGCTTTTTATTCGCAACGGGAGCGTTTTCGAACACCAACGGCATGATAAGGAAAAATCCGCACACTGCCGTCGCGACGAAATAGATTATTACGCTCGCAACGAATTTACAGAGTAAAACAACCGGAAGACTGAGAAGAGAAAACAGGACTCCTCCCACCGTGAATTTTTCGTAACTGCCGCCGATATAACCGCCCGCGCCCGACTCGACGAGAGCTTTTCCGCACAGACCGACGTGGAGAGTCATAATTATAAGGACAGCCATGGCTACGTACAGCGCAAGACGGCTTTTCGTAAGGGGAAGTTTTTTATTTTTGCACGACGTTACGAACAGAGCGTACGCCACCACGAGATAAAAATACGCCGAGTACCCGAACACGCCCACGAGTGCGCGCAAAGTTGCGGGGATACAAAGCAGTATCGTAAATATCACTATTATCACCCCTGCGAGTACCGTTTTTTTATGCTTTTTTATAAAGTCTTTCATATCCTGTCCTCTAATAGAACTTTCAACAAATCGCAATCGGGCTTTTTTCCGACGTAACTTAAACTTGCTTTATCGAACCGGATTATATCCTTAACGGCGGCGTTCACGTCTTCGAGAGTGTAGGAAGAAACTTCTTTCAATATGCTTTCGGGCGTGACGAGCGTGCCGATAAGGCCGTTCCGTCCGCCGGTACGCATTACGTCCGACGCGCTTTCTCCGCCGAACACCATCGCCGTCTTGAACTGAGCCATGGCTTTGTTGAATTCCGCTTCGGAAAAACCTTCTTTCAACGCTTTATCAAGGGTTTCCGACACCTTTTTAACGGCAGTGCATACCTGCGACGGAGCAGTTCCGAAATAGACTATGAAAAAGGCGTTTGCGTCGTACTGATGGACGGTGGAATAAATTTCGTACACGAGTCCGTTTTTTTCGCGGACTTCCTGAAAAAGTCTGCTGCTCATTCCGCCGCCTAAGATATTCGACACTATCATGGGCAAGAAACGCTTTTTATGCTTGTACGGATAAGCGGGGAAAGATATACCGACGGCAGACTGTTCCAAAGGCTTAATCTTTTTTACGTATTTAGCTTTCGGAGCGGCGGTTTTTAATTTAGGCAGGGCGAGATTATCGTCGTAGGTCGGGAAAACGAAATATTTCTTTACCAAATCTACCGCTTCTTCTTCCGACATATTCCCTACTACCGATACGCAGGCGTTTTCGGCGCGGTAATACTTTTTCATATAGTCGATAATATCTTCGCGGGTGAACGAACGAACGTTTTCTTTGCTACCCAAAATGGGATAGGACACGGGTTTGTCGCCGTAATGAGCCTTAATAAGGTTTTCGAGGCAAACGTCTTCCGTGTCGTCTTCGTACATTTGGATTTCTTCTATTACCACTCCTTTTTCCTTTTCGATGTTTTCTTCGGTAAAGGTGGAGTGAAAAAGGATATCGGATAAAATATCCGCGCATCTTTCGGCGTATTCGGCAAGCCCTATCGTGTAGAAAGCGGTAAGGTGTCGGCTCGTGTAAGCATTCAGGATAACGCCGCAACTGTCGGTTTCGTCGGCAATGTCGAAAGCGGTTCTCGTTTCCGTACCCTTAAACACGGTGTGTTCTATAAAGTGCGAAATACCGTTGTTTTCTTTGTTTTCGTAGAAGCAACCCGCTCCCACGAACACGCCCAATGCGAAAGCCGAGCTTTTTGCGTGCTTTTCGTAAAATACCTTTAATCCGTTTTCCAAACGAATGAGTTTCGCCATAAATTTATACTCCGAAAAATTTTATGTATCAGTCGAGATTAACGGGAGTAAGCAGAGCGAATTTGTACACGCTTACGGCGGAGCTTTCGCAGGAAGACTTGTCGTCGTAGTTCTGTCCTACGTATTCGGCTTGCGAACCCGTCTTGTTGCTTCTGAGGAAGAATTTATAACGTTTGAACTTGTCGTCGTCTATTATAAAGTATCCGTTTTCGACTGCGGACACGAAAGCGTCCACGCCCTTGCGGCAGTTGTCGTAAGACTTATAATCTCTGCTTTCGTACAGGAGCTGACCGTTGTTGGCGTAGAGTAAGAAGACGTACGGAGAAGCGGGATCTTCGCTGTCCGTGTTTTCTATTGCCCATTTTCCTATCGCACCTTGCTTGTTCTTGACCGCTTCCACTGTTTCCGCGGGGATTTCAAACGGCGTTGCCGTAGCGGTGAAGTCCGCTATCGTGGCGTCTACAACGGGTGAGACGGGAGCGAAACGCTTTACGCTTTCTACGCTGTTTAGGCAGGATTTTTTCGTGGTGTACGATTCGCCGACGTAGATTACGTTATTGCTCGTCGCGCTCTTCAACGAATATTTGTAATTGCCGAATTTATCTGCTTTTATACTAAACGAACCGTTTTCTACGGAATTTACGAACTTAGCTATTGCGTCGCGACAGGTTTCTATCGTCTTGTAATCTCTGCTTTCGTACAGGAGCTGACCATTGTTGGCGAGCAGGTGATAGCGGAATCCGCCGAGAGAAGAGTTGCAGAGTTCGAACTTACCTATTACCGTCTTGCCCTGTTCTTCGGTGGCGGCTACTTCGGTTTCTTCTTCGGTGGCGGGAGCATCTTTCCCGGTTCCTTCTTTAACTTTCTTTTTTGTAGGTTTTTCGTCGAACACGACTTTATCTGCAGAGTTCGCTCCGAACACGGAATCGCTCTTGCCGGCAAATCTCGTTTTGGTTACCGCGCGGTCTTCTTCCGCTTTTTCTTCCTTTACGGGTTCGGCTTTTTTCTTCTCTTCCTTTACAGGCACCGCAACCGCTACCGGCTCTTCTTTATTTTCTTCGGCGGGTTCTTCCTGCTTTTCGTCCTTAACTTCTTCTTTAACTTCGGGTTCGTCCTTTATTGCGACTTCTTCTTTGGTTTCTTCCAAAGTAGCAGGCTCGTTTTCGACGGGAACTTCTTCCTTAGTTTCTTCCAAGGTTACGGGTTCGTTTTCGACGGGAGTTTCTTCCTTAACTTCTTCTTTGGTTTCGGGTTTTACTTCTTCCGTTTCTTCCGGTTTATTTTCCGTCGCTTCGGTTTCTGCGGTGTTTTCTTCGTCGGCAGAGTTATTCTTTTTGGAATTCTTGACTGCGCTTAAAATTACCGCGATAAGCAATACTACGAGAATTGCCATAGCGATAAGCATCCAATTCTGTATCGTGACTACGGACAAAGAAACTTCGTCCAAAAGAAAATCCTTAAAACTTGCTACGAGCGTATTAAACATAACTGTTTTCTCCTTAACTTTCGTTTCTCTTTATTCTTTTTAAAAGAGATTATTATAATAATAAAACATTTATAATCGAAAGTCAACAAACAAGCATAAAAAGGGACGGAAGAATTATACTATCGGTATGAAAAAAAAGATATTCGTTTTCGTATTGACGGCGATACTGTGTTTCGCCGCAATTATTTTCGGAGCGTCAGCCCCGAAAAGCCGCTGCGTTCAGGTGGAAATCACGGCGAGCGAAAACACCTATGAAGTAACCTGCCGCATACCCTTACGCGTCGACATAAAGCGGATGCTTAAATATAAAAAAAGCTTCTCTTTGTTTTGCTATAACGAGTTTTCGGGTAACAAAAAAGACTTTTTAAGATACCTTGACTGCGATTTTTACGAAAGTCTTGAAAGCGTGTGCGAAAAGGAATACACCCCGCCGCAAGAGCCGACGGCTAAGTTTACCGCCGACGGTTTTTTCTATATCGACGGCAAAGACGGAGAGAAAATAAACCGAGAAAAACTTCTTTCCGACGTCGTCGGTTCTCTTGACGACGGCTTCGCGGTTACCACCGAAAAGACGGCGGTTTCTCCCGTAAAAACAATGGAAGAATTGAAGAAAAACACCGTCGCGGCGGCTACGTTCGACACCGATTATTCTCGTAGCGCGGACGGAAGAAAACGTAACGTCGAATTGGCTTGCGAAAGACTTAATTTATCGGAGATACCGTCCCGCGGGTGGTTTGGTTTTAATGCGACCGTCGGGGAAAGAACCGTAAAAAACGGGTTTTACACCGCTAAGGTAATAATAAACGGCGAATACGTCGAAGGCGTAGGCGGCGGAGTCTGTCAGGTAAGCACGACGTTATACAATGCATGGCTTATGGCGGGATATACCGTAGCCGCGTCGAGCAATCACTCTTTGCCGACTTCTTACGTTCTGCCGTCGCTCGACGCAATGGTCAGTTCCGTAAGCGACTTAATTTTGTATAACGACTCAGATTACCCCGCGTATATCTCCGCTTTATGCGACGGAAAGCAGATAAAAATTACCGTTTTCGGACGTAAACCGCAGTATAAAATAAAATTACGGAGCGAAACTGTAAAGACGGTTCCGTCAAAGTACGTTAAAAAGCCCGACGAAAATATAGTATGGGAAGAGGGCGAAAAATCTCGGATAATAAAAAAGGCTTACGACGGCGTATATAGCCGAGCCTACCGCGATTACTATTCGGGCGACCGCCTTATAAAAAGCGAAAAGATAAAGGACAGCTACTATAAAGTCCGCGACGGCGAGATAGTTATCCGAAAATCCGAAAACGATATTTAGAAAAACTTACCTGTAAGCCACGGTATAAACAACCCTAAACTGAGCAAAATAGAATTAGAAACAAAATTTCAAGGAGGAAATTATGAAGAAAGAAATCGTAAAGACCGGCGAAAAACCCGGACGCGGCAAATATTGCTGCACCAATTGCCACACCTGCGTAACTCTTGACGCAAGCGACAAGTTGCCGCCTTGCCCTAAGTGTACCAACAGCGAATTTACCAAAGAGTAACGAAAAATAACGGATAGTAAATCTATCAAGTAAAAACCAAAAGGGCGTTCCGAAAGGAACGCTTTTTTGTAAACGAATTTAACTTTTGGGGTGAAGTTCTGCCATAGGCAGAGTGAAGTTACCGCTCTTCGGTAGTGAAGTTGCCTTACGGCAGTGAAGTTCAAAACCGTCGGTTTTGAGTTACGGAATACCGACCAAGCGTTACACGGAATTTTTCCGCAGGCGTTACTCTTTGTGCGGTAAAAATTTTGTCCGTGTAAGTCGGACGGGTGCCGGTCAAGAACA
>CAZUJW010000049.1:0-10435 GCA_964620655.1 uncultured Christensenella sp.
GTGAACAGTTTTGAAATTACAACTAACGATAATGCGTATTTGTCTTTAGCTATGGCTGACAATTCTGCCGTAGAAGAAGATTCTTACGTCGTCACTGCGACATTTAATACTGATTTCGATGAGTTAAAGAAAGCGACGTGGTCATTATCTTTTTCCGATACTACGGTAACCGAAAACGTAGAAGACTACGTTACGAAAACTCCGTCGGAAGATACGTTGTCTTGTACCGTGAAAATGGTAAAACCTTTTGATAAGGTGATTGTTCTTACTTGCCAAAACGAAACGTATTCGAATGTTTCCGCAACTTGTCAGCTTGACTGCAAAGCACGTCTTAAAGACAATGCGGATTTCGATTTTGATGAATATCATGGTGCTATTCCTACCACAGCAGACCAACGCGTTATTATCGGTAAAGATGACGATTATTGTTATAATACCGGTAAAATAAACCGTATGCCTTGTTTTAGTTATTCTAATATGTCTAAGGTTAAATCATACATGTCCAAAGTTGGATTCGAAAGTGCAGACGCCGACGCTACTTTGTATGATAATATAAAATTGCCATATACTATTGATAGAAACATAACTTTAAGCGTTTTGGTTAAGCCCTCCGCTGAACTGTATACTGCTTTTGTCAATTACGGAATTGCAAAATCTTCTTCCGAAGCTGTCGATATTACTTTATCGACGTCTACCGATACGACTTCGCATAAAGGTTATTATGCATTATCGACAATTCTTATAAATTTAATTGATACGTCTAAGACTTCAATGTGGGGTTCGTCTGCGACGTCGGACGATGTCAATAAGTTTGCGAAAGCCGTTTATTTCTGTAGAGATAACGAATACGACGGTGAAATTATCTTGCGTGTAACGACCGATTACGAAAGCAAGGATTATAGCTTTAAGTTTAAGTTCGATACTTCTATGATAGCCGGCGAAGATATTGTCAGTGCAAGCGTTGATAATTCTAATATAGCATTTTAATTATGAAAAAGAGTAACAAAAAAAGTCTCAAAAACGCAATGATAGCGGTAGTAGTTTTACTACTGCTATGCGTTATTACCGGATTGCTTGTTACGTTTCTTAAAATCGGAGACGATATTAACCCGGGAGAAACTCCCGACGAAAAAACAGATACTACGGGAACAGCCGTAGCGGAGATATATCAGTTTGGTAAAGAACTCGAAACTTCTTCCGAAGTTACCGTTTACTTAGGACAAAACGATTTTGCCGTTACCAACGTAACAGATTGGAACGTAACGTTATCCGTGACAAAAGACGCTACGTTCGATTATATAGCCGGTGGCAAATATTATAGTTTTACCTATTCCGATTTTGTAAAAAGTTTCGTAATAACAAAGTATGAAGATAAATTTTCCATAACGGTCGGGAACACAATTCTCGGATACATAACCGACATAAGAGAAACGACTGATATCGTGTTGCCGGACGACGCTTATACTCAAGACGTCGATATCGTTTTGACGTTGACGTCCGGAGACAAGAAATATGATTATGCGGTTAAGACTGACTTTGAGCATTATCCCATATCGGATATCGACTTAGACAAAACTGAGGTAGTATTCTAATGAAAAGACAAAATAAGCTTTGCATCTCCTTTATATATTTTATCACCGCCGCATTGGTGGCGTTTGTGTTCTTCTTCGGTTTAACCACCGGGACGAATACTTACGCCGCCGATGACACGGCAACTTCGTTTGACGGAACTAACGTAGTCGACGATTTGAAAGCTGCTGAGTTTGTTCTGGAAGATTATCCGAAAGACTCCGAAGGCGAACTTCAAGTAATTTACTTTGTAGAGTACGGATACAATATCCGAGCGAACGAGCAGGATAATTACGGCTTGTATATTTACGTATATAACCCGGCTGAAAAGAATATCGACGTAAACGGTAAAAACTTTGTGCAGATTTCAAGCAAACGTGACGAAAGCGGCAAACCTACCGATTATTCTAAATATTCTGTTAAGTGCGTAAGTAAGTCTTCCGGAGTTTACGGAAAACTTTTTTATAAATTCAAAGTGGTAGCTGGGCTTTCCGAGCAACTCGCCTACGTTGACGACGACGTCAGACGTTACGACGTAAGCGGAATAGAGCTTCAGACTGCCGGGGACGCTAATGCGACGGAATACCCCATATCAACGACGTTTTACTATTCGGGTTATGCAAAAGGCTTTGGAAAAGACAAAACTGCCGAAAGTACTTTATCTTGCCGCAGCGAAGAATTTGAAACTATCGGACTCGAAGTAAAGCATACGACTTTTAAGTACCAAAACGCAAAGAACGGCGGACAGGAAATAGCGTCCGTCTACTTCAACGTTCCGAACGAATACTTTACCGACTACGGCGGGTTACAAAAAATAAAAGCCGAATGGTTAAAAGCTGTGACGAAAGATATTCTTGTAACTAATAATCAGCTTTTTTACGATTATCTTAAAGCCTGGATAGGAAAAGATGTCAAAAGCGGAACTTCCGATATGCGATACTATATGTATGATTCAGGTTCATATTATACAGGTAATAAAGTTCCAGTAAGTTCAAACCCAAATATATATTATAGTGAATATTATATGCCCTGGGCGTATAACGTAATTACGTTTGGCAACACCCCCGATTTCGGCGGCGGAACGTTCGGTGAAAGAATGACTACGCTGTATTGGCTGTTTAACGGCGGCACCGGCGACGTGAAAGATATAACGGTGTCGAGCGAAACTATCCTGGACTATTACGAAACTTTCGTTAATAAGTCCGATTTACTCCTTACCGTAGACGACGAAAAAACCGTCAAAGAGATAGACGCCGACGACGCGTTCAAAATTGAAGGCTTCGATAAAAATGCGAACCTTGTAAACTGGCTTACGAAGCTGCTCTACCCCGATATCGAAACGTCGACGCTTACGGGAATATCGCCGATACAGGTTTTATCTTCCGACGACGTTAAAGGAACGGCAGAAGAAGTAGCTAAGGCACTTTACGTCGACAAGAACGACGTTGAAAGCATAAAGAGTTGCGTTAATCAGAGCGGAAGTAAAACCGTTCTTTTCCGTTTCGCTGTAAGCGACTACGTCAACAAAGAAGTAGTCGTTTGTAACCGCGAAACTGGAAACAACTTAGGAACGAACTTAGTCTACCGCAACCGCTTACCTATGTATCTCGACTTCGATATAATTTGGCTGGGTTTCCAAAAAGGCGATAAACTTACGATTATCCCCGCCGTAAGTTCTCCGATAACCGTTGTCGGCGGTACGCAACCGCCTACCAAAGACTTAGGCGAAAAAGCCAAAGACGCGCTCGAAGACTTTTTGAAGAAACTTCAAGACGCGAAGGACGAATTTCTTAAAGTGCTTAAATGGGTAGGTATTGCGTTAGGCTCTATTCTCGTCGTGTTGTTGCTGTACATAGTTATAAAAGCTATCGTTAAGGCGTGTAACGCTGTTTCGAAGAAGCGTCAAAATAATCGTTATACGAAAAAATAAGGGGGTACCTTGAAAGATAAAAAAACAAAAAAGACGTTTCCAGATAAATTTCCTTTTTGGGCAAGATTAAAAATCGGTAAAAATAGAACGTCCTTAGTTATCGACGAAGATAAAGCGTTTGATAAAAAGAAAAAATCGTACGTGGACGGCTTTGTACATAGAGAGTCTACTCACTCGTATCGGAAAGATTATGAAGAGATAAAACCGAACCCCGACAAGAGTGACAATAAACCTATGTACTTAAAGCGTCCGGCTAAAACGCCTAAGTATTTATTTCAGCCGCATAATAAAAAATTGGATATGCCTGATGACTTAAAAAAACGATATTCTAAAAATAATAAAAAGAATTCATAAAAAAAGAGTTGCAGTTCCGTCCTTTCGACTGTGCTCACAACGTGAGATACAAAGCAACTCTTTAGTTAGTATATACTTTCATAATTTACCTTGTCAAGAAAAATGAAAACTTTCAAAAAGATAATATCCATATTTTTGGTAATAATAGCCGTCTTTATCGTCGGCTATTTGCTTTATTCCGTAAAGGCGGTGTTATAAATGGTTAATAAACGTAAGTCCGTTATATTCCATATACTTTCCGTAGTTTTGCTTCTCGGTTCTTTGGCGATAGGATTATTCGTGCAACGTATCGGATACGTCCGCCTTGTCGAATCTTTCCGGGACTTCGGTACGTCTGTCGGACTATGGTTCTGTTCGATATTCGGAATAGAAAACAGTATTCCGGCAACGGTGGCTAATCCGTCAGCGGTAGGATTTAATGAAGTTATCGACTTCGATTTCGAGAGTTTCAAGAACGGTTTCATCGTCTACGGACAGGCTCTCGTATCCGCCGAAAATTTAGCCGGGTACGTTATTTTTATTCTTACACTCCTTGTTAAGGTAATGTCGATAGCGTTAGTCGTGGGGGTACTTCTTTTAGTGCTTGCGATAAGCGTAAGAACGTTATACTTTACCGAAAATAACGATTATCATGATACAAAGCAGCTTACGAAGTTTAAGAAAGTTACGGCGGTAGTATATTTTCCGATAAAACGTTTTATTACGGAATATTCATTCTTTATCCGTGACAAGATATTCTACGCATATATATTTCTTGCCATTTGGGCTATAAACGTAAATATCGTAGCTATCGGAGTGGAAGCGGTAGCGTTTCTTCTGTATTTTTCCGTTTCGCTTAATTCCACTGCGGCAATATACCAAGGGTATAAGCTGTTCCTGGATACGGCGTTTCTGTTAAAAAGCCTACCCGTGATAGTTTGGCTCATAGTCGTTTATCTCTTTTGGAATCATCGACGGAAAGAACGCGGTTACGACAGACTTACAAGAATGGACGAGGAGAACGACGATTTTTCTAAGAATATAGCGGTGCTTTTTACAGGGAAACCCGGTTCGGGAAAAACCACTATGCTTACGTCGGTAGCTTTGTCGATAGCAAAGAAGCAACGATTTACCGCATTCCGTCAGATACTTGAAATCGACATGCGTTTTCCGTATTTTCCCTGGATAAAACTTGAAAAGTCCATAGAAAAGCTTATGGAAAAAGGAAAGATATATAACCTGGCGACGTGCAAGAAGTATATACGAAGTCGTGAACGTAGATTTATGGAAGAGCCTAAGCCTGAAAACATTTTCGGCTACGACTTTGCAAGGTACGGTATGGACTACGACGACGGGTTAAAAATCAGATATATATTCGACGAATTGGAGAACTACGCAAAACTGTATTTTATGTACGTAATCGATACGTCGTTTATTCAGTCCAACTTTTCCGTAAGAGAAGACTTTGTCGTCCAAAGCGTAGGTAATTTCCCCATGTACGACTACGATTTTTTCAGAAAAGACGCAATGACAAGCGCCGCATTCTCCCGCCATAGTCATATTCTCGTAATGGACAGTCTGCGTTTAGGGAAAAAAGTCTGCGCAAGCGGAAAATTCGCTAACTATGCCGAGTTCGGAGTTTTTCTTTTCTCGGAAGCGGCTAAGGATAGGGGCAACCAGTACGACCACCAACGCATAAAAGCGGAGTCGAAAACTCCTGCATTGACGATTGGTAATATCCGAAAGATTATCCAAAAGCACGGGAATAAAAGCGATATTCTGAAAGAGCTTGCTAAACTCGACGAAGAAGCCGAAGAAAAAGCTAACCCGCTCAACGACTATTTTAATCTTATGATAAAGATGTTCAGGCACATGACGACGATAGACGGCGTATGTTATTCGGTAATTTTACTTGACGAACAACGTCCGACGTCACTAAACGCCGATTTGTTAGATTTGTGCGTGTGCGTGAAGATAGTAGATAAAAGCAAAGCCAGGAGCGCTCTTCCCGGTTTTTGGATAGACAGCGCAATACATAACGTAGTCTACGGTAGTTTCAAAAAGTTCTATACCCGCATGCGATTTACCCGAGGGGATACGACGTTGCTTACTCATATACTTAAAACGATAGCGTTTAAGGAATATCACCGCTACGAGAAGTTAAGGAACACGTTTTCGTATAGTATTTTGAGTTACGTCATAGACGACGGGAGCGAACGTAACGGCACTCAGTATGAATATATGCTGTCACACAAAAAGGTTTACGCAGACAGGTTCGAGACGGCATGTTTTAGCGACTTTTTCGAAAAGAGAGCTTTGAAGAGTAAAGTAGGACTCGCGGACGTTCCGTGTTATGAGCACACAAGAGCCACCGTAGACGAGCTAAACCAGTGCGGAAGTTATTTCGTATCTTTATTGACGAAAGATATATTCGAATACTTCAAGGACGATATAGAGCTTGATTTGCAAAACAAAATAATTTAATTAGGAGTAAAAAATGAAAATTTTAGTAGCATGCGAAGAGTCGCAAAGAGTAACTATCGAATTTCGCAAGTTGGGTCACGAAGCCTATTCTTGCGATTTGGAATTTTGTTCGGGAAATCATCCTGAATGGCATATTTGGAGCGATGTTGTGCCGTTGCTTAACGGAAATTGTACGTTTAGAACGTGCGACGGACAAAGACACGAAATCGTTAAATGGGATATGATTATAGCTTTTCCCCCATGTACGTATTTGTCAAAAGCAGGTTCGAGCGTACTTTACCGCGGTGGAGAACTGGACGAAGAACGTTTTGCAAAAGGGCAAAAAGCAAAAGAGTTCTTTTTGTCAATTTGGAACGCGGACTGCGAAAAAATAGCCATTGAAAACCCTGTTCCAATAAAAGTGTTCGCATTGCCTGAACCGACGCAAGTTATAGAGCCGTACTATTTCGGCGAACCTGTTTCTAAGAAAACATTTCTTTGGCTTAAAGGTTTGCCTTTTGTTTGCCCGACGTGTGTAGTTAAACCGATATATACTTTTGAAACATATCCGCCTTTTAAGAATAGCTTCGGTAAATATAGGCAGAAAAATCGCTCAAAGACTTTTTGGGGTATAGCGAACGCAATGGCTCTCTCGTGGGGTGAAACCACATGTCAACAAGTTAAGTCAACGTTCTGAGTAAATATCCAGAGCCAAATTCCTGGGTCAAGTTTCGAAGTCAATAAACGTTGTCAATTTTATTGTGGTTAGATAGCTGCGTCAACGTTTTGAGCGAATATCCGGCGCCAAATTCCTGGGTCAAACTTCGAAGTCAATAAACGCGCTATTTGCTTTTCAGAACATAGGTCAGGGTGATGAACGAAGTGAAAGGATAGTTGACAGAGTTCGGTAACCGTGCTACACTCCTACTTAGGGAGATTAGCGACGTTTGTTTTCGTAAATGATAGTAAGTAGAATACTAATAACTTGTAGGAAGAGTGAAGTTATTTCGTAAACGGACATAGCTAAATCTCCTTTTCTTTTTAGAAAAAGAGCACGGTTGCCGTACTTTGTCAACGAGGGTGTGTTCTGATAAAAACGTTTGATGTAATTCTCTTTACTTTATTTTAGAGTTTTGGTAATATGTTAGTCATGGGGTGACCTGTGGCGGTTAACACTTCCGGGCTGAATAAGCCAAAGGGGGTGATAATATGTCTGATATTATTTATATTATCATTGTACTTATACTTGTGTATAGATTACTGTTTGACATAAAAAAATAACCGCCCTCTGCTAAAAAGTCGGTTATTTTTTATAGCTTGATATTTTTTGGTTAACCGTTATCGGTGTCACCCCTTTCCTATTTCTATTATATGTCGTATTAAATACGCTGTCAACAAAAATTTTTTAGTTTATTAGTTTTTGTGATCATTATATAGTTTAATTTATATGTAATTTGGGTTTTAAGAAGCCTGATATGCTGTTTAAATCTTTATCATCCATTATTATTACTTTGAAACCCAATTTATCATAAATTTTTTGAGTATATTCTTTTTTCTTTAAGTATGGTTTGTTAGTTAATTCGCAATATTCGATATATATTTCATAATCAGGAAGATAGAAGTCTGGATGTAAAGTTTTGTCTTCTCCATTTTCTTGATAGTAGATTGTTTTTTCATATACTGAACGAATACGATTGTTATAAAAGAAGTTACTAATTAGTGCTTCTGCCCGGCTTCTTACTTTTCTACCATCATCGCATTCGATTGTTAAGTTTCCATATTGGTCTAAAATTTCTGTTTCTGAACAATTCTTTATTCTTATATCGATAGATTTGTCTTTATATTTTTTCCAGCAGTTATAACAAAAATGTTTTTCATTCGACGGTTGTCCACAAATTATACAAGTTATTTCATTATCTTGCTTTTTTTCTTTATGCTGTTTATTTTGTTTGCATGTGCATATTTCGCCTGCTATATGCCAATTCCCACAATCTAAACATTGTTCTATTAAACCGTTTTTCAGTTCTTTTGCATGGTTCTTGCATAAACGGTCTTTTCTTGCATTTCCCATATATGCGCTTGTCGGTTCGCCGCATATTGGACATTTTAATTCTTCCATAATTTCTCCTTTGTGAAAAATTAGTGCATAGTTTGATTTATTATCCCGTGGTTATCAATAATTTGGTTGTTAAAAGTTTTGCCGTAAGTTTTTCTCCCGGCTTCGTCTGTTACACCTAATAAATAATCGGTTGTTATATCAAAAAAATCTGCAATGGCAATAACATTTTCTAAATCTGGGTCTGTATTGTCAATTTCCCATAACGCAACAGCAGAACGTGTTACATTTAATTTTTCTGCTAATTGTGCTTGAGTTAATTTTTTTTGTCGTCTTAATTCTTTTATTTTGTTACCTAACATAAAAAAAGTATAGCATTTTATGTTAGTAATACTTGACATTGTTAGTTTTGCTAACTTATAATTGTGTTAGTAAAGCTAACTGAAATTTTATTCGGAGGTTATATGAAAAAACCAATTCGTGCAGACTATGTAAAAAAGTACGGTATTATCGGCGACAAGATTTGGCGTATGGACTTATTAAAGTACAACGAAGCCGCCGACGCATACAAGAAAGCTCAGGCTAATAATAAAGCAATAGCCTTACGGGCGAAAAAAGAAAAAAGATTTTAATTATTTTTTAGGAGGATTATATAATGATAGATTTTAACGTACGTAATTCATGTGGCGGTACCTTATTCCCCGAAGCCGAGGAAAAATGGCGTCGTGAAAAAGTACTGGAAGACTTAGCCGCTTCTAAGACCAACTATTTTTATCTCGGCGCTCATTTGCTCGATATTTGGCGAACAAGAACTTACGGTATACATTCTTTTGACGTAAATAATTTTTCTTGTGCAAACTTTTTTAATTATTGCGAAGTGTATTTCGGGCTTGATAAAAGTCAGGTATCCCGATATATGAATATCGTAGCCGAGTTCGGTGACGATTTACGTGGGTTTAAGGACGAGTATAAAGAATATAGTTATTCGCTTCTTACGGAGATGTTGTCGCTTACTCCGGAGCAACGTAAGAAGGTAAAAGCCGATTGGACTATAAAGCAAATCCGGGAATACAAGAAAGAACTATCGGGCGTTGTTGCGACGTCGCAACCGAAAGAGAAGGTGACGAAGATATACGGAGAGATTAAAGCAAGCGAAAAATCTAAGACTATTCTTTTAGACGTCTTGCCGCTGCATGCCGAAGTTGACGAAAACAATCTCCGGGAATATATCGATGAATTCGGAAGGGAATTTTTCGTCGGATACGACTTTGACGGATACGGTTTGTCTTTTTCCGATAAAGTAAGGATATTGCTTAGCCTTGCATGTTTCGCCCAGGATATTTCGATAGGTCTGCAAGGTTCACGGTTTGTTAATATTTTTGAAACTTTTTCTAAGTTGAAGAAATTGGGCTATTTGCCTGCGGAGAAATAAGATGACCGACTTTCATAAACGCATTATTGATATAATCGTCGATAACTCGCTTTCGGTAGAAGAACTGTGTGCCGAATACGATGAATCTTCTTCGAAACCGCAATTATCGTTGTTTCAGCTTATGCTTATTCTTTGGGGTGAATATCCACGCCACTTGGCTATTCTCGCTCAGTTAGCCGAACGTTTGAGCGTATCGCCGTTCTCTCTGATGTCGGTTAAGGAAATGGAAACGAAATATTGCCGTTGCGGAGAACGTAAACCCGCCGACGCTCCGTATTGTATGGTATGCACGCTTCTTTACCACCCGAAGAAGCCCGTTCTTGTAAAATCAGAAGCTGTTGAGCCGCAGTTTGAGCAATTGCGTTTCGATATATGAATAACGACGTATCCGAGATAATGGCAATGATAAGCGAAATGCTCGATTTGCTGAAAAACGGTAACGTATCCACAGAGCTTTACGGAGATTATCTCTTGCGGTGGTATGAGCTGTATAAGCTGCCGAAGAACTGTAAGAATACGAATGACTTTATGTTCTATTACATAACCAAACGAATTATCCCGGTATTGGGGAATATTCCGCTTAACAAACTTTCGGGCGACGTTATCCAAAAGTATCTGAGCGGAATAAAGGAAAACAATACCCGGATAAAAA
>CAZUJW010000050.1:0-10246 GCA_964620655.1 uncultured Christensenella sp.
CCGTGTAACGATTGGTCGGATATGAAACCCCTTTCCTCATAATGTTCCCCCTTATTCGAATTTAATAAGGGTGGTTTTTCTCAACAAAACTCATTACTTGAATGAACTTTATCGTCATAAGGATAAGGGTGGGTGGGCGGGATATAAAAACAGATATATAGACAAAGACGGAACAGAACTGATATCCTATTTCGTCATATAATTTATATCCGCTACGGCGGAACTTCACTTCCAAACCGTACCCGGCTACTTCAAAAATCTTATATTATTACTCAAAATATCCGCGTACGAAAAGCTATTCAGTTCTCCGTCGGTTTTGCGAAAAGTGAAAATCTTCGGGTAGGTGTTTTCCACCGTGCCGCTTAGCAATTCGGTTTTGTTCCTGCCCCTGTTTACTTTTATTCTTATATTTACACCCGTAATTTTCTTTATCAACGCTTTGGTGTAGTCCACGTCTTGCGATATTTCTCTCATACGCCTTATTCTTCCCGTTTTTTATTTTTTTAGTCATATATCGAAATCCACGATAATATCGTTTAATATGAAATTTTCCAATGGGGGTTATATGAACAAGACGGTCAATTCCAATTCAAAGGAGATTTTGCCTATCGTCAGGAACACGGTAGTCTGCGACCTTGACGTCGAAGGGCGTATCGTTTGCGTCAATGCGGTAAGCGAAGTAAAAAGCACGGAAGCACTTAACAAAGAATTAAGAATAACTCTAATCACTTCTTTCAGAGCGGTGACTTGCGACGATGACGGCGGATACGAGCTTACGGTACGCAAAGTAGAAAGCGTCGCGTCGGTGACCGACGAAAATCTTTCTCCAGCAATAAAGAGCGTAGTCTGCGTGAACGTAGCCGATTGTTCCTATATAGAAAAGGACGGCGGCAGAGCCACCGCGGAACTCGAAATAACGGGTTGGTACTTAAAAACGAACGAACTTAACTTCCTTACCGAGCCGAAAGAATCTATATTCTGCCGCACGGGAAAGTACGAAATCGAGAACGTGGCGGGCGTGGAAGAATTCTCCGTCACGTTAACCAACAGCAACGAAGCTCGTCTGCCCATTAAGAAAATATTGGACTGTTCTACGGTAGTCGCCGTCAACAACGTATATCCGTCGGCAGGCTCTTTCCAACTCGACGGCGACGTCGTTACAAGAATAATTGCGGTATCCGACAGCGGTATTTTCGTTACCCAAAGTTTTACTTCTCCTTTCACTACGGAAATAAATTCCGATTGGGTGAACGCAGATAGCGTAATAGACGTATATCCGAGAGTGACAAGAACCGACCTTACCGTCACCGAAACCGACGAACGGGTATTTATCACCGACGTCGACGTAAAATTTATTTACGCCGTGGGCGAAAAATGCGAAATCGACGGCATAATCGACTGCTACTCCACCGCAAACGAACTTACCGTAGAAGAAGCGATAAGCGTAGTAAATACCTGCTCCTGTTTCCGTTCGGTCAGGGATAAATGTTCTGCTACCGTAAAAAGCGAAAACGTAATAGAAGAAGTTCTTTGCGTAAACGCTCCGTATATAAGCGACGTATCGGTGTCCGCAGACGGCGGATTAAAGGTAGAAGGACTTATTACTTCCGTCGTACTCTTCACCGACGAAAGCGGCTTAAAAACGGAAAAATGCGTCGCGCCTTTCTCCACCGCCATAACTTCAGACTACGACTGTCGAGACACGTTCATGCCGGACGTAAGAATAACTTCCCTCACCGCAAGGATAAGAAGCGCGACTGAGATAGAAGTCATCGCCGAAATCTGCGTATCTGTACGCGGCGTAAACAAGCACGAAATAAAACTCGTTTCTTCCATCGAAACGGGTGCGGAAAAACCCGCTGCGGAATATGCCATAAGCCTGTATATCGTAAAACCGGGCGAAACCGTATGGGACGTGGCGAAAGCCCTTAACACCGACGAAGACACCGTCTTCCGTCTTAATCCCGAACTGTCCTTACCCTTAAAAGGCGGCGAAAAAATAATAATCTATAACGAACTCGTCTTTGACATATAAACCCGGAGCTTAAAAAATATATTCGCTCCTAAGAAAAAACGGAACGGCGAATTATCTCGCCGTTCCGCTTTTTTATCGTTTCATATTAAAGAAAATATCTTATGGAAAAATTTTTGCAAATTGTTGCAGTTTTTCGTAATGACATATTGACTTTCTTAATTATAACGGCTATAATAGATTCCGAAAATAAAATTGTAAATTGTTACAATTTTTCGTAACGGAGATAATATGCAAAGTATAAAAAGAGACCTTTATTTACAAAGACTGAAAGATAGAGAACAAAACGGTTTGGTAAAAATCGTTACCGGAATTCGTCGCTGTGGCAAATCATATCTTCTTAACACTCTTTTTTACGGATACCTTAAAGAAAAAGGTGTAAAAAGCCACCATATTATAAAAATTTCTCTCGACGATGACGAAAACAGCGACTTACTTTTGCCAAAAGCATTGAGCCGATATATTAAAAATTTGATTGTCGATGAAGAATTGTATTACGTTCTGCTCGACGAAATACAACTTGCAGATAATTTTGTCGGAGTATTGAACGGACTTTTGAAACTTCCCAACGTAGATATTTACGTTACCGGCAGTAATTCTAAATTCTTATCCACAGATATTGTTACCGAGTTTCGTGGACGAGGCGACGAAGTTCGCATTTTGCCACTATCCTTTTCCGAGTTTATGTCTGTTTATAATGGTTCTCCTATGCAAGGATGGAAAGAATATTACACTTACGGTGGTCTCCCCCTTGTACTTTCGCAAAAAAGCGAAGAAGCAAAAATGAACTATCTTAAAGGACAACTCAAAAACGTCTACTTAAACGATATTGTCGACCGCAACCGCATTCAGAACGAAGAACAAATAAACGCAATATTAGAGATTCTTGCGTCAAGCATCGGTTCTTTGACTAATCCGTTAAAACTTTCCAATACTTTCCGAAGCGTTGTAAATTTGCCGATAACCGATAAAACGGTTTCCAACTTTCTTTCATATTTCGAAGACGCATTTTTAGTCGATAAATCAAAACGTTACGACGTTAAAGGTAAAAAATATCTTTCTACTCCGTCAAAATATTATTTTACCGATTTAGGGCTCAGAAACGCCGCTCTCAATTTCCGTCAACAGGAAGAAAATCATATAATGGAAAACATAATATATCTTGAACTCATTAAACGTGGGTTCGCCGTGGACGTAGGAATTGTGGAAACTTTTAAGCGCAATACCGAAGGCAAAATCGTACGAAACTACGCCGAAGTAGATTTTATCGCTAATCGTGGAAATAATAAATTCTATATTCAATCGGCTTTTGCAATGGAAACCGAAGAAAAACAAAAACAAGAAAAAAATTCTCTATTGAATATAAAGGACTTTTTCAAAAAGATAATCGTAGTAAAAGACGATATCAAACGTAAACGAGATGAAAACGGTATTGTTACTATGAGTATATACGACTTCTTGCTGGATGAAAACAGTATGGAGTATTAGAATAACAGTGTAGAGCATTACAGTACAGGCTTTTCTTAACTGCCTTATCCCTTAATTATAAAAAACATAGCGGCGAAATAAATTCGCCGCTACGCTTTTTATTGCAGAGAGTTATCACTTAAATGCTATTTGATTTATGGAGTGGTATAAATGTAGTGATTTTGACCGAAAATCAAGCGTAGGCGTACTGAGTACGGTAGAGATGGTTTTAGGGCAAGTTTCCCGATTTAATTTAAGTATCCGCTTTCTATATCGTCACGCCCGTAACGTTCGTAACGATATAGATATGTATTTGACGGAATTACTTTTTATCGCGGAACGTAAAGCGCTACCTTTCGGACGCTCCGCGCCTTATTTATTTTCTTCTTCTTTCTTAGTAGCAGAAGCGCATTCGCACTCGTGTTCGCATCCTTCGCAGGTAGCGCAGGTCTGAGCGGTGAGAGCCTTTTTACCGTCTTTTTTTACCGGGAACTTGAATACGAGTTTACCTTTGTTTTTAAGAACGATGTAAGCTACTACAGCGGCTATTACTGCGAGCCAGATGAAGAGCGTCCACCACCAGCTGCCGATGGTATAGACCATTGCGCCCACGACGTAAGAAGATAAGAGCCAGAATATAAGAGTTCCGTTAAAGCGTTTCTTATCCTGCAATTCAGCCTTAGCCGTACCTACCGCCGCGAAACACGGGATAGTGGTCATGTTGAAAGCGATAAAAGCGATAAGAGCCGCAGGAGTAGCGCCGGTCGCTATAATCATAGCCTGAACGGCGTCTACGCCTTCTTCCGCCATAATGTCGAGTCCGCCGAAGTCCATATTGACTGCCGCTACCAAGCAAGCTGCCAAGGTGGAGAAGGTGGCGATAACGTTTTCTTTTGCGATAAGTCCGGCTACCGCAGCTACCGCGAACACCCAACCGTATTTACCGAGCTGACTACCGAATCCTAAGGGAGTGAACAAGGGTTGTACGAGTTTAGCTATACCGGCAAGAATACTTTCGTTGATTTCTTCATCCGCTAACAATCTCCAATCGAAGCTGAAGTGAGTGAGTACCCAGATAAGTACTGTGGAGAGTAAGATTATCGTGAAGGCTTTCTTTACGAAGTGCTTCGTCTTATCCCACAAGTGAGCCATAAGGTTCTTGAACTGCGGAGCGTGATAAGCGGGGAGTTCCATAATGAAAGGAGGAGTTTCGCCTTTCAAGGAAGTGTTTCTCATAAGAAGTACGGTGGCTATTGCGGTCACGATACCGAGCATATACATACAGAACGTAATAAAACCTGCGTCGCCTATTCCGAAGTAAGCGACGATTGCTCCGCTTACTGCGGTAAGGATAGGAAGTTTTGCTCCGCAAGAGAAGAAAGGAATAACTCTTATCGTAGCGGTACGTTCTTTTTCGTCTGCAAGAGTACGAGTGTTAATCATTGCGGGAACGGAGCATCCGAAGCCCATTATCATCGGCAGGAACGACCTTCCGCTCAAACCGAACTTTCTGAACATTCTGTCAAGGATGAAGGCTATACGAGCCATATATCCGGAGTCTTCCAAAATGGAGAAGAACAGGAACAGTACGAGAATCGGGGGCAAGAAGGAAAGAACCGCTCCGATACCTTCGATGATACCGTCGTTTATAAGTCCTACTACCCAAGGAGCCGCGCCGCTGCCTTCGATAGCGCCCTGAATAAGTCCGAACAATTCGCCTACTATAATGTCGTTCCAGACATTATTTATTACGACGCCGGGCGAATATAACGTTCCGTCGTAGATACAAGCGAGAAGTTTTACGCCGAAGTTATCCATATCGTAACCTAATTTTTCCAAAGAAGGCATCCAGGCTTGCGATTCGGTAAATCCGTTAAGATAGAAAAGGTTTTCCGAAAATGTAAAATGGAAAATAAAGAACATTATTACGATAAAGATAGGAATACCCCATATTTTATGCGTAAGAACTTTATCCGCTTTATCGGACTTAGTGATGACTTTGCCGCTTTCGCTTTGTCTTTTAAGTACGGGAGCAAAGTGTTTGGATATGTATTTGTATCTTCCGTCGGCTACGAGAGCTTCGAAGTCGCCGCCGAATACTTCGTCGTCGAACGTCTTCTTAAACTCGTCTACCATACCGACTACTTCTTTGTGCATACCCACTTCGATTTCGTCGCCTTCGACAAGCTTAACCGCATGGAACAAGGGGTTGGCTACGCCGTTGCCTTTAAGAGCTATCTTTACGTCTCCTATAAGGTGAGCCAATGCGCTGTCGCTCAATACGGTAGTGCCTTCTCTCGTCTTCTTGCATTCGTTGTAGGCCTTGTTCATAAGGTCGGCTAGCCCCACTTCTTTAAGAGCGGAGATTTTAACGACGGGTACTCCCAAACGTTTTTCCAACTCTTTTTCGTCGAGCTTGTCGCCAGCTTTGTCGAGTACGTCCATCATGTTAAGGGCGATTACGACCGGAACGTCCATTTCCAAAATCTGCGTGGTGAGATAAAGGTTACGTTCGAGGTTGGTTGCGTCGACGATGTTTATTACGCAGTCGGGTTTTTTGTCCAGGATATAGTTACGGGCGATTATTTCTTCCGGCGTGTACGGCGACAAAGAATAAATACCGGGCAAGTCCACGATACTTATAGGTTCGGCGCATTTTTTATAAACGCCGTCTCTCTTATCTACCGTTACGCCCGGCCAGTTGCCGACGTGAGCGGTAGAACCCGTAAGACTGTTAAATAAAGTCGTTTTACCGCAGTTCGGGTTGCCTGCTAATGCAAAATATTTCATTTGTCTTCCTCCATTGTTACAGCTTCCGCTTCCGTTTTTCTCAAAGTAAGTTCGTAGCCCCTTATCGTAACTTCGATGGGGTCGCCGAGAGGAGCGCGTTTACGCATATAAATCTTTGCTCCGGGAGTTACGCCCATATCGAAAAGACGACGTCTTATCTTTCCGTCGCCGCCGACCGATTTGACTACTCCGCTTTCGCCTATCTCGAATTTGTCGAGTCCTTTCATTTTTCTGCCTCCTTAAATTTTTTATGCTACTAAAATTTTCATTGCCATGTCTTTATCGAGAGCCAGCCTTCCGTCTTTAACGAGACAAATTACGCTCCCGCCGCTCGACGATAAAACCGTCATCTCGGAATCGACCGTGATTCCCAAACTTTCAAGATGTTTCTTTAACTTATCGTCGGTCAAAATCTTTATTACTCTTACCGCTTTGCCTTCCGGCGCCATTACCAAGGGCATCTTTCACCTCTCAAATTATTCTCTGCATATTAGAAATATGAAACAATTTTCACATTTCAAGTCTATTATATTCATCGAATATACCGTTGTCAAGCAAAATATGAAACTTATTTCACATTATTTTCGATTTTTTATAAATTGGTTTTGCAAAATAAAATTTTTGATATATAATAAGGATATAAGTTCGATTTACCGAAAACCGAACCTGAAATTTACGGCGCGAAACCCGTTTTACGGCAAAGCGCGGAGGAACGATGCCCGACGTAAGACAACCGCAACAAAAACGCTCCATAGAAACGAAGAACAAGATTTTAGCCGCCGCGTACGAACTTTTTTCCGAAGCGGGATATTATAACGTGAACACGAAAGAGATAGCCGAGCGCGCGGGAGTTTCCACGGGAATAATCTACGGATATTTCAACAACAAAAAGGATATTCTTCTCGACGTAATAGATATTTATCTGAAAAAGATTTTCGCCCCCATTAAGGAAATGACCGACGAACTTACCTATCCCGTAGATTTTGACTCGCTTATAAAGTACGTCCTTAGCGAAACTATTAAGACGCATCGGACCAACGAGCAAATCCATCAGGTTCTGCACTCTCTTTCGGGTACCGACAAGGACGTGGAAGAAAAATTCCTTACTCTCGAAGAAGACATCACCGTAAACTTTGCGGAAAAACTTTCCGAGATAGGATATAAGACCGAATCGCTCCGCGAAAAAATCCACTTTGCTATGAACGTGGTTCAGTTCTACGCCCACGAATGCGTCTACGACAAACACACCTACATAAACTACGAAGCAATGGAAAAAATCGTCGTCGACTGCCTTATCGGGCTTTTCGAATAGTTCGCTTTATTACATATAAAATATTTAACCTTTTAATTACCATAATATACGACCTTATTTCGGCTTTTTCCGTTGCTAAGAAAAAGCCGTTTGTGTTATACTCGTTTTAATACTTTTTATGAGGCGATAAAATGTTTGAAATCGTAAAGAAAAAAGAACTTAACCCCACCGTCACAATGATGGAAATCAAAGCTCCCGACGTGGCGAGAAAAGCCGAACCGGGGCAATTTATCATTCTCCGCGTAGACGAAGACGGAGAACGTATTCCTTTGACGATAGCGGGATATTCGCGAGAAGACGGAACGGTTAAGATAATTTTTCAGATAGTGGGCGCGACCACGAAAAAACTTAACGAAAAATCCGCAGGAGATTATATTTCCGACTTCGTCGGACCTTTGGGAAACGCAACCGATATAGACGGAATGAAAAACATCTGCATAGTCGGCGGCGGCGTGGGGTGCGCGATAGCTCTTCCGATAGCTCAGAAGCTGCACGCCACAGGCGCGAAAGTCACTTCGATAATAGGTTTCCGCAGTAAAGAACTTCTTATTTTGGAAGAAGAATTCGCCGCTTGCTCCGACAGGCTCGAAATAATGACCGACGATGGTAGCTACGGGCGTAAGGGTAACGTTTGTATTCCCCTCACCGAGCTTATCTCCGCCGAAAAATTCGACGCGGTGATTACGATAGGTCCGCTTATTATGATGAAATTCGTCGTAGCAGCCCTTAAAGACAGCGGAATTAAGTGCATCGCTTCCATGAACCCAATTATGATAGACGGCACGGGAATGTGCGGCGGCTGTCGCCTTACCTTAAACCGCGACGGCAAGAAAGTGACCGCTTTCGCCTGCGTGGACGGTCCCGACTTCGACGGATACGAAATAGACTTCGACGAAGCTATGTCCCGCGGCAGTATATACAGAGATTTTGAACGCAGAGCCTACGAAAAGACCTGCAATCTTCTTAATAAGGGGGTTAAATAGAAATGCCCGATATGAGCCTTAAAAAACACGAAATGCCCACGCAAGAACCGAAAGTACGCGCGAAAAACTTTGATGAAGTCGCTCTCGGCTACGATTACGAAACGGCGGTAAACGAAGCTCAACGCTGTCTTAACTGTAAAAAGCCCCTTTGCGTGCAAGGCTGCCCCGTCGGAATAAATATTCCGTCCTTTATAGAAAAAATAAAATCGGGCGATATAGACGGAGCGTATCTAACGATAAGCGAATCGTCTTCCCTACCCGCCGTGTGCGGCAGAGTCTGCCCGCAGGAAACGCAATGCGAAAGTAAATGCGTACGCGGTATAAAGGGAGAACCCGTAGCCATAGGAAGACTCGAACGGTACGTCGCCGACCACGCGAAAACAAAAGCGGAAACCGTCGCCGAAAAGAACGGCTTCAAAGTAGCCGTAGTAGGAAGCGGACCCGCCGGTTTAACCTGCGCGGGCGACCTAATTAAAGACGGTTTCGACGTCACCGTGTACGAAGCATTACACAAGGAAGGCGGCGTTTTGGTGTATGGAATCCCCGAATTTCGTTTACCGAAGTCGATAGTAGCCGACGAAGTGAACAAACTTAAAAACTTAGGCGTACGCTTTGTCACCAACGCCGTCATCGGCAAAACTTTCACCGTGGACGAGCTGTTTGAAAAGGGCTACTCCGCCGTGTTTATAGGAAGCGGCGCTGGACTTCCGAACTTTATGAATATCCCCGGCGAAAGCTACAAAGGGGTATATTCCGCAAACGAATTTTTGACGAGAAGCAACCTTATGAAAGCCTACAAGGACGACTCCGACACTCCCATTATGAAAGGCGGAGTAGTAGCGGTCGTCGGCGGCGGCAACGTGGCTATGGACGCGGCAAGGACGGCTCTCCGTCTCGGCGCGGAAAAAGTGTACGTAGTCTACCGCAGGTCGCTTACCGAACTTCCCGCCCGTAAAGAAGAAGTGGAACACGCCATGGAAGAAGGTATAGAATTTATGCTCCTGTGTGCCCCCACCGAAATAAACGCCTACCATACCGAAGACGTCCGCGATATAAAAAACGGTTTCGTCAAGTCAATTACTTGCATAAAAATGGAATTGGGCGAACCCGACGAAAGGGGCAGAAGAAGCCCCGTCCCCGTAAAGGGCAGCGAATTTACCCTGCCCGTGGATACCGTAATAATGGCTATCGGCACTTCGCCTAACCCCCTGATAAAGAACACCACCGCAGGACTCGAAACCAACCGCCGCGGCTGTATAGTAACCGACGAAAACGGCACAACCACCAAACAAGGCGTCTTCGCAGGCGGCGACGCGGTCACCGGCGCGGCTACGGTAATCTCTTCCATGGGCGCAGGCAAAAAAGCCGCAAAAGCCATAAAAGAATACTTGTTGCAATAACCCTACGGGTTTTGGCGACTAATTTACAGCACTGTAAGTGAAGTTTCGACTATTGTCGGAGTGAAGTTCAAAGCCTTGCTTTGAGTGCAGTTATCGCATAGCGATAGTGAAGTTGCCTGACGGCAGTGAAGTTCGGCTAACGCCGAGTGAAGTTCAAAACCTACGGTTTTGAGTTATGGATACAATGATTAAGGCGGAATAGATATACGTTCTATTCCGTTTTTATCTGTATATAGGTTTTGTATATCCCGCCCACCCACCC
>CAZUJW010000051.1:0-9548 GCA_964620655.1 uncultured Christensenella sp.
ATAACGAATGGTCGGAAATGCTCCAAGCCCCCTTAATAAACCCCTTTCCTCATAATGTTCCCCCCATCAGAACTTAACGAAGCTAATCTTTCTCAACAAACTTAATTACTTGAATAAACTTATAAGAATATGACAAGAAAGACGGACTGTCTTTCTTCATTATGAGTCCGACTTACACGGACAAAATTTTTACCGCACAAAGAGTAACGACTGCGGAAAAATTCCGTGTAACGCTTGGTTGGAAATACTTCACTGCCGCAGTGCGGCAACTTCACTCAAAGCTATGCTTTGAACTTCACCGAATAATAAAATTTCTTTACTTTTTGCTCCGAAAATCTTTACTTTTTGCTCTTCGTTCGGCAAGATAAGTAAAGAAAGTTAGAAGATGTGTGTTAAAAGCTTTCGCTAAAAATGTTTAATTACGAAAAAGCGGTAACTTTACCGCTTTTTGCCAATTGGTTGTTGACTTGGGTATAAACAAGTGTTATTATATTTGTGTTGAAATCGGAAAAATCGGTAATAATACCTGAAAATCATAGTAGGAGCGAGTATGGCAATTCAAAGAGATATATATTTGAAAAAACTTATTGACCGAATGCACAACGGTATGATTAAGATCATAACCGGTATACGGAGATCGGGGAAAAGTTATTTGCTGTTCAACATTTTCTATAACTATCTTCTTACGTCGGGAGTAAAAGAAGATAACGTCATAACGTTAAATTTAGAAGAAGAAGACAACGCCGAATACAGGGATCCTCACAAGTTATATGAGTATATAAAAACGAAAATAAAACCGAGCAAACAATACTACGTTCTGCTTGACGAAGTGCAATATGCAATTTCTCCGAGTGATATTACAAGCGACGAGCCACTGCCCCTTTACGGCGTACTGAACGGACTTTTACGCAAGATGAACGTGGACGTATACGTCACGGGAAGCAATTCTCGTTTTCTTTCGTCAGATATACGGACGGAATTTCGCGGACGGGGAGACGAAGTGCACGTCCAACCGCTATCCTTTTCGGAGTTTATGTCGACTTACGCCGGCGACAAATACGATGGTTTGCGAGACTATATGACCTACGGCGGCTTACCACAGCTTACGTATTTCAAAACTCACGAGCAAAAAACGGCGTATCTTACCAATCTTTTTGCGGAAACTTATATTAAAGATATTATTGCAAGGTACGGTATAAAGCGCAATTCGAACGAATTCGGCGAATTGGTAGACGTTTTAGCCTCGGCGATAGGGTCTCTGACCAATCCGACAAAACTCAGCAAGACTTTCAAAAGCGCGAAAAATAAAACTTTGAGCGACATCACGATTGTAAAATATATCGGCTATATGGAAGATTCGTTTCTTATCGACGAAGCTAAACAATACGACGTAAAAGGAAAAAAATATATAAACAGCCCCAAAAAATACTATTTTACCGATTTGGGACTCCGCAATGCCAGACTTAATTTTCGTCAGCTTGAAGAAACGCACGCAATGGAAAACGTGATTTTTAACGAATTAAAATTACGTGGTTATTCCGTTGACGTCGGTATCGTTGAAAAGCGAGAAAAGTCAAATGACGGCAAAAGTTTACGAAAGAAATATGAAATCGACTTCGTCGCAAACCAAGGATACAAAAGATATTATATACAATCGGCGTTTGCAATGCCGACAGCCGAAAAAGAACGACAAGAACAACGCCCGCTCAGCGAAGTCAACGACGCTTTCAAAAAAATAATTATCGTCGGTAGTCCGACAATGACTCGCTACAACGAAGACGGCTTTTTAATTATGGGACTTTACGATTTCTTATTAAATCAAAATAGTTTGGAACTTTAAGACAAGCAAACTATGCTCTTTACGTTTCAACGCTATTCTATGAAAAAGCGGAAATTAACGCCGCGTAGCGGCAATTCACGCCGAGCCGTCGGCTCGGCAATTACCTTTCGTTTTTTACTGAAAATCGCAATTTTTTGATTTATCGAAAATTGCTTAACTTTACAAAAAAGCCGACGTTTTTACGGCGGCGATTTTTAGCTGATTTTTGAAAAAAACGATACTATTTTTTCAGGTGTTTTTCTATCTCTTCGGACAGATTTATGAATTCCTGCGTGGTTAATTTTTCACCCCTGATCATAGGCGAAAAGCCGCAGTTTGAGAGTATTTCTTCACACTCGGCTTTCGGCAGAGAGAACATATTTTGAAGATTGTTCGCGAGAGTTTTTCTTCTCCACAAAAACGCGGCTTTTACCGTTCTTTTAAAGAGTTTTTCGTCATTTACGGTATATTTATCCTTGTTTATAGTAAGGGTAAGCAATGCGCTGTCCACCTTAGGCACGGGGAAGAACATTCCTTTGCCGATTATTCTCGTAATTACCGCGTCGCCCGCGTAATCGGCGGCTACCGTGACCGCTCCGTATTCGGGTTTTCCCGCCTTTGCTACGAGCCTTTCCGCCACTTCTTTCTGAATGGTGACGGTGAGAGAAAGCACGGGTAGCGTACTCTCCAAAAACCGCATTATGAGCGGCGTGGTGATATAATAAGGCAGATTTGCGATGACTTTGAAAGGTTGATCTACTATTTTAAGCAGTTCTTCATCGCTCATTTTCAGTACGTCTGCGAATACTACCGTCGCATTATCGAGCCCTTCGAGGCTCTTTTTTAAGACGGGGCGTAAATTGTCGTCCACTTCGAAAGCAAAAACTTTTTTGCACCGTTCGGCAATGGCTCTCGTAAGAGTCCCCGCGCCGGCTCCTATCTCGACTATTATATCGTCTTCCCCCGCGCCGGAATCGGTCACGATAGCGTCGAGAAGATTTTTATCGGTGATAAAGTTTTGCCCCAAAGCCTTATTAAATCGAAAATTATTTTCTTTGAGAATTTCTCTTATTTCCATTATTTTCCTCGGTTTTTTACTCCCTTTCGGTGATATACTTTTATCGTACGAAAGAAAAAACTTTCTTCAAAGTACAAAAGACGAAGCCGCTCGATTTTTCGGGCGGTTAAGTTTTTTCGGTTATTTTATTAGTTCCCTTATGCGAAGTTCCGCTCCGATACTATCGGCGATTTCCTTCGCTTTTTCGCACTTTTCTTTTCCTAAAATATCCACGATACTGAACACTACCCGTAAGTTTTGTTCCTTACAGTTTTTAGCAAATCTTAGTAGCGACGCATATCCTTCTTCTCCGAATTGACAGCGGCAAAGGCTCTGATAATCCTTAGCGGTGACTTCGTTTAATGATATGCTCACGGTGTCCACCGCCCCCACGAGTCGTTCCGATATATCTTCGCCGCAAATTAAATCGGCTTGTCCGTTAGTGTTAAGTCTGACGTATTTATTTTTACTTTTAAGGTATTTCCCCACTTTTACCACCATATCGGCTCTGTAAATAGGCTCTCCGTACCCGCAAAAGACGAACTCGTCGCATTTATCGAGATACTCCTGCAAAGCGTCTACGACTTCGTTATAATCAGGTTCTTTCTTTAACCACAGCGAATACGGCTCGTACTCGTCGGAAGTGGTACGCACGCAAAAGACGCAGGCGTTGGAACACTTGTTGGTTAAATTTATGTAGGCTTTACCGTCTATTTCATAAACTATCATTTATTTTTTTGAAAAACTCCTTCGTGTTGTTCACGGTGATTTCTTCTATTTCTTCTTTACTTTTGCCTAAAATTTCCGCCATTTTTTCGGCGACTAAATTTATATACTTCGGCTCGTTGGGTTTTCCCCTGTACGGTACGGGGGTCATATACGGACAGTCGGTCTCCAAAAGTATTCTGTCGACGGGGATACTGCGGACTATATCGGGCTTTTCGGTGGCGTTTTTGAAAGTCACCGCCCCGCCGAAAGAAAAATACGCGTCGTATTTTTTAGTTAGTTCCGCCGCCGTTTCCTTACTTCCGCCGTAACAATGCAACAATATTCCGTACTCGGTATAACGGGCGTTTTCGCGTAAAAGTTCGTTCATGTCGCCGTAGGCTTCCCGCAAGTGGATTACCGCAGGCAGTTTCAGACTGTGCGCAAGCCTTAACTGTTCGACGAAAACTTTTTTCTGCGTTTCTCTCGGACTCAAATCGTAATGATAATCGAGCCCTATCTCCCCTATCGCAAGATTTTTTTTGCCGACGGCGAGTTTTGCCAAAACGTCGTAATCTTCGTCGGTCATATTTTTGCTGTCGTGCGGGTGCATACCCACTACGGAAAAGAACTTATCATACTTTTCGGCAAGTTCGACGGCTGAGTTACTGCTCGGCATATCGTATCCCACGTTTATTACGGCAAGAAGATTATTATCTTTCATTCCGCCGTAAATTTCGTCCGCGCGGGGGTACAACTCTTCGTCGTTAAGATGAGCGTGAGTGTCTATTATCATTTATTTCCTAAACGAGTTTTCGCTACTATTATAAATCGGATTTCCGCCGCTTTTAGCAAACGGTGCTTCCGCCGCCCAAAGGTTTGGTCGGTTCTACGGTGGCGAGAGTTCCGTCCGCGCTTTCGCCGAACAAAATCATTCCTTCGCTGAGAACGCCGCCCAAGGTAGCGGATTTAAGGTTGGCGACGACGACGACTTCTTTACCTACCATTTCTTCGGGGGTGAAAAATTTCGCCACGCCGCTCACTATGCTTCTTACTCTGTCGCCCGTGTCCACGGTAAAGTGCAACAGTTTTTTGCTCTTTTCTACCTTTTCGGCGGTAAGTATCTTGCCGACTTTAAGTTCTACCTTGTCGAAATCGTCAATGGTAATTTCGGGTTTTTGAGTGGTTTCGGTCTTTACTTCTTCCATTTTCTTTTCTTCCTTTTTTTCTTCTTTCTTTTCTTTAAGACTTTCGGCGAGCTTGTCGAGTTCGGCAAGTTCGGTATTTAAGTTAATTCTTTGGAAAATAGGGTTGTTTTTGGTTATCTTTTCTCCGCCTTTAAGTACGCCGTAACGGGCGTAAGTAAAATCTGCGGCGGTATCTACGCCAAGGTCTGCGAGAATTCTGTCCGCGGTCTGCGGCAAGAAGGCTTTAAGGACGACGCCTACTACTCTTAAGGCTTCGCAAAGGTGGTAAAGCACGCCGCCCAAACGAGCTTTTTTCGTTTCGTCTTTTGCAATAACCCACGGCGTTGTTTCGTCGACGTATTTATTCGCCTTGTTCACTACCGCGAAAATGTCCGCGAGGGCTTCGGGTACGAGCAGTTTGTCCATATGTTCTCTTACGCTACCTAAAAGTCCATCGATAGCTTTTTCGAGTTCGGCGTCGAATTCGGTAGCTTCTCTTTCGGTGGGCAAAACTCCGCCGAAATACTGGTTTACCATTGCCGTGGTACGAGAAAGAAGGTTCCCTAACGAGTTGCACAAATCGGCGTTCGTTCTCATAAGGAAAGAAGAGTTAGTGTAATTGCCGTCGGCGCCGAACGGAACTTCTCTCAAAAGATAATACCTTACCGCGTCCACGCCGTAACGCTCGCAAAGGACGTACGGGTCGACTATACTGTTACCCTTAGACTTGCTTATCTTATCGTTACCGAACATAAGCCACCCGTGACCGTAAACCTTTTTGGGCAAAGGCAAGTCGAGAGCCATAAGAAGGGCGGGCCAGATTATGCTGTGGAAACGAACAATTTCCTTGCCTATCATATGAATATCGGCGGGCCAATATTTATTGAACTTGCTTTCGTCGTCGCTACCGTATCCCAAAGCGGTGATATAGTTGCTTAAAGCGTCTACCCAAACGTAAATAACGTGTTCGGGGTCGAACGGCACGGGGATACCCCACTTAAATGAAGTTCTGCTCACCGCCAAATCCTGAAGCCCGGGTTTTAAGAAGTTGTTAATCATCTCGTTCTGACGGGACTTCGGCTGTAAAAATTCGGGGTTCTCTTCGATAAGTTTGATAAGTTTATCCTGATATTTCGACAAACGGAAAAAGTAGCTCGACTCTTTTGTCTTTTCCACTTCCCTGCCGCAGTCGGGGCATTTGCCGTCCTTTAACTGCGTTCCCGTCCAGAACGATTCGCAAGGGGTGCAGTACCAACCTTCGTATTCGCTCTTATAAATATCTCCCTGTTCGTAGAGTCTCGTAAAGATTTTCTGAACGGCTTTTTCGTGTTCTTCGTCGGTGGTTCTTATAAACTTGTCGTAAGAAATATCGAGAAGCGACCAAAGATTTTTCAGGTCGCCGACGATTTTATCGACGTAGGCTTTCGGGTTTGTCCCGGCGGCGGTGGCGTACTTTTCTATCTTCTGACCGTGTTCGTCCGTTCCGGTAAGATAAAACACGTCGTATCCGTCAAGGCGTTTGAATCTCGCTATCGCGTCGCAAACGACGGTGGTGTAGCAAGTGCCGAGATGCCACTTTCCGCTCGGATAATAAATAGGCGTAGTGATATAGAACTTTTCTTTCATTATTTCACCTCTCGTAATTTTCTCTTAATAATCTCAATAACTAAATTATTATATATCTAAAAATACAACTTGTAAACAAAAACGGAGCGTTCCGATTTTTCCGCCGCCGACTTTTCGTCGTTTTTCCGTATAAAAAACTTTCTCTTCGTCAAGAATCAATAACGAAAACGCTCCTGCTGCGAATAGTATGTAGTAGGAAAAAATTACCGTACCGCAACGAAAAACGCGGACGAGTAAAATAAAAAACGGTGGATTATGATTAAACGGGGAGAATTATATTATGCTGATTTAAGTCCGGTCGTCGGAAGCGAACAAGGCGGAGTACGCCCCGTTCTTATCGTGCAGAACGACGTCGGCAACAAATATTCCCCCACGATAATCGCCGTCGCCGTGACGAGCCAGATAAACAAAGCCAAACTCCCCACGCACATCGCTCTCGACACCACCTGCGGACTTCCTAAGGACAGCGTAATTTTAGCCGAACAGGTACGGACTCTCGACAAACGCCGCCTTAAAGACAAAATAGGCTCTCTCGACGAAAAAGCAATGGAACGCGTCAACAACGCCCTTTTGGTAAGTTTGGGATTTTTCGGTTAAACGTTCGTAAGGTTAATTGCCAAGCCGTCGGCTCGGCGTTAATTTCCACTGCGTGGAGTTAATTGCCAAAATCATAGATTTCGGCGTTAATCGTAATCAATATAGTTTTCTTAAATATCGTCCTTAACTCAAAACCTATTGTTTTGAACTTTACTATCGCTTGCGATAACTTCACTGTCGAAAACTGCGGCAACTTCACTCAAAGTTTTACTTTGAACTTCACCGATAGCGTAGGCTTTCCGCAAAGCGGACTTGACTGTTTTTATAAAAGTTCTTTCAGTCCTTTCCAGTCGTAAACGACGTAATCGGGAATTATTTTTCCGTCGTTAACTTTTCGCTTGCCGTTAAACCATATAGTCCGCACGTCAGCGTTTATACCGCCCTTTATATCGCTCGTAAGGCTGTCGCCTACGACTACGGAAGTTTCTCTTTCGGCGTCGGAGTGGTCGAATACGTAGTCGAAAAACTCTTTACTCGGCTTTTCCGCCCCCACGGCTTCGCTGATAAACACGCCGTCTACGTAGTTTATGAACCCGCTTTTTTCTATTCTGTTTTCCTGCGTGTCCTTAATGCCGTTCGTTATTACGAAAACTCTATACTTCGATTTAAGGTATTTAAGTCCGTCTTCCGCTCCGTCGATATAGTGATATTGCACGCCCAAAAATTCTCTGTACGCCTCTTCCATCTCTTCCGCGTCGACGTTAAGTCCGTACTTTGCGAAAAACTCTTCGAAACGAGCTATGATAAGTCGGGGCTTGGATATTTCGCCCCGTTCCAACATTCTCCAATACTTTTTGTTAATTTCGTCGTAGTCTTCGTATTGTTCGTCGGTGCAGAAAAAACCGAGCTTTTTGCAGGATGCAAAAAAAGAGTCGTGCTGTGCTTTCGCAAAATCAAGGACGGTATCGTCCGCGTCAATTAAAATCGTCTTTACGTTTTCCATATTTTTATTGTACCACCGACGGCTTCGTTTGCAAAATAAATCGACGTGATATATAATAATTTTAATCAATTTGCGAAAGACACGGAGAAAAAATGCAGAAAGCGATAGACGAGATATTATCGGGCGGAGAAAAAATAATTAAAATCAGCGTAAGCAGTCCTTTCGACAAAAACGAAGAATTTCCCAAAATTTCGATACGACCGATTACGATAAAAAACGAGCGGGTTTTTCAAGCCGAACGCTTCAAAAACAACCAGGTTTTTCACTTAAACGTCGCCGAAAACGACGCAAAAAAATACTTTTCCGACGCATTCGCAAAGTACCGTCAGATATGCGTTTTTTACTCGGGCGAAACCGTGACCTACTATATAAACAACGCTAAAAAAGCGAAAAAAACTTCGGTAAAAAACAACCTTAAACCGTCGGTGGAAACCAACGACCGCAAGAAAGAATACATTCTTAACGAAGGCGACAAAATTCCCGCGCTTGTCGATTTGGGTATCTTTACTACCGATTTCAGGATAGTAAAGTCAAAATATGATAAGTTTAAGCAAATTAACCGCTTCGTAGAGATTATCGACGACGAACTGAAAAATTACGGTGAAGATACAATAACCGTTCTCGACTTCGGCTGCGGCAAGTCGTACCTTACCTTTATAGTCTACCACTACCTTGCCGTGATAAAAAATCTGAGCGTAAAAATTATAGGTTACGACCTGAAGACAGACGTAGTGGCAGACTGCAATAAAATCGCGAAAAAGTACGGTTACGACAACCTTAATTTCGTCGTCGCCGACGTAAAAAAAGACGTGCTTTACGACGAAAAAATAGATATGGTAATCTCCCTGCACGCCTGCGATACCGCTACCGATTACGCCATAAATTACGCTATAAACAAAAAAGTAAAATACCTGTTTTCGGTGCCGTGCTGTCAGCACGAAATAAACCTTTCGATAAAAAAAGGCGGCGATATGGACGTTCTTCTGAACTACGGCATAATAAAAGAACGGGTATCCGCTCTTCTTACCGACTCCATTCGCGCCCTTATTCTCGAAGACAAAGGCTACTCCGTCGACGTACTCGAATTCGTCGACCTTGCCCACTCTCCGAAAAACCTTATGCTAAGAGCTGTACAGACGAAAAAAGTCACCGACAAAAACTACGCAAAAATAAAAGAGCTTATAAATACCTACGGCTTCACCCAAACCCTTTTTAACTTACAATATTAAAACCTAAAAATTATGAAGATATAAGGAAAAGCAAGACGGACTGTCTTGCTTCCTTATTTTTACAAGTTAATTCAATTAATTAGTCTGTTAAGAAAAACCTACTTTGTTAAGTTCGGATAAGGGGGAACATTATGAGGAAAGAGGTTTCATATCCGACCAATCGTTACACGGGCGCTTAACGCAGTCGCATAAGCTTTGTGCGTATAAACGCTTAATCCGTGTAAGTCGAACGAAGTTACCGCTCGGTAAAGTGAAGTTCTGCCGTAGGCAGAGTGAAGTTGTCACAAAGTGACAGTGAAGTTGCCTTACGGCAGTGAAGTTCAAAACCGACGGTTTTGAGTTATGGATACAATGATTAAGGCGGAATAGATATGCGTTCTATTCC
>CAZUJW010000052.1:0-8991 GCA_964620655.1 uncultured Christensenella sp.
GAAAGGGGTTTATTAAGGGGGCTTGGAGCGATGCCCCCTTAATTATAAATATATCCTATCCTTGTGAAAATGAAAGCGTGCTCGGTCGAGCCGGGCTTCGCAACTTGCGGCTCGTGTGTTTCTTTGTTATCTTTCTTTTCACACCGAAAAGAAAGTAAAAAGCCTATATGAGTAAAGAAAAAAGATAGAACTTTAATGCCTATCTTTCTCTAATATCTTATCCTTAACTTCGAGTTTTACTCAAAACTTCACTCGGCGACGCCGAACTTCACTTGCGTAGCAAACTTCACTGCCGTTAGGCAACTTCACTACTGCTATACCGATAAATTCGTTCCGCCTACGGCGGAAACTCGTCCCATTGTTTACAACAGCAATCTATCGCTCGCCATTCCGTCGAAGCGGTCGAGCAACGATTTTACGGTAAGGTTGTTTTTTTCTTCGCCCGATATATCGAGAGCGATTTCGCCGTTGTTCATCATTATAAGGCGGTTGCCGTGGATAATTGCGTCGTGCATATTGTGGGTTATCATAAGGGTGGTAAGGCGGTTTTCGTTTACTATCTTATCGGTTATCGCAAGGACTTTCGCCGAAGTTTTCGGGTCGAGAGCGGCGGTATGTTCGTCGAGAAGCAATAGTTTTGGATTGTTCATCGACGCCATAAGCAAGGTTAAGGCTTGCCTTTGTCCGCCGGAAAGGAGTCCGACTTCGGTTTTTAGTCTGTCTTCGAGTCCTAAATCGAGTTCTTTAAGCAATTCTTTATACTTAGCGCGTTCTTTTTTGCTGATACCGAAGCGCAGGGTTCTGCGTTTTCCGCGTAAGGAAGCGACGGAAAGGTTTTCTTCTATGAGCATATTTGCCGCCGTACCCATAAGGGGGTCCTGGAAGACTCTTCCGAAAAATTTTGCGCGTTTGTGTTCGCTCATATTCGTTATTTCCTTGCCGTCTATTAAAATTCTGCCCGAATCGGGTTTCATTTTGCCCGAAATTATGTTCATAAGGGTGGATTTTCCTGCGCCGTTACCGCCGATTATCGTCACGAAATCTTCGTCCTGCAAGGTTAAACTTACGTTATTCAAGGCGATTTTTTCGTTCGGAGTGCCTTTGTTGAAAGTTTTCGTTACGTTAATTAGCTCCAGCATTTTTCTTCTCCTTTTTGGGTTTGTTGAAATACTTTTTCGTAAGGTACGGCACGGAAAGGAACACTGCAACAACTACCGCAGACAACAATTTAAGCAAATCGGTGTCGAAACCCAAAGTTATTATTATCTGATATACGATATAGTAAATTATGCCGCCGATACCGACGCTTGCCAGTTTGAAAGCGAAATTCCGGCACAGTTTTCCGAAGACGGCGTTACCTATAATGACTGCGGCAAGACCTATTACTATCGCGCCCCTGCCCATATTTATGTCCACAAAACCTTGATATTGAGCGAGCAACGCTCCCGAAAAAGCGACTATGCCGTTGGAGAGCATAAGGGCGAGAATTTTCGTTATGCTCGTGTTTATTCCCTGAGCCTTGCTCATATGTTCGTTACTGCCGGTCGTTCTTATCGAAGCCCCGATTTCCGTCCCGAAAAACCAATACAGTATTCCTACCAGAACCGCCGTCATAATAAACAGGATAAGGATAGATTTTCCTATGTTTAACTGAGATACCGCTACGTCGTAGGTGCGGGAATTTATGGATATGTTCGGCTGACCTAAAATTTTAAGGTTCACCGACCAAAGCATAAGCTGAGTAAGAATACCGGAAAGAATGGGCGGGATTCCCATCGCGCAGTGGAGAAGACCCGTGACGAGTCCCGCCGCCGCTCCCGCAAGAAAAGCTACGAGTAAGGATACGTACACGTTTACGCCGGACACTATAAGTATCGCGCTTACCGCCGCGCCGGTGCAGATAGAACCGTCTACGCTCAAATCGGCAAAATCGAGAATTTTGAAGGTGATAAACACACCTATTGCCATCATGCCCCAGATAAGACCTTGCGCAACCGCGCCGGGGAGTGCGTTAAGTATAATCATAAGTACCTCTTAAACTATTCCGCTATTGCGACGTAATCGGACGGAACGGTAATACCGAAGGCTTCGCAGCGGCTCTTTACGTATTTCTTCACCGGAGCGTCGTCGTAGGCTATGGGCATGGTCGATATATCCTTGCCGTTAAGAAGAATTTCAGCCGCCATTTTGCCGGTTTTTACGCCGATGTTATAGTAACTTATCGAAAGGGTAACTACTCCGCAACCGGTACAGATACCTTCTTCGCCGGAGAACACGGGGACTTTTCCCTGACAAACGTTGTTAATAATTCCCGTGTTGGAAGCTACGGTGTTGTCGGTGGGAACGTACAGAGCGTCGCTTCTGTTCATCGCATCGGTGCATACCGAACTTAAATCGTTGCTGTCGCTGAAAGAAAATAAGTTTGCCGTTTTTCCCGCGGCTTCGAGAATACTTTTTACGACGTCCACCTGGTATTTGGAATTAGGTTCGGCGGAGCAGTAAAGGAGCCCTATTTTCTGAGCCGACGGATAAAGGTCTATTATCATCTGAGCCTGTTCGGAAAGGGGAGCAAGGTCGCTCGTTCCCGACACGTTTCCGCCGACGGTACCGTTAAAGTCCTTTATTCCGAGCGCTACGCCGTATTCCGTCACGCTCGTGCCGAGCACGGGAATATTTACGGTGGCGTTTACGGCGGCCTGCAAAGCGGCGGTGGCGTTAGCCATAATAAGGTCAACGTTTTTACTTACGAAACTGTTTACTATCGTAGGACATGTAGCCGAATCGCCCTGCGCGTTCTGCAAATCGAACTTAACGGTCTTGCCCGCCTTGTTCATTTCTTCGGTGAGTCCGTCGATAAATCCTTGCGTGGCTTTGTCGAGAGCGGTGTGCGGCGCAAGCTGAATTATGCCTACCGTGTAGTCGGTCGACTGCGTGCAGGCTGCGAGCGGTAGGACGGCTATCGCCGCAATAAGCAGGGTAAGAACGATTAACGTAATGCGTTTTTGCGTTTTTTTCATAAATGGTTTCTCCTGAATTTATTTGTTTATTAAAAACCTGTCGGCTGCGACAGGTTTTTACGTTCGTGTTTTTTTCAACGGAAAACTCATCGTAGCCTAAATAACCCGATTTCTAAAGTAGTAATAATAGTAATAAAAGGCGTTAGCCGTAATCCGTTTCATTTTTCTCAATCTCCGTTATCTTAAAATAAAAAAGTTCATCTTGCTACGATGAACTTTCATTTTTTATCAACACAAAAGCTATCGTAGCGAATTACTATGACTTAAAATAAAAGTAGTAGTAAAAGTAAAGATTGGTTTTTTTCATTTTTATATTCCTTGTTCGATTTACGGTTCTATTCTATATCCGTATCTTTATATAGTCAAACGCCGACCGAGGTAAAAACGGATAAAATAAAGTAAAATTATTTTCTTTTACCGAGAACGAAACGACTTTTTCTGCGAAAAACTTCGGCGTTATTTATAGAAAACCGAGTGCGATTTTCGCCACAACGGTCTCGTTGTTCACGCCCGCGCGCATATCTATATATTAGCATATTAGCCCATTCGTCGTTTCTGCGAACAAAAATTTCGGTTTGCAAACTGCGTTTGCAAAAAGTCTTAATTCCGACGCGATATTTCGTTCGCTTGTAAAAACGATGGCAAAGTGATATTATATACGAAGGAGAGAGAATAACGATGTTGGAGAAAGTTTTCATAAAAAACTATAAAAACACGGACGATTCGAAAGTCCGCAATGCGTACGGCGTGCTTGCTGCGGCGGTGGGGATATGTCTCAACGTTCTTTTAAGCGGCGCGAAAATCGCCGTCGGACTTATCTTCAACAGCGTTGCGGTACTCGGCGACGGATTTAACAACGTTACCGACGCGGGGTCTTCCGTGGTGAACTTGTTGGGGTTCAGATGGGCGAACAAGCCCGCCGACAAGGACCACCCCTTCGGACACGCTCGTTACGAATACATCACGGGGCTTATTATAGTCTTTATCGTGCTTTTTCTCGGCATAGAACTGGGGCGGAACTCGATAGAAAAAATAGTCGGCAAAGGCTCTTCCGACGCTTCGATAATAACGATTATCGTGCTTGCCGCTTCGATACTCGTAAAGGTGTTTATGTTCTTTTACTACCGCAAGACGGCAAAAAAGATAAATTCCGGTTCTTTACGCGCGGCGGCTGTGGACAGCCTTAACGATACGATTTCTACGGGAGCGGTCCTTATATGTGCGATAGTCGCGTACTTTGCCAAAATAGAACTCGACGCATACGCAGGCGTAATCGTGGCGGTCTTTATTATAATAAACGGCGTAAAACTCGTCAAAGAAACGATGAGTCCGCTACTCGGAGAAAAGCCCGACCCCGAATTCGTAAAGAAAATTAAGGATATACTTCTTTCGTACGACGGGGTGAAAGGTATTCACGACTTTATCGCCCACAATTACGGTCCGAACAGATATTTCGTGTCGGTACACGTCGAAGTGGACGCGTCGGTAGACGTAATGGAAAGTCACGAACTTATCGACGGTATAGAAAAGGATATGTTGAAGCATGGTGTAAATATGGTCATTCATATGGATCCCGTGATAATAAACGACGAACGGGTGGAAAGACTCAAAACTCTCGTGAAGGAAGAACTGACAGCTATCGATCCGCAACTTAATTTTCATGATTTCAGAGTGGTGTGGGGAGAAAACAGCATAAACGTAATTTTCGACCTTGTTACGCCGTACGGGTACAGGATAAAAGACGAACAGCTCGCGACTGCGCTTATCGACAGAATAAAGGCGAAAGATCCGAGAATAAGTCTTATAATAACGATGGATAAGGACTATACGGAGTAATGAGTAAGATGGTAAAAGAACAAAATGTTTCACGTGAAAAAATTTTTGAAAAAGATAACGTGACCTTCGACAAACGTCGGAACGGACGAGCATCGAAAGGGAAGATAAAGAAAAAGCTGAAGAAAGAGAAAGTTCCCGCCGAAAACCTGAAAATTTTCAAACAAGAAGTGGAAAATACTTTTCACGACGACTTCTTCAAGGTGATGCGGGACGCGGCTGAATTAAAGTATCCGCTTAAAGTCGCGGCGGAAATAATGTGTCTGTTTGTAAAATACGGACGCGGACAGGAAGTGGAAGAAGAACGTTTCGTGAAAAGTTACAAAGGCGTAAGTTTAGGTTTTACGCTTACGGCGTTAAGGTCTATGGCGGAAGCCGTGAAGACTAACGGAAAAGCTCCGATTTTGTGGAGCATAGGAGATTTATGCAGACAGTAGACATCGTATTTATTGCAATAGGCGTGGCTCTTCTTATATTGGGATATATAAGGGGATTCGGAAAGTCGTTGAAGACTTTCACCGGCGGCGTGTTCGGGATTATCATATCCGTTTTCGTATGCGCGGCATTAGGCGGAATGATTTTAGGCACGCCGAAAATGACCGAGTGGGTGGGACAGCTTAACGATATTTTAGCCGACAAATGGGAGTTTTTAGGCAAAATTCAAGCTGGCGTTATCATATACTACGTTGCGTTATTCATAGTGACGCAGCTTGTGAGAATAATCATAGTAAAACTCGTTTGCGGGCTGTTCGAAGCGGATAACGGGGTTATGAAAGTGATAAACCGCACTCTGGGAATGATTTTCGCTCCGGCGATGGCTTTCGCATTTTTGTTGCTCGTGCTTGCGGTTTTGAAATGTTTCGAAGATTCCGCGACGATAAGCAATATGCTTGCTAAAATCGACGGCTCTATCTTAAAAAAACTGTACGATATAAACCCGATAGCATTGCGTTTGTAGGAGATATATGGAAAGGTTTTCAAGGCTTACGGGCTTGATCGGAGATATAACCGACCTTACCGACAGTAAGGTTATCGTTTTCGGAGTAGGCGGAGTGGGCGGTCACGTCTGCGAATCTCTCGTAAGGAGCGGCGTGGGCGAAATTACGTTTTGCGACGGCGACGTCGTGGCGGAAAGCAATCTTAACAGGCAGATAGCGGCTCTGTATTCCACGATAGGAAAAAACAAAGCCGCAGTAATGAAGGAACGTGCGGAAGATATAAACCCCGACGGAAAGTTTTTCGCCGAAGAACGTTTTCTTACCCCCGAAAACATTGAAAGTTTTCGCTTGGAAGAATACGACTACATAGCCGACTGTATCGACAACGTGACGGCAAAACTTGCCCTTGCGGAGTACGCCGAGAAGAAAGGAATAAAGCTAATAAGCTGTATGTCGTGCGGAAACAAACTTAACCCGTCGGGCTTTAAGGTAGCGGATATTTACGACACGAAAGTGTGTCCTTTATGTAAAGTGGTTCGGAGTCAGCTCAGGAAAAGGGGAGTAAAAAACCTTACCGTCGTGTATTCTGAAGAAGAACCTGTGGTAAAAACCCGCACTCCGAGCAGTATATCTTTCGTACCGGCGAGTGCCGGACTTCTTTTATCGTCGGTCATCATCAAAGATTTGTTACGCATAAAGTAGAAAAACGTTTTAAGAAAAGCTGAGAATTCGGACTGTGCTTAACAGCATCGGAGGATAAACATATGGAAGTAGATAAATTTTTAAGAAGTATCGTTGAGTCGGACCCGACGAAGGTTGTGGTTTGCAACTTAGAGCATAAGGTAATTTATATAAACAAACGCGCAAGAGAAGCTTACGGAGACAGGCTTCTTGACAAAAGCATTTTCGATTGTCATAATAAAAACTCGCAGGAGTTGATTATTAAAGTCGTCGAATGGTTCAAGAAAAGCAAAGAAAATAACGTCGTACATACTTTTTACAGTTCAAACCATAATAAGGACGTCTATATGGTGGCGATAAGAGACGAGCGCGACGAGCTTATCGGATATTACGAAAAGCACGAATACAGAGATAAAGACGCTTCCCCGTTTTATGATCTGAAATAATTACGGCGTATTTTTAATAAAAGATAAAAGAATTTTGTTTCTATGCAGCAGAATTTACTCCGGGAATTCGCTTTCCGCATAAAAATACAAAAAATCGGTATAAAAAAATTGACAAGCGGTTGCCGACGGTGATAAGATAAACAAAGGTAGAAAAATGAAAAGCAGTAACGTAAAAAACTTAGTCGTCAACATGGTAGTAGTCGTCCCCGCCGTCGTCACGGTCTGCGGTTAGTTTTTGCGTTGCTTGCGAGTTAATAAGAATAGACGAAAATCGGTTTTCTTGCAAGCGAAGGAAACCGATTTTTTAATATAACGGAGAATACTTATGAATTTACTTGACAGATACCTTGACCGAACCGAATTTACCGATTACGATGATTTTGCGGCGAATTGTAAACTTAAAGTCCCCGATAAGTTCAACTTTGCGTACGACGTCGTGGACGAATACGCACGGCTTTGCCCCGAAAAAAGGGCTTTGGTGTGGTGCAACGACAAAGGGGAAACGAAAACTTTTACTTTCGGCGATATATCGAAGTTAAGTAACAAGATAGCCAATATGCTCCTTGCGTACGGGTACAAGAAAGGCGATATAATAATGAGCATGCTCAATAGACGGTGGGAATTCTGGGTTCTTATCATGGCTTGTCATAAGATAGGCGTAGTCCTTATCCCCGCCACGTTTATGCTTACTCCCAAGGATATAAGTTACCGCGTGAACGGCGCGGGAGCGCAAGGACTCGTGTCAATCAACGAAGATTCGGTAATTAAGTGTATCGACGAAGCGAAAAAAGATATGCCCGAAGATATGGCGTACTTTACGATAGGAGAAAGGGACGGATATATCGATTTCGATAGGGCGTTCGCCGAATTTTCCGATAAACTCGAAAGGGTGGACACCGATATTAACGACGAATTGCTTATTTATTTTACGTCGGGTACGACGGGGTATCCTAAGATGGTGGCGCATAATCACCTTTATCCGCTCGGACATATCTATACCGCAGTGTATTGGCACGGAGTTGTTGACGACGGACTGCATTTTACGTCGGCAGAAACGGGCTGGGCAAAGTGCAGCTGGGGCAAACTTTACGGGCAATGGATAGCGGGCACGGCTCTTTTCGTGTACGACTACTTCGGGCGTTTCGCTCCTACCGACTTGTTAAAACATATCCCCGAATATAAAATAACCACTTTTTGCGCGCCGCCCACCATATACAGGTATCTCGTCAAAGAAGACTTGTCGAAGTACGACTTGTCTTCCCTTACCCATTGCTCCACCGCGGGAGAACCCCTTAACGCCGAAGTGTGGAAACAGTTCTTTAACGCGACGGGACACGAAATCTACGAAGGGTACGGACAGACGGAAACCAGCATAATAATGGGAACTTTCAAGAATATGAAAATTATCCCCGGAAGCATGGGCAAACCTTGCCCCTTGTACGATATTCATTTAGTCGACGAAAACTATAACGACGTCGAGATGGGCGAAGTGGGCGAAATCGTAATAAAACGCCGTGAAAAGCAATGCGGACTCCTTTATAAATATCACAACAACCCCGAACTCACCGAAAAACTTTTGGGCGACGGATACCACCATACGGGCGACCTTGCATACCGCGACGAACACGGCTATTTCTGGTTTATAGGAAGAGCCGACGACATAATAAAATCGTCGGGGTACAGAATAGGACCGTTCGAAGTGGAAAGCGCCTTACATGAACACCCCGCCGTTCTGGAATGCGCCATTACGGGCGTACCCGACCCGGTAAGGGGACAAATAGTGAAAGCCACCATAGTGCTTGCCAAAGGCTACGAAGGGAGCGAAGAATTGAAAAAAGAACTCCAAACCCACGTCAAAAAAGCCACCGCTCCGTATAAATATCCGCGAATAATCGAGTTCGTCACCGAACTACCGAAGACCATAAGCGGGAAGATAAGAAGGGTCGATATAAGGAAAGCTCAGAACGCAAAGTAAAGTGAAGTTCCGCCGTAGGCAGAGTGAAGTTATCTTACGGCAGTGAAGTATTTCCGACCATTCGTTATGCGGGATTTTTCCGCAGTCGCGATGTTTTGTGC
>CAZUJW010000053.1:0-8691 GCA_964620655.1 uncultured Christensenella sp.
CTTACAAGCAAGATGTCACAGGTTCGAGCCCTGTTGTTCCCACCAAAACGTAGAAAAGTACCGAATATCGGTACTTTTTTCTTGTTTTTCGACAAGTTTTTCGATTCTCCGGTAAGTCATAAATGCTTGTTAATTATGTCGATTTCGCCTTGTATTGCGTATAGTTGCGACGTCGCAATTTCTTGTTTGTTTAGATAGAACGTAGTTGTCGTTCTCGTAGTGGTATGTCCGAGCCACGCTTGTATCGTAGTCTCTCTTATTCCGAGTTCAAAACACATTAACGAGAACGTGCAACGTAAACTTCTTACGGAATAGCCTTCCATTTTTATGCGTTTCAAATGTCGACTTAAACACAGTTGGACCCAGTTCGGCTTGAAAGAAGTAAAGTAGGCTTTATAGTCAGGGAGTTTCTTTAATACGGCTTCGAGCTTATCAAAAAGCGGGATAATCCGGTCACTTCGCACCGTCTTCGTTCCGTGTATGAAAACAAGTTTTCGTTTGAAGTCTACTTCGAAACTCCCCGGGGCGATTAGCTCGTTACGTCTTGCTCCGGTATATAGGTAAGTTAGGTATAACGCTTCGTAAGGTTTGCCTTTCAGGCTTCTTATAAACTTTGCCCTTTCTTTGGCGTTCATAGGCTTGGTATTGTCGTAGGTATGATTCTTAAACTTCACGGCAAGCATAGGATTAAACTCGATATATCGGTTACGATACGCATACTCGAGTATATCGGATAAATACTTACGACATTTATCTTGCATATTAGGTATATGCGAAAGTGAGTTTATGAAGCGTTGTATCTCGATACCGCGTATCGAAGTGAGTTCGCGTTCGCCGAACTCCGGCAAGATATGGTTGAGGCAATACCGAATTACTTCCAACGTTGCCTTGCCGACAAACGGTCTTTTATAGTTCTCGAGCCATTCGGTAGTCCATTCTTTGAATAGCATTTTTGTACCTCGAAGTAGTGTTTGAGTGTTACACGCTACCTTGTTATTAACAAGCGCTCGCGCGCGCTACGCGCGCACGTGCGAACAAGGTAGCATTTTCGACCGGGTAAACCGTACTTTCCCGGGAGTTTGAAGAGGAGTTGACGCGGTGGCACGCCTAGCCCGGCTTATTAGCCACCGCGAGTAGTCATAAAAGTGGTTTTCAACTAAAAAAAGCGCTGTTTTCTAGTAATTTTTGCGTACGAAAAAGCCTCCGGGGAAAAATCTACGATTTTACCACAGAGTCTTTAGGTTTTTTCTTGTGGAAATGATGGAAAACTCTCCGAGTTTACGCACATTACGCGCATTGACAAGTGGAAAAATCGTTGATTTTACGCACTTGACAACACTCACAAGAACGTCGTCGTCGTTATTGCGCTTCGCGGGATTTTTAGGGGTTAACATCGCATAAATACAACGTCGGGTTCGGTATCCAATATATCGTCGAATAAGACGAACTTTTGAACGAAGTCGATATAGTCGCTTGCTATACGGCTCTCGTTGTACGGCGTTTCGAAATATGAGGCTATGCCTCGCGTATAGAATACGTATTCGCCGCTTTTGAGAATATACTTAAGTATATAGTCTATTACTTGTTGATTTGTCTTTCCGTCGTGGTAAAGTTTTAAGTCTTCAAGGTTCTTGCAGGTAATCGGCGCAAAGTCATTCCTACCGAAACGCTCCAAGAAGAAACTGTTGCTATGATATTCCTCTACACGTCCGGTAAGAGGGTTGTACTCACGAACGGTAGTTATTTGACCTACCATTTTTTCCGGCTTGCAATACACTAAGCCGTGAAAGTGAAGTCTTCCGGTTTCCGGAGCACGTTCGAAAACGCCCATAACTTTCCAGCCGTTCCTCGTATGAAGATTACCGCAAAGTTTCTTAATTCGTTTCCGAAACGACTCTTCCGTTTGTTTTTTATCGTCATAAGTCCACGTTACGAAAAACGAAACGTAGTCTTTTAACTGAGATTGCATACTTGCCTTTTCGATAAATCTACGGCGCCGTGAATGTAGGTTAGCGTATTTTCGCTCAATAAAAGACGTAATACATTCGTCGGATACGTCTATATTACGTTCTTTGACGTAGTCTTTTATGTAGTAGAATTGCTTACGATTATCGGTTATGCCGTTATCCAGAGCGGATATAAAAGCCTCGTCAAGAGTAGGATTAAACTCCGTCTTTTTACGATTGCTTATATTCGAAGACTGCTTAATAGTGCCGACAAAATGACCGCTAAAGCCATTTTTATTATCGTATATTACTTTTAGTATTGCTTCGGCGTTCGACCGTTCCAACGGAGATATATTAAATGCTGCGGTAGGTTTATTCATATTCTTAAACTCCTATTATCTACGATTTCTTGTTCTACGTTTAACCCATTCCGGTACGTTATCTTGTTTATCTTCCTTTTTATTCCTTAAACGTGTAAGTTCTCGGAAGAAGTAACTCTTCATTTCGTCCATTTCTTCAAAAGTGGCGTTCTCGCCCTTGAACTCGGGTATCTGAGGTAAGCCGACGGTAGCCTTAGAAACTCGCTCTTCGAAGACGTTACTAAAGCAATCGGTAGAAAAGCGTTTTGAGTAAATCTTCTTAGCCATTATGTAATAGACTTTCGGTTCGATACCGCCTTCTTGTGTGCCTGATTCTATGCCCACGTCGTATTCTTTGAATCCGAAAGTACTATACGTACGTATATAGTAATCGTGATACCGGGCGTAAATACTCTTCATTATATAAATAAATAACGAGTTATCTCCGCGCAAGTAACGGTACGTCTTGTACTGTGGCTCGAATATACGTTGAAGAAGCGCATGCAGTATTTCTTCGAGGAAGAATCCGGGCATAGCAAGCCGTTGTTCGGAATGTCCTTTTATGTGTATTATCTCGCAAGTGTCGCGAGCATCCGCTCCCCAAGATTCCGGACGTTGTTCGTCGCAAAACACTTTTACAAAAGGATAATTATCTATAGTGCAACTGTGACGAACCATTTTTAGCCAGGCGTTAAAAAGATCGTTCTTTTGGTTGCCTTCATCGGCTGACTTGCTTACTTCTTGTAGTTCGAGGTTGTTTCCGCGCTCCTTGCCTATCTCAGTGATAGATATAACGCCAAACTCAAAGTAGTTATTGTTATTGTTCTCGACAAGCGTTTTACCAAGTTTAAGCGCGTCGAAATTAAGAATATGCGAATGCCGACTATGAGCGTGCATTAACTTAGGTTCTCTCTTAAAGAAATCGCTATCCCACACCGGGAAATTACCTATATCGTTTTTTAGGACGTCGGTTCTAATCGAATAGTTACTTTGAATATAACTACTACTCATAACGTAAAGAAAGTAGGCTTGCACGTAGTCGTTTAACGCCGTCCATATATCTACAATGTATAAACCGTTATTATATGTAACGCCGTACCGTTCTACGTCGTAATTAAACAATAAGTCTTTACAAGCATATCCGTATACCTTTTTTAAGCGCCTAATAAAGGCTTTTTGGTAACCAACGCTGCCGCTGCGTTTGCTTTTGTCATAAAACGTACGCACGGTACGTAAGAATATTCTCGCAGTACGTAGATTATATATCTTTCCTCGCTTAGCCCCTTCTTTAATACAATTCTCAAGAACTATCCAGTCGAAGTAGGGAAACATAAGGTCGGTTTTAAGAAGTATCTTATAAGCTTCGTCTCTTATCATAATATCCGTAGATAACGTCATATCCGTAGATACGGTAGTTTTTCCTTTGCCCATTGTTCCGCATATCATAGATACAATAGGGCGTTCGTTGATAAAACCGCGGTTCTTAAGTTCCATATGATAGAGGTTATCGTATCCGCAGCGTTTACGTATCACGTTGAATATGTATAACCCGACACAAAGCCAGATAGGTATAGGAACGAATTTTAGCATAACGCTTAAGTCCAGCAAGAGTTTATATACTTGCTTATATATTGTCGCTACGTCGAAACTTATGACAAAGTAGAAATAAAAAGCCAAAGCCTCGATAAATATGCTCACTATATTAAAAGACAAGAGCCAAATGGCTGTCCATATATAGCGATAGTATTTATTAGTATTGACGAACTCAATAAAGGCTTTTATCCAAGATTTAATAGGACGATACGTTTTATCAGATAATTTCTTAAAAGCCTTTAACGCCTTAGTATCAACTCCATAATTGTTATTAGGCTTTAATATTACCGTTTTATATATTATCACAAGCATAATAACAACGGGTACAATCATTGAGATTATGTAAGAACCAATGAGCGCACCGTTGCTTAAACATAAAACATAATCATAGAAGGTATCGCCTTTGGCAAAAGTTTTCCAGTATAGATTCCAACTTTCTTTAAACGCGTCCCAGTTTTCAGGAACTCTATCGGAAAGAGAAAACGGCATACGAGAATACTCAACTACAGTCGGTCGAACGCCCTCGAGCTCGAGCCTAAACAAAGAAAGAAAGTAATATGCTATGCTCGTGCCGAAATCGCAAATAGATTCCCACAAGCGAGGGAACGTATAAGGAAATACGAACGCATTGGTAAGCGCAAACGCTATCGTAATACCCACGCATATATAGTGACGATAATCTAATTTTTCAAAAAATTGCCAAACCTTTGTTTTCATATTGCTTTCCCTACAAAAATGAAATATCCTATAACAAGCCCGGCTATTATAGCTAAGGCTAAATAAAGTATACTTTTCTTTATTACATCAAGTTTTTTCATCCGAATATAGCGGTCAACTCTGTACCGATTGCGCTGATGGCAGACACTATAGCCCAAACGAAAACGCAACCGAGGACTAAAAGACCTACCGTCCATAACGTTTTAACCGCATAGAACGTACCCTTTAAGCCTTTTACCGCTTTATCGCCCTTAGTTTCGGGCTTTGCTTGTTGTAATTGTTTTGCTTTACGAAATCTCATATTAGTTACTCCTTTACTTGACATCGAAGTCTTATTGCTTTATACTACTTGTAGAAAGTGAAATACGGATGCAATACTCCGACCGCTGCGGATTTTATCCTAAGCTGTTCACTTTCTTTTTTTATGCCTATTCGTTGCCTTTTTGTATTTCTTGGTCGTATGCCGCACGACAGCCATATCTATTTTTGAGAATTTCCACCCGTTGAGCGGAGCGGAATAATATTCCTTTCTTGCGGTCTTCGGCTTTAATTCGAGATACGCGTTTCTACCGTCTTTCGGGTTCGGGTTTTTTTGAAGTTGTACGTGCTTATACTTCTTGTCGGGACTATGCGTAATACTCAAAGATTTATAGGACGTATTCGTTTCCCCGAAAACGTAATTCGGATGTCCCGCACCCGATTTACTGTTATTATAACGAAACTCGTTTTTCGGCTTATACTTTCTCGTAGGTCTTTTCTTACGTGCCATACTTACCGCCTTTTTTATTCTTAGAGAACAATAATCGGAAGGGTGCTATTATAACCTTAAGTATAAACTTTACAAGCTTTGATATATATGGGAACAAGAACATACATAAAACAACCAACAAAACGCCAGCAAGTATTATTCCGATAATCTTGAACCAGTCTTCGAATTGCTCGAACCATTGCCCGATATAATCCCAATTAACGGCGTATTTTTCCTCGTTATCCGGAACGCCGTCACCGGCTTGATAATTATCGACAACACCAAGATTAAAAACTTCGCCTTGAGATTTACCTTCTAAACGAAGTATAGTCTCATCGGTAAGACAAGAACGAGTATAACGACTTTCATAATTACCGACGCCTGTAGAACGCGATATTTGCGTTATTGTCGTACTGCACAAAACTAAGACCCATTGCTTATTATTGATTTCTTCGGACCCTTTTTCCGTTAATTTAGAATCAAAGAACGCGGAACTTGCGGTGCATACGTTATTTACAAAATCCTCGCGACTCATTATCTCTTTCCACGTGTATTTATGCGACAAAAAATCGCCTTGATACATTCCTTCGGTTTCACAATTCAAAGTCTTGTTATATCTCGTTTCGCTTAAAACTTTATCTTTATAATTTTCTTGCGTAATTCCGAGAACTTGATTTAAATAATCTTCATAAACGTTTATCGTATAAGCGACATCCGCTTTATATAATTCGTCAATAGTTATATCAGCATTAAACGCGATAAAATGGAGCATACCGTATTCAACGCTTCCGAGTAGTCCGGCGGTTAGGTCATTGCCGGCATTTTCAAAAAGCAACTGACCGCAATATTTATCGGTAACGGTAATAGTTTTATCCTTTTCTTTGCCGAATATGGTCTTTCCGTCAGAATTAACCGTCGTATAGAAAGTCCACGGGCAAGAGTAGGATACATAGGAGATAGTATTGTTGTTCTTATCCACGACGGTATCGCCTAACTCTTCTTTTGCTTCTCGGAAAAGAGCCGTTGTTTTATACGTTCTCACGGTAGTGGACGTATAATCGGCTACGTAATTATCGACTTTATACTTATAAAAGCAAGTGTTGCGACTAAGCAAAGTCAAATCATAATCTTCGTAAGAAAATCCATCATTAACACTCATACGAATTTTCTTCGCCAAAATATCGTATTTACCGGCGGACGGCTGATACACGTATACGAGAAGCGACTTATCGTTACCTTCCGCAACTTGAATGATAGAAAGCGAATAGTCAGTCTGATTGATAACATAACTGCTTTTATCAAAAAACTCGTCTTTTGACAAATCGTCAAGAACGTCACTATAAACGACGGTATCCGCAAAAGCCACGCCGTTAGACGTGGATAAAACGCTCATAATAGCAATGATCGATATAAGCAATATCAGACAAAGTTTTTTCATAGGATAAAAAAAAGGAAAGGGGAATATTGTTATTCCCCCATATAATTAACGGCAAAGAATTTGAACATCATATTTAACACTAGCGAAAGTTCTCATATAAGTAAATTCTTTATTTAGTTTATTAAAATCAATCGTGTAATAACAAATATTTTCACTTGAAACAAAAGAAGAAGCATAAGTTCCAACCCTTAATCCTTCAATAAAGTTTTTATTTTCATCATAAAGGAAAAGAGTAAGATTATCAGCAGTACCTATAGAATCAAGACGAAAAACAAGTACATTCTTATAATTACTTACGTTTATAAAAGTCGAAACATTCATATCCGGAGCATCGGCTGCGGATTCTTCGACCAATTCACCAGTAGATTGAGCGATGGAATATTTTCCACTTTTTTCAACAACAAACAAATTCTCTGTATAGTTTTTATAGCCTTGTTCGCGATTTACCTTAACGGTTAATTGTTTAGCATATTTAACTACTTCGAGTTTAGAAACAACGTCGTCATCGTTAGGCGTGATTACTATTCTTGCATACTTAGCAAAGAAAGGCACACTATCTTTGACAAACGCACCGGTGAGTTTGCCGGTAGTATGTACGAAGTCGTTGTTTTGGTCGTAAAAATAAATCTGATACGATACGCTGTTATCGAAGTCGAGAGCACATTCTAAGCCTTGACATTCGAAAGCGTCTTTCGTATAAATACTTGCGTTAGTGGACATATATTTACCGCTACCGTCAAGTCCGCCGACAGAGTACGAAAACTTCGATATCTCTTTCGTATCGAATTTAGTACTATCGGTAAGTTTGATGATTCCTACAATACTACCGCCGACAACGCCTGCGCAGAGAACTACTGCAAGAATAATAAGTATAATTTTTTTCATTATTTTTTCAATCTCCTATTTTTTTTAGATTTACGCAGTTATACTCCGCGTAAAGAGTTAGTTTTAAGTAAGGGAAGTAAAATTACTTCTTAAGTCGATATATAATTTTATAAATACTGAATTGCCATATTAAAGAGCGACTCGTCGCTTCTTCTTGCCGGCTTAATCGGGGAACTTAACTTCTTTCCGTCCGGTGTGAGGTTGTACGCTTCGTAAGAAGTATAACTGACTCTACGTCCCATATTGTTTTTAGAAACAATCGTTTGAACGTTTATATTCGCTTCATCGGCGAAGAGGAACACGAAGTCAAGCACTTCATACCCGCCGTTGTCTAAAGGAACGAACTCTATTTTTACAGCCTTACCCGCAATGTTCCCTTTACAAAAGTATCCCCAGTACTCTTTACCGCTTGCGACAAACTTCTCACGGAAGAGCTTTAACGCTAATTCGTTGGACGTGCTTTCTTCAATCTCGCTTACTGTTACGGGTTCGTTACCTTCAATTACTGTTACTTTTTCGTTTAATTCTTTTGCCATTGTTTTTTACTCCTTTAATTTTTATTTGTTAGTTACGTCTGGATGAATTGTTTACTATTTCGACGGCCTATTCGGGTATTTGGAAACTTTCTTCTTTGCCGCGAACCAACCGGCTAAAAACGAACGTTTAGTCTTGTCTGACTTGAACGGGATCGCTTTACCTTCGACCGCTGCCCGGTATCCCATACCCGAGTAGTACGCCTTCTTCTGACTGTCAGTGTACTTACTCTTTCTTGCCATACTCTCACCTCCTAAAAGTAAATTCGGCTCTTGCCGTAGAAATAATATCCGGAGAGCAGTTTTACAACATGCTCGGGTTGAATAGTGGCTTAATATGATATGACGCGCTTAAACCACTACTACAAATGGGCGTTTGTCGTTTTGCCCTTTGGTGAGTATGGTAGGAATTGAACCTACCGGCGCCGGGAAAAACGAGCGCCTCACGTCCTACGGCATACTCAAGGTAAGG
>CAZUJW010000054.1:0-8134 GCA_964620655.1 uncultured Christensenella sp.
GTGTGTTTCTTTGCTACTTTCTTTTCACACCGAAAAGAAAGTAAAAAGCTAATCTTATAATAAAAAACGGAATAGAACTTCTATCCTATCCCGTCTTGATCTTTTTCCATAACTCAAAACCGTCGGTTTTGAACTTCACTGCCGTAAGGCAACTTCACTATTGCTACGCAATAACTTCACTGCCGCAAACTGCGGCAACTTCACTGTCACTATGTGACAACTTCACTCCATCTACGACGGAACTTCACTGCCGTAAGGCAACTTCACTTCGCCTACGGCGGAACTTCACTTGCGTTATTATTACCTAATTGGAGAAAATGAAGTTATACTTCCCCGTCGCTTTCGGGTAGGAGTACCACTTATCTTCTTCGTGGGCGGAGTCGTCTTTCGTCATAAGGTAGTCGTGCGAAAGATATTCGTAGTTTTTATGTGTGACGCCGGAGGAATTAAGGACGTTACCCCACGTCGTGTCTACCATGTACCAGCGGCTATTTACGCAGACTTTGTTCCAGGCGTGCGCTCCGCCGCTTGCCGTACCGGAGATTTTCAAAGATTCTATTCCTTCTATCTGAGTAAAACAAAGGAAGTCTTTGCTTAATCCGTCGCAGATGGCTACGCGGTTTTTGGTCGAAAAACTCTTGCTCGACGGATCGTAACCCAAAACCCCTTCGAGATAAAGACATTCGTACGAGAAAAATATACTCTGGTCGTCGACTTCCTGTTCGAGAGTGTTTTCCACGAAATCATAGTCGTAGATTACCGTATTTACCATATAGTCGTAAATATGGTGAATTTTCGTAGGTACGCTGTCGGCGTCGGAGTTTATTAAGGAAAGTATACGCCTTAATTCCGCATAGATATATTCGGCGTTGCTGCCGGTTACGGGAACGGGTTTGTAGCCTTTTTTGATGGCGAAATACAGTTGATCACTGCTCGATACCGATACCGTTTGGGTTCTGTTATCGATAGCGAAAGTACGCTCGTGCGCAACCGTGTCGTCATAGTGGGGCGGTTCGGTCGAAGTGTAGGCATTGACGTAGGTATCCTTGCTGCTCGTCATAAGGTATGGGTTTACGTCGTAGTAGAAGCGAAGGACGTATGTGCCGATATTCCCGTCCCGTTCGTAGCTGTAATTGTAGGCTGCCGAGTCTTCGAAGGAAGCTACCGCTGACAGAACTTCCGACTCAAACGCTTTGTCGGCGGTAATAGTACCGTCGTAAATTCCCTGATAGTCGTACGCTATATAAAATTCTTGTTCCACTTTTTCGTAAGTGGCGCCTTTTTCGGCGACTTCGGTAGAGTTGGGGCGGAAGATAAGAAGATAGGCAAAATATTCGAACATCTCGTATCTCGTCGCTATATAGGAGTCTATCGTGGTAAAACCGCCCGGTACGTTGGCGGTATAAGCGTCGTAATCGGCTTTAGACAGCCCGTCGTAAGAAGCGGTGACTGTGTCGTAAGTGTTGTTTTTGTAGACCGATTTAAGGGTAAGATCTATTGAGTCGGAATAGTCGTACCCGGCGTTTTCGAGATAAAAAATTCCGTCGCCGTAATAATCTTTATATTCGGCGTGCGTCGTATCCGACGGATCGAAAACGGTGGTTATATCGTTGTCGTCGGTGACGGAAAGGACGTAGTCTACGTTATTGGTATAGTCCCATATCGCCACCATTTTTCCGTTGCGAAAACTTACGGCAAGGGGATTTGCACTGCCGTAGACGGTCTGTTCGGGAAGTTCGTCTTCTCCAAAACCCTGAACGTAGCGGAATACCGCGTCCAACCCCGTTAGTATGCCGCCCACTACGCTCAAACAACCCGTGAGAGTAAAACACAGAAGAAGGGACACGGCAATAATAATTACAGAGCGTTTAAGTTTCATTTTTACCCTTCCTTAGATGTAATAGTGTGCTTTATATAATATAAAGCCTATGTATATTTTACTACACAAAATGTAAATTGTCTTAAAAAAACAAAAATTTAAGGGCGGAGAATCGTATTTGTTTTTTGAAAACTATCGTTTTCTCTTCCCGAAAGGAAAAACGCTGTTCGCCCGCCCCGAAAAAATTATTTAATCTTAGTCACTTTGTAACCCGCTTCCGCTATTTTTGCCTTTATCGTTTCGTTGCTTACGTCGCAGTCGTTAATTACGGCGGTTTTTTCAGACAGGTCGACTTCGGCGGAAGTTATTCCTTCGATGCCGAGAAGAGCGGTTTTTACGTGGTTTACGCAATGTTGGCACATCATGCCGTCAATGTGAATTGTTTTCATCGTATTTTCTCCTTTTTTGTTTTTCTTTTTGCCGAACGCGCTCAAACGCAATGCGTTAAGAACGACCGACACCGAGCTAAGGCTCATGCACGCCGCCGCTATCATGGGGTTAAGAACGAGAGTTTCGGAAACGGGATACAGCACGCCCGCCGCTAACGGAATACCGAGTACGTTGTATCCGAACGCCCAGAACAGGTTTTGTTTTATTACCCGTAGCGTCTGTTTGCTTAAATTTATCGCTCTGACCACGTCGGAAAGGCTGTTCTTTACCAAAACTATATCCGCGCTGTCTATAGCTATGTCGGTACCCGCTCCGATGGCTATGCCTACGTCGGCTCTCGTGAGAGCGGGGGCGTCGTTTATACCGTCGCCCACCATAGCCACTTTAAGTCCTTGTTTTTGGTAAGTTTTTACGATACTTTCTTTGTCTGCTGGAAGAACGTCGGAGATATATTCGTCGGTTTGCACCTCCGCAAAAACTTTTTCCGCACTGCGTTTGTTGTCGCCGGTAAGTATTACCGTCTTTATGCCCATGGCTCTAAGTTCCGCCACCGCTTTCGCCGAATCTGGTTTGACGGGGTCTGAAAGGTCGAGATAGCCTAAATAATTATTTTCTTCCGCAACGTGTATTACGGTAAAGCCGTTCGCTTCGGGCACTTCCACGCCGTTTTCGGTAAGAAAATTTTTATTCCCGACGTAACACACTTTTCCGTCTATCTTACCCGAAAGTCCTTTGCCTGCGATTTCTACGAAGTCGACGGCTTCCGCTGCGGGAACGTTCTTTTCTTCGGCGTAAGCCACTACCGCCGCGCTCAACGGGTGAGAAGAGGTTTTTTCCAAAGAATACGCTACCGACAAGCAATGTTCGTCGCCGTAAAAGTTTTCGACGGCGGGGCGTCCTTCGGTAATGGTCCCGGTTTTGTCGAAGACGATGCAGTTTATTTTATGAAGTAGTTCCAGACTTTCGGCGTTTTTAATAAGAATACCGTTTTCTGCGCCTTTACCCGTGCCGACCATAATAGCTACGGGGGTAGCGAGTCCCAACGCGCACGGACAGGAAATTACGAGTACGCTTATCGCCATATTGAGAGCGAACGAAAAATCCTTTTTTACGCACATCCATACGATGAACGTAACAAGACTTATACTCATAACCACGGGTACGAACACGCCGCTTATCTTGTCTGCGAGTCGGGAAATCGGAGCTTTCGACGACGACGCTTCTTCCACGAGTCGAACGATTTTTTTCAACACGGTATCTTCGCCGACAGCCGTCACCTTAAATTCTATATATCCGCTTACTACGAGCGTTCCGCTGATAGCTTCGTCGCCTATATTGGCGTCGCGGGGAATACTTTCGCCGGTAATGGTCGAAGTGTCTACGGAAGCCTTACCCGCAGTAATTACGCCGTCGAGCGGTATTCTTTCTCCCGTAGTAACTTTTACGATATCGCCCACTTTAATTTCCGACAGGGGAAGAACGGTTTCTCCGTCGGGACCTACTACGGTAGCCGTATCGGGAGCAAGGCGTAAAAGTTTTTCTATCGCGGCGGTAGTTTTTCCTTTGGAACGTCCTTCGAGAAATTTTCCCAACGTAATAAGGGTAAGTATCATTCCCGCGCTCTCGAAGTACATATTGTGCATAAAGGAGTGTATCGTCATGTGGTCGCCCTTAACCGTACCCACTATTATCATAATAAAGGCGTACAGTCCGTACAGGAACGCAACCCCGCTACCTACCGAAATAAGAGTGTTCATATTAGGCGAACCCTTAAAAAGCGACTTAGTGCCGTTCGTAAAGTAGGAGAAGTTGATTACTATTATCGGAATAGTCAACGCAAGCTGAATTCCCGCGAACAGTATAGGTCTGTCGGTAAGGAAATTCATCGGTATCCCCATCATACTGCCCATAGCCACTATAAACAGCGGAACCAAGAAGCAGGCGGAGATAATAAGACGATTTTTAAGAGATAGACCTTTTTCTTTCGGTAAAGAAACGTCGTCTGTGTAAGGAGCCAAGCCGTACCCCGCTTTTTTTACGGCGTCATAAATTATATCGTCGGAGATATTGCCTTCCACTTTTAACGTTCCGGTAAGGAGATTGACTTCCGCTTTCTTTACTTCCGGCAAAACGCTTACCGCTTTTTCTACTCTTGCGGCGCACGCGCTGCAAGACATACCCGTTACTAAAAACTTTTTCATACCGTTAGTATAGCAGTTTTATTAAGTTTAATCAAACGTTTAAGTGAACGTATATTATATAATAACTTTATATTACGTATATAAATTTTATATACGAGGTTTCGGGAAGGGTAACAAAAACGGCGAAGCGGTTCGGAAGCGATGGTTTTTTGCTGCGTAAAGCAATGTACATGAGACGCTCCGAAAATTAAAAATGTCTTTACATCGGAAAGGATATTTGATAAGATAAAAATATACTATTATTGTTTGGAGATGACTTTAATGTACGACATATTGATAAATCCGCATTCGGGTAAGGACAAGAGCCTTGCCGCCTTAAAGACGGTAGAAACAATTCTTACGGGAAAACAACTCCCGTATACCGTTTACCGCACGGCGTACCCGGGACATGCGCAGGAAATCGTGCGGGAGCTTAACAAAAAAGACGACTGCAAACTCATTGTCATGGGTGGCGACGGCACGTTTAACGAAGCACTTAACGGGATAGAAGATTTTTCTAAAATAACCGTCGGTTTTATTTCCTGCGGCACCGGCAACGATTATATAAAAGCCACGAATATTCCGAGAGACCCGGCTAAGGCGCTCGAATTTATTCTTAAAGACGATATAGGATATACCGATTTTATTCAGCTCGACGACAGAAGAGCTCTCAATACTACCGGAGCGGGAATGGACGTGGACGTTCTGGTAAAATACGGACAGATGAAAGCTTTCCGCGGCAAAGCCAAATACTATGCGTCGCTTTTGTATACCGTTCTGCACCTTCGTTTTCATCGGATGATTATAGAACTCAACGGAAAATCGGAAGAAAAATCGATAATAATCACTTCTGTCTGCAACGGTATCTACATAGGCGGCGGAATGCCCATAGGTCCGGGCTCCGACGTCAACGACGGACTTCTCGACGTCGTTATCGTCAACGAAACTACAAGACTTAAAGTTTTTAGACTGTTGTTGCAGTTCCTTAAAGGGAAACATTTAACCAATCCCGTTACCGAACACGTTCGTTGTGAAGAAGTTAAGGTGACTTTGCTCGACGACGGAAAGACGCAAGTGGACGGCGAAGTGTACGAAAATAAAGTCTTGTATTGCAAAATCGCGCATAACGTGTTAAAAACTTTCAAATAATAATACTATGGTCAGACTTAACGAAAACAAAGAGATAGTAGAAACCGTCCGCGAGGGACTTAAAAGAACGGGCGGGTATTGTCCTTGCCGCCGGGAGCGTACCGAAGACTATAAGTGTATGTGCAAGGAGTTCAGAGAACAGATTGCCGACCCCGATTTCGAAGGCTATTGTCATTGCTGCCTGTACTATAAATCGAAAGATTAAATCGTGTAGAGCAAAAGGGGCTATAAAAACTTTTTCCGGACAGTCCCTATATTTTTTGTAGCAGGAATTACCCTGAACAATCAAAGCGTCAATTTGAAAATATGACGAAAAACCGCATATCCGTTAAGACTACGCGGTTTTAATTTTTTCGTTACCTGTTTTTGATTATTTTTCGAAAAGCGTATTTAACAATCGTTCGCTCGGAACGTATTTTTTGAAAATTACCGAGAACAACGGCGTTACTATAAAGGATGCCGCCATACTTACTACGCCTATAAACGGACTGCGACCGATACCCGATTTCAATATAGCGCCGAAGTTACCGTTCGGCGTTTGCATTGCGCCGAGCCCTATTATCATGGCTACGTTTATAATAAGCGTGGTTATTATCGAAGCGTAAACGCCGATTTTATTTATCTTTTTCGAATACAAACCCAAAACGTACGGACCTATAAAGCACCCCGCCAAAAGCCCCCAGCTAAGGCTCATCATCGTGACAATAGCGTCGATTTCTATAATCGCAAGCACCGCGCTTATCGCCACGAACACAAGACACAGCACTCGCATAAGGACGGTTACGTTGCTGTCGGGAGCTTGTTTTTTAACGTATCCTTTATAAAAATCCACGCTTACGGTGGAAGCGGAAGATAAGGATAAAGAAGCGAGAGTGGACATACTCGCCGAGAAGAGCAACACGAGTATAAGCCCCATAAGAGCGGGAGAAAGGTTATTGGAGAGCATTTCGGGTACGAGTCGGTCGAAGTTTCCGCCGAGAGCATCGGTGAATTCGTCTTTGCTTATAAACAGCGTAACAAGACTCCCCGTAAAATATGCGCCGCAACCTACTATAAGTGCGAAAACGGTACTTATAACCGCTCCTTTTTTTATCGCCGCGTCGTCTTTTATCGCATAAAATTTATGTACCGACTGCGGCAATCCCCATATACCGAAAGAAGTAAGTAGCGTGAGAACGGTTACGTTAAAAGCGGGACTGTCGAGAAAAGTTTTTCCTTCGGGAACTTTCGTCGACGGAAAAAAACCCAACCCCGATTCGGTAAGTTTTTTCAACCCTTCTCCGTAATTTACCGCGTCTTTACCTAACAGAACAAACACGCACGCAAGAATACCGATTATCATTATTATTCCTTGAATAAAGTCGGTGATCGAAGTTGCAAAATACCCTCCGAGAAAGAGATAAACAGCCGTTACTGCGGCAAGGATAATTATACAATATACGGGTTTTAGGTTCATAACTTGCGAGAAAATATATCCCAAACCTTGATAAACCGACGACGAATAGGGCAATAAGAAAACAAAGATAAGCAAGGACGCCACGAGTTTAAGGTGCTTCGATTCGTACCGTTTTTCAAAAAACTCGGGCATGGTCCTCGCCGATAACGCGACGGTAAAGTTTTTCGTGCGTTTCGCTAAAACGAGCCAGGCGGCGAGAGTGCCGATAAGCATATTTCCTATGCCTATCCAAACGGAAGACAAACCGAAGTTCCAACCGAACTTCCCCGCATATCCGATGAATATTACCGCACTGAAATAAGTTGCGCCGTAAGCAAAAGCACTGAGCCACCCGCCGACCCCTTTGTTGGCGAACATAAAGTCGTTAAGGGATTTACTTTTCTTCGCGCTGAATATAGCTACGGCTATAAGCACGGCTATGTATGCACAGAAAATTACGTATTGTGCCGCTTTCGCCGCAGAAATTATCGTAGTCATATGGTCTTCTCCGAAATTTTGATTTTGATATAAAACATTGTAAACTATAAAGGTGGTTCAGGGCAAGGCAAAATATAGTAAAAGGCATAGAATCTGCAAAAATCGGAGTGGCATAAAGGTCGTGATTTTGACCGGGAATCGAGCGTAGGCGTATTGAGTACGGTAGAAATGGTTTTCGGGCAAGTTCCCCGCTTTAATAAAAACCCGAGTTTCCGTTTTTTACGACCGTACACCGAAACTAAAGAAAATGTATATATGGTAGCGGTGTTTGCCGAAGCGTATAACAAATACGGCGATGCAAAAGAGAAGTACAAAAAAGAAGTAAAGCACACTTCAAAAGCAAAAAATTTGCATAAATACAGAGAAGTACCGTTTAGTATCCTTGATTTTCTGTGATAAGCATAAAATAAACGCAAAGGGACACATCTTTTTTGCACAAAGGGACACATCTTTTTTGCAAAAGGTCTTGATTTACGGCGCTTTTTAATGTTATTATACAAGCGAAAAAACTTGCTTGCAAGGGTTTTCGAGCGCAGTATTTCAACAAAAACGGCGGATTTGCTACGGCGAAGCCGCTAAAGAGCGATGAAAGTATCGTTCGTT
>CAZUJW010000055.1:0-7278 GCA_964620655.1 uncultured Christensenella sp.
CTCAAAGCAACGCTTTGAACTTCACTCCGCCTACGGCGGAACTTCACTTTACCGAACGGTAACTTCGTTCGACTTACACGGATTAAGCGTTTATACGCACTAAGCATACGCGACTGCGTTAAACGCCCGTGTAACGCTTGGTCGGATATGAAACCCCTTTCCTCATAATGTTCCCCCTTATCCGAATTTAACAAACTAAATCTTTCTTAATAAACTTATTACTTGAATAGGCTTTATCGACATAGGGATAGAATAATCCGTAAGGGTGGATGGGATTTACACAAATAAATTTCCCGAACAAAACATCGTGACTGCGGAAAAATCCCGCATAACGAGTGGTCGGGAAAACTTCACTTTATCGTAATATTTGTTATTTTTTCTTAAAAAGTTTGAACACGCCCCTATTACGCCAATACTCTATATCCTTTTTGACAAGGGAAATGTCGAAAGGTTTTCCGTGGGTCGGGTAGACGGTGGCGATATCTTTATAGGTAAGGATAGTTTCCCATGAAGTAACCAAACGGAACTTATTGAGTACCCAAAGCGGGAATCTGTGGCTTGAGAAGCAATCGTTGCGGAACAGATCTCCGCAGAACAGGTTGCTACCGTATTTGACCGCAAGGTCGGCGTCGGTATGTCCCGAAAGGGGTATAAGCTCCACTCCGTAAGGGGCGAGCGGATTGTTGTGATAAGGAATAAAGTTATCGCATTTTACCGCGGGAAAACAGTGATACTTATCGACGAAAGCCGTCATCGTTTTACTTACTATAAGGGCGGAGAAAGTAGAAACGTAGGTATTAAGATCGTCCTTTCCCGCTTCAAGCCGTTTCCTTTGGTCGGGGTTATAGATTACGGTGGGACGGACGTCTTCGATAAGTTCTTTCAAAAATCCCGCGCAATCGGCGTGGGCGTGCGTTATTATCACAAACTTTATTTGGTCTTTGCGCAGTCCGCATTTGGCAAGGTCGGTCAAAAAGTCGGCGTATTCCCGCTTGTAGCCCGTATCGATAAGGCAATGTCCGCAAGGGAGGTCAAGAAGATAACGGTTTTTTCTGCTCGTTTTAGAGGCGTTTACGAAGTTCATTTCATTCCTTGTCTTTCAGCTCTTCGAGAGCTTTCGCAAGCTGGTCGGGGCAGCTCGTGTTACGGTATCCGCAGCGGATACCGCGGAGTTTTTCGATAACGTCGTCGATTTTCATGCCGACAATAAGTTTTGCCACTCCCTGCGTGTTGCCGGAGCATCCGCCGACGAACTTAACGTCGGCGACTATTCCGTTTTCCGTTTCTATATCTATGAATTGGGCACAAGTGCCGCTTGCCTTAAATCTCATTTTTCACTCCGTTTTTTATTTTTAGTTTAATACTTAACCGTAAAATAGTCAATATCTACATAGGTTGTTTATAAAGCACGCAAACTTTAAGATAAACCCCTTCTTCCGAACCGAGCAAAGTGGCGTGATCGCGAGCCTGCGCGCGGTTTTCTATAAGCCTGACGGGTATTCTCGCAGAAAAAGACGCTTCGGAAATCATTCTCGAAAACAGCACCGGCGTCATATGTTGGGAACAGGAACACGTCACGAGATACCCGCCTTCGTTAAGAAGTTTCAACGCAAGACGATTAAGGTCGAGATACCCTTTGTATCCTGCTTTTACGGCGTCGGCGGTTTTTGCGAAAGCGGGCGGGTCGAGAATAATCACGTCGAAAGTTTTGTTTTCTCTCTTACATTGACGTAGGTATTCGAACACGTCGGCTTCCACCGCTTTTATCGAAGAAAAACCGTTAAGACGGGCGTTTTCGTTCACGCAGTCGAGAGCGAGAGAGCTTACGTCTACGGCGGTTATTTCTTTGGCTCCGTATTTTGCGGCGCAAAGACTGAATCCGCCCTGATTGCAGAAACAGTCCAGGACGGTCTTCCCCTTGACGTAGTGTTTAAGGTTGTCGCGGTTTTCTTTTTGGTCGAGAAAATATCCCGTTTTTTGCCCGTTTTCTATATCGATACGCATTTTTACGCCGTTTTCTTCAATGGTAAGGTTCGGATTGAGAGTTCCGTAAAGAAGACCTTTTCTTTCGGGCAAACCTTCTTTCGCTCTTACCGAAACGTCGCTCCGCTCATAAATGCAGGCGGGAGAGAAAATTTCTGCGAGAAGTTTTATCAAAAGGTCTTTTCTTACTTCCATACCGAGAGTCAAAAACTGAACCGAAAGATGGTCGCCGTATTTATCGACGATTAACCCCGGCAAAAGGTCGCTTTCTCCGAATACCGCGCGGTAATTGTCGCCGTAGCCTAAATCTTCGCGTAACTTCTTCGCGTTAATAATTCTTTTGCGGAAAAACTCTTCGTCTATCGGCGTATCGTCGTAACTTAAAATGCGGACGATTATTTTCGACGCGTGATTTATATATCCGTATCCGATAAATTTTCCTTCGAAGGACTGCACGAGAGCGATACTGCCTTGCGTATCCTTACCTTCGATTTTCGATACTTCGTTTGCAAACACCCACGGGTGATAATTAAGAAGGCGTTTTTCTTCGCCCTTTTTCAATGTTAGAGTATACATAGTTATTTTATTTCGTAAAAACGGGATTGACGTAGCGATTTTTGTTCGCCGATTTTTTACCGTACTGAATAGCTTCCTTAGGACAACGGTTTATACAGCCTAAACAGAAGTAGCAACGGGCATTTGTCCACTCCACTCAGTTTTCGGTAAGTTTTATAGTTTTGCTCGGGCAGATTTTTTCACAAAGTCCGCATTTTACGCAATTGTCGTCGGCGAAAAATTTGTCGGTTCTACGCCCGTTCAGATAAGCGGAATATGCAAACGACTTATATACTTTGCCCGAAAACTTCGCTAAAATTTTCGTACGCTCGCGTCTACTTACCTTGTCGCAGATTTCGGGAAGTGCTTCTTCGGTCTTTTCCAAAATCCTTTCCGCCGTCTTTTTATCGGGCGGATTGAAAAGCGGAATAAAATTATCGGGAGCGATTATTCCGAAACTTGCGTCGAGAGACAGGTTGCGTTTTTTAAGGATATTCGCTATCTGTGCGTCCGCCGCTCCTATACTGCCGCCGTAAGTGGCCACCGCGTATAGGTATTTTACTTCGGAAAAGTCGGCTTTTTCGAAAAACTCTTTTATCGGCAAAGGAAGTCCGCCGTAATAGACGGGATAGATCACGCCCACCGTTTCGGAAGAGCATTCGCAACCTTCTATCGGCAGAAAATCATCTCCGAGCGTTTCGGCTAACTTTTGAGCAACGAAAAGGCAGTTGCCCGTGCCGCTGAAATAATAAATCATTTATTCTCCGTTTCGTTTGATTACGTATATTATTTTAGCAGAATTCCGTTATTAAGTAAAGGAAAATCCGCCCCGCGCATTATTGCGATCGGAGCGGATTTTGAGGAAAGAGAATACCATTTGTGCTTGTGTCTTTATCTTAAAAAGTTATGCTTTATTTAATCTTAAAGAAAAATACAAATTTTTCGAGAAGCGTCCCACGCACATTCCTTTACGCCGCAAAAAACGAAATAATATAAATTTTCCCCGATTCATATTATAGCCGATGCAACTAAAAGCGGATATAAATCAGAGTTTTTTGCGGCTTTTGTGAAAGCGTCGTCTACCGTACACCGTCGCAATGCCTGTCATTATCGGATATACAAGGCGTTGTATATCCGACTATTTGCGGCTTGCTCCTTTTTCCCGAAAAGCACTTTGGCTTTTCGGGAGCCCTATGATATTTCTACGCTCCGTTTTCGCAAAAAATCAACGCACCTGAGCCACTTCTCTTTTTTGCGTATTATTGCGTTGTTTTAAGAAAAGTGATAGACTGAAATTAACGAAAAAACGCAGGAGAAAACTACGATGAGCGTAAATAGATGTACGGAACTGTTTTTAAGCGGATATAATTGCGCGCAGGCGGTTGCGGGCGGATTTGCCGAAGACGCGGGACTTACGGAAGAAAAAGCCGTTGCCCTTGCTTCCTGTTTCGGAGCGGGAACGTGCGGCACGAGAAACACTTGCGGAGCGGTGAGCGGAGCTTTGATTATTCTCGGAGCGGTGCTCGATAAAACCGCCGCAAGCGACAAAAAATTCGTTTACGAAGAAGGACGAAAACTAATGGAAGATTTTGAAAGAAAGTTTTCCACCACCGTATGCCGGGAACTTTTAACGAAAGCCAACGCATATTTTGCCGAAAGTCCGTTGCCGAGAACGGAAAGTTATTACAAGGCTCGCCCTTGCCTTGTGTTTGTGAAAGAAACCGCCGAATGGTTGGGAAAGGAAATAGCCGAAATTAAAGGGAATTCCGCCGATAAGGCATAAGGCTTGTGAGAGTGGAGTGTGGAGAGTGGAGCGTGGAGTTGCGGCGTAAAGCAACTGCACGGGACAATAGGAGTGGCACAGGTGCGTTGATTTTTCGCGAAAACGGAGCGTAGGCGTACTAAGTACGGTAGACGACGTTTTTGTGAAAGCAGTAAAAAACTTTGATATATATATCCGCTTTTTTGTAGTCGTTTTACCATATATCGCTTGTGTAAAAATTATTTTCTCCCGTTTTTTGCTGCGTAAAGCAATGTGCATGGGACAATCCTTATATTGACTAATCACGAATTTTACAATATAATTATGTAATAAAAGACAAACACACGTTCACATGCGTGTTTTAAGGTAGGCGTCGTTATGAAGAAAGAAAAAAAATTTTTACTACCGTTGTTGGTTCTGTGTCTCGTTTTTTGCGTGGCGACGCTCGCCGCGTGCAACGGCAATACCGATACCGTAGTTCCCGGGAAAGACGCTACCGGAGACGATAATAATCTGCCAGACGACGAGACGATTTTTTATACGATTACCGTCGACGACTCGGTAAAAGTAACTTCCGCCCAGTACAAAAAAGGCGACTCCGTCACCGTGACCGCTCCCGAAGTAAAGAATAAAGCTATTTCGGCGTGGTACTACGAAGGCAAAAAAGTCACTACGGAAAAGACTTATACCTTTTCGGTTGAGAAAGACGCGTCGCTAAGGGCAGTTTTTCTCGACGAGTATACCGTTTATCTCGACGCAAGGGAGGGCGAAACGGAATTAAATAACGTTACCGTTTTGGATAAAGCCGACTACGTACTGCCGACGGCTACGAAAGAACATTACTATTTCAAGGGTTGGAAGTGGGAAAACAGATTAGTCACCGACGAAAAAGGCAAGAGCCTTGCTCCTTTCGATTTCGGACACGACGTAACTCTGACGGCTGAATACGAAGAAAAAGCCCGCTTTATTGTGAGCGTAAATAACGGAGAAGAAGGTTTTGTCGACGAAATTATGTACGAAGACGAAAAGGCAGAACTTACGAGTAAGGACCTTTCCGCCGACGGGAAAAAATTGGTCGGCTGGTACGAGATAGCGGAAGACGGAACGGAAACTCTCGTCACGGAAGGAAGTACGTTCTCATTTACTGTGAGAGAAAACGTAAGATACGAAGCGAGATACGCCGTATCCTATCGAATAATTGTCTTTAACGCATCGGGCGTGGCTGTAAAAGACTACGCCGACGGCGAAACGGTGACGGTAACTCTCGGCAAACTACCCGCAAATAAAGTGTTCGTAAAGTGGGTGGATGCGAACGACGAAACGGTTACGCTTTCGACGGAAACTACGTTCACTTTCATCGCTACCAAGTCGATGACCATAAAAGCGGTATTGGCGGACGCCGAGTAAAATAAGCCGAAATTCTTTTAAGAAAACTACGCTTCGTCTTTAAGCGATTGCGTTAAGTTGTTTTTATCGGTTTGCGACGGATGAGAACCTTTTTTAACGGATTTGGGTATCTTATTCGACGGTAAACCGTAATTTACAGGCTTGTTCATAATATCTCCTTTTGTCGTATTCGGATAAAAGTAGTATGGGCGTATAAGAAAATAATAACGGAGAAAAACTATGAAAATTTTGGTTACGGGCGCGGGCGGCGGCATAGGCTACGCTGCGGTTAAGAAATTAAGCGAAGAAGGACATCTCGTTTTGGCGCAGTACAGAAACAGAAAAGTCGAACCGTCCGAAAACGTGATACCGATATACGGAGACCTTTCCACACGCAAAGGCGTAGACGACTTTTTTGCGGCGGCGAGCGTGTACGGAACTATCGACGGACTCGTTAACTGCCTGGGTATCGCTATGGAAAAGCCCCTATCCGACTGTACCGACGAAGAAGTGGAAAATATGATTTTCACAGACCTCACTTCGGTAATTCTATTGACGAAAAAGTACGTTCCGAAATTTATCTCGGCGAGCAAAGGCAGTATCGTCAACGTTTCTTCGATATGGGGTTCCGTCGGCGCGTCGTGCGAAACCGTCTATTCCGCAGCGAAAGGCGGCGTGTCCGTGTTCACAAAAGCCCTTTCCAAAGAATTGGGCTTGTCGGGAATAAGAGTAAACAGCGTTTCTCCCGGTTTTATCGACACACAAATGAACGCTGACTACACCGAAGAAGACAGAAAAGAATTCTGCAAAGGCATTTCTCTCGGCAGAGTCGGCTTCCCCGAAGAAGTTGCGGAAGTAATCTCCTTCCTTTTGTCCGACGCGTCAAGCTACGTTACAGGACAGGATATAAGAGTAGACGGCGGGAGATAAAATTCCGAATTTCGGCATAGCCGAGCGAATTTACTGTTTTACGGTGAAGTGAAGTTCCGCCGTTGGCGGAGTGAAGTTACCGCCCTGCGGTAGTGAAGTTGCCTTACGGCAGTGAAGTTCAAAACCTACGGTTTTGAGTTAAGGATACAATGATTAAGGCGGAATAGCTATGCCTTCTATTCCGTTTTTATCTGTATATAGGCTTTTACATATCCCGCCCACCCACCCTTGTGGATTATTCTATTCCTATGTCGATAAAGTTTATTCAAGTAATTAAGTTTGTTGAGAAAGATTTAGTTTGTTAAATTCGGATAAGGGGGAACATTATAAGGAAAGGGGTTTCATATCCGACCAATCGTTACACGGGCGTTTAACGCAGTCGCATAAGCTTTGTGCGTATAAACGCTTAATCCGTGTAAGTCGAAGAAGTTACCGCTCGGTAAAGTGAAGTTCCGCCGTAGGCGGAGTGAAGTTCAAAGCGTTGCTTTGAGTGAAGTTGCCTAACGGCAGTGAAGTTCAAAACCTACGGTTTTGAGTTAAGGATACAATGATTAGGGCGGAATAGCTATGCCTTCTATTCCGTTTTTATCTGTATATAGGCTTTTACATATCCCGCCCACCCACCCTTGTGGATTATTCTATTCCTATGTCGATAAAGTTTA
>CAZUJW010000056.1:0-6596 GCA_964620655.1 uncultured Christensenella sp.
ACGTCATAAAGGAATATCCGAGCGGCGGCAGCGTGTCCTACACTTCCGGTTTTAAGGGCAATATCGACGCCACCGTCGCCGCGGTATCCAGAATTACCGTTAAAGAAATCAGCGTAAGCTCCGGCAAGACCTTTACCGACGGTATAAACGACGCAGGCGGCGACGACCTTAAATGGTGGGAATCCACTACCGCCGGTCCCGAAAACAGTGTAGCTACCAAAGCTAAATCCGAAGGCGTAACCGAAACCTTCGGCGGAAGCAGAACGGGTACCTTTACTTATACCTACACCTTTACCGGTTGGTATCTCGACACCGGACTCAAATATCTGTTCGACCCCGACGATGAGATAGCTTGCGACCTTACTCTCTACGCAGGTTACGACGTAGAAAAGAAAGGCTAAAATCTATAAGCGTAAAAAAGGTAGCTCGTATGAGTTACCTTTTTTTATGCGAAAAGTATATAAAAACATTTGACAAGTATTTATCGCATACTGCATAATATACACATAATCAATTTAACGGCTGTGATAAGGACAGTGCGTTTACGGTAATTTTCAGAGAGCCGTCGGGCGGTGCGAGACGGTAAGAGCCTTTACGCAGAATCACCTTTGAGCCTATTCGGTGAAAGTTTTTTCGAGTAATCGGATCGCTTGCCTTGCGATAGTAGGATAAAACGTTGATGGACGTTTGAGCGACTCTTTTAATAAGAGTAAAGAGAGTGGTACCGCGGAATTATTTTCGTCTCTCCGTAATTAAACTAATTACGGAGATTTTTTTATCTCCGAAAAGGAGTAAATATGGCAAAACTGTATAAAAAGTACGTCAACGAAACGGTAGACGAAAAAGGTCGCTTAAAAAATATCACGTTCAACGTTCCCGAAAATTTCAATTTCGGTTTTGACGTCGTGGACGAACTCGCCCGCAAAAGCCCCGACAAAAAAGCTATGGTCTGGCTCAGTCGAAACAAAGAAGAAAAGATTTTTACTTTCGGCGATATTTCGGCGTATTCAAACAAAACAGCCAATTATTTTTATAAAAACGGTATCCGCAAAGGGGATAAGGTTATGCTCGTGCTGAAACGCCGCTATCAATTCTGGTTTGCTATAATCGCGTTGCATAAGTTGGGAGCGGTGGTTATTCCGGCGACTTATCAGCTTATGGAAAAGGACTTTTGTTACCGTTTCGAAGCGGCTCACGTCAAAGCGGTTGTTTGCGCCGACGACGACGGACTGTGCAATGAAGTGGAAAAAGCGGCTACTAAGTACGGAAAACTCAGTTTTTTGAGCGTTACGGGCGATGACCGAGAGGGTTGGAGCAGTTTTGATAAGGAGATAGAAAAAGAAAGTTCAGTCTTTACCCCCGCCGAAGGGCAAAGACCGTCGGCAGACGACGATATGCTTATGTATTTTACGTCGGGGACTACGGGGTATCCGAAGATAGCCACCCACAGCAATAAGTATCCCATAGGGCATATAGTCACCGCCGTATGGTGGCACGACGTACGTGAGAACGGTTTACACTTCGCCATATCCGACACCGGCTGGGGCAAAGCCGCCTGGGGAAAACTTTACGGGCAATGGTTTGCCGAAGAATGTGTGTTTACTTACGATTTCGACCGTTTTCACGCAGAAGACATCTTGCCGCTTTTCGCTAAGTACAATATCACTACTTTCTGCGCGCCGCCCACGATGTACAGGTTTTTCATAAAAGAAGATTTATCCAAATACGATTTATCGTCCTTACAGCACTGCACGATAGCGGGAGAAGCGTTAAATCCGGAAGTGTTTAAGCAGTTCTATAACGCCACCGGAATAAAACTTATGGAAGGTTTCGGACAGACCGAAACTACTCTCACCGTCGCCAACCTTAAAGGCAACGAGCCAAAACCCGGTTCTATGGGCTTGCCCAATCCGCAATACGACGTGGATATTGTGGACGAAAACGGCGTTTCCGTCGAAAACGGAGTCGTAGGCGAGATAGTTTTGCACACCGACAGGGAGCAGATAGGACTTTTTAAGAGGTATTACGGCGAAGAAAAACTTACTACCGACGTTTGGCACGGCGGTTTATACCATACGGGCGACACGGCGTGGCGGGATAACGACGGTTATCTGTGGTACGTAGGGCGTACAGACGATATAATAAAGTCGAGCGGATACAGGATAGGACCGTTCGAGATAGAGTCGGTAATAATGGAATACCCGAACGTTCTCGAAGTGGCTGTCACGGGCGTACCCGACGCCGTCAGAGGAATGGTGGTAAAAGCGACGATAGTCCTTACGAAAGGCAACGTAGGCTCACCCGAACTTGCGAAAGATATCCAAAACTACGTCAAAGTCCATACCGCTCCGTATAAGTATCCGAGGATAGTAGAGTTTGTAGACGAGCTTCCGAAAACCATTTCCGGAAAGATAAGAAGAACCGAATTGAGAAAATAGACGTATTCCGTAACAAAAAAATCCCGACCGAAGTCGGGATTTTGCTTTTTTAAGTAAAACGGAATTATGCTTTAAGAATTTCTTCCGCTTTGCCGTTGCAACCGAGTACGTCGACCAATTTGTGACGAACGATTTCCTTAACGGCGTTTCTTGCCGGCCCGAGATATTGACGGGGGTCGAAGTGAGAAGGATTATCCTTGAAGTACTTTCTGATGGTAGCGGTGACAGCCATACGAATATCGGAGTCGATATTGATTTTGCAGACTGCCATTCTTGCCGCCTGACGCAACATTTCTTCGGGTACGCCCTTAGCTCCGGGCATATTTCCGCCGTAAGCGTTGATTTGTTCGACGAGATATTGCGGAACGGAACTTGCTCCGTGAAGCACTATCGGGAATTCGGGGAGACGTTTGCCGACTTCTTCCAGGATGTCGAAACGAAGTTTGGGTTCTCCCTTAAACTTGAATGCGCCGTGACTTGTGCCTATCGCAATGGCAAGGCTGTCTACGCCGGTCTTTTCGACGAATTCCTGTACCTGGTCGGGGTCGGTGTACATAGCGTCTTTGTCGCTTACGTTGACGGCGTCTTCGATACCGGCGAGACGACCGAGTTCGGCTTCTACGACTACGCCGTGGTCGTGAGCGTATTCTACTACGCTACGGGTGATTTTGATGTTTTCTTCGAAGCTGTGATGGCTTGCGTCTATCATTACGGAAGTAAAACCGTTATCGACGCAGTCTTTACAGAGTTCGAAGGTATCACCGTGGTCTAAGTGTAAGCAGATGGGAAGTCCGCTTTCTTCTACTGCGGCTTCAACCATTTTTTTCAGATAGATGGTGCTGGCGTACTTTCTTGCGCCGCTGGATACCTGAAGAATAAGGGGAGCCTGTTCTTCCATAGCCGCGCCTACTACGCCCTGAATGATTTCCATATTGTTTACGTTAAACGCGCCTATTGCATATCCGCCTTCGTACGCTTTCTTAAACATATTGGTACTTGTTACAAGTGGCATAAAAAACCTCCGTGTTTTTATATTGGTTTCATTATACACCATTTTGTCGGCTCGGTCTACTCTTAGACGTTAATATTTTGACAAACGAGCAAATTTTTACTATAATAAACCTATGCTTAAAGACGGAGAAAGATTAGACGACCTGGAATATAAGGGGTTGGAAATTATCCAGCGTTCCGACGGATATTGTTTTACGAGCGACAGCGTTCTCGTCGCTAATTTAGTCAACGTAAAACACACCGACAGAGTAGTGGATATAGGCACGGGGAGCGGCATAATAGCTATTTTAATCGCCGCTAAATTCCTGCCGAAAAAGGTAATCGGAGTCGAAATTCAGGAAAGACTCGCCGAAATGGCAAGCCGCAGCGTAACGCACAACAATCTTTCCGACGTCATCGAAATAGTCAACGCCCCTGCGCAGGGCGTGGAAAAAATTATCGGAGACGGCTACGACGTCGTTGTCACCAACCCGCCTTACGACGAGAACTGCAAAAAAGAAAACGCCACCGAAAAGGAAATCTGCAAGTCGGAAGTCAGCCTGTCCGTAGCGGAATGTATAAAAACCGCTGCAAGGCTTCTTAAATTCGGCGGACTTTTTTATATGGTCAACAAGGCTCGCCGTCTTACCGACGTAATTTACTCTATGCGTAACAACGGTATCGAGCCGAAGAAAATTTACTTTATTCAGCCGAAAAAAGACAAGGACGCGGATACCTTTATAGTAGAAGGCAAAAAGGGCGGTAAACCGTCCGTAATTATCCCAAAACCCATTGTAGTGTACGAAGACGACGGCGAATTTACCGAATTTGCAAGGAGAATATACAACAAATGAGCAAACTTTATATCGTAGGCACGCCGATAGGCAATATGGCGGACATAACTTTCCGCGCGGTGGAAACCTTAAAAAGCGTCGATATAATAGCCTGCGAAGACACTCGCCACACCTTACCGCTACTGCAAAGATACGATATAAAAAAACCGCTCATAAGCTACTATAAACAAAAAGAAAAAGAAGGTAGCGTTTATATTGCCGAACTCGTCGAAAGCGGTAAAAACGTGGCTCTCGTGAGCGATGCGGGTATGCCCTGCATAAGCGACCCCGGGAGCGTAGTGGTAAGAGAATTTATGAAAAGGGGATTGGAATACACCGTTATTCCCGGCGTCAGCGCGTCTGTAAGCGCGGCGGCTCTTACTGGGATAGACGGAGAATTTACCTTCATCGGATTTTTGCCGGAAAAAAATAAAGATAAAATAGCCCTCATCGACAGACACCGCGACAGCGGAGCTAATCTTTTAGTCTACGCCGCACCGCACGACGTAAACAAAATAGCCGAATTTTTATACGAACGACTCGGCGACAGACAGGCGTATTTCGTCAAAGAAATATCCAAAATTTACGAGAGAGTAACCGCCGGCAGACTGTCCGTTCTCCGCGACGAAAACCCGAAAGGGGAGTACGTCATAGTAATAGAACCCGCCGAAAAAGCCGAAATCGACGACGACGCGATTATTACCGAACTTAAAAAACTTTTATCCGACTGCGTAGATAAAAAGACCGCCGTAAATACCGTTTCCGAAAGGCTGAAAACTTCCAAAAATAAGGTCTACAAACTTTCTCTGAACCTTTAATTCATTATATTATTCTGCACAGTAAACAAGCGAAGATCGCACCCGCTAACGACGATACGAGAGAGATAGCGATAGCCGCTCCCGCCGACTTATCCTTGCAGGAACTAAGGTACACTGCGGCTATGTAAAATATAGTGTCGTTGCTTGCCATTATTACGCTCGCAGACCTTGCGACGTAGCTGTCCACGCCGTATTCGGAAAAGATTTTTTCTACCACCGCTAAACTTCCCGAACCCGAAAGCGGTCTGAGTATAAGTAACTCGCAAAGCTCTTTTGGGATACCGATATACGATAACGGGGTAGCCAAAAGCTCGCTTAGCATTACGCTCAATCCGCTTGCTCGGAATATTTCCATAAGCATGAAAATGCTTGCAAGATACGGTAAAAGAGAAATTACCAAGGATAGACTTTCCCGTATGCCGATAATAAAAGAGTCGTATACGGAAGCCTTTTTAATAAGGGCGAAAATAAGAGTAAGGATAATAATTGCGGGAACGACGTAGTTCATTTGACGAAAATTTTAACTAACAGAAATCCGAGAAAGGTACTGAAAAACGTGGCGATTATCGACGGCAGAATTATATCCGTCCGAGCGTTCAGCGCGCTGCGCATTGCTATAATCGTAGTCGGAATAATCTGCACGGAAGAAGAGTTTATTACGATAAGCATCGTGCGATTTTTTTTACTCGACATTTTTTTAGTCGCATTTATCCCCGCGGGCGTTCCTGCACTGCCCATACCGAGTATGTTGGCCGAAAGGTTCACCGACAAATCGTCGTAGCAACCGTCGGTTTCGTCAGGAAAAATTTTCTTTAACAGGGGTTTTAGCTTCCGTCCTAAGAAGGAATCGAATTTAAGTTCTTTCCACAGTTGCAATACCGACAGCCACACTGCATACACTGCAAAAAGTTTCAAAGAAAAATCGAGTCCGTTCTTTCCGCCCGTCAAAAGGGAATTAAGAACGGCGTCGGGATTTAGGAAGAGCGTAACCACACAGCTTAATATTAAAATTATTGAAAAAACCGCGTTCATACCTTAATAAATATGTTTCCGCTCCGTCCGATATGCTATAAATCGTATGATATAAACCTCATAAAAACCATCGAAAATCAGCATTTTGCGACCGCCGAGAAAAATTTTTTGAAAAATTTTTTTTTAAGGTTTTATTTAAGATTATTTTTAGACAAGTAATGTTACAATACAGGTGTAAACGGAAACAGTAACAAAAAACGAAGCCGTTTACCACAACATAGCTTATCAGCACCGCAAGGCTGATACATATTCATTTTGTTCCCTCTTTTTTAGGATTGGCGTCGGTCTCGGATCGGCGCCTTTCCTTTTACTTCCGACCACTCGTTATGCGGGATTTTTTCGCAGTCACGATGTTTCGTGCGTATAAACGCTTAATCCGTGTAAGTCGAACGAAGTTACCGCTCGGTAAAGTGAAGTTCCGCCGTTGGCGGAGTGAAGTTGTCACAAAGTGACAGTGAAGTTGCCTTACGGCAGTGAAGTTCAAA
>CAZUJW010000057.1:0-6432 GCA_964620655.1 uncultured Christensenella sp.
TATGGAGCTGATAACCAGATTTGAACTGGTGACCCCGTCCTTACCAAGGACGTGCGCTTCCGGACTTCGGGCGTAGCCCTTGTCGGCTTTGGCCGGCGACAGCTCACCGAGCTATCGCCTTAACGCGTCGCCCCGACTGAGCCATATCAGCATTAAGTTGTTATATCGTTTACGCAAGTCCTTGGTAAGGACGTGCGCTTCCGGACTTCGGGCATAGCCCTTGTCGGCTTTGGCTGGCGACAGCTCACCGAGCTATCGCCTTACGCGTCGCCCCGACTGAGCCATATTAGCATTAAGTTGTTATATCGTTTTCCGAATATTTTGTATCGCAATGTTTTTGAGTAAATTCCACTTCAAATTCAACTGTGGAATTTACTTTGGGAATTCACTCGCTTTTTTGCCGAAATCGACAGAAAAGAACGCTTGACCGATGGGGAAGGATATGATATATTAGTAACGTATTGAGGGAGTAGATACTCCGACGGAGCGGCAAATCAACATACTGACCTAAAAGTCTGGTTTGTCTTAAAAATCGAGACTCAAGCGACTAAGTTGCGCTTGGGTTTTTTATTGTCCCGACGCAAAATACACCTAACGGGAGCAAGTTTTTATGAGCATTTGGGAGATTATCGTTATCGCTATCGGTTTGTCGATGGACGCTTTTGCCGTGGCTGTGTGCAAAGGTCTTTCGGGGGAGAAAGTTAAGCCTAAACACTACCTTATAGTCGGTGCCTGGTTCGGCGGATTTCAGGCGTTGATGCCCCTTCTCGGGTACCTTTTGGGAACGACTTTTGAACAGTACATTACCGCCTTCGACCATTGGATAGCTTTCGCTTTGCTCGTTTTTCTCGGAGCGAAAATGATAAAGGAAGCGCTGTCGAAAGACGAAGAAAAAAAAGACGCGTCGTTTTCTTTCAAGACAATGATAGTCCTCGCTTTGGCTACGAGTGTGGACGCTCTTGCCGTGGGAATAACTTTCGCCCTTTTGCCGGGCGTGAATATCTATGTCGCAATAGCGATAATAGGGGCTATTACGTTTGTTTTATCGGGAATAGGACTGAAAATCGGCAACTTGTTCGGAGCGAAATTCAAGTCCAAAGCGGAAATCGCAGGAGGAATCATTCTTATCCTTATGGGAGTAAAAATCCTTCTGCAACATTTGGGAGTGATAAATTTTTAACGGGAATAGGATATAAATTTTGTTGTAACGCAGAGTAATTTATGTTAGAATAAGCGCAGGAGAAATCTTGCGTTAATTACGATACTAAAAGTAAAAGGAGAAATAATTATGGCAAAGAAAAAACAAAGCGCAACTACCGTCAGTTCCGCAAGCGGTTCGGCTAAACGCTCGCCTTTAAGCAACACCGCTATCCGTCTTTTCGGAGCGATACTCGCTTTCGTCGGCATACTTTTGTGCATAGCGCAAAGGTCGGTCGTAAATATGATGCTCACCGTGTTTGCGGTCGGCTGTCTTTTAGGCGGATTTTTCGTAGCGGTAAGCAATTTGCGTAAAATGATAAGCTCGAAAAGTACGGCGGGCGACGTACTGCTCTACTTCTTTATCGGCATTATCGTTTTCGCATTGGGCGTAATTTTGCTCGTGTTCGAAAGCGAAATTTCCAAATGGTTTATAATAATAGTAGGAGCACTTATCGCCGTGTACGGACTCGCTATGCTCATAAAGTGCCTTATCCGCCGTCGCGGCAAAAAAGCCCTTGTATTCGATATAATCATCGCAATTCTTACGATAATCGCAGGCGTGCTTATCGCCCTTCTTGCGATGGAAGACATTGCGGGAGCGGAAGACGGAATATGCTACTATATATTCGGCTCGATAGCCACCGTCGTGGGTGTGATAGAGCTAATTGCGTATTAATAAAAAGTGAAGTTCCGCCGCAAGCGGAGTGAAGCTGCCTTACGGCAGAACTTCACTTTACCGAGCGGTAACTTCGTTCGACTTGTACGGATTAAGCGTTTATACGCACAAAGCTTTCGCGACTGCGTTAAACGCCCGTGTAACGCTTGGTCGGTTAGTAGCCGCGGAGAGCGGCAAGTTTAACCTTTTCTTCCACGATATCGATATATTTTTGAGCGGTTTTTTCGGGAATTGCGGAAAAGCCGTGGGTAAGACACCCGTCGGTATCGCGATATTTTTGCAAGAAGTATTTGTCCGCACCGTCGAGCCATTCGGCCATCGCGTAAAAGTCGCTTTCGTCGATAAGTTCGGCTATTGCGGTGGTGCGGAATTCGTACTTTACCGTGCCTTTTTTCAAAAATTCGACGCTTTCGTTTACGGCGGATATGTCGTAATTTTGTTTTCCTATCGTGGCGGCGTATTTTGACGGACTGTTTTTTATATCCATTGCGATATAGTCTACAAGGTTTTCTTTTACGAGAAATTTCAGCATTTTGGGGTTAGTGCCGTTGCTGTCGAGTTTTACGTCGTAGCCTATTTCCTTTACTTTGCGGATAAAGTCGGGCAAGTCCTTATGAAGAGTAGGTTCTCCGCCCGTGACGGTAAGTCCGTCGAGAAGCCCTTTTCTTTTAATAAGGTAGGCGAAAATCTCTTCTTCGTCAATAAGATACGGATTTTTTTCCAACTCCACAAGACTACCGTTGTGGCAGTACGGACAGCGGAAATTGCATCCCCCGGTAAAAACGGTAGCGGCGGTGTGTCCGTCGTAATCGACTAACGATAATTTTTCCAACCCGAATAATTTCATACTAACAGTATACCACCCCGTGCCCGTATTGTCTAATCGAAAACGGGCAATAATAATTATTATGTACCCTTACCATAACCGCATAATTCAACGCATAAAAAACGACGAACTCGTATCCGTCGAAAAAGGTACGGGGGAGTTTTTCGCAGTGTTCGTTTTCAATACCTACCCGTACACCCGTCCTATCCGCGAACAAGCCGTTTTTCGATACGAAAAGATATTGAAAGAAAAGGGGATAAAAACGTTTTGGAATTAAGTTATTGATTATTCAGCTCAAAGTAAACGATATAAAAAACGCACAAATAACGGCGCTTTCATTTAATGTCTAAGCCCAAAATATAGTTGGAATCTAAATCGAGTTCTTTACAAAGTTTAGCGAAAGTGTCGAGTTTAGGAAGTTTGTCGGTGGTTTTGTATTGAGTTATCATTTCGGGAGAAACGCCGATGAGCTTGGCGATTTGAATAGTCGTCAAACCGCTATTTTTTATCTCTTCGCTTAATCTCTTTTTAATGATATTCGTGTCATCCATCGAGACTATTATATAACCGTCGGTTAGGTTATTATTGACAGCTAACCATCAGTTAGTATATAATTCTTATATAACGTTTGAAAAAAGGAGAACGGAAATGAGAAAATCGAATTTTGTTAAAAGCATAGTTTTGATAGTTTTAATATGCGTAACGCTTTGTCTAATTACGGCGTGTTCCGAGAGTTCCGAGGAAAAAGGCCAGCAAATTTACGAAGTTTATACGTCGTATGTAGTCTATGCTCAAAATAATAACGAAACTCCCTTGTCCTATGAGGAATGGTTAAAAAGAATAAAGGGAGAGAGCGGCGTTACGCCCGAATTTCGGATAGATTCTCTTACCGGGATGTGGGAAGTGTCGTATGATGACGGCGGTACCTGGAAGTCGTTGAACTACAAGGCGTGCGGTAAAGACGGAATTGACGGCAAGAATGGCTCTTCTGTGACTGTAGCTTCGGTTGAAAAGGTAAAAACGGAAAATAATGTCGATACTTATCAGATTGTTTTTTCCGATGGGGTGAAAACTACGTTTACTGTTTCTAACGGTGTCGGTGTCACCGTACAGAATGTTGTTTGTAAATCTTCTGTAGATGGTATTGATGTCTATGAAATTGAGTTCTCTGATGGTTATACGACAACATTTACCGTTACCAACGGTAAAGACGGAAAGGATATTTCCATAGTAAAAATCGAAAAGGTAGCTTCCGAAGGTCTATATGATACATATAGAATTAGCTATTCCAATAATACAACGTGGGATTTTGTTGTTTCAAACGGTGTTGTACCTTACATAGGAACTAACGGTCATTGGTGGATTAACGATACCGATACCAATATTGTCGCAGGGTATCCCGATGACGATATGAGAAAACATACAACCGAATCGATGATTGCAACGGCGGGCTTAATTTATTCCACAATGACAATTGACGGAATTACGGGATATGTTGTAGAAAGCTATAGTTATTCTCAAGCAGAAGAAATAGCCGCAAACTACTATAATCAGTACAAGGATACCATGACATCAAGCGAATATACAACGTATATTCAAAGCATTACTCGTGGCAAAGCGGATATAATTATCCCGAACTATGTAGGTTCCGTTCCTGTTATCGGGATAAAAGCAAAGGCTTTTTCAAACGATGATGTTTGCAGTGTGTCTTTATCTAAAAACACAATATATATGGGCAAAAACGCATTCGAGGACGCAACAAACCTGAAGTCAGTTGATTTTAATAATTGTTCAATCACGTATATACCGGAAGGCTGTTTCTATGATAGCGGTTTGACGGAAGTTGCGTTGCCCGAAACAGTCGTTGAATTGCATAATAATGCATTTAGGAACTGCAAACTTATCAAATTTGATTATTCCGATATTACATATTTCGGAGATTATTCGTTATATGGAAATTTGTTAGATTATATCTATTTGTCAAATGATGTAGAATATGTCGGGAATAGTGCATTTTCTAACGGTTTATACGATAACTTTGTATATGTAGAGAAAGATGCAAATACGGATGATTGGTATGAATTAAATAAAATAAACGCTGACCCAGCCGAAGTATTTACCGACTGTTTAAGAAATGACGATTTGATTTACAAAATTAATTCGGACGATACTATTACAGCATATAAATATTTCAAAGAAGAAAAAATTGTAAGTGTTCCGAGTTCAGTTGATGGTAAAACTATCACAATTTTAGGCGGCGGATTTTTGAATCAAGAGAATAGAATGTATTATTACAGAGAAGTGGCTTCCGAGCAAAAATCAGATTATTTTTCTAAGATAAGTACCATTAAGCAGGTAATTATTCCAAACACAATTAAAACGATTGAATCCGGAGCAATTGATCTTATAGATGCATTTGTATATATTCCTTCCTCCGTTGAAAAATTTGATTCTAAAATTTGTACTATGGGGGCTGACTTCTATGATGAGTATGGCAAATTGGCATCGTTCTTAGCTTTTGAAAGTGAGTCATTGCCTAAAATATATAATGGCGGGACAGAGGTTGAGACAACAGACTATGAAAATAGTATCACAAAGTGTAATAGATATAATACCGGCATAACATTGTCTAAAGTTCAATACAATGAAAGCGATGAAACCTTCTATTATGTTGATATTCAGGAAGCCTCAGTTCTTGCTTGCATGAGTTCTAATGAGAATACAATTACAATGCTTGATGCGGTCGGGTTAATTCCGGTAAAAACAATTATGTCGCAGGCATATCGCACAAATGCGCGAACGGTTATAATAGGTTCTAATATAAGCAAAATTCATAAAGAAGGATTGACGCTTACAAACGCATCTTATTTGTACATTCCGAGCAACGTAAAGGTAATCAATAAATACGGCGTAAAGGTTAATTGCCCGACAATATATATCGCTGTTGATTCGATTCCCGATGATTGGGACACAAAATGGCAAGGAAGTAGCGGTGCAACAATCAAGTATGGCGTCAATCTTACATCAAACGATAAATTTACTTATTTCATTTGCGATAATGAGATCACTTTAGTTTCACATAAAATTACTTCCGATACGATAGTTTTGCCTTCAAGCATCGATGGGTATACGGTTACTTCAATCGCAGCAGGTTTTGATGTTCAAACAGGAGGTAAAAAGATTTATATTCCGGCTTCTATCGTAAATTGTGAGCGATACGGCTTTGCGTCAAATAAAGGAAGCGGATATGCATATTTCTATTTTGAGGCAAGTTCTGTTCCGAGCGGTTTTGTAAATTATTGGTATGGCTCTCCAAGCTCATATGGCTATCAATATACAAATCAAACAATGCCGGATTCAACATCGGAATAAAGTCTGATCAGGATATTTAATAAATAAAAGTCATCGGCTTTTCTGCCGTAAACGGTAGTAAGGTCGGTGGCTTTTATACAGCTTACGCCTGGATGTTTCGGCTATGCACAACATGACGATAAGGATGAGATAATTTATAATCAAGGGGGCATAGACTCCAAGCCCCCTTAATAAACCCCTTTCCTCATAATGTTCCCCCTTATCCGAATTTAACAAAGCTGATTTTTTCTTGACAAACTTATTGCTTAAACTCACTTATAAGAATATGGAAAAGCGGGGTGGACTTACCCCGCTTCATTGTTTAGTCCGACTTATGCGGACTTAGATTTTTTCGCACAAAACATCGCGACTGCGGAAA
>CAZUJW010000058.1:0-6058 GCA_964620655.1 uncultured Christensenella sp.
TATCCGTTTTTTTACAAACTACTACATATTGTGGTATCGGTCGACACAATACGCAAAGGCTATAAATAGTTTAATTCTCTAATGTACAAAAATTGTTTTTGCCGACTACGACGGCATTACGTCGTACACTTTCACGTAGTCGACCAAAAAGTCTACGGGAGAATACTTTTCGGCAAACCGGTATTCGCTACCGCCCAAAAGCGCAACCGAGACTGCCCACGGAGTTTCTCCTATCTTGCCGTCGGAACCGCCGATTTCGCACGAGAGAAAAAGGAAACTGTCCTTATTTGAAATTTTCACGTCGTCGGTTGTTATTTCGTAATGCAAAATTCCGTCGACGTAAAACCTGTAATAACTTTCCTGCCAGTCGAGTCCGAACAAATGGAATTCGCCGTCGTATATATCGCTCACTCCGCTGCTTATGTTTTCTTTCTTTATATAATTAGGTCCGCTCGTAGCCAAAACGTTGCTCGTGACGTAATCTCCGATATGGATTGCCGATTGAAAAGTAGGTTCTTTCGCACCGTAGAAAGGCGATTCGAATATATCTATTTCGGTTCCGCTTATATCGGGGTCTTTGGAATGAGACCCCATTTCGTCGCAGAAAATCCAAAACGCCGACCATATCCCCGGTGCTTGCGGAACTTTGCAGCGGGTTTCGTAATATCCGTAGTGCATTTCCAACTTGTTATCGCTGTCGATAGCTCCCGTATATGCGACGCCGTCCCTTATTTCGGTACGGATTACCAGATTACCGTTCTCGGTGAAAACCTGTCCCTTATCCCAAAATCCTCCCCTGCGAATTCCGTCTTCGGGTCCCCAGCCTTCGTCGGTTTCCGTTTTCGCGGTGTACACGTTCCAAACGTCACGGTTAAGCGAGTCGAAATCGTCGAAAAAAAGTAACTTCGCCCCGTTCCCTTCTTTCGCTTCGCCGTCGCAGGCGGAAAAAACGAAAATACTCGTAGTTGCTATAAAGACCGCAAGGATAAACAAAGCCAAAGATTTACGTTTCATTTTTTTCTCTCCGTGAAAATTCGTTAAATTAAGTCTACAATACAAAATGCGTTTCGTCAATATCGGTTACGCACTGTTTAGCACCGTTTATATTATTGTTTTATCTTATATATAATATATAAATATAAAATAAAAGCCCGCGTCGTAAAACGCAGGCTTTGCGATAAACTAAGGTTGCGATTTTAATCCAAAACGGCGTCAACGAACTCTTCGGGGTTAAAGGGCAGTAAGTCGTCTATCTTCTCCCCTACTCCTACGTATACTACGGGCATTTCGTATTCTGCGGCAATCGCCATAACTACGCCGCCTTTCGCCGTTCCGTCCAGCTTGGTAAGAATAATGCCGTCTATATTTATGGCTTCGTCGAAAATCTCGACCTGCGCAATAGCGTTCTGTCCCGTCGTTGCGTCAAGAACGATATAGTTCCTTTGGTCGCAGTCGGGAAGTTCACGTTCTATAACCCTGTTAATTTTCTTTAACTCTTCCATAAGGTTCTTTTTATTGTGAAGTCTGCCCGCCGTGTCCACCAAAATAACGTCGGTGTTCTTCGCTTTTTGGCTGGCTATCGCGTCGAAAACGACAGCCGCGGGGTCGCTGCCTTCGGAATGTTTGATTATTCTGACCCCCGCTCTTTCCGCCCAGACTTCCAACTGTTCGCTCGCCGCCGCGCGGAAAGTGTCAGCCGCCGCTATAACCACAGATTTACCGATACTCTTGAAGTAATTGGCGAGTTTCCCTACTGCGGTGGTCTTGCCTACACCGTTTATCCCCGCCACCAAAATGACGAGCGGATAAGTGTATTCGGGAATTTCAAAGTCTATGCTCTGTACGAGAATGTCTTTAAGTTCCTTTTTCGCTTCTTCGGGCGAATTGATTTTCTTTTCGAAAAGCACTTGTTTAAGATCTTCGATTATCTGTTCTGTCGCGGTGACTCCCATGTCTGAAGTAATGAGAGCTGTCTCCAATTCTTCGTAGAATTCGTCGTTAAGATCCTTGGCTTTGAAAGCTTCGAAAATCTTCTTCGATATGCTCTCTTTGGTCTTTTTTAATCCCTGTTTTATCTTATCGAAAAATCCCATTCATTACTCCTTTGCCATTTTAAGGGCGTCGCTTAATTTAACCGAGAAGAACTTGGATACGCCTTTTTCCTGCATCGTGATACCGTAAAGTTCGTCGGCAAGTTCCATCGTCGGTTTTCTGTGCGAAACTATGATAAACTGCGTCTTCTGCGAGAACTTTTTGAGATACTTTGCATAAGTATCGGCGTTGTTATCGTCCAAAGGCGCGTCTACTTCGTCCAATACGCAGAACGGCATCGGATGAAGTTTTATTATCGCGAATATAAGGGCTATCGCCGTCATCGCTCTTTCGCCACCGCTAAGTAGATCTATATTCTGCAAACGTTTTCCAGGCGGTTCGGCGGCTATAATTATACCTGCGTCGAGTACGCTATGCCCCCTTTCTATATCGAGGTCCAACATTCCGCGTCCGCCTTCGAAAAGTTCGGTGAAGACTTCGGCAAAATTTACTTTTATCTTCTCGAAACTTTCGCTGAAATTGGTTTCCATCTTTACGGTAAGGTCGCGTATCGTTTCTTCGAGCGACTCTTTCGCTTCGGTAATGTCGTCGAAGTGAATTTTCAGTTCTCCGTACTCCGCGCTCATGGACGCAAGGTCTTCTATCGCCTTTTCGTTGATTTCACCCATAGAGTTCAAATCCTTACGGAGCTGTTTGGCAAGCTGAACCCCTTTCGCGTCGTCGAAGTCGTGGTCTTTGAATTCCAACGCGGCTTCGTAGTCCATTCCGTACTCTTCCTGAACTCTCTCGCCGGCAAGTTTTATATCGCTCTCTATCCTTTCGAGAGCCGCTTCGGCTCTCGCTTTGGTAGCGGAAAGGGAAGATATGACTTCGCTGTTTTTCTGTTCGTTTTTTCTGAGCGTTTCCTGCTTTACCGAAAGTTCGGTCTTTAACGCTTCTATCTCCTCTATCTCTTTCTGAATCGCGGCAAGCTCAACGTTATCCGCCATTTCGCTCGCAAGTCTTTCGAGTTCCGCCACTATTCTCGCTTCGTCGGAGGTAAGGATATTTATCTGCACGCCCGCGTCGAGAATTTCTCTGTTCAATCTCGTTATCGTTTCGGCGGATATGTCTATGCTGCGTTCTATGGAAGTAAGTTTTTCTTCCAACTGCTTTCCGCTCGAAATTATTTCTATCTTTTCGGCGGATACGGCGTTGCACTTTTCTTCCTTTTGCCTTAACGATACGGCGAGTTTGTCGAGAAGGTCGTTCGTATTGACTCTTTCGCCGGAAGTGTTGTCCATCTTCTTACTCTCTATGGAATAAAGATTTTCGTTGACGGCGATTTCGCTTTTTGCGTCGGAAATCAACTTTTTAAGGCGTTCGACTTCCCCGCTAAGACGCTCTTCTTCCCGTTGCATATACTCTTTTTTCTGTTCGCAGACGGTGAGTTCTTTGTCGAGTTTCGATATTATGTTTTCGAGAACGCTGCTCGCGTCTTCCATTTTTTGAAGTTCTTTTTTCGCTTCGGCAATGTCCTGCGCGAGAACTTCCATAATCTGTTTGTTGTTGGCGAGATTTCTCTTTGCGTCGGCAAGGTCGGCTTCGACGCTCATAATTCTCGTATCGGCTCCTTCTTTTCGTCCGCCGCTTACCGTACCGTTGACGGCGTAGTGCGCTCCGTCGAGAGTGACTATCCTGAATGCGTTTCTGAAACGTCTCGACATTTCGATAGCGGTGTCTTTCGTGTCGACTACGACTACTCTTCCGAGTAACGTTTCTATAGCGGGACGGAAACGACGGTCGTATTTTACCAAGTCCGCCGCAACTCCGAAACAGCCGTCTTCCTCCAAAGCGTCGAGATATTCGTCTTCGAGCGGTCTCGGACGCATAGCCGTAAGGGGCATAAACGTTCCCCTGCCGCCCCTGTTGCTGTTAAGAAAATCTATAAGATAACTCGTGTCTTTCTGGTCGGCGGTAATCATATTGTTGATGTTGCCGCCGAGAGCGACTTCTATCGCGGTGGCAAACTTCGCGGGCGTGGAAATCGCGCTCCCCACTACTCCCAGAATTTTGTCCTTAATAAAGTCTTCTCTTCTGCTCATAAGGAACCTTACCGCCGCGTCGTAAGAACCGTAACTGTTCTTGCTCGCTTCGAGATATTCTACCTTGCTCGTAAGTTTCGCAACGGTGTCTCTTAATTCGTTGTATCTGTCTACCGAATCTTCGTTCGCAGCGAATTTCTGCCCGTACTGCTTGCCTATAGCGAGTTTTGTATCCATTTTTTCCGCTCTGTCTGCGATGAGTCTGTCGTGTTCTGCTAAGGTGTCGGCAAGTCTTTTTCTGACGTCTTTTAGTTCTCTCGACTTGTCGTCGACAGAATTTTCGTAGTCTTCTACGTTCTTTTCCATAAGGGCTATTTCGGTCTTTATTTTGGAGAGACCGCCGTTTATCTGCCCCCACATATCAGCGCTGGAAAGAAGCATTTCGTTGGTGATGTCTATCTCTTTACGCTGTTTTTCGACGTCGGCTTCCGCCTCCTTTAATCTTTCCGCAATCTCTTCTTCGGCTTTCTTGTTTTCGATGATTTTTAATATGGTCTGTTGCTGTTCTTTCTGATTGGCTTCCCTGCTTGCGGTATGGTTGGATACGGCGGCGTTCTTTTCTGAAACTTCCGCTTTAAGGCGTTCTAAATCCCTTCTCGTGTTTTCGAGTTCCTGCGCCTTTAACTTGTTCTGTCCGTCCTTTTGGCTTAAAGCGATGCTAAGGTTGAGCTTTTCGTCGGTAAGACGTTTGTATTCGTCGTCGGACGTATGAACCTTTTCCTGAACGTAAGCGTACTCGTCGGCAAGCGCGACTTGTTCTTTTTCCGCTTCCGCCAAACTTTTGGTCACCTTTTCGAGACGCTGGCTTACGGAGTCACGTTCTTCGGCATTGTGTTCGGTAAGGTAAATAAAGTGGTTGACTTCGGCTACTTTCAGTCTTTCGCGGAGTTCTCTCGCGCGCAGCGCTTCCTGCGACTGCTTTTCGAGCGGAGCCATTCTCGTTTCGTATACGTCCAATTTGTCCTTTATTCTCAAAAGGTTGTCGTTGGTACGGTCAAGCTTACGCTGACTTTCTATTCTTTTGGCTTTGTACTTACTTATTCCCGCGGCTTCTTCGAATATCTGTCTTCTGTCTTCGGGCTTCGCCGAAAGAAAACCGTCTATCTTGCCCTGTCCGATTACCGAATATCCGTCCTTGCCGATACCCGTGTCCCTGAACAAATCGAGAATATCTCTGAGACGAGCGGTTTCGTTGTTGATGTAATATTCGCTGTCGCCCGAACGGAACAGTTTACGTTTTATTATCACTTCGTCGGCGTCGAGAGCGTAAGTCCTGTCCGTATTATCAAAATAAAGCGACACTTCGCAGTATCCCAACGCTTTACGATTGGCGGTGCCGTTGAAGATAACTTCCTGCATGCTTTTACCGCGAAGATTTTTGGGGCTCTGCTCTCCCAAGACCCACCTTATCGCGTCGCTTACGTTGCTTTTTCCGCAACCGTTAGGCCCGACAATACATGTAACGCCGGAGTTAAATTCGAGAGTAAGTTTGTCGGCGAACGACTTAAAACCGTACGCTTCGAGCTTTTTCAGATTCATGTGGATATATTCCTTAGTATAATATTTTTAGATAGTATATCATTAGCCCAAAAAAAACGCAAGTTGGGAAGAAACTTTTTCAAGTAGTAGAAACTTTTTCAAGTAGTTACTTACTTTCTTTTCGGTGTGAAAAGAAAGCTAACAAAGAAACACACGAGCCGCATATCCGACCACTCGTTATGCGGGATTTTTCCGCAGTCGTAAAACTTTATGCGGAAAAATCTCAATCCGCATAAGTCGGACTTACAGTGAAGCAAGACAAGTCCGTCTTGCTTGTTAGGTAAAGAAAGAGCAATATATTTTAAATAAATTTATTCCGTAAAACAAAATATAATCAAGGGGGCATCGCTCCAAGCCCCCTTGATAAACCCCTTTCCTCATAA
>CAZUJW010000059.1:0-5726 GCA_964620655.1 uncultured Christensenella sp.
TCGTGCCGCCGCTCGGACACGACTATGAGGAAATCGAGGTCGCGCCGACTTGTACAGAAGAAGGCTATCGCGGAAAGAAATGCCGTCGTTGCGAGGACACGATAAAGACGGAAATTCTGAAAGCAGTGGGGCATAAATTCACCGATTCGTATTTTATCGCAACTTGCGAGGAAGAGGGATATACGCTTCACACCTGTTTGTCTTGCGGTAACGAGTATAAAGACAATATCGTTCCTGCGACCGGACACGATTATGAAACGGAAGTCGTGCGTGAGCCGCATTGCGAAACGGAGGGCGAGCGAAAATTCCATTGCACGAAGTGCGAGAAAGAGTATTATTCGGATATTCCCGCAACAGGGCATAACTATGAACTTACGGGAACGGAAGAAGTAAACGGCGAAAATATCCGTACTTACGTTTGTACGAACTGTGGAGCAATTACCACGCAGAATATGGGCGAGCAGTATGAGCAGGTTTCTTCTTATATAGAGTATCTGTTCGAGCAGTATCAACCGTATATGTGGTGGGTGCTTTTGGCAACCGCAGGCGTATGGAGTATCGTGATGGGTATATTCTTTGCGATTGCCCAGAAGAACGAGGAAAAAGAAAAGGCGAGAAAAATGATTAAGAATTACGTCATCGGACTTGTCGTCATTTTTGCCATTCTCGTTGCTTGCCCGTATCTCGTAAAAGGAATCGCGGCGCTGATTGCAGGGTAAAAAGACAAGGTTTTACAAAAAATTCAATGTTAGGGCGAGAAATCGACTTGACAACGCACTTAATTTATGTTATTATTATCGTGCGAATAAAAAGAGTGTTGCACGCATAAAATAACATAAGGAGGTGCGCAATAATGACTGTAATGCAATGTATTGACGAGTTTGTTCAGAAAGTAGAATTGAGAGTTCCCGTGTATACAAATGAGATTTACGAGTATGTAAAATCGAAGTTGCCAAACACGGATAAAGCAACATTTAATGTATTTTTGCAACGTTATGAAAAGCGTAATCCTGACTTTGTGCGTTACCAAAAAGGCGTTTACTACAAGGCGGTGCATACGCCTTTCGGCGTTGCGGGAATCGACACGACCGAACTTATTAAAAGGATGTATCTTGTAAACGGCGATGAGGTAATCGGATACGAGTCCGGACCGTCTTATATGAATAAGATAGGACTTACGACGCAAATGCCGAATATGACTTATATCGTAACCACGCGAACGAGATATACGACGGAAGATAAGAAAGACGGCATATATCTTATTAAACCCGTTATTCAGATCAACCGGGATAATTACAGATACTTGCAGTTACTTGATATGCTCGACAATAAGATGAAAGTAAAAATCGAAGCGGATAACTACCAAGAGATTTTAAGAAAACAAATCGGCACGTTCGGTTTGAGTTTTGAGCGGCTTATAGGGTACGCGAAGTATTACAATAACAATAAGGTATATGCAGGACTTTCGGAACTTGCAAGAGGAGTAAACTGAAATGAATTTACATTTAGATAAAGCGGCATTTCAACTTGTGGTGGACGAAATATCGAAGAAATGTTCCGTTCGCCGCGACGTTTTGGAAAAAGATTATTACGTTACGCTTTTACTGAAAGAATTGTCGGAAAAGGAACATCAGGCTTATGCATACTTTAAAGGCGGCACGGCGCTTTATAAGGCGTTGAAATCTATTCGCAGGTTTTCGGAAGATATAGACCTTACGGTGTATATCGAAGATTGTCCTACGGCAAGTCAAGCGAAAAAACGACTTGAAAATGCCACGTTGAAATTCGGTTGCCTTGAAAAAGGGGAAACTCTTGAAAATCATCGCGGAAGCATTACTTGCGAGTATCTTTACGAGTCCATGTATGCGCTTGATAAAGAGGACGCGTTACAACGCTTCGGCAGAGTAAAAATAGAAGCCACGAGTTTTACAGTAAGCGAGCCGACTGACAGAATAACGATTGCGCCGCACCTTTATGAGCTTGCAAGCGAAGAACAGCAAAATATAATGCGTGAAGTGTATAGCGTAGAACCGTTTGAAATCGAAACGATTTCGCTTGAAAGAATTTTTATCGACAAGGTGTTTGCCGCGCAGTTTTACTTTGAACGGAAAGATTACAGCGACGTTGCAAAGCACGTTTACGATTTAACCGTGCTTCTCGATAACGAGCAGATCAAAGCGTTCCTGAATGACGAAAAACGCGTTCTTGAAGTAATAGGGTATAAACGCAAAGAGGAATTGAACCGCAAAGGCGGCGTTGCCGCGGATATGCAAATAGCAAACTTCGATTACTTCCGAGGGCTTGACGGAAACAAAGAGTTTGAAAGCGCGTTCGATGAAATGCAACGTATTTATGTATTCAACGAACAAGATAAATTAAGCAGGGAAACTGTTTCTGCCGCTATATCCAAGTTAAGAGAGATTATGGATATAGAGTGGAACAGAGAATGACAAACAAATAATTAAGGAATAAGGGACGTTCTTCGGAGCGTTCCTTTTCTATACCGAAAATGCACTAAAACTATGCAAATATCAATAGTTTTAGAGTAAAATCGGTTTTACGGACAGATTCTGAAAATATTTTATGAAAAGTGGTCAAAACAGCTTGACAAATACAGATTCGGATGCTATCGTATTGATACGACGAAAGAAAATCGGAGGTGGAACTATGAACAAAGCAAAAGTAATGCGAAAAGCGGAAGCGGGCGAGGGATTGACCGTAGCGGAAATCAGGGTTTATCAAAAGACTGTTAAACCCGAAAGGCACGTTTACGGCAAGTATGGCACTCTTGTTAAACAGTATTTGGAGGACAAAGGAGTTGATTGGACGATAGCTAATCTTCCCGAATACCTGCACGGCGTAGATAAAGCTGCCGACGAATTGTACGAAACGATGTATGAAAAGTTCTCGAAAGAAGAGCGTTTCAAAAGGTCGGCAGACTTTATGGAAAACCTGAAAAGAGAAACGGAAATGCAACGATTTATCGAAGAAGAAATCTTAAATGAAATCGTTTATGTAAAAGAGGTATCAAAATGAAAGCGTTAAAAATCGTAGGAACTATAGGCAGATTTGCGTTGGCGGGCGTACTTATTGCAGGGCATTTCGTAATGAACATCATAGGCGCGTTGATTTGTGCAATCACTTCGCAGGGTTAAACGGAGGTTTTTATGGAAAAGAAAGAAACAACGCCGCGCAGAGTGGCAAGAAGAAGTTACGAGGAGCGCAACAAAGACAAACGCAAGCAGACGAGCGGAAATTTCGGAACGATGATTCCGCGCGATTTGTTCGATGAAATCAACGAATTTTTGGCGAAACACCATATCACGAAAGTGCAGTTGATTTTCAGAGGATACGAATCCTTAAAAGCGGAGTATGAAAAGACCGATAATAAGTAGTCCGGTCTGATACAATTTAATAATTTGAATGCCGTTTGGCATTCCACGAAGAATACAAAATCGGGAAACGATAAAGTATAAAGTGGCAATGCCAAATACATATTCAACTGTTTGTTATCGTTTCCCCTAATTTATAAGGAGAGGAAAAATGAACAAAACAGAATTGAATATGGATATAATTAACAAAGTTATTGCTTTCAAAATGTTGGAGATTGCACACGAAAACGGACTGATAGACGATAAAAAATATATAAATATCGAACGAAAAAGTCTTCAATACGGAGAAAGTATTGCATTACAAAATAAACTTTATACGGAGGTGAATTGATTTGATTGCAAATGATGTTGTAATGCCGACAGACGTGAACTTGGATAGATTGAGAAAGCGAAAAGTTGTATTTTATGGGCGCGTAAGCACCGAACATGAAGCACAATTGGCTGCGTTGGAAAATCAAATGCAATGGTATGACGATCAAGCAAACAGTCATGATAATTGGATCGTGTTAAAAAAGTATATCGACGAAGGCATTACAGGAACGCAAGCAAAAAAACGACCTGCGTTTCTGCAAATGGTGCAAGACGCGAAACAGAAGAAATTTGACCTGATCGTAACGCGCGAAGTGTGTCGTTTTGCAAGAAATACGGTTGACACGCTTGTTGTTACAAGAGAATTGAAAAACTATGGCGTCGAAGTTTACTTTGTCGTTGATAACATTTGGACGATGGACGGAGACGGGGAACTGCGGCTTACGATTATGGCAACGCTTGCACAGGAAGAGAGCCGAAGAACCTCGGAGCGCGTGCGTGCGGGGCAAAAAATTAGTCGAGATAAAGGCGTTTTATACGGGAACGGAAATATTTTAGGGTATGACCGCGACAAAAACACAGGAACTTATGTGATTAACCCCGAACAGGCGGAAACCGTAAGAATGATTTACGATTTATACTCGGCGGGGAAAGGTATTACGCAAATTCGTGACGAAATGATTAGGCGAGGTCGCAAAGACAGTTCAGGCTTGGTGCGTTGGGAAAATACAAAAATTTCTCGTATTTTGCATAATGCAACATATAAAGGCTATCAAGGTTATCTAAAATCTCACAGGAATAATTTTCTTGACCAAAAAATTATAAAGAATTACGATGAGGATACTTATCTTTATATTAAAGGCAACTATGAACCAATCATTAGCGAGGAACAGTGGGATAGGTGTAAAGAAATACGAGAACAAAAGAAGCGGCATTGTCGTTATCTGACGCAAAACGGAGAAGTGCGTAAAGAAAGTGGTATATATTCAAGTAAAGATATATGGAGTAAAAAGTTAAGGTGCCGTTGTGGTTATCGAATGCGTAGGAATAAATGGCATAAAAACAAAAGTGGCGAAATTATTTATGGTTATAAGTGCTATAATCAATTAAATAATGGTACAAAAACCGTGCGAGAACAGGCAGGGGTTGATTCAAGCGGTGCGTGTGATTTGCGAGAAGTTTGCGATTGGAAGTTTGAAATGATGGCTCGTCATATTTTTTCAGGACTATGGGGAAGTAGAAAAGATATTTTGGGAGAAGTTTCTTCATTGTATCGCGTTAATGCACGTGAAGGAAAAATTGAAAACGATAAAAGAAAAGGCGAGTTAGATCAGCAAATCGCAGCAATAGATGCAAAAATGAGGCGATTAACGCAAATGCGCATAGACGACGAACTGCCGAAGTCGGAGTATTTGGAATTCAAATCCGATTTAGAAAAGAAAAAAGAAGAGTTGGTTAGACAACGATCTACGCTTGATTCAAAAACCGAAACCGATCCTGATTGCTTAACGGAGAGAATACAAGACTTTTTGTTGGAAAAGATGGATTTTACCGCGCATTGTATAGATAGGGATGTGATTTCTAAATTCGTGGATACTATTATTCCAAGGACGGAAACCTGTTTTGAATGGTATATGAATTTTAATCTTGTAGAAAAGGCGAATGATGAGAAAAAAATGGTTTGGGAATTCTCGATTGATTTTCAAGAGGCGAAGTCTTATAGAACAGAGGTAAATGCTCTTCTTCGTCCTACGCAATGGAAGGATCTTTTGGTCAGGGTTTATATGTAACCGATTTATTGTGTAATTATAAAATTGAAAAAAAGTAAGATCGTAAAAAGCCAATGCAGAAAAATTGACTAACTAATGATTTTATTGTAATATATATAGGGTGTGTCGTACTTGTTTGACACAAAAAAATTGCGGATTTATGCCAATACGGATGACAGACTATAAGCCGAAATGCTTTACCCTTGTAATACTGCAACACAGGCAGCTATCAAAAACCCGAGAGCGTAAGTTTTTA
>CAZUJW010000060.1:0-5701 GCA_964620655.1 uncultured Christensenella sp.
ATTGTCTCAATTCCGGCAAATACAGGAACATTAACTTCATTGAAGTCGCTAATTCCTACAACGTTTTTTCCGTTATAGGTAGCAGGAATGTAAACTTTAACGCCGGTAAATTTGTCCGCCTCGAGTCCGGTGACAACATAATTGCCGTCCGCATCTGTTGTATAGGTAAGAACCGAGGTGCCGAGGAAGGTGTCCTCTGCAGTTCTTGTGTCGGTTTTGTCGCAGCCATCACATTTTGCAGTTTCCGTGCCGTTCTCATACTCGGTTGCATCGTTGTTGTAAACGTAATTTGTAAACGAGTGTGTATGAGCCTTAGTTTCACCCGAATCTGTATTACAAGATTTGCAACAAAGTATAGGAATAAGAATAATAAGTGCGATCAAAACAACGGCAATAGCAATACCGACTATCTTTGTTGTGCGTTCACCGATTTTTTCGCAAATTTTCTTGTAAAACTTTACAAAAAAGTTTTGCTTTTTCTCTTCTTTTTCAACTTCGTGAGATTGTGTCTCATTTGTTGTGTTTGTTTGGTTTTCATTATTTTCCATGCTTTTTACCTCCTACTGGAAATACAGTAAAACATATTTTAACATATTCGTTCGATTTTATCAAGTTTTTTCATTTAGTATTTACAACATATATAATTGATATACATTCAACATAAAAATAGGCAGATAATTTTTTAAGTTATCTGCCTTATATATTAAATTTATCCGTATATTGCCATATATCCTTGACGCATTTTAATGAAATATTCGAATACTGTAGATTGAGCTCGAGAAAGGATTCTGCCTATTTCGGGATAACTTAAACCCCTTTATGCGGCATTCCAATGCAACACGCATATTTTCGGTCAAATTTAGGCTTTTAACGACGTTTTCGTATTCGGTGTAATCTTCTTGTTCACCTTCTTCCATAATTTCGCAACGTGGCTCACTTGCGGGCGTTAAAGCATCAAGTTCGACTGTGCGGTAACAATCACTTGTTTTCTGTTTATAATTTTCATTATCTTTTTGATGCAAGCAATCTCTATGGTAATCGGCTTGCCTTTCTTGGTATTCTTAAATAAATCACTTTTTTTGCTTCAAAACATATAGACAAATTATGTTTTTTGTGTTATAATCACAACATTGATAAGGTAAACTGACAAAAACAGTCTAAAGCGGAATATGACCTTGCGTCTCTTGGATTTTCAGGGGGGGGTAATGATTGATTGCCATCTGACAGATCAGGGTAGATATTCCATCTTGATTTGTTTTTGTTTGTAAAGGGAATGGAATATGAAAAATGTTTAGAAAAACAGTAAAAAAATCATTTCATAGTAGTGAGGCGAATATGAAAACGGAAAAAGTTACCAAAGGAAAAAAACTATTTACGCTTGTTTTATCGTTACTAATGTTTTTAACGATAGTAATGGGTGTTTCGGTGGGACAGGCGGTTAATACCGTGGCAGAAGCCGCAAGCACGAACAAGTCGATTATGCTTGGCACAAGCGGACTCAGCGGCCCGACCGGCTACACGACTAACAGCTATGTCTATTTCGGCAATGAGAGTAGGAAATGGCAGGTGTTGGCGACAAAGACCAACAACGGCGCAGACAGCGGGATATTCTTGCTGTCGGCCAGTTCGGTAGAGAGAGCAGAGTTCGGTGCATTGCATGTTACTACAAACTCCTATCAGGGCAGTCTTGCACAAACTTGGTGTACCAACTTTGCGAACAACAAGTTCTCTCAGGCGGAGCGGGACGCTATGCTTGGCGTCGCAAAGTCGGAAAACGTTACATTGTATAATTATACATGGACATCCCAATTAACGACCAACGACAAGCTGTTTTACATATCCGCAGAGGAGCTGAATACTTATGTAGGAAGTTATGGAGCGGCAGCTTGGGGCGCGGCAAGTGATCCCAATGGGTGGTGGCTTCGTTCCGGCACCAATTACAACGGCGTCGTCCTATTTAGCGTGGTTAGACCATCCGACAAGACCGTGCAGACTAGTTCTCTCCGCCCGGGTGATACTTATGCCCGCCCCGCTATGAACCTAAACAAAAGTAACATTCTCTTTGTCTCTGCGGCAACCGGCGGAAAATCCACAACCACTGGCTTGACTAAAATAGGCTCTTACACCGGCAACGAGTGGAAGACGACTATTTTGGACAGCAATCGTAAATTCAAGGTGACTGAGACCGAAGCTGTCGGATCGGCGGGTTATTCCGTTGACCTAAGTTATTCCGACGGAACGACGAAAGATTATATCTCCGCTATGATACTAAACAGCGCAGGCGAAGCCGTTTATTACGGACGTGTAAGTAGTCTTACCAGTGCGTCGGGCACGGTATCTGTAACTCTCCCTTCGGATCTTGCGAACGGCAACTACACTCTCAAGATGTTCAGCGAACAGTGCAACGGGGATAAGAAAACCGACTATGCAAGCGCGTTCAGTACCGTGGCGCTGACTGTTGTTGACCCCACGGAGGCAAAAATCGATACGACCGGAGATGAATATCTCACGCTGGAGGCGGCTTTGACGGCGGCAAGCGGTAACGATACGGAAGATACGATAGAAATTATCAAAAACAGCATAACGCCCGTGACCGACGCAACGCTGGGCAAGGGTGATAGTATAAAGTCTTATCAAAGAGACGCGTCTGCTTCCGTAAACAAGACAAAAGCGAAAGTCGCTTCGACGCTGACTGTCGATGCAGACGGAAATGCTACGTTTACGAGCGGTGAGATTGAGGCCATATCGGGCACGACAATTTTCTCCGCCGGAGTCAAAGCGACAGGTGCTAGCGGTGTGGCAATCACCAACCCTGATGGTAATACCACAAATATCTCTGTTACGATTGCAGACACGGGAAAGGACACCGTGATGATTCCCGCAGGCGGTAAGGTCGAGATCGGCAACGTAACGTACGAAAATACCGACACGGTAGCGGCGTATATCGACGTCACCGCAAGCGATAACACGCTGACAAACGGCACGGTCAAACTCGGCAACGGTGCGAGCGTAATCTTCGGTAACGAGACGATTACCGCCGTTGACGGAGACATTCGGGTAGTAGCCGACACCACTAACACAAAAGATATCATAGAAATAGCAAACGTCGGCGGAGAAGTTACTATCGGCGATACCACTTATACGGCAGGAAGCGAGCATACAAAAATAACCGTTGACGGCGACGGCAATGTAACTTTGACGAACGGTACGGCAACGATTTCCGGTAATAGCGATATTACTACAAACGAAAATACTTATACAACGGGTGGCAAAGGTGCTACCGTTACTCCCGACGGAGTGTTAACGGACGGATCCGTTAAGTTCGGCAAGGATGATAATGTCAAAGTCGGTAATAATACGATTACCAACGTAGGCGACAATACCGTCGAAGTCGACAAAGACGGCAACGTGACGATCCCGAGCAGCGGGGAAGTCACTATCGGCGACACTACTTACACATCTGAAACCGACGGTACGGTTATTACCGTGGACAAAGACGGCAAGGTAAGCGTTACCGAAGGCACGGCAAGCATTCCGAGCGGTAAAGAAATTAAAGTCGGCGGCAGCACTTACACGGCGGGCGAAACCGGTGCTACTGTTACTTCCGACGGAGAAATAACCGACGGCTCGGTTTTGTTCGGCAAAGACTGCAGTGTAAAGATCGGCGATAGAACCGTTATTAACGTAGGCGACAATACCGCTGTGGTCGCTAAAGACGGCAACGTGACGATACCGGGTAGCGGAAAAGTCACTATCGGCGGAACCGACAACACAATTGAAAACTCAGGAGATGCAAACAGCCAAATAACGTTAGCCACTAAAAACGGCAAAGATTATATCACGGTACCTGCCGACGGTACGATAAAAATCTGTGACAAAGAATATTCGGTGAACGACGGAGAAACGATCTATGTTATGGACGAAGGATCGTCCGTTCCGAATGTAATCGTCTCCGGAGCCGGCTTGATCGATTCGAGCGCAGAACTTGTCGTAACAAAAGAAGAAAAAGTCCCCGAAGAGATACAGTCCGCCGTCAAGAGAGACGAACTTTCTTCCGTAACTTATGGCATCTCATTTATTAAGGGCGACATGAACGTTCAGCCCGACGGAAAACTTACGATAAGACTTCTTATTCCCGAAGAAGGAAAAGAAAGAGGCTTCCGTATAGTTCATTTGTATGACGGAACGGTTACGGACGTCGAGTATACGATTGACGACGACTATGCCGTGTTTACGGCCGATAATCCGTCCGAATTCTCGTTTATAATAGACAATGGCGGTTCGGCATGGTGGCTCATTCTCATCCTTGCGATAATCGTAGCGGCGGGAATCGTGCTCATCGTTCTAAAAAAGATAAAAGATAAAAAAGACCTAAAAGACGGCACTTGCCTTGCTGCCGCAGCTTTTGGAGGAGTAATTCCGATCCCCGAAATAGTTTTCATTGTTTTGCTCGGCATAGCGGCTGTCGCAATAGGCGTTTACCTTGTTTATTTGTATGTTAAGGCTAAAAAAGCACACCGGGCAGAAATTGCGGACAATGCGACAGCGTCGGTTATAACGGAAAATGCACAAGAACCGACGGCGGAACAAGAACTTGCAACGGCACAAAAGGCAACAGAGGCAGAAGAACACTCTGCCGAAGAAGAAGCGAAAGACGGCATTTTGGCAAGATTTAATTATTCGCTCACGGCAAAACTCATTCTCTCAAGCGAAGAAACGAAAGAAAACTTTGCTGAGATAGCCAACTATTTGTTGTCGTATAAGAACGTTAAAAGCCGTATGAGTTGGAAGAACTTGTCGTTCAACCACGGCAGAAAATGTCTTGCTAAGATTGCTATGCGCGGAAAAACGCTTTGGTTGTACCTCGCTCTCGATCCCAAAGAGTTTATCGAAAGCAACTATCACGGCGAAGATTTTTCCGACACTGCAAAGTATGCAAAGGTACCTTATGCGGTAAAAATTAAGTCCGAGCACGGACTAAAGCACGCAAAAGAACTTGTCGATATACTTATGTCTCGTTTTAACATAGAAAGGGGAACGGAAAGCAATTCTATTTCGGCAAGCGACTATGCCGAAGACACGCAAGCAAATCTAATAAAACGCGGGATTATAAAGGTTTATTCCGATCAGGAAACAGCCGAAACCAAGCTTAATAAAGCCAAGTTCGATATCCGCGGTAGCGTAAGAGCGGACGAAGCCAAAAAACTTTTAGACGACGCCGTAGCAAAGAATTTACTTGTAAAAGAAGAATCTTCAAGTGTTAAAAAGAATGGTGCTATTGTAAATATAGACACACTTTCTGCATATTTTACTGCGGGCGATACAATAACGCTCAGTGTGTTAAAAGAAAAAGGGCTTGTCGCGAAGAAAGAAAAGGCTGTCAAAATTCTCGCAAGAGGGACTATAGACAAACCGCTTACGGTAGTTGCCGACAGTTTCTCTGCCGACGCTATCAAAATGCTTGTTCTTACAGGCGGAAAAGCGGTAATAGGCAATCGTTAAAAGCAAAATAATAGGATACTCGTAATATTCTCGCAATACTTACACCGATAGGTGATCATAATCCAACAGTTTAAGTCTAGGACAATCTTCTAAGGAAGTTTGTCTTAGACTTTTTTATTTAGACGATATCAAATCGTCTAAAGTAAACCACCAGTCCGGCTGGTGGTTCAAAAAAGCTTTAGCTATGCAAAGAAGAAGT
>CAZUJW010000061.1:0-5666 GCA_964620655.1 uncultured Christensenella sp.
GCCTGAGCCGCTGCGAGACGAGCGATAGGCACTCTGAACGGCGAGCAGGAAACGTAAGTGAGTCCGATGTTGTGGCAGAACTCGATAGTGGAAGGATCACCGCCGTGTTCGCCGCAAATTCCGAGATGCATAGTGGGACGAACTTTTCTTCCCATTTCGGCGGACATCTTCATGAGTTTGCCTACGCCGATTTGGTCGAGTTTTGCAAACGGATCGTTTTCGTAAATCTTGGCGTCGTAGTAAGCGTTAAGGAACTTACCTGCGTCGTCACGGCTGAAACCGAATGTCATCTGGGTAAGGTCGTTGGTTCCGTAGCAGAAGAATTCGGCTTCCTTAGCGATTTCGTCTGCGGTAAGAGCAGCTCTCGGGATTTCTATCATAGTGCCTACTTCGTACTTGATTTCTACTCCCGCCTTAGCGATTTCTTCGTCGGCTACCGCTACTACGATGTTCTTAACAAACTTCAATTCTTTTACGTCGCCTACGAGAGGTATCATTATTTCGGGAAGAACTTTCCAATCGGGATGTTTCTTCTGAACGTTTATTGCAGCCTTAATGACGGCTCTGGTCTGCATCTTAGCAATTTCAGGGAAGGTTATGGTAAGACGGCATCCGCGGTGTCCCATCATCGGGTTAACTTCATGCAAAGAGGCAAGGATAGCTTTGATTTCTTCTACGGTCTTACCCTGAGTCTTAGCAAGGTCTTCGATGTCGGCTTCTTCCGTAGGTACGAATTCATGAAGCGGCGGGTCGAGGAAACGGATAGTAACGGGATTTCCTTCGAGAGCTTCGTAAAGTTCTTCAAAGTCGCCCTGTTGCATGGGTTCGAGTTTAGCCAAAGCTGCTTCTCTTTCTTCTACGGTGTCCGAGCAGATCATTTCGCGGATAGCTTTGATTCTGTCGCCTTCGAAGAACATGTGCTCGGTACGGCAAAGACCGATACCTTCGGCTCCGAGTTCGCGAGCTTTCTTTGCGTCGCGGGGCGTGTCGGCGTTGGTTCTTACCTGCAATACGCGGTACTTGTCTGCCCAAGCCATGATTCTTCCGAATTCTCCGCCGATAACTGCGTCGACGGTAGGAATGAGTCCTTCGTAAATCTTACCGGTAGAACCGTCGATGGATATGCAATCCCCTTCGTGGAATTCCTTGCCGGCAAGGGTGAATCTCTTGTTGTCTTCGTCCATGTTTATGGCGGAGCAACCGGATACGCAGCAGGTACCCATACCGCGGGCTACGACGGCTGCGTGAGAAGTCATACCGCCGCGAACGGTAAGTATGCCCTGAGAAGCCTTCATACCTTCGATATCTTCGGGAGAAGTTTCGAGTCTCACTAAAACGACTTTCTTGCCCTGTTTGTTCCATTCTTTAGCGTCTTCTGCGGTGAATACGATTTGTCCGCAAGCAGCGCCGGGAGAAGCAGCCAAAGCCTGTGCGAGCGGGGTAGCCGCTTTAAGAGCCTTAGCGTCGAACTGCGGATGCAAAAGGGTGTCAAGGTTACGCGGGTCGATCATAGCGACAGCCTGCTTTTCGTCGATCATTCCTTCGTCAACGAGATCGCACGCTATTTTCAAAGCCGCCTTAGCGGTACGCTTTCCGTTACGGGTCTGCAACATATAAAGTTTGCCGTGTTCTACGGTAAATTCCATATCCTGCATGTCGTGATAGTGGTTTTCGAGTCTCTTGCAAACGTCCTTGAACTGTTTGAACGCTTCGGGGAACTTGTATTCCATTTCGGAAATGTGCATAGGAGTACGAACGCCCGCAACGACGTCTTCGCCCTGAGCGTTGGTAAGAAATTCGCCGAAAAGTCCGTTGGCTCCGGTAGCAGGGTCACGGGTAAACGCAACGCCGGTACCGCAATCGTCGCCCATGTTGCCGAACGCCATCATCTGAACGTTAACCGCGGTACCCCAGCTATACGGGATATCGTTGTCACGACGATAAACGTTGGCTCTCGGGTTGTCCCAAGAACGGAAAACCGCCTTTATTGCTTCGAAGAGCTGAACCTTCGGGTCTGCGGGGAAGTCGCTGCCAATCTTAGCCTTGTATTCGGCTTTGAACTGGTTAGCCAATTCTTTAAGGTCGTCGGCGTCGAGCTCTATATCCTGAGTTACGCCCTTAGCTTCTTTCATTTTGTCGATAAGCTGTTCGAAATACTTCTTACCTACTTCCATAACGACGTCGGAGAACATCTGAATAAATCTTCTGTAACAGTCCCACGCCCATCTGGGGTTGTTGGACTTTTTAGCGATTACTTCAACTACTTCTTCGTTAAGTCCAAGGTTAAGAATGGTGTCCATCATACCGGGCATGGAAGCTCTTGCGCCCGAACGAACGGAAACCAACAATGGGTTTTCTTTGTCGCCGAACTTCTTACCGGTGATTTCTTCCATCTTTTCGATGTATTCCATAATCTGAGCCTGAATTTCGGGGTTGATTTGTCTGCCGTCTTCATAGTACTGCGTGCAGGCTTCGGTGCTGATGGTAAATCCTTGCGGAACGGGAAGACCGAGATTGGTCATTTCGGCAAGGTTTGCGCCTTTTCCACCCAGAATTTCACGCATATTTGCGTTACCTTCCGTGAAAAGATAAACATACTTTTTCATCCTAAATCCTCCTAAAATGGTTTTATTTGATGTTGATAAATTTCCATTAGTAAATAACCTAAGATAGTATAATATAAAATCGCTCCGTTTTCAAGTATTTTAATCAACTTGCTACGGAGCAACTTTATTTAGAGTGAATTCCTAAAGTAAATTCCACCGTTAGCGGAAGTTACTTTGGAAAATTACGTTTTGATTTTTTACTTTTTTATTTTATTATTTTTTTGATTTTTAGTAAAAGCCGACCTTCTCGAACAAGTAAAAACCGCCTTCGACGAAAAAGGCATAAGTATTCCGTTCAATCAACTTGACGTCCACGTCAAAAACGACTAATCTCAAAAACAACCGCTTAAATATTAAAATGTCTCCCGATTTTCAGGAGACATTTTTTATCGTTAAATAAATAATATGTATTTCGACGACACAAAGCAACCAACATGCAGCAGAATTGATTCGCAGTACAATATAAGTAAAAATGAGTGGACTTTTATTTATTCATGAAGTTTTTTCCATCCAAGTTTTTGATTTCGCAAATAGATAGCGGTTCTTTCAAGACCTGGATATATCGTACTTGTATTAATTCCTAGTTTTTCAAGTTCTTTTAATACATTTTTTTTCGCAGAATTATCAATTATAAAATCATCTATCTTCATACGTTCGATTTTTCTGCAATTATCTTCGTAATTCAAACCAAAAATTATAAATGCCCCATCTTGAACTTTCATGCGGTCATTACTTTTGTTTGATCTAACAACAAAACAATCCAACAAATCATTTCCTACGATGGCTGTCTCAAACGCAGGATATTCGCCACGTATTTCATGAAGAAATCTTTTTATTATATTATTAAATTGTATGTCTTGGTTTGTTATAACATCTCTATGCTCTTCGCAAAATCTTCTAATTTGAGCTTTGTCTTCATCTGAAAAAACAGGTAAACATGAGAGCATTAAAGCTCTGTCACTGTTATGATGCAGTACATCTTTCTTTTTTACACGCAAAATACTAACCTTACCATCTGCTCCATTTTTGTCTTGCTCAACCGCAAAAAACAATGCAATCAATGGATTCCTGGTTAAATCCATCAACCTCGTTGGAAGACCATAATGTTGCATTTTAACCAAATTATCTAAATGCTCTCTTTTGTCAAACTCTTCAGGAAATTCTACGATAAGATTATGATATGCGACATCTTCACTTACTTTTTCTTCGAACTTACAACCAGGATAAAAATTAAAAGATTTATCAGATACTCCGCGATAAAAAATCATCTCATCATCCGAGCATTCTATTCCTTTAATTTTATTCCAGTATTCCGCAAATGTTTTAGCCATAAATCAATTCCACCCTGGTAATAGTGTTGTTTTTGTCTATTTCGACAATCAATGTCTCTTTCGCGTGTAATGAAATGAAATTATAAATTGTTGCACCTATATTCGGTACTACTAAATCAGTATTACGAGCTATATTGATTGGGCGCTTTTTATTAGTACCGACATTAACGCCAAGTCCAAATTGCTGCCCCGCAACGGATATCTTATCACAGATATCAAACACAATTTGATAAGACAGTTTATTAGCCTTATTTTTTGCGATGCTCATCTTCTTAACTTTTACTTTGTACTTCATTCTTTTTACTCCTTTATTTATAAAAATATTTTGTTTTATTTATTGCATAGATTTCGCCATAATTCCTTATGCCTAAACTCTATGCATTATTTTTACTAATCGTACCATTCGTACAATATACGGTAAACAAACCGGTGTCTTTTTTCCAGTCTGACCCCTTACTTATCGCATTCCATTGCGACTTAGTACCGCCAAAATCAATTCTCGTCAGTTCACTACAAATATAGAACGCACCCATGCCGATACTCGTCACACTGTCGGGTATCGTTATACTCGTAAAGGAACAGCAAAAGAACGCATAATTGCCGATTTCCGTCACGCTGTCGGGTATCGTTATACTCGTCAATCCGCTACATCCAAAGAACGCATTATCGTCGATACGCTTTCCGCTCGTAATAACAACGGTTGTTAAATTGTCCTTTGGTATATAACTTATCGCCAGCGTAGGAATGGTCGCGGTTTCTATGTTATTGCAACCATAGAACGCATAATTGCCGATACTCGTCACGCTATCGGGTATCGTTATACTTGTAAGTCCGCTGCAATTATAGAACACATCTACGCCGATACTCGTCACGCCGTCCGGGATTGTTATACTCGTTAGCCTGCTGCAACCAGAGAACGCAGAAGAGCCGATACTCGTCACGCTGTCGGGGATATTTATACTCGTCAGTCCGGTACTGTCATAGAACGCATATTCGCCAATACTCGTTACGCCGCTACCGATTGTCACGCTCGTAAGTCTGCTACAGCCACGGAACGCAGAAGAGCCGATACTCGTCACGCTGTCGGGGGTAATGAATGACCTATCTGTTTTGCCTATTGCATACTGAACTAGAGTTTTGCCGTCTTTACTATATAAATTTCCGCTTATTGATTTATAACTAGAATTATTCTCGCTTACGTTTATGCTCGTAAGTCCGGTACTGTCATAGAACGCATATTCGCCAATACTCGTTACGCCGCTACCGATTGTCACGCTCGTAAGTCTGCTACAGCCACGGAACGCAGAAGAGCCGATACTCGTCACGCTGTCGGGTATCGTTATACTCGTTAGTTTGATACAGTTATAAAAAGCATATTTATATATTTCAGTAATCTCTTCCGGTACAGTAATATCCGTTTCATTTCCTGTATATCCTATAAGTGACTTAGTATCTCCGTCGGTATATATAATAAATCCGTCGCTGTCGATAAAAAGTTTACTCGTATATTCGCTTGTATATACGTCTTTTGCATAATATCCTACACGGCCGTAATTGGAACTTCCGATAGTTATATTTAGCGAAGACTTATTGTATACTTCGACAAGTTTATAGCAGCCTTCGAACGCAGAAGAGCCGATACTCGTCACTCCGTTACCTATTGTCACACTCGTTAGTCCGCTACAATTATAGAATGCCTGATAAGGTATATTTCCGCCCGTTATCGTTA
>CAZUJW010000062.1:0-5610 GCA_964620655.1 uncultured Christensenella sp.
CGACGACTATCGGGATAAGCTGAAAATACAACGCAAGCTGAGCTATGATGTTGCCGACCACACCGCCGCCTATAATCGCAATATAATCGCCTTTTTCCACGCAGAAACTGTTTATTGCCGACATGGCTATGGCTATTCTTTCGGCAAAAATCGCATCCTCTTCTTCCACGTCTTCGGGAAACGGCACGAACTCGTCTACGTCGAGATACACGAAGTCTTTCATAAATCCTTCGAGATTTATCCCCCTGGTTTTTACCGTTGCGGGGAAGTCGAGTCTGTCGCTCGGTTCGGTGACGTAAGGATTAAGAATTACCTTAGTACCCCTTTTCAGTCCGTATTCCTCTCTGTCGTCGCTAATAACACCGATAGCCACGCTACCCGGTACGCAAGGATATTCCCTTTTTACGCTGCCTGCGAATAAGTTGACGTCGGACAAAGTGGGCAAAAGATACGTTACTTTGATTTTTATCTTATCGCTCGTTTCGGGGTCTACGTTTACTACGTCTATTGTCGACGCGCCGGTTACTTGATAAACTTTCATATTTTCTCCTGTTTTTAATTATCCGTGCCGAAAGCATTCTTATCCACGTCTGCCGCAGACGGTAAAGTCACGTTGCTTTTATTAAGTTTGTGACAGTCTGCGAACGCATAGCTCTCAACCTTTATTTTTGCATTTTGGTTTATATATACGGAACTCAATCCGCTGTTTGCGAAGGAATATTCCCCCGCTATTTCGAAACTTGCGTTATTTATTCTCACCGAATCGAGAGAAGCGCAGCCGTAAAAAGCATACGCGCCTATCTCTTTAAGGCTGCTCGCGGAGTTAGTGTAAAACTCCGTCAACGCCGACTCGTAAAAAGCTCCTTTTCCTATGCTCGTCACGCCGTCGGGTAAGGATATATTCCTCAGATAGGAACAGGAACGGAACGCGTCCTCCCCGATCGAACGTAACTTGCAGCCGGCTTCGAATACGACGGCGGTAAGTACGCTGTTTTTGAACGCCTTGTTTTCTATCCTTTCCACGCTGAACGGAACGATTATTTCCTTTACGGAAGCGTTGTTTCCGAGTACGTTTTCTCCGATTGCAGTCACGGTATAGCGTACCGACGCAATAGTTCCGTCGCTTAATACTTCTTCTCTATATGTATATGACGGGAAGAATACCACCGTTCCGTCAAAACTTCCTATCGAAGTTATCGTTGCGGCGCGGGTATTTTCGTCGTAAGTAAACGTTGCTCCGGTCAAAGCGGTAGGCGCAGAAAAGAGTCTGCCCGCAAGGCTTTCTTTAACCGTTTCTCTTATATTCCCATAAGAAGTTTCTTCCACGAAAATTTTAGTTTCGCCGATGTTTTCCTCGGCGAGTCCGTCTAAAATTTCGGATACGTTATTCTTAGCGTAAACCATAATCTGTTTTAACGCAATGAAGTTACTTAAAGAACCTGCCGTTACGGTAGTTGCGACGGCGGACAAATCGATGGTCGTTATCACGTTTTCACAGTCGGAATAATCGAGAGCCGAACCGCCCGTTAAAGTAATTTCGTAAGCGGACGAGCAACCGTAATAGGCCCTGTCTCCGAGCGAAACGAGATTTTCCGCTTTTATTCCGCGTATCGAAGAGCAGTTATAGAAGGCTTCTTCTCCTATTTCGGTCAGATTATCGAACTTGACGTCGCTTAAAACCACGTTGCGGCAGTTATAAAAGGCTTTCTTTTCTATTTTGTTAATTCCCGCAGGAATAACCGCCGACGTCAACGCTGCGCAACCGTAGAAAGTTTCTTCTCCGATAGTCGCAAGTCCGCTCGGCAAGGAAGAAATACTTTCTAACGACGAACACCCGTAGAACACGCCTTTCCACGCCGTATCGGTAACGGAAGACGGGAAGTAACAAGAACGTAACTTTGAGTCGTTTTTGAAAAGGTATTCTCCTATCGAAGTTAAACCCGAACCGCTTTCGAATATGCAGGTCATAAGCGAGCTACATTCGGCAAAGGCGGAATTACCTATGCTTACGACGGTGGACGGAACCGATATTCTCGTAACGGAAACGCACCCGTAGAAGGCTTCGTCGCCTATTGTCTTTGCGTCTGCTATTGTAAGGTTTTCAAGAGAAGTTATCCCGTAGAACTGTCTGTCGCAAATATCTCCGTAAACGGTAATTTTCGCAAGCGAAGCAGGAACGTTGCCGCCGAACAAAACCGACGTTTTTATCGGATTTCTTATAGTAAGTTCGGTAATTGCGGTGTTACCGAAAACGTTATTTATAATAGCGTTGCCGTCTTCGTCAACGTATTCCACGCTCGACGGTATATCGGCGTTTTTCAGTCCGCCGTTAAAGAACGCTTTTTCGCTTATCGTTTTTAAGCCGTCGTTAAAGGTGACGTAAGCTAAATTTTTGCTGTTTTCGAAAGCTTCTTTTCCTATATAGCGAAGCCCCGCGGGGAAGATTACTTTCTGTCCTACCGTCGCGAAACCTATTCCCTTAAAAGCACAGTCGTCTATATAAAGTTCGTTTTCGCCGTCGATAAAGGTAAGGCTTAATATTTCTCTGTCGGTTTCCGCTCCGAAAGCGTATTTGCCTATAAACGTAACGGAAGACGGAATTTCTATTTCGGTAATTCCGCAAGCGGAGAACGCATACGGGAAAATCGCTGAAAGTCTGAAGTTTTCGCCGATTTTTAGCGTTTTTACGCTGCTACCGAAAGTTCCGACGTAAGTTGCCGAGCCGTTACCGCTCGTGATATCTTCCGCCGTTTCGCCGTTATATCCTATATATTCCACGCTCGACGGCAGAGTTACGTTTTCCGCACCGCAGTTAATAAACGCACCGTCGCTAATCGAAGTAACGCCTTCGCCGATAACGAGATTTTTCACGAAACCGAGATTAGCGTACAACTCGGCGGGAATTTCGGTATTTTCTCCCGAAACCAACGTAAGGGTTGTTATTTCCGCAGGATACGCCACCGCTAAAACGTCGTCGCCGAACAGAACTTCCGTCGACACGCCTACGCCTATCGTCAGCGAAGAAAGACTGTCGTTACCGTAAAGAATAGCTCCGCGGTAAACGGAAACATCGCCCGAAACTTCGTTATAACCTACGTTCGTTTTCGGACTTAAATTAAACTCCGCGAGAGCGGAACATTCCGCAAACGCCATTTCGTAAATTCTGAAGACGTTGTCGGGGATAGTGACGGAAACTATTTTTCCGTTGCCGTAAAACGCGTAAGGAGCGATTATCGTCACTTTTTTAAAATCGTCGGCGGTAAGAACGGTTTTTCCCAGGGAGTTAAGATACTTTTCGGGAATACCCAATGCGACTCCGCCCAAAATTACCACGCCCTGATATTCTTCGAACCACGCCGTACCCTTAAAAGAGTCCTTACCGACGTATTCGAGAGCGGCGTTGTCGCCGACGGACACTTCTTTAAGATTACTTAATCCGCCGAACGCTTCTTCACCTACTTTCACGAGAGAAACCGGCAAAACGAGCTTTTTCATGTCGTTTCTTCCGCTGAACGCAGAACTTTTTATTTCGGTGACGGTATTGGAAAAGTTTACGGTAAATTCGGAAGAAGTCGGCACTACCGACAGCCCGAAAGCTCTTTCTCCCACAGTCTTTACCCCTTTGCCGACGGTCACGGTCTTAACCGACGAGAAGTCGTAAAGGAATTCGTCCGCTATTATTCCGTATCCCGTGGCGGAAGAAGCTCCGCTTACCGCAACGACGGAATGCAACGCTTGCGGAACGTAAACCGTTTTTCCGGCTACGTTTACTCCGTAAAAATACGCTTTTTCAGTCGAACCGAACAGGTCTGCGAGCAGAACGTAGGACGGAACGGACAGAGTAGCAAGGCTTCTGCACCCGGCGAAACACTCTCCGCCTAAACTTTCTATACACTCGGAATCGAATTTAGTTAAAGAACCGCACCCGAAAAATCCTTTCTTGCCCACCGATACCACGGCGTTGCCGTTCGGGAAACTTATATCGGCTCTTTCGCACCCTTCAAACGCGCTTACTCCTATTTCGGCTACTTTATCGGACAATGCTACGGAAGTAAGAGCGGAGTTATTATAAAAAGTCTTTTCAGCAATTACGGTTACTTCGGAATTTTCCAGCCCGACGTATTCTGTTACGGCTACGCAACCGCCGAACGCTTCCGCACCTATACTCTCGGTAAGAAACGAGAAACTAAACTTAGTCAAACTTACGCAGTCGTAAAAAGCTCGTCTACCGATACTCTTAACGAAATTACCGTCGGCAAAAGTAACTTCTTCGAGCGAAGAGCAATTTTCAAAAGCTCCGTCGCCGATTGTTTCTATCGTGGACGGCAGAACGATTTTTTTAAGGTTTGTATTGTCCTTAAAAGCGTTTTCGCTTACTGCGGTGACCGCCGTATACGCTTCTCCGTCAAGATATCTGAAAGGAACGGTAATTTCGGTTTTGTCCCCGTCATAACTTACTACCTTGCCGTCGGCAAAAGTAAACCCTGCGTCGCCGTAGTCACTGAACCATCTGCAATACATCTCGGTATTTTCGGGAAAACCGTACGGAAAAGTAACTTTATTCGTGAAATTTTCGTCCAAGTACCAGCCTCCGAAAATGTAGCCGTCTTTTTCTCCTGCATAAGTCAAGACGTCTGCAAAAGAGATCTCTTCGTCGATTTCGCATTCTATTGATTTTTCTTCGCTTTCGTTGCCGACAAAGGTTACCGTCACGAAATAATCGGCGTAGAGACTGACGTTTTCGGTGACGGAACTAAAATCGAAAGTCTTTTTTACTCCGTCTACGACGGTCACCCATCTGCCCGAAAGGTTTTTGCCTTCGTATTCGGGAACCGACGGAATATCTGTAAGCGGACTTCCTGCAGTAACAGTCCTTGTATAAATATTTTTTTCGCCGTCAAAAAATCTTATCTCAACGGGCGTTTCCGAATATACGGCTTCCACCGTTACGCTACGGTTTATTTCGGTAAAGTCGGCTATGCTCCACCTGCCCGTATATCCTGCCTTTACGGGAACGGCCGGAATATCGGTAAGGTGCGAATTACGTTTTACTTTCACCTTTTTTACTTCGACGCCGTCTGCTACGAAAGTCACGGTGTAATACGCTTCGGTGTATATAGCGAAAACTTTCATATCGCTCGTAACTTCGTCAAAATCCTTTTCGCTCCATTCCCCCACGAAATTTTCCTTGGAAGGCACTTCGGGAACGTCTTCTATATATCCGCCGTCGGCTACTACTACGGAATCGTACAACTTTCCGTCGACGTAAAACTCCACCGTGTGAGAATTATTACTGCCGCACGCAGCGGCAATACACGCCGTTAGTATAAGTAATACCGATATGAGAACGGGTAAAACCTTTTTTAGCTTCATTTTTACGACTCCGAAAATTGATATATATAGTATTATATACTAAATAAAATATATTGACAAGTAGGAGCTGCCGTTATATTGTGAATTTACGCCGTAGGCGAAGTGAAGTTGCCTTACGGCGGTGAAGTTCAAAGCACAGCTTTGAGTGAAGTTATCACTCGGCAAAGTGAAGTTCAAAGCTCTGCTTTGAGTGAAGTTATCGCATAGCGATAGTGAAGTTCGGCTTCGCCGAGTGAA
>CAZUJW010000063.1:0-5492 GCA_964620655.1 uncultured Christensenella sp.
TTTTTTCGTTTTTTTTTACTATGATAGACCCGCCGTTCATGTTAAAAGAATACTCGTTAAAGAACTGACCCGTGCCGGCGAGCGCGATAATCACTATAAATAACGGTACGATAACGTAGCGAGCCTTGACGACTTTACCGAAGAACGACTTAACGTCGGGAACAAACGACTTATGCGCGGTTTTTTCCAAAGGTTTTGCAAACACCACGAGCAGTGCCGGCATAAGGAAGACTACCGCTACGAGAGAACAAACTATACTCTTTGCAAGCGATATCCCTATCTCTCTGCCTATCGGCAAAGCCATAAACACAAGGGCGGACAGCCCCGCTATCGTGGTAAGAGACGATGAGAATATCTCGGTAATTCCCTTACTCATAGCCTGAATTACCGCTTCGTTTTTATCGCCGAGTAAGGCTTTTTCTTCCATATATCTGTGCAAAAGTATTACGGAATAGTCTATCGACAAAGCCAATTGCAGCACCATAGAAACGAGATTGCTTATATAAGAAATTCCGCCGAAGAAGTTGAATATAAAATTAGAACCCACGTTAAGGGCTATCGACACGACGAAAGTTATGAGCATCGGCACGAGTTCGAAGTAAGTTTTACTCGTAAATAAAAGCATTGCGAAAATTACCGCAACTATGACGAGACCGAGTTTCAGTATGCTTTGTTCCGTCTCTAATTTAGTGTAGTACGACGAAGCCGACTGCCCGGTAAAAAACGCCGTATAACCGCCGTCGTCGAGGTATTTTATGGTACGTTTCATCGTATCGAAACATCCGTCCGTACTGTCGTAGTCTTTCAGCGACAAGGTATACATAGCGTTGTTGTCGACGTAGTTTTGCATCTCGACGTACACCACTGTATCGACGCCTTCTATTTCGCCGAGCTTCACGGCAAGGTCGGCGGCGTCTTTTTTCGACACGTCCTTAACGACGACGTACGTAGAACCCTTATCGTCGAACTCGTTTTTAAGAACGGTCATTCCTATATTCGCGTCGCTGTCCGTCGGCAGATACACCGACAAATCGTACAGTACGTCGGTATAAAAAATCAACACGCACCCGGCTATCGTCAATGCTGTAAACACCGCAATAAACACCCATTTGAATTTCACCAAAAACTCACAAAAACGTCTTTTCGTCATTCTCTACCACCGCAAAAAATAATTAAAGTAGTTGTCATACCGTGTAAATCAATGATTACTTTAACACTATTATACTATAAATCTTAAGATTGTCCAAAATTTTCCGTAGATTTTGCGAAAAAAATATTTTTTATCGGTAAATTCCGCCGCTTAAAAAAACAGAAGTCGGTCGCGGAAACGTTTTCGGTAAATTTCGGTAAATTTTCGACAAAATATGCGGATTTGTTTGACACGCTCGGTACATTGTGATACTATGCGACATATAGATAGAGGCGCGGATTAAAAAAGTATTCCGATTTACGTTCGGGTCGGACGCGGAAGAAAGGTTAATCTGCCGAAGCGATAGACTTCGACCTAAGGTTTATACGCTGGGACGCAGCGAAATACGTTGCGGACTGTCACAGAAAAATGTGGAGCGCTATCATTACCGTATTTTTGCAAATATATTTTTGTTTTCATTCGCGGTAACGGTTTTTGCTCCGTTACCGCGTTTTTTTGTCTCCCCTATTCCGATAAACATTCCGCAAAACTTCACTTAAAAGGGTTTCGCTTAAATAAAGGAGAACGAAAGATATGTTTATTTCATTACTGTCCGCAGGCGAATTTTTCGTAGGCACGTTCTGGGCGTTTGTTCCGGCGATTATCGCTATAATTCTTGCCCTGGTCACGAAACAAGTTTATCTTAGCTTGTTTGCGGGAATTTTCGTCGGGGCGATGTTTTTATCGAACGGAGAACCGCTCGCCGCTTTTCAAAACGTATTCGAAACCATGGCTGAACAGCTCGGCGACAACGGCGGTATCCTCGTCTTTCTCGTAGTGCTCGGGGTTTTTGCCGTGCTTATGGTAAAATCGGGCGGCAGCAAGGCTTACGGCGAATGGGCAAGTCACAAAATCCATTCCAAGCAAGGCGCGCAGCTGGCTACGATAGCTTTCGGATGCCTTATATTCGTGGACGATTATTTCAACTGTCTTACCGTCGGCAGCGTAATGCGTCCGATTACCGACAAATTCAAAGTTTCGAGAGCGAAACTTGCTTACATTATCGACGCAACGGCGGCTCCGGTTTGTATCATAGCCCCCATTTCTTCGTGGGCAGCGGCGGTATCGGGATACGGCGAAGGCGGAATAATGGCGTTTATCAAGACTATTCCGTTTAATATCTACGCCATATACACAATAGTCATGATGGTTGTGTTCGCACTCCTTAAAATCGACTTTTTTAAGATGAAACGCAACGAGAAAGCCGCCGAAAACGGCGACCTTCACGCCGGAGAAACCGATCTTCCCACCGAAGACATAAAGACCGATCACGACGTAAAAGGCAAGGTGGCTAATCTGGTCGTTCCGATAGCGATACTTATAGCCTGCTGCGTAGGCGCGATGGTATATAACGGCTGGTCGTGGCTTCACACCCTTACCGCGGAAGAACTCGTCGACGAAATCGGAAAAAGCTCTTACAATTTTCTCGACATGTTCTCCCAATGCGATTCGTCCATAGCTCTCGCAATGGGTTCGGTTATCGCTCTTATAATAACGATGGCATATTACGCCATAGGTAAGGTAATGAAGTTCAAAGACATAATGGACAGCTTAGCCGAAGGATTTAAGTCGATGGTTCCCGCCATACTTATACTGACTTTTGCGTGGACTTTGTGCGCTATGATGGGCGCCAAGGGCGAAGGACTCGTAGACGGAGTAAAGGTTCTTGACGGCACGCTTAACGCAAAAGCCTTCATTCAGTCTGTCGTAAACGCCGACAGCATGGTTTTGGGAATAATACCTTTCGTATTTTTCGTCATTGCATGCTTTATTTCGTTCGCAACGGGAACGAGCTGGGGTACCTTCGGCACTCTTCTTCCCATCGCAATAGCGGTTATGCCCGAAACAAATGCGGGATTGTATTACATTACTTTAAGCGCGGTACTCGCAGGTTCTGTATACGGAGACCACGTAAGCCCCATATCCGATACCACGATTATGGCTTCTTCCGGTGCACAGTGCAACCATATCGACCACGTAAGAACGCAATTGCCTTATGCGACGATAGTGGCGATAATTTCGGCGATAACCTATCTTGCGGGAGGTTTCTGCGCGATAAAGGTCAATTCATACGGCGGAATGGTCGGAATAGCTTTGGGTATAGCCACCGTCCTTATGGCAGGCGTAATCGCAGGACTTTACTTCCTGGATAAATCCGGCAAACTCGATAAAATCGAAGCGGCGTTTCGTCGCGACAAGAAAGCCGCGCCCGCTGTCGAAAGTCCTTCCGTAGCGGCTACCGTCGACGACGATAATAACGATTAGTAAAAACTTTGCTATAAAAAATCATCCTGAGAAAGAAAACGATCGAACGTGTGTCGGTCGTTTTCTTTCGTGTTGGATTTTCGGAAAAAATTGCTATCCTCAAACAAAGTTCGGCAAGGAAAAAATTATTCGAAAACGTTTGCGTTTTTGCTTGACAAAGATTTTATCTGTCGCTATATTATGGGTGAATAAAGAGTAAACGTTATATGTGTTTGCTCTTTTTTAATGAAAAAAAACGAGGTAGTTATGAGCGATTGTAAGAAAAGAACTTTTTTCTCGGGGATTAAAGATTTTTTCAAACCGATAGACCTCACGCAAGGTTCTATATGGAAAGTTATCGTAAAATTTGCCGTCCCTATAATAATATCGTACCTTCTGCAACAGCTTTACGTCCTTAGCGACGCGGCTATTTGCGGACAGACTCTGTCGGCAGACGAAGTGGCGGGCGTCAACGACACCGTTCCGCTCGTGTTCATTTTTATGCAGTTTGCGTTCGGGTGCACCGCAGGTTTTTGCGTGGTACTGTCGCATAAATTCGGTTCTCGCGACGAAGCGGGTATGCGTAAATCTTTCGCAACGCAGATAATATTGGGTTTGGTAATAACGGTTATTTTGACTGCGGCGTCGATTTTGTGCATAAAGCCAATGCTCGCCTGGGTAAACGTGACTCCGCAAAACCCCGCCGTGTACGAAGCGGCTTATACTTACTGTTTCGTAATATTTGCCGGAACGATAGCCCAGCTTCTTTACAACCTTATCATAAGCGTGCTACGGAGTATCGGCGACTCTTTCACTCCCCTTATATTCCTTATTATTTCCACGGCTATGAACATTGTTCTTGACTTGGTTTTTATAAAAGTATTCCATTGGGGCGTGGCGGGAGCTGCCGGTGCGACAATCCTGACGCAGTTTCTTTGCACGATAGCCTGCTTTATTTACACTTTCGTAAAGTATAAAAATCTTCGTCCGCGCAAGGAAGACTTCAAAATATCCCTTAAAGATATTTGGGCGCACGTACGTCAGGGTATACCTCTCGGACTGCAATTCTCCGTGCTGTCGATAGGGATAATAGTAATGCTCGCCGAAACGGTAAAATTCGACATTATGCCCGACGGCGTTATGGTCGCCGGCAACCCCGCTCAGAACGGCGCGGGCGCGGCAAACAAACTTATAGAATTCGCTATGGCTCCCCTATCCGCATTGGGTACGGCTTTGGTAAGCTACAACGCCCAAAACTTGGGAGCCGGGGATACCGAACGCGTCAGAAAAGGTACCAATCAAGCTCTTATCATATCTTTGATACTCTACGTAATCTGCGCCGGCTCGGGGCTATTGCTATCCATAAACGGAGCTTACCAAAGAATTTTTTTGAGCGCGGAAAAAATAACCGAAAGATCCTTGTATTTCGGCAATACATTGCTTTACGTAGACCTGCCGTTATTCTTTATCTTAGGCGCGTTATTCGTCCTGCGTAACGCCGTTCAGGGCATAGAAAAATCGGTATGGACCTTACTTGCAGGCGGCGGAGAACTCGTAGCGAGAGTTCTTATATGTTCTTTCCTGCCCGCTCTGGTAAACGGCGGAGAGACCAACGCTCTCGCTTCCGACTCGTCGTACGTTGCGTTATGTTTCGGCGACCCCGGCGCGTGGGTATTTGCCGTGTCGATGTTACTGTATCCTTATATAAGGCATATCCTTAAAAAGGATTATCGGTATATATACGGCAAGACGAACGTTCCGCAACAAGCCGAAAACAAAAGCGAAAGTTAATTATTTTTATGATATAAAAAACGCGACGGATAACTCTATGTCTTATGCAATAATGTATCCTTAGCCGTGTTGAACGTCCAATCGTTACACGTGCGTTTAACGCAGTCGCATAAGCTTTGTGCGTATAAACGCTTAATCCGTGTAAGTCGAACGAAGTTACCGCTCGGTAAAGTGAAGTTCTGCCGTAGGCAGAGTGAAGTATTCCCGACCAAGCGTTACACGGGCGCTTAACGCAGTCGCATAAGCTTTGTGCGTATAAACGCTTAAT
>CAZUJW010000064.1:0-5375 GCA_964620655.1 uncultured Christensenella sp.
TTCAAAACTGTTCACTGCGTCTTTCGCCTTGTCGGCAAGCTCGTTGGCTTTGTCTTTGACTTCCTGACAAGCTACGCAGGAAACGACGAGAACCGCCACAAGGGCGATTATTGCAAAGATTGAAATTAAAGTTTTTTTAGTTTTCATAAATGCTCCTTTGAATTTTTTTCTTGACAAGCGATAAACGCTGTCATATAATGGAATAGAAATCAGTCAACGCCGAACTTAGTTTTCGGAACCCGATCGAAGGATCTCTCGGACTGATTTCTTTTTTTACCTTTTTTTCTTTTCCCATTTCCGATTCCACTTCTTAACAGCCGCTTTATCCTTTTTAGATAAACGCCAATTTTCGAGCTTTTCGTTTGAGAAGTATTTCGTTTTATCCCAACGCGGAACGGATACTCTCGACTTGCGTTTGTCTTTCGGTTTATCTGCGTTTCGGTTCGGATTCTTCGATAATTCCTTTGTTTCGGAATTAAAGAAAGTCTTCGAATGGGTAACAACGTTAAATTTATATTTATCGCGATGTTTCGCCGTTATATGCGCAGGGTGGGGCTCGCCGCTTTTGGAACTGAATTCAGGCTTGTTATAATAACGGAACTCGTTTTTGCGTAAATACTTTCTTGCCATAACTCGCGGTTATTCTATAATTATCTTGCAACGGGTTTCGCTTACAAGTCTTTCTTCAACGAGATAAGAACCATCTGAGTTAATCGCTTTCACAACTCTATATTCGAAATTTCCGTCCACTGACGTCCAAGTATAAGAATAAAACCAAGAGAGAATCGATCCAGAATTATCCAAAATAACACTTTCTGCATAAGAATAATATAAAGCAGCATTATGTACTACCCTTTCGCTTTCGTCTTCCGTTGCCGGATATAAAATGTTTACGGCAATACTTTTAAGCGGGGGAAGAACCATATCTTTTTCAAAATCAACAATTTTATCAATTCGTGCAGAAGTTGAGACAAAATATGTTCTTCCATCTGCCATTTTTTGCGTACTATAATTTTCTTCGTCGGTAAAATCTATTACTAACCTTTCCGTATCGTCTTCCGTCTCATCAATTCCCCACATATCGAATACAGACTCTATGAGTCCCTTTTCGTCTTCGTTGTACGTTATGGAGAATTTCAAATTACCGACGTAGGAAGAAGTAAAGTAATAACCTTCAGGAAACATCTGAGAAAATTCAAGATCTAATGGAGCAAAGCATATCATAACGTTGCCTTCGGAGAATCCGGTATCGGAATAACCGACAAAAAAGCCGTCATCACCAATCATATTGAAGAACTTCAACGTAAACGGTTCCGTAACGGGTTTTTCTTCGTCGACATAGTTTATACAGTCAACCGGTTGTACTTCGATAGTTATATCCTTGCACTTCTTCAATGCGTGGACTTGTGCTTCCGTAAGTTTGTTATTAACCCAGTCTTCACCGTCTTCACCTTCGCAAAGTGTTTTCAAATCAAAGTCGACCGTTACCGTTTTGCTTTCTTCTTGCGGCGTATCGTTCTTTCCGAACCAGTCTTTGACGTTCCAATTCTTAAATCCGCCGCTTAAATAGCCCGTAAGTCCCGCCAATACGGCAAGGACCAAAACTACGGATATTATGCTTACTATTATTTTCGTTTTTTTCACTTAACTTCTTCCTCCAGTGAGAATTCATCATATTTTTTTACGGGGACGAGTACGTCCCCTTTCGATTTGGATATATAATCGTCTTCCACGTCTAATCCGAATATCGCTTCGGTCGGAACAAGAAAACGGAATTTTTGTCTTTTTGCATACGTCTTTTTTATTACGCCGGCATTGGCGAAAAGACTGTCACGATTGTCACGACTGCCCACAATAAAGCCGTATTCGTAACCTTCGTCGGTTATGTTTTCATATATAGGAAACACTAAGGTTTGTATAATCATATAAGAGGAAGCCCGTATAGCCGTTAGCTCAGCTGCAATGCGATTTTTTATATAAAGGAGTTGCCCGTATAGCCGTTAGCTAAGCTCAATGCGATGATTTTTTAATAAAGAGTTGCCCGTATAGCCGTTAGCTCAGCTTTTTCAGAAGGAGGTTTTCGCCGTATATTTATTTTTTCTCGGCTGATAGTTTTTACGATTGTTAGCCATACAATTCCTTTTCCCTTTAGCCTGGGAGCAAGCAGATAAATAGGAGTTTGGGCGGTATCGCTACCGCCCGGGAGGATTATGCTTCTTCTATGGCGACGTCGGGAACTTCGCCTGGGAAAAGTATACGTTTGAACGCTTCGGCAAGCCCGGGGATATTCGAGATATCTTCATCGATATAATCCCGACAATTCCCGAACCCCGTGAATGCAGCTCTCAGATAGCCTTCGGCTCCGGAGTTCTTCGGTATGAGTTGACACTCTACGGATATCCCGTTTTCGTCTTCCGCAACTGCGTAGTAATCAAAAGCGAATTGGTCTTCTTTGCCTTTTTCTACAGGACGACGACGTATCTCCAAATTAAGACCTTGTCCGCAATCGTACAAGAAGTTAAGCAAACTGTAACTGCTTGCGTTTTTGCTAACTCTTCCGTAATTGTCGTCGGATTTTACAAAACCGATGTACGGCACGAGAGAAACTTCTATGAAAGTCTGTCTGTTGCTGTCAAGTACTATAAAGACGGAAAAACCGTAATAATACTTGCCGTTGTTTTCGTAAACCGAACGAGCGAGCTTAAAGCTCTTGTGCGAACGTACTGCGCTCATTAACGCTACTTCTTGAGTGGTTCTTTTCTTCGTTTCCATTTCTGTCATTGTTTTTTCTCCTTTCCCGTAAAGTGGGATACTTTTAATTTCCCGTGACGTGGGTTGACGTTGTAGTTAGCATTGCTAACAAGATAAGTATAAGTTAGCAGAGCTAACAATGTCAAGAGATTTTATAAAAAATACTTAAAAATTTTATTGCGACGTCGCAACGGCGTTATTTTTATAGAAGCGGATGGCGTGGATAAGTCGTTGACTTAACCACACAGTTAAGTTTCTTTTTTTGGGGAAATGATGGAAAACTCGTTGAGTTTACCACATTACGCGTATGGAAAAGTGGAAAAGTCTATCGGCTTCCTACGTTTGCCTGCTTGTCGTTGACTTTACGCACTTTCCCACACTCCCAAAATCGTCGTCGTCGTTAAACCCGTCGCCTAAGGGCTCCGGGGAAATATTTTTGAAGTGGAATTTTGTAGAAAGTGAGAATTAGACGACAGCTTGTCAGACGAGCGTCGGCGGCTGGCGCCGCCGCCTTGACAAGTGCGTACTTCAAACGGCTTTTTTCCTTTTTTTAAGGTAAAACGCCGTGGCTTTGCTACCGCTTATCGCCACGGCGGTGAGTTTTTCTCATCGGAGTTTGGTTCGTTCGCCCCGGTGATGGGGTTTTTTCCCCTGCGGGAGCTTTTCCTTCCCTTTTTTTCATAGCAAAATAACGCCTACCGAGTAAGCGTCGCTTTTTTTATATCATTTTATCTATGCTGTCTCTTCGAAGGGTAATTCGTCGGTGGGAATAATAGCCCCTAAACGTACCAGATGCCCGAACCGATCGCACTTCTCCCATGCGTCGCAAAGGCGGTATTTAATAATACCGTCATCGAACTCGAAAAAAATATCTTCCACGTCTATATACGTTTCAAAATTTTCACGGAGTCCACGGGAATAATACATTTTTCCGCCGTCTTTACAGGCATAACAAGAAACGTACGTCAAGACGTTCAGAAAAGCTTTATTATCGTCGGACGAAAGTCTTTCAAACTCATTTATACCAAATTTCTTTCGGAGTTCTACCGACTCTTTGACGTTTCGCCATTTATGCTCCTTTTCGGAATATCGTGATACGTTAATAAGGTCGTTCGGTCCGAAAAAGTTTTCCGGTATATATGCGACGGCGTGGAAGTGAAGACGGCTGTTTTCATCACCGAACTCAAATCCGCCCATTATTTTAATACCGTACCTAAAAGAATTATTCGCAAACCATGTACAAAGGGCTTTCATCCAACTTTCCACGTCGCTGTATATAGCGGAATCCCACGTTATCGTGAGAAAATAATTTAACAGTTTTCTATTCATTCCGGCTTTACGGATATACCGTTTCATCCTGGCATGTTCTGAGTTAATGGAGTCTTTTTTCTTACGGTCAACGTACTCGTCCAAACATTGCTCCGTCACGTCGTTAAGCTCTTTGTATAACGCTTTTTGCTTTTCTAAATTTTGTTTTAGTATATTCTTTATTCCGTCGAAACGTTCGTCACGATTTTTTCTGTCATATTTATAATATCGCGACTTATCCTTATCAAATTCTTCAACGCTATCGGAATACACAAAATCTAAGGCGGTCTTCGGCAGTGTAACACGCTCGGCATGTTTAACCTTATGGCAAACATACTTTTGGTCGTGCAAATCGTAATATACCTTTACAGGTTCATTTTCAAGAGTTTTTATAAAGTTTTTATCTTCTTCCGAAGCATTAAAAAATCGCCCTATATACGCCATTTTTCCTCCTGGCAAGCTCTTAATCAGTGGGTCCAGGGTTCGAGTCCCTGAAGGTGCACCAAATTTTGACTCAAAATCTGCGTTTTTCGTAGATTTTTTCTTTTTTTAGACGTGCTTGCTTACACGCCAAAATTCAGCCAAAAATCAGTGGGTCTGTTTTCTACTTCTTTTTTGTACTTCTCAAAGTACTTATCTAACGGACTGAATCCGCCGCCCATGACGTCTACGTATGTGTTCATCGTTACGTCAAGACTCGCGTGTCCCATCAGCCGCTGTATCGCTTTCTCCTTTATCCCGGCACGGTAGCACATACATCCGAACGTATGTCGGAAACTATGTAAATTTATACCGATAACGTTATTTTTCTTCATTATTTTTTGAAAATACTTCTTAACCTGGTTATACGATAGCAAACCGTTACTGTTAATATATGCAAGCAGTACCTTCAAAAACGGTATCAATTCTTTAAGAAACGGTACCTTCCGTACCGACGTATACGTCTTCGTCCTGTTCTGTAATTCCCCGGTCTGGATATTCACCGTTCGGCGGACGGCAATGTATTTTTTCTCAAAAAAGACACACTGACTATCTACCGCCAGGAACTCCCCTATACGCAATCCGGTACATACCATTATATTAAACACCGAAAAATACAGTGGATTTTTTATACTTTTCAGTAAAAGACACTGCTCTTCCAACGTAACGGCACGGTAGTGGACTTTCTTGTATGTAAGTACTTCCACTGCGTCAAAAGGATTATATACCAACAAACGCAACTTTACCGCTTTCGTCAGACTGCCTTTAATTATCTGTCCGATTTTTATCCGGGTATTGTTTTCCTTTATTCCGCTCAGATACTTTTGGATAACGTC
>CAZUJW010000065.1:0-5295 GCA_964620655.1 uncultured Christensenella sp.
CTTCACTGCCGCAAACTGCGGCAACTTCACTGTCACTATGTGACAACTTCACTCCGCCTACGGCGGAACTTCACTTTACCAAGCGGTAAATTGCTCTTCGCAAGCGGACATTCGTCTAATTCTTATATCCCGACGGGTTATGCGACTGCCAATTCCAAGTGTCCTTACACATATCGTCCAAGGTAAGTTTCGCTTTGAAGTCTAATTCTTTTTCGGCTTTATCTCCGTTGGCGTAGCATGCGGCGACGTCGCCGGGGCGGCGGGGTACTATCTTATAGGGAATTTGTTTTCCGCAAGCTTTACTGAACGCTTTTACCATATCGAGTACGGAGTAGCCTACTCCCGTGCCGATATTGAATATTCCCACGCCGTAATCTTCGATATGTTCGAGAGCCTTTATGTGGGCTTCGGCAAGGTCAACCACGTGGATATAGTCGCGTACGCCGGTTCCGTCGGGGGTATCGTAGTCGTCGCCGAACACGCTGAGACATTCGCGTTTACCTACCGCCACCTGGCTTATGTACGGCATAAGGTTGTTGGGGATTCCTTTCGGGTCTTCGCCTATTCTTCCGCTGGCGTGCGCTCCGACGGGGTTGAAGTACCTGAGAAGCATTATATGCCATTCGGGGTCGGCTTTCTGAATATCAGTGAGCATTCTTTCGCCCATAAGTTTGGTCGCGCCGTACGGATTGGTCACTTCGCCCGTGGGCATATCTTCGGTAAGGGGAAGTTTTTCGGGCGTGCCGTAGACGGTAGCGGACGACGAGAAGACGAGCCTTTTACAGTTGTGTTTCGTCATTGCGTCCGCCAAAGCAAGGTTGCTCATAAGGTTATTTTCATAGTACATCGCAGGAAAAGCGCAGCTTTCACCCACCGCTTTGAGTCCCGCAAAGTGTATTACCGCGTAAATATCGTTTTCGGTGAAAATTCTGTCGAGAAGTTCTTTATCTCTGCAATCGCCGCGATAGAACTTGATTTTCTTTCCGGTAAGTTCTTCCACCCTCTTTATACTCTCTTCGCAACTGTTTACCAAGTTGTCGAGAGCCACTACTTCATACCCGCGTTCGAGTAAAAGCACGTTGGTATGGCTGGCTATATATCCTGCGCCGCCGGTCACGAGAATTTTCATATATCCTCCTTTATTTCCGCTCTTAAAAAAGCGGTCGTTTTATGAAACTTGTCGCAGAACGTAGGACTAAGGGAGTAGAGATTGAGATACCCCGTTTCGTCATAATCCTGCCTGTGAGCGTTGAAGTAAAAAGGATTAACAAACCCTAATTTTTTTAACTCCTTTACACTCAGTATTATATCACAAGCCCAACCGTCGGCAAGCGTTTCTATGCGACTTTTTATAACGTTTTTGTCGAGCGGAGTAATAATTATGTCCCCGTCCCCGTCTCGATTGTCTATAATTACGCAATAGTCGGCTTTATTATAATTACATTCGATTTCGAGATACCGCCTTTTGTCGCCGAGCGCAATCATAAGCTCCACTATGTCTCCGTCGTAAAGGGGGTCGTTGTAATTAAAATGTTTCGGGTAAAAATAATTTTCCTTGCACTCGAACCGAAAACGGAAAACGCCGTCTCTTTCTTCTGCGCAGAACGTAGTTTTTTCGTTCGGGTTTCCCGTTCTCGTATCTTTTAAGAAAAATTTTTCTCCGTCGAAACGTAAAATTTTATCTGAAAAATCCATCGGTAATCCTTGTGAATAAATCGAGTTTTTTTAGTACGTCTTCCGCCAGAACCAACTGATTTTCCGCGCGGACTAAGTTGTGTTCGGGGTATTTTGCACCGAAATAAATGTCGTTATTAAGATAATCCGTTAAAAATCTCATTCCGCACTCGTAGGCGTACAGGAACGCACTTATCGGCATAAGACTTCTTTCCTTGTCGGTGACTTCGAGATTGTTAGTTAAAAACCCTTTGCAGAATCCTTCGTAAAATTCGGGCTCGGCTTTGACTTCCCCTATTTCGGGGCTGTCTTCGGGACGAGTCGTACCGCCCGACCTTATCGCGTCGCCGAAGTCGTATAATAGACTCCCTTTCATAACGGTGTCAAGGTCTATTACGGTAAAAGAACCGTCGCTCCCTATGACGAGATTGTTTATTTTCGTGTCGTTATGGGTGACTCTGTAAGGAATTTCCCCTTTCCTTAACGGTTTTTCCACCACGTCGCACAGTTTTTTATACCCGGCGTATCTTTCGATAAGAGTTTTTGCCCTTTTCCGTCTTTCGCTCGGAACGGAAGCGACTTTAATAAAATCTGCGTATCTTTTCGGGGTGTTGTGAAAATCGGGTATCGTGTCGTACAAAACTCCGTCGAAATCCCGTAAGTATTCCTGAAACTTACCGAATCCTTTGCCGACTATCTCCATATCCGACGGATTTATTATCCTTTCTTTAATCTCGCCGTCTGCGTAGGTCATAAGCCTGTACGTTCCGCCGTTATATTCGACGTATTTTTTTCCGTCTTTCGCTTTTACGGGAACGACGGTTTTTCCGCCCTTTTTCGCAATGTGGGCGGTGACTGCCGTTATATTTTCCATCATCTTATCGACGGAACTGAAAATAGCGGTGTCCATTTTCTGCAACGTAAACTTGCCTTTGTCCGTTATGCAAAGATAGGTTGCGTTTATATGTCCGCAACCTATTCTTTTACATTCCTTTACGGCGGCGTCGATATCGAATAAACTTACCGCCGCAAGACAGTCTTCTAACTTAACTTCCATCGGATTATTTTCTTTCCCAGTTAGGTTTGAACACCTGACGGGAACGGGCTATGCACATATTCCCTTCGGGTATGTCCTGCGTAATGGTGCTGCCCGCCGCTATAAAAGCTCCGTTATGCACGGTGACGGGAGCGACTAAGTTGGTGTTGGCTCCGATAAACACGTTGCTGCCCACCTTACATCTGTTTTTCGATACTCCGTTGTAGTTAGCGAACACGCTTCCGCAGCCTACGTTGGTGTTTTCGCCTACGTCGCTGTCGCCCACGTACGCAAGGTGCGCCATTTTTACGCCGTCGCTTATATTGCTGTTCTTTATTTCTACGAAGTCGCCCACGCGACAGCACGCTCCTATGTTAGCGCCCTTTCTGAGGCAAGCGAACGGTCCTACGGTGGTGTTGTCGCCTATCTTAGCTTCCAACGCGTACGTAGAACGGATATCCACGTTTTCGCCCACTTCGGTATCTATAAGTTCGCAATGGGGAAACACAACTGCGTTTTTATGGATATAGGTCTTACCCCTTAACGATACCATCGGGTGAATAATCGCACCGTCTTCTATATTTACGTCAAGGTCTATATACGTAGTGGCGGGGTCGTAAATAAGCACGTCTCTGTCGATGTATTTTGCCATAACGTAGTCTTTCAGGTGGATGTTTATTACCCCTGCGTCGGCAAGAGTTTTTACCTGAAAAGCGAAGATATTTTCGCATTGCTTGTATTCGCCTTCGTATCCTTTGTATGTAACGTAGCCGTCGCCTATTTTGTAGCAGGTTTTCAGCCCGCGACAAACTTCTTCGATGTCGTTAAGAAATTCGTCGTTGACGAGCGGAGTGTCGTTATAGAGCACGCAATAATATCCGTCGATATTTTCGGGTATATCCTTTTCAGATTCTATCTCGGTGACGTCTTTAAGAAAATAGTCCTGAATTCCTTTAAAAGAACGCCCCGATACGCTGACGTGCGCAAATCTTTCTTCCTTAAATCTAAAAACTTTCATAATACTTTCTCCTCGATAAATTTTTTGATTTCGACGCATTTTTTCCGCGCCTTTTCCATACTCTCGGCTTCGACGAGAATCCTTATCTTCGGTTCGGTTCCGCTCGGTCTTATTACCGTGCGGTATTCCTTATCTATATTGTCGATATAGTTTTTTATTTCTGCGTCGGTACGGAATTTATTTACCGCCGCCTTGTCGCAGATTACGCAGTCGCTTGCCGACGGATATTCCTTAATGTCGTCGGCTACATTTAACGGAGTGACTTCGTTAAGTTCGGCTGTAAGAAGAGAAGCTAATATTCCGTCGCCCGTCGGCATATAGTCGGTAAAAATTATATGTCCGCTTTCTTCGCCGCCCACGTTGTACCCGTGTTTTTCCATTTCGCGGAAAACGCACTTGTCGCCTACCGCCGTGCGTACTAAATTTATTCCCGCCTTTTTGCAAGCGGCTTCGGTGCCGAGATTGCTCATCACAGTGCCCACCATCGTGTCGCCGGCAAGTTTTCCTTTGGCTTTCATATCCTTGCAATGAACGTACATAAGGTGGTCGCCGTTATAGATTTTGCCGCCCTGAACGCACATTACTCTGTCGCCGTCGCCGTCGTAAGAAAAACCTATATCGTAACCGCCCTTTTCCATAATTTTAAGTAAGGTCTCCGGTACGGTCGCTCCGCAGTTTTTATTTATTTCCTTTCCGTCGGTGTCGGTAAAGTAAGCGTCGACTTCCGCTCCCGCCGCCTTAAAAATTTCGGGGGCTATTACGCTCGTAGCTCCGTTCGCCGTGTCGAGAGCTATTTTTACCCCTTTAAGGCGTACGGGATTGACCTTTTTCAAAAGGTATTTTATATATTCTTTCCCGCCGTCGCAGACTTTTTCTATCTTGCCGCCGCCGTCGCGTTCGGTTTTTTTATCGCCGTCTATATACTCTTCCACTTTGAGTTCTATCTCTTCCGAAACCTTGTTCCCTTCGGCGGAAAACAGCTTTACGCCGTTGTATTCGGGCGGATTATGGCTCGCGGACAACATTATTCCGTAGTTGCAACCGTATCTTTTAGTTAAAAACGCAAGCACGGGCGTAGGTATCATTCCCGCGATAAGCACGGTTTTGCCGCAGTCGGACAAAACTTTCGCCATCGTATTTTCTATCCGCAGTCCGCTTTCTCTCGGGTCGCGCCCGATAATAACCTTTTCGCAGCGGGGCAAGCAGGCTATTCCTTCCGATATTTTCGTAAGATACTCTTCGGTAAACAGGTTTTCTTTACAGCGGATTCCGTCGGTTCCGAAATGTTTCATTTTTACTCCTAAACTCTCGCGTTCTTGTTGTTGTGTTCCTTTCTGTATTCGCTCGGAACCAACTCGAATAGATACTTTTCGGTAAGAATTTTGTCGCCTTTTTCGCTCGCTTCTTTGAGTTCGGCGAGTTTTTCGGCGAGATAATCTCCGTCTATATCGGACAACTTGCAGATAAATATATCCTTGTGCGTGGTCTTGTCCACGTTTTCGTCGCCGTATTGCAACTCTTCGAAAAGTTTTTCGCCGGGACGTAAACCGGTTACTTTTATCTCTAT
>CAZUJW010000066.1:0-5277 GCA_964620655.1 uncultured Christensenella sp.
CTTGCGGCTCGTGTGTTTCTTTGTTATCTTTCTTTTCACACCGAAAAGAAAGTAAGTAACTATATCTTGCATAAAAGTGGCGTGCTATGAACGCTACGCAGGCGCGGCTAAGGTGCGTTGATTTTTCGTAAAAACGAAACGTAGACGTACTGAGTACGTTAGGTGAAGTTTTTGCGAAAGTTGCAAAAACTATATTTGTATCCGCTTTTTGTTTTATCGACTAACGTATATTTTGAAAAATATTATTTATGCTTGTTTTTGCAACGTAAAGCAATGTGCTATGAACGGTAGTAGTGGTCAGGGTGCGTCAATTTTTTGCGAAGACGGAGCGTAGGCGTGCTATGAACGCTACGCAGGTGCGGCTAAGGTGCGTTGATTTTTCGCGAAAACGAAACGTAGACGTACTGAGTACGTTAGGTGAAGTTTTTGCGAAAGTTGCAAAAACTATAATTTATATCCGCTTTTTGTTTTATCGACTAACGTAATTTTGAAAAATTTATTTATGTTTGTTTTTGCAACGTAAAGCAATGTGCATTAGACGAGCCTAAAAGACTATGTTGCATTTCATCTCGAATATATCGTCTATCATTTTATGAACGAGTTTCGCTTCGGGGTTGTCGGCTAAGCGGTAATGAATTTCTTTGCCGATACGTTTTGCCGAGATAATGTTCGCCTGGCGTAAAATTTTGAGGTGGTGGCTGACGGCGGGTGCGCTCATATCCACAGCTTTGGCGATATTGTTGACGCATTCTTCGCTGTGGCAAAGAAGCCAAAGTATCCTTAATCTCGTGCCGTCGCACAGGTGCGAAAAGACGTCGGCGACTTTGTCGCTTCTTTCCGCGTCGGGAACGTGCTTTAACATATCGATGTGACCGTGGTCGTGAAATATTTTTTCTTCGCTCATAAGTACCTTTATTCAACGGTTAAATAACGGTTGAAATATAATATATAAAGTATAACGCGAAGTCGGAATTTTGTCAAATCAACCTGTTTATAATAATTCGTTATCGTTTTTTGAAAGGCGGAAAAAGGAAAGGGGAGAGATGATTATCTGAAAGTAATATTGCCGCTGTTATTGTTAAAACTGTTCGATACGGTGTTTATACGTCGTCCGCTTTCGTCGCCTATGCCCAATAAATAATCAGCCGACACGTCGTACAATTTACACAAAAAGACCATCTTGTCGTAGTCTAATTCCAACCTGCCCAATTCGTATTTTATATACGCCGTTTGGACGGTTCCCAACTTTTCGGCAACTTGTTTTTGCGTGTAGCCCGCACTCAATCTCGCTTCCTTTAATCTCTTTCCGACCTCGACCTTTAACATAGACTCTCCTTAGGGTAAAATATAGCAAATATAGCTATATTTGTATTGACATATAGCCAAAAATGCTATACACTTACAATATAGCGATAATGGCTATATTTAGATTTAAGACATATACAAAATTGAAAGAGGAGACGTTCGCAATGAAAAAGAAAGGATTGAGTTTGTTTGTCGCCACGCTGATTTTAATCTGCTGCATCGCGTGCAGTTTTGCTCTCGTGGCTTGTTCAAAAGACGATACGAACGGCTATATCGGAACGTATTACGAATACGAAAAAGGACAGAAAACCGATTTTTGGATAAAGCTCGATAAGGACGCCTGGTCGTCGAGCGACGGCGCGGGCGGCAGGCTCGAAATTAACGGCGAAGAAGTCACCGCATACGCCGACTTTTTCGGAGAAGAAGACGTTTTCTTTACCGGCACGGTAAGCGACGGCGTTCTTACCTATTCTTTGATAAAAGGAACAGAGTATGAAGCGTATAAGGACGGCGCGTATAAAAGCAGCTCGTCCAGTAACGACGATAATACTAACGCCCCCGACACGACGAATATAGAAACCTTTATTGTAACCTTTAACACCGTAGGCGGCAGTACCGTAAACAGCGTGACCGTAAGTTCGGGCGATACCGTTGCCGCTCCCGCCGACCCGACGAAAAGCGGTTACAACTTCGTCGGTTGGTATTCCGACAGTTCTTATATTAACGAATGGCAATTTTCTATCCCGGTGCGTTCTGATATAACTCTTTACGCCAAGTGGGAAGCGCAGATAGCGAGATATACGGTAAGTTTCGATTCCAACGGCGGTAGCGAGGTAGCTTCCGTACAGGTAAACGACGGCGATAAGCTGACCGCCCCGACTCAACCCGTAAAAAAAATGTACGTTTTCGACGGTTGGTATAAAGATTCGGGCTTTACGCAGGTTTGGGACTTCGATACAGATACCGTTACTAAAAATATTACGTTGTACGCTAAGTGGAAGGAAGAAGAAGTCCGTATCACTTCGGTAAACAACGCGACGATAGAAGATAACGAAATAACGATGGTAGTCTCGGAAGGTACCGACGACGTCGATATGAACGGTAAAGTCGTGCTCAATAACCCCAACGCCACCTGGAAACTCTACTACGATAAGTTGGGTCAAATGGAAATACCAACCAAGCTCGCTACCAATAAAAACGGAACCTTAGGCACGGGAAGTAACCTTTTCTATATAGTGGTAACCGACGCTAACGGAACGCAAACGAAAAACTACGTTTTCGATATATATAAAAAATACGAAGTAAACGTAGCCGTCTACTGCTTAAACGGCACAACTCCGATAGAAACCCTGTCGGCTGTCACTTTGGAAACGATGCCTACGCCGACCGCTACGATAACGGGCTATACTATAGTAGGTTGGGACAGTACTTCAGTCGTTCCCGGAGAAACGCTACCTAAGGACTCGCCCGATAATATAAAACTTACGGCGAGACTCAAAGCCAATACCTATGAAGTAACTCTCGACGGAGACGGCGGAACTCTCGACAATAATGTATATAACGCAATATTCGATTCTGCTATTACTCTCCCCGAACCGACCAAAGAAGGGTATACCTTTATCGGTTGGTATAAAGGCGACGAAAAAATAACAAACGGCAAAGGACAAACCACCTGGACGATAGCGAGCGATACCGCCCTTACCGCAAAATACAGAGCCAACGTGTATTCGGTGACCGCCGATAAGAATATATCCGAAGCGGGTACCGTGTCCGCAAGCGGCAATGCGGACAGCGTATTGCTTACTTTCGACAATAACGGCAGAGCGGGCGCTACCGAAATAGCCCCGCAGACCGTTACTTACTACTACGGCATGTCCGTACCCACGCCGCCCCAAGCGGACGGGTATTTGTTTACGGGTTGGTATAACGAACCCGCCTGCGAGACGAGATTCGACTTTACTAAGGATATCTATTGCGATACCACCGCTTACGCAGGTTGGTACTATACGGGTACGAGTTCTACAGTCCGCTATATGTACGAGTATAGCGCGGAAATACAAGTAACTACTTCCGACGACTATCAATATATATACTTTACTCCCGTGACGAGCGGCACTTATTACCTTTATTATAAGAATTCTACTTCGAAGGCGACGAACGCCGCGGAAATGACCGTGTATAACAAGACGACGGATACGAACGTAAAAAGCGAAACTTCCGTCACGAACACTGTTTACATGATCGTTTCGTTTGCGGCAAACGCAGGCGATATATACTACGTTCGCGTGGGTAAATCCGGATCTTCGAGTACGTTCAGCTGCTATCTGAAACCGTCCGCGACGACTTCGGATAAGGGATATTTACGTACCCCCGACAACGTGGCTTCGGCAGGCTTCCAAAGTCAGGTTTTGCTCTGCGCGACCACGAATAATAATGGATATACCTTTATTGGTTGGTATAAAGGCGAAGAAAAGGTATCTTCCGACCTTAGTGTGACAATTACTGCACCTTCCGAAAACGTAGTTTACACCGCGAAATGGTATAAATTAGATTTACAACTCAGCGATCCCAAAGCGGGCAGCGTAGACGGTTTGACGGGTGCTTACGAAGTAGGTGACTCCGCTACGATAACGGCAAGTACGAATGTGGAATACACCTGGGTAGGTTGGTATGACGGAGATACTAAATTAACCGACGAATTATCCTACACGTTCACAATGCCGAGTGAGAACAAAACATATGTTGCGAAGTGGTATAAATTAGATTTACAACTCAGCGATCCCAAAGCGGGCAGCGTAGGCGGTTTAACGGACGCTTACAAAGTAGGAGACTCCGCTACGATAACGGCAACCACGAACGCAGGATACACTTTCATAGGTTGGTACGACGGAGAAACGAAATTAACGGACGAATTATCTTACACGGTCACAATGCAGCGCGAGAACAAAACATATATTGCAAAGATGGTACCTTGTCTTGTAACTCTTGAAAAGAGCATCGAAGAAGCAGGCAATGTAAGCGGAGTGGAAGGTGCGACTAAGGTAGGAGAAGAAGTCACGATAACGGCAGAGACAAACGCGGGATATACTTGGGTAGGTTGGTATGACGGAGAAACTAAATTGACCGATGATTTGTCTTACACCTTTAAAATGCCGAGCGAAAGCAAAACGTATACCGCACAATGGATACGCTGCCCCGTAACTCTTGAAAAGGATATCGAAGAAGCGGGCAATGTAAGCGGAGTGGAAGGTGCGACTAAGGTAGGAGAAGAAGTCACGATAACTGCAGAGACAGACGTGGGATATACTTGGGTAGGTTGGTATGACGGCGAAACTCAATTGACCGACGAATTATCCTACACTTTTAATATGCCGAGCGAAAGCAAAACGTATACGGCGAAGTGGTATAAATTAGAGTTGCAACTCAGCGATCCCAAAGCGGGCAGCGTAGGAGGTTTGTTGGGCACTTATAAAGTAGGCGACTACGCTACGATAACGGCAACCACGAACGTAGGATATATTTGGCTCGGTTGGTATGACGGAGATACTAAACTAACTGACAAAATGTCCTACACGTTCAAAATGCCGAGCGAAAGTAAGACGTATACGGCAAAATTCGAAACATGTACCGAACATACGCCTAACGATAATTGTGTATGCACTAAATGCGGAAAGGTTGACATAACAGCAGTGAACAAAGCACTTAAATCAAAAGCATATATTCGTAACAATAATGATATTTACTTCGGTTCTTATCCGCAGACAAAGGTTACCGACAACGATATTACGAAAGCACTTGAAAAGATGTTAGAAAGAATATATGACCGAAAGAAAAAAGAATACATAGCAAAGTGGCCTACCTCGAGCGACTTCGCCGGTTGGACTGCCTACGGTTATTATATAAGCGGTAGCGTAAGTAACTTTATGTGGTATATCGACAAGGAGTACAACGGAGAGAAGTACAGGGGCGTAT
>CAZUJW010000067.1:0-5224 GCA_964620655.1 uncultured Christensenella sp.
CAAAACCTATATACAGATAAAAACGGAATAGAACGCATATCTATTCCGCCTTAATTTTTATATCCGCAACTCAAAACCTGCGGTTTTGAACTTCACTGCCGTCAGGCAACTTCACTCAAAGCATTGCTTTGAACTTCACTCCGTCTACGACGGAACTTCACTTTACAGAGTGATAACTTCACTCAAAGCCGTGCTTTGAACTTCACCTTGTTTTTACTCTTCCTTTCCTTCTTCCGCGTCTACCGTTGCACTTTCCTGTTTGGCGGCGGCTAATTCTTCTGCGGATACTTCCACGTCGTCGAATTCGGCTTCTTCGTCGTGGGGAGAGAGAGCCATTGCGACTACTTTCGTGCCTTGTCTTAACTTCATTATGGTTACGCCCTTGGTGTTACGTCCGATTTCGCTTATCTGGTCGGCTCTTACTCTTATCATCGTGCCGTTGTCGGCGATTATTATTATGTCTTCTTCGGGGCTTACCAATTTAAGGTTGACGAGTTTACCGGTTTTATCGTTGAAGTTACCGGCTTTGATACCTTTACCCGCGCGGCTCTGTGTGCGGAATTCGCTTTCTTCGGTACGTTTGCCGAAGCCCTGTTCGGAAATTGTTATTACTTTCTTGTCTTCGCCTTCTCTTATTATAGCCATATCGACTATATAATCGTCGTCGTCGAGCTTCATACTGCGTACGCCCATGCTTCCCCTGCCGGTGCGACGGACGTCTTTCTCGCCGAAACGGATACACTTACCGTTGTGGCTTGCCATAATGACGTCGTCGTTTCCGTCGGTCTTTTCTACTTCGATAAGTTCGTCGCCGTCAAGTAAGGTAATAGCTACTTTTCCGCTCGTTCTTACCGATTCGAATTCGCTTACGTCGCTCTTTCTTATAAGTCCCTGACGGGTGCTCATTATGATAAATCCGTCTTCGTCGTAGTTGGGGATAGGCAAGAAAGCGGTTATTTTTTCGCCTTCGCTAAGGGGCAGCACGTTTATCATAGCCCTGCCTTTGGATGTCTTAGAAGCCGCTTCCGGTATCCTATACGCACGTAATTTGTACGCTTTGCCCGTATTGCTGAAGAACAGTACGTCGTTATGACTGTTGCAGACGAACATCTTTCTTACAAAGTCTTCGTCCTTAGTCTTGTGGGCGGTCACGCCTATTCCGCCGCGGTTTTGCGACTTGTATTCGGAGAGAGCCATTCTCTTGATGTAGCCCTGATAGGTCATGGATATAACGACGTCTTCTCTCGGGATAAGGTCTTCTATATCTATGTCGCTGTCGTCGTAGCTTATTTCGCTCTTCCTTTCTTCGGCGTAGGTATCCTTGATTTCGGTAAGTTCGTTCTTAATTATTTCTCTTACTCTTTCGGGTTTCTGCAATACGTCGGTAAGGTCTGCTATCGTAAGCTGCAATTCGTTTTCTTCGGCTTTGAGTTTTTCTACCTGCAAACTCGTCAAGCTGGAAAGACGCATATCCAAAATTGCGTTGACTTGTTTTTCGCTGAGCAGGAACTTTTCCATAAGTTTCTGTCCCGCGTCGGTCTTGTCGGAGCTTTTCTTGATTATTTCCACCACTTCGTCGATGTTGGCGATGGCGATAATCAAGCCCTTTACGATATGTTCTCGGTCGATTGCTTTGTTAAGAAGGAATCTCGTTCTTCTTTCGATTACGGTAATCTGGTGAGCGAGATATTCTTCGAGCATTTGTTTAAGGTTAAGGACGACGGGACGACCCCTTACCAAAGCAAGGAAGTTGATACCCGTGGATACCTGCAAATTGGTTTGTTTGTAAAGAGTGTTAAGTACGACGCTCGCGCTCGCTTCTCTCTTTATTTCTATAACCATACGCATACCGAAACGGTCGCTTTCGTCGCGGATATCGGCTATGCCTTCGATTTTCTTGTCCTTCGCCTGGTCGGCTATCGCCTTAATAAGGTTGGCTTTGTTAACCTGGTATGGAAGTTCGGTTACTATAATTCTTTCTTTGCCGTTTACTTCTTCAATTTCGGCTTTCGCACGCATAACCACGCCGCCGTGACCCGTTCTGTACGCTTCCTGTATAGCCGCTCTGCCCATTACGAGAGCGCCCGTAGGATAGTCGGGGGCGGGAATGTAGTTCATGAGTTCGTCAACCGTAATTTCGGAATTTTCGAGCAATGCTATCGTACCGCTTATCACTTCTCCCAAGTTGTGCGGCGGGATGTTGGTCGCCATACCTACGGCGATACCTTCGCTGCCGTTTACGAGAAGGTTCGGGAAACGGGCGGGGAGAACCACCGGCTGCATCAACGTGTCGTCGAAGTTAGGATAAAAGTCCACCGTGTCTTTATCTATATCGCGGAGCATTTCGCCGGCGATTTTACTGAGTCTTGCTTCGGTGTATCTCTGAGCCGCAGCGGGGTCGCCGTCTACGGTACCGAAGTTGCCCTGTCCGTCGACGAGCGGAACGTTAATGGAGAACCATTGCGCAAGTCTTACCAACGCGTCGTATACCGAACTGTCGCCGTGGGGGTGATATTTACCCATAACTTCACCGACGATACGGGCGCATTTCTTGGTGGGTTTGTCGTAAGTATTGCCTAAGTCCTGCATTGCGTACAAAATTCTTCTGTGAACGGGTTTCAGTCCGTCTCTTACGTCGGGGATGGCACGGCTTACGTTTACCGCCATGGCGTAGCTAATAAAGCAACGGCTCATCTGGTCGGTAACGTTGACGGGAATAACTTTTGAATTCGAGAGTATCTCTTTTATGTTGTTTATTTCGGGAGAACCGCTGTTCTTTTTGTTTCTGTTAATCATTTTCTACCTCCTACACGTCAAGGTCCAAGCCGTTGACAAGAGTAGCGTTATCTTCGATAAACTGTCTTCTGAGTTCGGGGTTTTCGCCCATAAGGACGGCGAACATTTCGTCGGCTTTAACCGCGTCGTCCAAAGTGACACGGAGAAGGGTTCTCGTCGCGGGGTCCATAGTGGTTTCGTAAAGCTGATGCGCGCTCATTTCACCGAGACCTTTGTATCTCTGCAATTCGCATCTGCCCATTTCTTCCTGCGCCTTGGCGAGTTCTTCGTCGTCGTAGCAATATCTCATCGTCTTTCCTTTGGTTAGGCGATAGAGCGGTGGCAACGCGACATAAACGTGTCCTTGTTCCACAAGCGGACGCATAAAGCGGAAGAAGAAGGTAAGAAGAAGTATTCTTATATGGCTTCCGTCTACGTCGGCATCGGTCATTATTATTATTCTGTCGTAACGGAGCTTGGAGATATCGAATTCTTCCTTATATCCGCATCCGAACGCCTTTATCATAGACTTAATTTCTTCGTTGTCGAGAATTCTGTGCAGTCTTGCCTTTTCGACGTTAAGAATTTTACCTCTTAACGGAAGGATAGCCTGGAAGTGACGGTCTCTGCCGTCTTTCGCCGTGCCGCCTGCCGAATCTCCTTCTACCAAATATATTTCGCAGTTGGCGGGGTCGGTGTCGGAACAGTCGGCAAGTTTTCCCGGCAAGCTCATCGAGTCGAAAGCTCCTTTCCTGCGGAAGTTCTCTCTCGCTATTCTCGCGGCTTCTCTCGCTCTCTGAGCGTTAATCGACTTGGAGATAAGGTCTTTGGCTATCTTCGGGTTTTCTTCCAAAAATTCGCCGAATTTCTCGTTGACGACTTTGGAAACTATTCCCCTTATGTAGCTGTTTCCTAACTTCGTTTTGGTCTGTCCTTCGAACTGCGGGTCGGGGAGCTTGACGCTGACTATAGCGGTGACACCTTCGAGTACGTCGTCGGTCTTTAACTTTTCGCTTTCTTTAAGAACTTTAAGTTTTTGTCCGTATTCGTTTATTACCTTAGCCATACTCGCCTTAAATCCGTCGAGATGGGTTCCGCCTTCTTCGGTGTTAATATTGTTGGCGTAAGCGTAAATAACGTCGCTGTAAGAAGTGTTGTACTGAACGGCTATCTCTATTTCGCATTCGTTGGCTTTTTCGTCGATGTAAACTATGTTAGGTAAAACCGTTTCTTTCGCGGCGTTCAATTGACGAACGAAGTCCACTATACCGCCTTCGTAATGAAGAGTTTCGGTCTGTTCCTGTCCGACTCTCTGGTCGGTGATGGAAATGCGGAGACCTTTATTAAGGTAAGCAAGTTCGCGAAGACGGGCTTTCATAATTTCGTACTCGAACTTAACCGTTTCGAAAATGGTGTCGTCGGGCATAAATTCGACTCTGGTACCCGTTTCTTCGGTCTTTCCGATTACGGTAAGGGTATCGAGCGGTTTACCGCGCGAAAAGTGCTGACAGTAAATATTGCCGTTTTGTTTAACAGTGACGGTAAGGGAAGTGCTGAGAGCGTTTACTACAGAAACGCCTACGCCGTGCAAACCGCCGCTTATCTTATATCCGCCGCCGCCGAATTTACCGCCGGCGTGAAGTTTGGTCAAAACTACTTCGACTGCGGACTTTCCTTCCTTTTCTATTATACCGGTAGGAATACCGCGCCCGTTATCCTGAACGGCTACGCTTCCGTCCGGCTGAATAAATACTTCTATGTGCGTACAATACCCCGCCAAAGCTTCGTCGATAGAGTTGTCGACGACTTCGGTGACAAGGTGATGAAGACCGTGAACGTCCGTGCTTCCGATATACATACCGGGACGAACTCTTACAGGCTCCAATCCTTCCAACACCTGTATGGCGTCCTGGTCGTATGCCTTGTTGATTTTTTCAGTCATTTTAGCTATCTTCTCCTATTTATTATATATAAATAATTATATAGATATATAATAACATATCAATAAAAAATAGTCAACACCGAAGTTTATTCCCGACCGAGCGTTAAGTTTATTCCCGACCGAGCGTTATGCGGAATTTTTCCGCAGTCACGATGTTTTGTGCGTATAAACGCTTTGTTCGTGTAAATCCCACCCGCCCACCCTAACGGATTTTAATTATCATTACGTCAATAAAGTATATTCAAGCAATGAGTTTGTTGAGAAAGATTTAGTTTGTTAATTTTGGAAGCAAGACAGTCCGCCTTGCTTTTCGTATTTTTACAAGCTAATTCAGGAATTAGGTTTGTTAAGAAAAATGAACTTTGTTAAATTCGGATAAGGGGGAACTTTATGAGGAAAGGGGGTTTATTAAGGGGGCTTGGAGCGATGCCCCCTTGATTATAAATCTACTTTATCCTTGTGAAAATGAAAGCGTGCTCGGTCGAGCCGGGCTTCGCAACTTGCGGC
>CAZUJW010000068.1:0-4185 GCA_964620655.1 uncultured Christensenella sp.
GTTTGCTTGTACCTGTGCCGCCTGTGTTGTTGGCTGCGTATTTTCTGCTACTGCGCTGGGCTGAGCCCGTGCTGTGACGCTCTGTGTCGCGTTCTGCGCCTCTGTTGAGGCTTCAGCCGTAATCGGTGCGGGTACGTTCGATTGTGGCAATTCTGCCGCGGTTTCGGCTGTCACTTCCTGAACAGCCGCGTCGATTATTGCCGTGATTTCTGCAGCATTTTCCGCGCCGCTTTCCTTTACGGCTGTCTTTATCTCTTCAGCTACAGTCAGATATTCCTTCTTTGCCTCTTCATATGCTTTCTGGTTTTTCTCTTCTTTGGCTTTCTGCATCTTCTTCGCGGCTGTTGTTCCGTTCAGGGATGCCAAATAAGCGGACATTGCTGCCGCTTCTTCATTGATCTGTGCCGATATCGTCGCGTCGCCGCCTACATCGGGATGATATTTCTTCTGGAGTTCTCTTTGTTTCTGCTTTACTTCCTCTACAGTCTTGCAGTCTTTGAAGTATTCTGTGGTCGGTTTTACGATTTTTCCAGACGAGCTTCCGCCTGAGGACGTCCAGCTTGGCTCTGTAAAGCCTCGCGCTGCTCCTGAGAGCGCGCCGTACGCAAACATTACACCTACGTCCTTTGCGTATGTCTTAAAGTCGAATGTGTAGCCTTCTGGGTCTTGGGCATAGTTTGCAGCTTCTCCCAGTCCTGTTGCCGCTGCAGCAAATGCCGCACCGCTTGTTCCTGACTGAACCGCCGACGCCATTGAACGTGCTATTTTGCTTTCGTAAAGTGCGGGATTCTTGGCAAAAAACGAAGCAGTTTTATTCTGAACAGCACCACCTGCGAGCTTGCCTGTTGCGCCGCCTAACGCGCCGCCTGCTGCACTTACACCTACACCTGTTAAATACTGGCTGGGAGTGATATTTCCCGTTGCTAAATCACCAGCCTGCTGTACGGCCGTTGTTCCACCTGCAGCAATTGCCGCGGACGGGATCGCTCCGAGTCCGCCTGTTGCTGCGCCTATCGAACCCATAAGCGCCAAGCTTCCAGCGAAATTTCCGACGCCTGAAGCTACAGCGTTTTCGTTGGCGTTGTATTGCGAGAGAATATCACCGTAGTTGTATTTATCACTGGTTTCTTTGACCTTCTGCAGATATTCGTTAGTCGTATCCTTCGTTATCGCCTCTTGCGCCGCTTCTCCTACTGAGCGGAGCCCTATGCCTTCTGCGAAGCCTTCACTAATAGCACCGATTGTCCCTTGTCTTTTACTGTTTATCAAGTTGTAAATCTGTACTTTTTCAGGGTCTGAGATGTTTCTCCTGTACCAGGACGAGGCATCCTTGCCCGTCTTGAAAAAGTCTTTCCATCCCCCGCCATCAGTCATGGCGTCATATATTTCCTTGACCTCTTCTTTCTCGTTGTCCGTCAGGCTGTCAGCTGTCGCAAGCTTTACGATTCTATCCCAGTTTGCGTCTATGTTGTCTGAAGTGTATGTGGGTTTGTTGCTGTAGTAGCGTTCCTGCAGCTGGTCTGATTTGGCGCTCTGCGTCGTCAGTCCATCACTGACCGAGCCTTTTTTTTTTACCTGCTGTCGTCGCTGTTGTTGCGTAGCCGCTTGATACGGCGTAAGGGGACGGCGTGATTATGTTCTTCGCTGTGGCGTTTGTTCCGCTGGCGCTGGTGCTTCCAAACTTGCCGCTCTTGTACTGCGACTGCAGTTCCTTCATGCCGTTCATGACTACCTGCTGAGCCTGGTTTGCGATGTTGCTGTTTAAATACTTCCCGTTTTTGCGAAGTGAGAACATCAACTGCTCGCCCTGCCTCTGAAGAGCTCTTATTTCGTCCACTGACGTAGTGCTTCTTACCCCTTTTGCCCAGCTCGTTATCTGGCTCGGCAGCTTTGTGACGGTGTTGTTAACCTGCTGTCTCTGCTTTTCCTGCTGCTGTTTTCGCTGTTCCTGCACTTTGTTGTACGTCTCGTTTGCTTTGTTTCTCTTCTGCAGGGTCTCTGTGCGGTAGGTTGAATCATTCGCCATCCGTTCCTGGTGGATTTGAGTTTGTTCGGTCTCTTCTTTACTGATTTTCTCTGCCGCTTTGAGTGCCGCTGAGCCGTGTTTTACTTTACTTTTTGCCATGTTTTACTCTCCTGTTTCCTCTTCTGGAGGCTGTATGTCAATTATTGCGGGTATCTCTACTATTCCGCCGCCTTCTTCGGCATCTATCACGTTTTCGTCTTTGAAGCGGTGTTCGTTGAAGCGCTCAGGGAAGAAGTTTTTTAACGCGAAAATCAAGGCTATTGTGTCTGGAGGTACCCAGCGCTTCTGGACCTTGATTTTTTTGCTTATAATCTTCCCTGAAGGGTCTGTTATAATCTCCTGTGTTTGGTCTTCTACCTGTCGCCATTCACAGCGACTGTAGAATGCATCCTCGACCTTGACCTTGACTGGCGCTCTGCCGTCTTTAATCGCGGCGTCAATCTCTGGAAAGTCTTTCTTCCAGCGTGCCAAAGTACCGCGGTTTACACCGATCGTGTTTGCTATATCTCTGTCTGTCATGCCTTCTCTGGCGTAGCCTTTGAGAATCAGCAAACTTTCGGGAGTTCGCCAGTATTCGTACTTACCTTCTGCTGCCATCTTCTTCCTTCACCGCCTTCTGTCCCGTGAACCGTTCCCATCTGTCGATTATCCTGTCTACGTATCTCGGGTCTAACTCAGCCATGAAACATACACGATCCAGCTGCTCTGCGGCTATCAGCGTGCTTCCTGAACCGCCGAACGGGTCCAGTACGAGTTCGTTCTTTCGGCTGCTGTTTAATATAAGCCTTGAGAGTAGCTTTATAGGCTTCATCGTTGGGTGTAAATCGTTCTTTGTAGGTTTGTCTATGTTCAGCACTGTTGTTGCTTCTTTCGGGTCTAACAGCTGGTGCAGAAGTTCTCTCATCTCCTGTTTCTTGAGCTTATCTATGTTCACCTCTGCTTCGTCTATGACTGTTGCTTGAGACCTGTCGTTTGTAAAGTAATGGGCAGCACCTTCTTTCCAGCCGTAAAGACACGGCTCATGCTTCCACTGGTAATCTTGACGACCTAAAACCAGAGAATTCTTGTTCCAGATCAGTGCTTGATGTACACAGAGTCCAGCTTCCTTGCAGGCCGCCCTGAAATTCAAGCCTTCGCTGTCTGCATGCCAGATATAAAATACACCTCCAGGCTTTAGAGCGCCGTTCGCCGCAGTAAAAGCAGCGGTCAAGAAAGCCCTGAAAGCCGTATCAGTCATGCTGTCATTGGCTATCTTCAAGTGCTCTTCAGTACCCCCAGTATAGTCGACGTTGTACGGTGGGTCTGTCAGCAATAAATCAGCCATCTTCCCGTCGGTCAATCGTTGCAGAGTTACACTCTCTGTGCTGTCGCCGCAAATCAAACGGTGGCGGCCTAATATATACACATCCCCCAGGGAACTCTTAGCCTCATCGGGAAGTGGTTCGTCGTAGCCGTCTTCTTCTGCGGTGTTTTGCTCAGCTGCTGGGATACACCAGTCAATCCCAAAGTCCTGCAGCCCTTGTAAGCTCTCCAGTTCATCTTGCAAGATATCAAAGTCCCAGGAGGATAGTTCCGCTGTTTTGTTGTGCAGAATGCCGTATTCACGGCGTTCCTCGTCGCTCAAATGGTCAAGCCTGATAACGGGAACTTTAGCAAGCCCTAAAAGCTTTGCTGCTTCCAGTCTGCCATGACCTTCGATGATTGTGTTATCTGGTCCCCATACACCGATTGGGTCGTCAAATCCAAATTTTTTTATACTCTCAGCAATCGCAGATACATCCTTCGCCGTATGAAGCCTGGCGTTTTTTTCAAACGGCTTGAGTTCTTCTGGCTTTAAATAATTTATAAATAATTCTTGATTTTCCATTTTTCGCCTTTTTTGTGTTTGTAAATGCTTTAGATATATATATTTATATTTACACTTCGCTTTTTTATTTTATATATAAATATACACTTTGTCTGTCGAAAAACGGCGGCTTTTTGGCTTTTTGCGGTTTTCGGCGGCGGCGAAAAAAAGTTCCCCTACGGGGAAAAAAAGTTTTTTTGGCTTTTTGTAAAAAAACGCTTGACTTTTGGGCGGCGGCGAGTTTAGCTTACACCAACGGCGGCGCCGTGGCCGAAAAGTTCGGCGGTCGCGAAACCTTGAAATTATAATATAT
>CAZUJW010000069.1:0-4035 GCA_964620655.1 uncultured Christensenella sp.
CTTTCCTTTCTATCTAAAAAGAAAAACTCTATGCAGTTGTCAAGGTACAAGGTCATCAACTTGAAGTTGATGGTAGGATGCAGTGGACTCGAACCACCGACCCCCACCTTATCAGGGTGGTGCTCTAACCTGCTGAGCTAGCATCCTATATACTAATGGTGGAGATAAGCGGGATCGAACCGCTGACCCCCTGCTTGCAAGGCAGGTGCTCTCCCAGCTGAGCTATACCCCCATAGGAATAAGGTCATTTTCAATGTGCTTGAATATAATATCACCAAAAGATACGCTTGTCAAATAAATAAAGACCTTTTTATGATTTTTTTTCGTTTTATTTTAAGTCCCGCTCGCCGTCCGACTTTTTCGAAGCCGAAAGTCCGCTTCCTGACGGGTAAAAACCATAAATCAACCCCTTTCGGTCCTTATTTATTCCGCAAAACGCAAATTTAGGGCTGCCGCCCTTTTTATTTTCTATCGCTTATTTAACGCCCCTAAAACGCAAAATGTATATGCCCAAACGACGGGAACGGGCAGATTGCGTTTAGTTTTCACAAATAACGGTGCGTAGGCTTTTTGTTTATATAAAGTATATTTGTCTAAGCGACTTCCTTGTAGTATATCGCCACGCTTACCAGAATTATCGGGTCGGACGGGTTTATAAGTTCGTTCTGACTTATATCGGTAAGCCTTTGCAACGCTTCTATTCCGTCGGAGTTCGTGATATACCCGAAAGCCGCATACTCTCCGTCGTAGTAGTCGCAGTCGCCGGCGCAGAAAAAGAACTGACTCGTCGCACTGTCCGGATCGGAAGTTCTTGCCATGCTTATCACTCCGGCAACGTGACTTAACTTGTTGTTTTTATACCCGTTTGAAGAAAATTCTCCCTTAATTGCGTTGTACAACGGCGTTTTATATTGATAGTTATATTTATATTCTTCGGTCTGCTCGTCGAATTCCTTTTTTACGGTGTATCCGCCACCCTGCAAAACCGAACCTTTCAGTATCCTGTGGAAAGCCGTTCCGTTATAGTATCCGGCTTCGGCGTATTTTATAAAGTTCTCGACGGTCTTCGGTGCGTAATCTCTCCTTAACAAAACATCGAAAGTGCTTCCGTCGCTCAATGCGAACACTGCGTGAACTTCGTCCTTTTTTGCCGCGTCGTCGAAAACCGCCCTGTCTTTAAGAAACGCTATCGTCTTTTCCATCGCTTCTTTACATTCGGCTAAACTGAAATCGCGCTGAAACTCGTGTTTAAGTTTGTTTTCCTTCGATTTAGGCAAATATTCGACGTAGCCGACTTTGTTTTCTTTCAGAACGCCGACCATTTCTTCCGCCTGCGCGTAGAACGGATCGTCGCTGCCGCAGACAACGAAAGAATCGGGGTAGTTTTTCGTAACGTTACCGACGACGTCGATTTCGTCGGCTCTCGAAAACTTTTCGTAGTTCCTTACGTCGGTGAACGCCCACATTGCGGTATCGAGGAAGGGAAATTTAGTGTCTCTTACCGTCTGAAAATCGTAAAAACCGCACAAAAGCAGCAGTCCTTTTATATTTTCTCCGTCGATAGAACGCTTGATATTAGTCTTTTTCGCAAGTTCGTCGTTGGTAAAAAATACCCCTGCCTGCGCAGAAAGATGTCCGCCCGCGGAATCGCCGCCGATAAATATCTGCATCGGGTCTATATTGTATTCGTTGCCGTTGTCGGTAAGAAAACCGAGAATTTCGTTTACCTGTCTTAACTGCGTGGGGTATTTCGCTTTGGGCGCGAGAGCGTAGTTCATACTGACGACGACGAAACCTTCCGCCGCAAGGACCCGGCAATACGGCTCCGCGCTCTTCTTGTCGCCCCCTAAATAGTATCCGCCGTGAATATACAAAACGGTAGGTTGGTTACCGACTATGTTTTTCGGCGTATAAATATCGAAATATCCGTTGTCGTAAGAACTTTCGTAGCTTATATCGTATTTTGCGTCGGTTTTTTCCAAAATCGTCGAATAATCGTCGGGATAGGAAATATTACGGGGTTTGCATGCAATTTTTATGCCTACCGAAATTATGGAATAGTCCAGAGTCGTCGCAAGAACGAGAGATATTAAAATAACGACCGCCGCCGCAATTACGTAGGTCTGCCACCGTTTATAAATCGGTTTTTTGATTTTCTCCGTCGTCGGGTTTTTCTCCGTCGTTTCCGCCTGTAACGCTCGTTTGTTTGCCTTTTTCGCCACGTTTAACTCCTTTATGTTTGTCAAAAACTTCTTTTAGGTCTGTCTCTCCCAAAAGAACCGCTATAAATATAATAGCAAATCCGCATATCAACTGTAAAGTAAGAACTTCGTGATAAAAAATTACCGAGAACAGCGTTCCGAACACCGATTCGAGACTTAATATAATAGCGGCGGAATTGGAACTCGTGTGTTTCTGTCCCACCATCTGACAAAATTGAGCCAAAGCGGTGCAAATAAACGCAAGATAAAGTATCGGCAGGAAAGAGTTAAAAGTTATTCCCGTCGGTATCTTTTCCGCCGCTAAGGATACTATCCAAAAAACCGCCCCCACTACGGCAAGCTCCATAAAAACAAGTTGTATAGGATCGTCGTCGGACGCGTATTTCGCAGTGAAAATTATCTGCAAAGCGTAAAATATTCCGCTTAAAAGGGTAAGAACATCCCCTATTCCTATCGAAAAACTGCCGTTTAACGACACCAGACCGATACCTACTATACACATTACGGCGGCGATTATATTTTTAATCTGCGGTTTTTTTCTTAAAAACAACCAACTTAAAAAGGGTACGAGAACGACGTACACGGCGGTAAGGAAGGCATTTTTTGCGGGCGTTGTGTACTTAAGTCCGACTGTCTGCAAGGCGTAAGCTCCTGCAACGACTAAACCTATTATAGCGCCGTGCAAAGCGGATTTTTTGTTTATTTTTATTATTTTTTTTATAAATATAAGCCCTATAAATACCGCGCTTAACGAAAATCTTACGGCAAGAACGAAAAAAGTCGGGAAGACGTCGATAGCGTTTTTGAGTATGAAAAACGACGTACCCCAAACGAGAGTCGCCAACAGCAAACATAGTTTTCCCGCAATATCTTTCTTTTTCATTATATTAGTTTGGTTTCCCTTATCGTTTCTCCGGTGATACCGTTCTTTATATACGCATTGTCGTCGTCGATAACGGCGTAGGTTTTTCCGTAGGACGACCTCGGACGAGCCATGCTGCCGCAGTTTAACATAACGACTCCGTCTTTATAAAAAAGTGCGGGAACGTGCGTGTGTCCGCAAACGAATATATCCCCTTTTTTTACGGTCGGCACCGGATTTACGCAATTATATATATGCCCGTGCGTTCCGTAAACGTATCTTTTTCCGAATTTTTCCGCGCAAACGTACGCTTCGGGATTTAATCCGAACGAAGACAAGACCGACGGACTGTCGCAGTTGCCCCTGACGTAGGCATAAGGGACGGTAAGTTTTCCCATCGACTCGCCGAAAATAAGGTTCTCGGCGTATCCGCAGAAATCTCCGAGAAACATTACAAAAGACGGTCTTTCTTCCTTTATCCTTTCGATAAGTTCTTCCATATCGGAAAAACTTCCGTGTACATCCGACGCAAACAACATTTTCATACTAATATTTTATCAAATAACGCAAGTTTTTCATAGCAAAATACATTCTTTTTCGGAATATTCGCAAAATGGATATTTATCTCGTTTTATACACTTCAAAGCTGTTTATACATAGGTTTTATGCAAAAAATCGTTACTGGCGGTTCTTTACGGAAAAACTTCGTTTGCAAAACCTTCCACATCTGATATTTTACCCGCAAAATTACATTTTCGTCGGCTTGTTTTTCGCCGATAGTTTTTAATCGAAACGGAAATATCCTTTAACGTGGCTATCGTATGAACTTAATATGATTTTTCATAATCAGGGCAAAAAAAATGCGCCGCAGGCGCTTGAACAGATGTTATTGTGTACTTCCAAACGGAAAGAAGAAAACGATAAAACCCATCGTTTTTTGTTCTTTATGCT
>CAZUJW010000070.1:0-3401 GCA_964620655.1 uncultured Christensenella sp.
TAATCAGCTCAGCACCAGTGTAATCACCTGTCACGCCAAGGATCTCGACCCCACTCTTAATATTAGACGCAATGAGTTTGGCCTGCTCGGTAGTATCGATCGCAATCGAGCCGGACCCATCATGGTAACCATTTTGAATGTTCACGACCTGGTCAACGGTTGTAATGACCGCATCCTGCTCACCGATATTCGGCATCGAGCCGGTCATCTTAGCGCCATTCTTATAAAAACTCTTATCAGCCAATACTTCAGCAGCCTGAGCGGTTGCATCGCTCGTATCAGCGTCAAACGTACAGCTACCGGTGCCAATCGTGCCATCGGCCTTGTGGAAAGTCTGACCGGTGAGGACTTTCTCCTCTGTAACAGTGTCGGCAGTCAGATCAATTAAGACCTGACCACCGTACACTACCTTATTAATAATGTTAGACATAAAATAGATCTCCTATTAGCCAATAACCGCGGTGTATCCTCCACTGGTGTTACTTACTTCGGAATATGGGATCGCAAGCACAATTACGTTATCCGACATCGTCTTATCTTCGGTGAACAGCATCTGGATATTCGTTGTCGGAGTAACGTCATAGGGTCCATCATACCAATCCGCAGCAGTAACCTCGGGTATCGAGATGTCTGCTGTTAATCCTTGAGCGCCGCTAAGGGATCCGCAGAGAGAATATCGCTGACCAAGAACACCTTGGAGCTCCGCAGTCTCTTCCAACGAAGCACTATATGAGACAATATGATTACTGTGAAGACTGGCCCGAAGTGAGTGAGAAGAACTTAATGCACCCGACATTTGCTCACTGGTCACCATAGATACCTCCAAAGTTACTGGATAAGAATCTCTCCATCCGTGATAAATGTGTCCACATCTCCATTCGCTCGTGTGAGCGAGATGTCGTAGACATAATAGCCATAAGGGAGATTCGCTGTCTGCTCCGGTTTAAGCTCAAGTCGAAGCGGGTCGTGGATCGGAATATCAATCGCTAAAAGAGGAGCAGCATCTGTCTTATACTTACGCATCTCGAAACGCACAAGTTCTGACGAAGTGGGAATATAAGGTTCGCCCTGGGCGTCGAGAATTGTCAAGTCTGAAACAAACGTATCCCCCCGTGTCAGAGTGATGGACAAACCATTAACTGAGCTGCTCATCTGTCGTGTCTCCGTCATCTGTTGTACTGTCAGTGATTGGCTCGTCAGTTGCCATAGTATCATCGAGCTGCTCATCTGTTGCTCCATCGTCAAGCATCATCAGACAATAGTCAATATCTGCTCTGTTCGTCTCATCGGATGCTTCGAGTGATTCTGCTTGCATGTCGAGGTAGTCAATGTCTGACTTAAGTTTATCTGTGTAATCTGGAATGTCTGTAATGTCAGTCCAGTCACCGCCTTCAAGAGTAAACGCGTCCCATTCAGAACCATAAATAAAACTGAATGATTGGATACATTTATAATCGGAGTCGAATAATTTAATAGTGTTATTAAACTTTGATGCATATTCACATTCAAAAGCTATTTCGCTGTATTTTAAAAACATAATAATTTACTCCTTATCAAATGGTGCTTGAATAATCAGAAATCATTTGTGTATATATTGCTGAATGTTGCTCATCTGTAAGGGCAATATTGTACAATGCTAAATATTCGATGTTAAAATATCCATAATACCATTTAGACCCAGATTCACTATTTTCACCGCTTTTTGTGCTTCCGACCAATAACCCGCTAGCAATTGGGGAATAGCGATCAAACCCGTTCTCACCATTACCAGTTAAAGTACCCACAGATTGCCCATTTAAATACATTGTTCCTGTACTTGTAGCTGTCCATCCCAGTACCCCATTATAATTATTATAAAATGACGGCCCTACAATTAGTTTGGATGTTTTTAAATTATATGCAGTGATAGTAGTTTTTAATGTATAATAAGGGCTTCCTCCAACATCGGTATATGGGATTATTAAATATAATTGGACCACGGACTTGGTCTGGAATGCATTTAAAATTTTTGACTGTGATTCACTTTTATATTTCAATACTATAGACACTATGCTGGTCGAATTATATAGATCGGTATTATTTAAACCACCTTTTGCTGGTATATAAAAACCTTCACTAGAGCTCCAAGTTGTGATATCGCTATATTTTGTCAAACTATAATCTTTGTTTTCATTTACAGGTTTTAATGCTTCTGTTTCAGAAACACCGCCAATAAATTTATATGCAGCTATCACATTGCTTTCAATCATTCCTTCAGATAAATACCATTTATCATATGGTAACTTGTTCAGATCATACCAATTAACTGCCCCAGACTCAGAAGATGACTTGGCCAATACTTGCCCAATCTTCCCTCCAGAAGGAATACCGGTTAATGCCAAAGCACTGCAAAGTGGCATTGAGCTAGATCCAACCATAAACTTAATACACTCAGTGGCAGACTCAGTGTCCGTTTCAAGAGTACCAGCATGAGTATTAGGAATCTTGGTTGTACCATGCTCGCGGTAAATATACGCAAGAGGGTACTGGCGAATATTATCCTCGTTCTTCAAGCCGGGACGAGCCGGAGTAGCATCTGACGGAGTGCCCTCAATAATCTTAATTGAATTCGTACGAATTTCTTTATCCACCTCGAGAACGACAGCGTCAATACGATCGTAAACATCTAACGCAGCGGTAGCATTCAAATATAAATTAGTATCATTAAGTGTCCAAGTATGTTTCAGCCAAGCGCGACCGGCGCCGACCTGGATCGTCAGATCCTCATCTTCCAAAGATGTAACGTAAAATTTATCACCAACCGCCTCATATACACCGTCATACACAATCCCATCTAAAAATGATGAGAATTGGTCAGCATCATAGACTCGGTCCCCGTTTTGGGAGTTATAAAAACCATAAGTTAAAGCCATAAAATATCAATCTCCTTTACAGTCTTTATTCTGTATCGAGGTCCGGGTCATAACCCTCCTCAACATCTTCAAATGTGGGAATCATCGTATAACCACTATCATCACGGCCGATAACCATCTCAGTAACAGTCATAGGACGATTGTTCCCATAAATATCAATAAATTGCACCTTGTCGCCAACTTTGTAATCGTCCGGATAAACAAACATACTCTCGTAGCTAATATCGCCTTCCATAACTTCCTTGATCTTATAATCTTTCTTAAGTTTGATACGACCTTTAGATTTCTTGGCGTCTGTGGAAAGACTGTTATTATCAGAGGTTTTATACTTGGACTGAAGATCAGATTCACTGCAAGTAGTCTCTCTGCGAGCCAAACCTTGAGCGGGAGACGCATCAAGATTAACTTCTGTCTTTGACGAACCGGACCCACTGGAGTCAGACTTAGTAACATACATTGTGTTGAAAAACTCAGTTTTATCAGAGTAAT
>CAZUJW010000071.1:0-3227 GCA_964620655.1 uncultured Christensenella sp.
AACGAACGATACTTTCATCGCTCTTTAGCGGCTTCGCCGTAGCAAATCCGCCGTTCCTGTTGAAATAGGTCGCGAAAAAGTCCTTGCGAGCAAGTTTTTTCACTTGTATAATAACATCGAAACGCGACAAAACAAGATTTTGTCCGCAACTGCCGTTGCTTGCGGCTTTGCCGTTGCAAATCCGCCGTTTCTGTTGAAATAGGTCGCGAAAAAGCCTTTGCGAGCAAGCTTTTTCACTTGTATAATAACATTAAAAAGCGCCGTAAATCAAGACCTTTTGCAAAAATATAGGAGCGTAAATTCACCTTTCTCTATGCGGTGGAATTTTCTGATTAACTTATAGTTTTCAGCGATATTGCGGTGTGTCCCATTCACATTGCTTTACGCCGCAAAAAAAATCCACGCTTCACGCACAGCTCCACTCTTGCGCTTAAGTAAAAAATCTGCCGATACAAACAATAATTTAACAGAAAAACCGCCCGAACTTATCGCAATTCGGACGGATTTTTCATTATTTTAACGGTTTTAGGCAAATTTAGCCGTGGTTACGCTGCCGCCGCACCAGCCGTCGATAAGACCTTTTACGTCGCATTTCATAGCAGAACCGAAAGCTGCGGTAAGAGAATCTATATCGGCTCTCTTCATATAATTGTCTTCGACGTAATTTTTTATCGCCTTATTAAACCTTTCTTTGCCGGCGGTTTCGTAAAGATTGTCGAACATCATCGCGGTTTTGTAGTATACGAGCATAGAATAACCGTATTCGCTGTAATCGTAAATACTCTTATTTATCGACAAGTCGCCCTTTTCCCCTCTCATTTTCTGCAACCTTTCGTAAGAAAAGTACGCGTCGGAAATTTTCTTCATTCCTTCGTCGAATTTTTCCTTTTCGTCGCGCAGGACGTGATAGTATTCCGTCATAAAGGTTGTAAGTCCTTCGTCAAGGTACGGCGACTCTATATTGTCCGAGCCCACCACGTTATAAAACCATTGATGTACGGTTTCGTGAATTATCGTTTGTGTGGCGTTATCAGTATCGTTAGCTACAAAACTCATACCCGAAAACTCCATTCCGTCGGGTGAGAAAGAAGTCTCGGCTATGACGTAATTTCCGTAAGGATACTTACAATACGCTTCCGAAAAAGTCTTTATAACGTCTGCGGCAAGAGCGGTATAATCGTTGCCGTTTACCGAATAACACTTGACGGTCACACCATCCGATTGCAACGTCTTTACGGTGTAATTTTCGTTAGCGACGAACGCGAAATCTCTGAAATCGTCGCACTTTGCGGTAACGGTTTTCACTCCGTCGGATACGCTTTCGGTCACTTCGCCGGGGCAAGCTACGACGAGAGCTTCGGGAAGATTTATCGTCACCGAAAAGTCGGCTATATCGCTTAATATCGGGTCGCCTATATAGAAAAATCTATCCTTTCTGAACCCTTCTTCGTCATATACGGCAAGTTGCGGATAAAAATTGCTTACGTTTATATATCCTTTGCTTTTGCCGAGCCTTAAATTACATTCGGGCAGAACCACTTCGTATTTCATTTCTATCTCGGATTTGGCTTTGAGTGCTTGCGGGTTGGTCTTTACCGACATATAGTATCCGTCTTCGTCCACCGTAAATTCGGCGTTTTTGCCGTTTAATTTAACTTCCGATATGGTTATAGAGCCGTAAGAAGGCAGTTTTTTTACGTACGCTTTGCTCACCGCTCCTTCGGCGTAAGCGTTCGGACTTAACAAAAATACGTACTCTTCTATTCCTTCTTTATAGGTGTTTATTACCGTAGTCTTTTGCTCGCACGACAGTTTTTCTTCCGAATAATCTATTTTTATTTCGTATTTATTGTCTTCCGTTTCCTGCGTGGGTTCATCACACGCAAAAAGACACGTCGCGGCGATAAGGCACAACGCAATTATTGCAAACATCTTTTTCATCGAACCTCCGAAACACACGAAGATATATATTGCTCGATTTTGCTTGATATTCGCCGTTTTACTAATTTTTTACCCGCAAGATACGGCTTAATTGCAGCGATACGGTGGACTTTACGTAAAATATAAATTAAACTAAATGCATAAAACAGCTCATAATTTTCCCCCTTATCATATAGTAAGAGAGCCTTGAAGTTTTTTAAGGCTCTCTTGCTCCGTTTAGGGGAATTGTCTATTTTTAGCGGTTATCTTTACTAAAGTCCTGTTTCTTGGGGCGAATTTTTACTTCCCCGTTAAAAAGTTGATTTAACGTAAGTCTGTCTTCGGGTTTTACCGCGTCGTCTTTATCCGTATCGCGAACACATAAAAATTCATATTTGCCGCCCGAACATTCATTTACCGTGTCCTGAACGAGTTTAACGTTATTGGGGCGGTTGAGTATTTCTATCGTGGCGTTGTCGAAAGTCTTTGCGACAAACTTATTCCCTTCGATTGAGCATTTTATGGCGCCGGTGTCTTTTACCGCCATTTTCAGCATCATTTCGTCGCTTTTCTCCAACTTATCGGCGACTTTATGCCAAATATTCATAGCTTTGTCCGATTCGTCGTCTTTTTTATGCATTTCGTCGCTGAATACGACTTCGACTTGTTTTTCGGCGAAAGAACTCAATATTTCGTTTATATCGGGTTTCTTTACTTCGGGTTCGGACGGAGTTTCTTTCTTTTCTTCGACCGCAACCGTTTCGGCGGCGGATACTCTCACGCCGTTTTTTTCGAGTTCGGCAAGTTTCTTTTCTAATTCCTTTATCCTTTCGACGAGTCCTTCGTTAGTTACGTCGGTGACGAGTTCGCACGCGCGAACCACGGCGGATTCCATTACGATTTTAGGTTGCGTCGAATATCTCATTTCGCTTTCGAGCGCGCACATTATGCCGATTATTCTCATAATGCGATAATTGGAATAGCCGTCCATTCTCGCGGCTATCAACGCGGCGTCGTTTTTAGACAGATTGTCGGGGATAGACCCTTGAACGTTCTTCATATTCAGCATATTCATAAAATACGCAGCGAGGTCTTTACTTAACGTGTTTCTGCCCGAAGAAAGCAAAGTCCCCGTAAGTCTTAACGCTGCGCCGCACTTTCCGTCGAGAATTGCGCCCGCAAGCTCGTCCAAAGTGGAAAAGTTGGTCGCGCACATCACTTCGAGAGCGTCGTCGTAAGTTATTTTATCGCCGCCGTATGATAAGCACATATCGGCAAGGGATAATGTGTCTCTTACGCTTCCTTCT
>CAZUJW010000072.1:0-2932 GCA_964620655.1 uncultured Christensenella sp.
AAAAATAACGAAAAAATCGAAGAATGCGGTTTTGGCAAGATAAATACCTTCGTCGTCGTCGTGCCGAAAGGCGATTACGAAAAGGAGCGAGAACTTGCCGAATACGTGATGAGTTTCGATGTGGTGGACAGCAACAACGCCCTTTCGACTATAGAAGTATCCGACGGCGTTTATCTTACCGACGAATTCACAAAAGACGAGTTCGTCGAAATGCTCGATTCCGCTATGAGTTCCGTAGGCGGCGGAAGCAGCCTTATAGACGTGTCTACGCTTGCGGGAGAGTGTTACGACAAGGCGATAGCCGCTACTTACCCGAACGGAGAAAAACAAAGTCTTACGCTTCTCGACCTTATGTGTTATATTTACGGCGACGAAAATTATTCTGCGCTTCTCGAATTCGCAGGGTATAAAGATATGCTCGGACAGCTCGTTTACGCAAAAAGCAATCTTCAAGGCGAAAATTATTCCAGACTTACCTTTAACGTAACGTCGGGTGTGGAAAGCGACGCGACTTTCGACTTTATTAAGACGATGAAAGAAAACTTAGGTAAATATTACGAAGAGTTTTACGTCACCGGCGAAAGCGTGGTCTGCTACGATATGGCGCAATACTTCCCGAGAGATAACCTTATCGTGTCGCTCGTCACAATATTCGCTGTGCTTATAATACTCCTTGGCACTTTCAAAAACGTACTCTTGCCGTTCCTTCTTATCCTTGCGATACAGGGCGGTATATGGCTCAATTTCGTAATACCGTTTTTGGCGGGTTCTTCGATGAGTTTTATAGGATACCTTATAATAAACACCGTGCAAATGGGAGCTACGATAGACTACGCCATAGTCTTGACCAATCGCTTCGATACCATAAAGTCGGGCTACGCCGACAAAACAGACGCAATGACCGACGCTGAGAATATGGTTTTTCCGACGATTATTACTTCGGGCGTAATCCTTACCGTTACGGGTGCGGCTCTCGCTTTGCTTAGTTCGGGCGTGGTGGCAAAACTCGGCTCCTTACTGGCGATAGGCACGGCGTTCTCGATGGCGATAGTACTGTTCGTGCTGCCGTCAATATTGCTCGTCACCGAAAAGGTTTACGATAAGTGCTACTTCAAAAATATTTTCAGACGTAAAAAACAATCCGACGTAGGAACTCAAATTTCGATAGCGGCGACTACCGACGAAACAAACAATACAAGCAATAAATAGGAGATAATATATATGTATAAAGAAATAAACAAGCCCACGAACTTGGTTAAATTCGAAACGGAAGATGGCGGAAGCATCGTTGTAGAATTGGACGAAAAGAGCGCGCCGATTACGGTAAAAAATTTCGTAAAATTGGTGGCGGAACACTTTTACGACGGACTTATATTCCATAGAGTAATAAGCGGATTTATGATACAGGGAGGCGACCCTCTCGGCAACGGAACCGGCGGAAGTAAAGACAGGATAAAGGGCGAATTCCGCTACAACGGCGTCAACAACCCAATTTCGCACGAAAGGGGAGTAATATCCATGGCGAGAGCTCAACACCCCGACTCCGCTTCGAGTCAGTTCTTTATTTGCCACGCCGACGCAAAGTTTTTGGACGGACAGTACGCCGCGTTCGGCAAAGTGGTCGAAGGTATAGAGACGGTGGATAAAATCGCCGCGGAAAGAACCGATTATAACGACAGACCGTTAAAAGACCAGAGAATTAAAAGAGCGTACTTTGTTGAAAAAGACTAAGATAATTAAAAAAGGAGATATATTATGAATACACCTACGATAGTGGCGGTAGTAATAGTTTCGGTAATCGTTGCGGCGGCGCTCGTAGCGGTAATCGTCAATAAAGTCAAAGGCAAAAGTTGCGGCGGGGACTGCGGCGATTGCGCCTATTGCAGTCAGTGCCACAAGAAGAAAAAGAAATAATAATATATTCTATAGAGAAAGGGGCTGCTAAGAAATTTGCGTTTCTTAACAGCCCCTTATTTTTGGTGGAGACGATCGGACTCGAACCGACTACCTATACGTTGCGAACGTATCGCTCTACCGGGTGAGCTACGCCCCCATACGCATAATATGATAGCACAATTTTTATAAATTGCAAGCGTTTGAGTTAAGTTTTCGAGAAAAGGGTTAAGTTTTCGAGAAAAGGGCATATAGGTAAACTAATAGAGGAGCAGAGAGTATGCGAACGAAGTAAAATTATCGGGAATGTCGTTGCAAAGAATGGTAATTTGTTGAAATTTCGGTATTGTCAAAGAAATATTTTTGTGATATACTGTTTCGTGGATAATTTTTATCTGAATCACAACCGAATATAATCGGAATTATTAAAGGAGAGCTATTTTGGAAGAGAAAGATTTGGCGCAGGCTGTTCCTGCAAAGCAACAGATTCCCGAAAGCGAAAGGGTTCCGTTGAAAGAAAAAATCTTCTACGGTATGGGCGCTCTCATGGATGGCGGCGGCGTGGCTCTTATGAGCTGCGTTATGCTCAACTACATGACAGACCATTTGAAGATATACGCTGCAAGCGCGTCTACCGTAATGATGATTTCTAAAATTTGGGACGCAATTACCGACCCCGTTATGGGGCACATCACCGACAATACGAGAAGTAAGTACGGTCGCCGCAAACCTTATATGTTTGTCGGAGGATTTTTACTTATTATTGCGTTATTGTTATTGTTCGCTCCGATAAGAGATTGGGGCATCACGTCGCAGGCGGGTATGGTCGCTTACGTCCTTACGTTCTATATGGTATGGAATACCTGCTCCACGATTACGCAAGTACCGTATACGTCGATGGCGAGCGATATTTCTCCTTCGTTTGAAGAACGTAACAGAGCAAACACCGTCAAGCTTGTTTTCAGTGCGGTAGCGGCAGGTCTTGCTTACGTAATTCCGCTTCTTTTGCTCGGACAACTTAACGACGGCAAAATGTCTT
>CAZUJW010000073.1:0-2848 GCA_964620655.1 uncultured Christensenella sp.
CTTCGTTAAATTCGGATAAGGGGGAACATTATGAGGAAAGGGGTTTATTAAGGGGGCTTGGAGCGATGCCCCCTTAATATACATCCTAACATTTTATCGTACAAACAAATTGCTTGTGTTAATTACCCTTTCAACCTCTAACAAGCAAGACGGACTTGTCTTGCTTCCCTGTGAGTCCGACTTATGCGGATTAAGATTTTTCCGCACTAAACTTCGTGACTGCGGAAAAATCCCACATAACGAGTGGTCGGATTCGAATGGTCGATAATTTGTTTAATATTCGTGTAATTTTGAAAAATATCGAAATATGCGGTCGCTCGGAAATCGGAGTTTTCGTGAGAAAAGGCACGTTTCACGGCGAGTGGTGGGACGCGGTGAAACAATTTATTGACGAAGTTCGTTCTACTATGATATTATTTATAAAGTAAAAAATTGTAAAATACTGTAAAAGGGAATTTTTATGATAGGAATAGTAGTGGCGATGCCTACCGAGGCGGCGCCGTTTTTGAGAAACGGGGTTGAGAGCGAAACCGAGATTTGCGGGAAGCGTTTCTACAAGCTCGCGGGGGCGGACGCGGTACTCGTGGCGTGCGGAATAGGCAAGGTGAACGCGGCGTATTCTACCACACTTTTGATAGACCGTTATTCTCCCGACGTTATACTTAACTGCGGCGTAAGCGGCGGACTTTCGTCTGCGGAGAGAGCGGATTTACCCGAAGTCAAAATTCACGACGTTATTGTGGCGACGGGGTGCGTACAGCACGACGTGGACACTTCTCCGATAGGCGACCCGAAAGGACTCGTAAGCACGGTCAATATGATAGTTTTCCCGACCGATAAGGAAGCGAGCGAAATTATTAAATCTTCCTGCGAATGTAAGGAAGGTATCTGCGCGAGCGGAGAGCAGTTCGTAGCGTCGCGCGAAAGGAAAGAAGAAATAATAAGTTTGTTCAACGCGATAGCCTGCGATATGGAGAGCGGAGCGGTGGCTCAATGCGCCTACGTCGCGGGGAAGAAGTACGTTTGCGTAAGATGCGTATCCGATTGCGGAGACGGTCGCGCGCCCGAAGATTACGGCAGGTTTTGCAAGGAAGCCGCCGAGAAAATATACGAAGCGGTCAGACCGCTTATCTATAAACGATAAAAAGAAGGAACGTTATTATGCCTAAGAAAAGTCTTAACGAAAAGACGAAAAAGTTTTTTGCAGACAGAAGGAAAGTCGACTACGTCGCGATAATAATCGACGTTGTGTTGTTCATAGGGTTGTTGAGTTTAGTTTATTGGCTCGACGGAATGAACAAGGGCGTAGATTTCAAGGTAAACTACTGGCGTACGCTCGTAGTCGGAATACCCTGTCTTATCACGACGATACTTATAATGTACTTTTTCAACATTTACCGTATCGTATGGAAGTACGCGGGTATGATGGAATTGCTCCGTCTTATCATAGTAGGGGTGATAAGCCTTGCTTTCGGCGTTTTGTACAGGGGTTTGTTTACCTACGTCGGCGACGTGGTGGCGATAGACCCGTCGGGACACGTTATAAGGGAATTTAACGTTCACTTACTCGTTATCGTCTGTACTTATTTCGGATTTTTCGCGATAGGCACGTTATACAGGTTGACTTTACGCCTTATAGTCGCGGTCAGACATAGATTGCACTTAAAGGACGCGTACGCTCCCGACAAAGTTCACAGAGTAATAGTTTACGGCGCGGGATACACGGGCGCGTCGCTCATAAAGAGATTTTTGGAGAACCCGAAAGACGGATACGTTCCCGTAGCAATAATCGACGACGACGAAGAGAAGAAAGGGGAAATAATAAGCAATATTCCCGTCGAAGGGGGCAGGGAAGAGATAGAGAGAGTAATTAAGGAATTTGACGCCGACGTAATAGCGATAGCGATTACCGAAGTGACGAGAGTTCAGCTCCGCTCCATATTCGATTACATCAAGAAGTACGACGTAAGGATAATGATAGCAACGGGCATAAAGGACGCCAACAGCGAACTCAATTCCGACACGATTAGCATAAGAAATATAAAAATCGAGGACCTTCTTCACCGCGACGAACATACTATGGATAAGAAACTTATCGACGCCTTCATAAAGGACAAGGTAGTTATGGTCACGGGCGGAGCGGGAAGTATAGGGAGCGAACTTTGCCGTCAGGTACTGCACTACGGGTGCAAACTTCTCGTTATTTTCGAACGCCACGAGAACGGAATGTTCGACTTTAACGAAGAGTTGAAAAAGACTTACGACAGGAACAGATACGTTCTGGAAATAGGTTCGGTACGCGACAGACAGAAACTTAGAGAAGTTATGGAAACCTACAAACCCGACGTGGTGTTCCACGCGGCGGCGTACAAGCACGTTCCTATGATGGAAATATCCGCCGACGAAAGCGTCAAAAACAACGTGTTCGGCACGAAGAACGTAATAGAACAATGTAACGAAAGCGGAGTTAAGAAATTTATCTTAATCTCCACCGACAAGGCGATTAACCCGGCTAACGTAATGGGAGCTACTAAAAGAGCGGCGGAACTTTGTTTGCAGAACGCGTCGAAGACTTCGACCACGCAACTTGCCGCAGTCCGTTTCGGCAACGTACTCGGAAGTTCGGGCAGCGTTATACCTACCTTTATAAGGCAGATTAACGAAGGCGGACCCGTCACGGTAACCGACAGAGAAATGAAACGTTATTTTATGACGATACCCGAAGCGGTAAGGCTCGTTTTGCAGGCGGGAGCTTTGGCAAACGGCGGCGAAGTGTTCGTTCTCGATATGGGACAGCCCGTGTACATTTACGATTTGGCGAAAGACCTTATCCGTATGTCGGGACAAA
>CAZUJW010000074.1:0-2820 GCA_964620655.1 uncultured Christensenella sp.
GGTCTTACCGACAAAATCACTAATAATATTAGTGATTTTGTCGGTAAGACCGTTAAGAATGGCGAGCTTATCGCCGTCGGCGGTGGCTTCCTTTACTATTTCTATATTCTTTACGGTACAGCCTTTTTTTGCGAGAACCGCCCCTAGCGTGCCTACGCCCGCATAGGCGTCGATTACTACCGAGCAGGAGGGAATATCGTCTATTATTTTCGTGTAGATTTTGTCGCGTATTTCGTCGTTGAGCTGTAAAAAGGAATAGGGGTTAAGCTCGGTTTTTATGCCGAGTACGTCGATAACGAAAGGAGAATATTTTATGGGAATTACGGTTTTACCCATAATTACGTTGGTCTTTTCGGGTTTCTTCGATTGGTACAAAGAGAAGTCGTCGAAAGTTTCGCCGAGTTTTTTAAGAAGACAATCGACGTGGCGGAGCGGCTGATTGTCCGTTACCACCGTGACGGAGATTTTTCCGTCGACGTATCTCGCCACGAGATGTTTAAGGTGACCTTTGCCCGTGTTCTCGTCGTAGACCGAGAGAGAAAACCTGTTGGCGTAGTCCAAAAACACGCCGATTAGTTTTTCCGCCCATTCGCCGTGCAGGAAACATTTCGTAATAGCGACCACTTTATGCGTGTTCTCGCGGTAGAAACCGAGCGTAACCCTTTTTTCCGCCGCGACGTATCCGAACGGGAGCTGAATTTTGTTGCGGTAGGAATATGGGTGGGAACAGGGTTCGGTAGGTTCGGGAACGAAGTCTATCCCCGCGTTTTTTCGCAGAAGTCTAATTAGGTTCTGCCGCTTTATTTCGGGCTGAACGGAATAATCTATATATAAAAGATTGCACCCGCCGCATTTTCCGAAACGGTTGCAGGGCGGGGTTATGCGGTGAGGGGACGGAATAATTACTTCCTTTAAGTCGGCGAAGGCTACGTTGCGTTTTGCGTGGCTTATTTTTGCGGTAACCTTTTCGCCTTTAAGACAGTACGGAATAAATACGGTCGTATCGTTCGACTTGGCTATCCCTTCGCCGTCCATTCCGTTGTCGGTAATTTCTACCGTTATTATATCGTTTTGTTTAAGCTCAGGCATTTTTTAATGTAATGGTACGCGGATTTTCGTTTTTGGTGTTGTTCTCTACCTGAACGTTCTTTTCGGGGAGAAAACCGAAATCGCCGTCAAGGTCGACGTAAAGAACTATATCGCCGTGGCGGTTGGTTCTGTAAGTGGTGATACCGTAGTTAAAAAGACGGTTCATCGTTTCGGGGTGCGGGTGGTGGTAAGCCTGCCCGTCGTCGCAACTTATCACGGCGTATTCGGGAGTTATAAAATTAAGGAACTCTTCCGAAGTACAGCTGTACGAGCCGTGGTGACCTACTTTAAGTACGTCCACGTCGAGAGAAGTTCCGCCCACCGTTTCCATAAAGAACTGTTCCGTCGGCACTTCCGCGTCGCCCGTGAACATAACTTTGCGTTCTCCGTAGGTAAGTACGCACATAATTGAAAGAATGTTGCGGTTATCTTTTTCCACCGCTTCTTCTTCAAAACGAGTATAGCCCGAAGCGTAAATGTCCACCGTATAATCGTTTCCCGTGACGGTGTAGGTAGCCGGGTTCGCGCCGATAGCGTAGGTGTTCGCTCCCGGTTCTTCCGCCGCTTTCGTCATAAAGGTCTGATAAGTTTTCGTGGGAGTGGAGTAGGAATAATCGTTGTAATAAATATTCTTGACGTCGTATTTATCCAACACTTCGCTCGCCATATTGACGTGGTCGGCGTCGGGGTGAGTGACGATAAAGTAATCTATCGTGGCGGAAATGTTAAGGTTATATTGGAGATAATTAAGATACTCTTCTTTCGTAGCCTTGCTCGCGTTCGTGCCGCTGCCCGCGTCGATAAGCATATTTTTTCCGTCGGGGAACATTATTGCTATCGCGTCGCCCTGACCTATGTCGATGAAGTGAACTTCGAGACAGTTTTCCGCGTCGAACTCCGTCGGTAAAGTAACGTTGCTTACGCCGCTTAATATAGAAGTATAATAAGTCCTGCCGTCGTTAGTGCCGTTTCCGCCCGTCGTAGTAGAGTCGCCCGAACCGTTGCCGAAAATTATTTGCAGCTTGTCACCCATAATAAGGGATACCACAAGTGCAATTACGAGTACCGCAACTAACAAAATAAGAACAATTTCTCTCGTGGAAAGTTTTTTGCTTTTAGCCTTTGAAGAGCCGCCTTTTTTAGCCATAAAATTATCTCCTGACAGTTTTTCGTCGGCAATCCCGGTCTGTTAAAAAACGCCGGAACGCCGCTTATATCGTATATACAGTATATATATTTTTTTGTCCGTACGCAACCTAATTTTAGGAGCATTCGAGTTTATTTTATGTACCCCCTTAATCTCGTATACAACAATTAAGCATATTGAAATGAACACTAAAACTATTCGTCTAAAAAACAATAAAGGACCGAACGAATATTTAGTCGAAGAATGGCATAATATTTGATTTTTGGGGATATAGTACAGAAAACATTTTGTATTTATGGGGAAATTGCTCTCAAAAAATCTTGATTTTTATATTAAGACACGGTATAATGTCGGTATAAAAAATTTACGGAGCGAGAGATACGGACAATATTCTCGATCACTCGTTACAGCGGTAGCGAATTTCACGGTATTGCCGTGAGCGAAATCAAAACCTTTAATTTTGAGTCGCGGATACAAAGAATAAGACGGGATAGGATAATAGTTCTATTCCGTTTTTGTTTATAAGATTGGCTTTTTACTTTCTTTTCGGTGTGAAAAGAAAGATAACAAAGAAACACACGAGC
>CAZUJW010000075.1:0-2671 GCA_964620655.1 uncultured Christensenella sp.
CAACAGCAATTTGTACCACTACGCAGGGAATAATCCGGTGCGGTATGTGGATCCGAACGGGCGGGAAGATTATCAAAATGATTACGGTAAAACAACTCAAAATCCATATGATATTTCTGGTAAAAATATGGGTGAAGAAACAAGACCAACCATATCATCCATTGTTGATTCTGTTGCAAATCTGCATTTGAATGAAAGTTATAGAAATGGCAATAGTTGTGATGAATGGGCTGCAAAAGTTGTAAAAGAATCCGGTGGAAATCCTAAAGATTATGTTCTTGGTAACACAAAAGAAACTGTAAAACAGCATATTGATGAATTAAAAAAGAAAGATGTTGATTATTCTAAGACAAAGAATGGTAAGGCTTATGTTGTTTTTATGGGAGATGGAACAAAAAAATTTTCTATAGGACATGAACATGCAGGAATAGCTGTAATAAGAGAAGATGGTTCTATGACTTTGTTTCATTCATCAGGAAACAATGAAAATAAAGGTTCAGAATCGATAGAATACGACAACGTAAAAGACTTTGAAGCTGATTTTGCATATTCCACTTTTTATTATCAGGAGATCAAAGAAAATGAATAAAATTATATTTATTTGTGCTTTTGCATCTATTTTTTCTAGTTGTAAAATTCAAAATAAAGAAAAAACTTTAGATTTTAAAATAAACGAACAAACCGAGAAAAAAGCAGATTTTAATAAAAAAATAACTGGAATAAAAGTAACCAATAATGTTGTAGCTTTGGAAATACAAAAGGGGAGAGAATACAATTTATATAATTTAAGGAGTAATAGGATAATTGCAAATGTAAGAGTTTTTAGAGAATCAGACTGTTCTATTATCCCTGTAATTTTTAATGGAGATACAAATCCAAACTATTCTTTTATATCAGAAGATGGTGATGTTATCTACAAACTAAAATTAAGTCGTTGTTATGGATTTAGAAATGGGGTATGTGTGGTTCTTTTACCTGATTTTGATTTCGCATTGTTAAAACCTGACGGATCTTTTTTAGATAGAAAATTTTTACAGCTCGGTCCAATGTTTTCAGAGAATAAAAATTTTGCAGAATTTTATGATGGCACAACTGGGTACATAGATACAGAAGGTAATAAATTATTTGAAATTGATATAGGTGATATTGATGGATTTTTAGCTGCAACTGGATTTTATAATGGAATTGCAATCTGCAAAAATAAAAAAGGCTCCTGGACTTTTATAAAAGACGATGGTTCAAAAATAAAAGACTTAAATATTATCTATGCTGAAGATTTTAATGAAGGATATTCCGTGGTACAAAAGAAAAATGGAAAATATAATTTTGTAGATGTAAATGGAAATTACTTTTCAGATATAGATTTTGATTATGCTGATGGTTTTTCGAATGGAAGGGCAAAAGTTAATCTTGATGGAAAAGAATATTATTTCTATAAAGATAAAAGTCTTGTATTGGAAGAATAAAATTAAATTTTTTGCTGATAAATTCCATACTTCTGTAACTTACTTTTCATCTTATGATAATTTTGAAAACTAGCATTCATCAAAAAAAATTCCTTATTTTCCAATTATCTGTTCATAAATTATCCGAATTTTACGTAGAGGTGTAATTTATGAACAACAAAACTGCAGTTATTGAAATCAAAAATAGGATGGCTGATATTTTACAGTCCAATCAGATGGAAGTTCTTGAAAAAGTTCTTTGCGAAGTACTGAATGTAAATCAAGAAAAAGAAAAAGATTTGATTCAGCTTTTCATTTTTTCAAAAAAATCTGAGGGAAAGTCGAACCGAACTGAAATTTACTATACTCAGGTTTTACGGACTTTTGAACAGCATATTTCAGATTTAAAATCTGCAACAACCGAAGAAATACGCCAATATCTTTTCAATTATCAGGATAAGCGGAAATGTTCAGCGCAAAATATCGATAACATCAGGCGGATTTTATCAAGCTTTTATAACTGGCTTGAAAACGAAGATTACATTATAAAAAGTCCTATGCGAAGAATTAAAAAAATGAAAATTCCCGTCACATTAAAGTCAACCTACACAGAAGAAGAAATTGAAAATATGAGGGAATCTTTGCTTGAAAATAAACGCAATGCAGCAATTTTTGATTTTTTAATGTCTTCTGGGGTAAGAATCAGTGAACTTGTGTCCCTGGATATAGACAACATCAACTTTGAAAATCAGTGTGCAATTGTTCATGGAAAGGGGAATAAAGAGCGGTTCGTTTATTTTGATACAAAGGCAAAACTTAGTTTAAAAAAATATCTTTCAACACGAATGGATTCTTCTGCGGCACTTTTTACAACATCTCGCAGATATAAAATTGACTATTCCAAAACAAAAATAAAAAAAGAAAACAGAAGACTTTCCGTAAATATGATTGAACGGTTTATCCGAGAATGTGGCAAAAAAAATAATAACATAAAAGCTTATCCACATAAATTCCGGCGTACCATGGCAACAAAAGCAATTGATAAAGGAATGCCGATTGAACAAGTGCAGGTACTTTTGGGTCATACAAAAATCGATACCACTTTGCGTTACGCCCAAGTCCAGCAGAAAAATGTAAAAAATTCCTATTTGAAATACATTGGGTAATTTTTTTTGGAGCGAATTTTTTTCTCAAGCGCGCCACGTTCCACGTGCCGAAGTTTTGAA
>CAZUJW010000076.1:0-2644 GCA_964620655.1 uncultured Christensenella sp.
GGTTTTGAACTTCACTCGGCGAAGCCGAACTTCACTATTGCTACGCAATAACTTCTCTCAAAGCTGTGCTTTGAACTTCACTTTACCGAGTGATAACTTCACTCAAAGCTACGCTTTGCACTTCACCGTTATTATCTTTCTTCTATCGTTTCGTTTTCCGCGAAAGCAAGCGTCATTTTCATAAATTCTATGCGGATTTTGGCGGTTTTTTGACCGTTTTCGTTCTCATTGAGAGTTATTATGATAAATGGTTCTCCGTCTTCGGAATACTTATCTACGTAAAGGGCGAAGTACTCGGTTCCGTCTTCGGAAGTGAGTTTTTTTACCTTATATTCGGCGGTGTAGCGTACGCCGAAAGTTTTTGGAATGGTAAAGTCTGAATTGAGTTTGCCCGTGTTTTCTATCGAAGAGACTATCTTTTTAGTAGCTTCTTCTTCGTAGTCTAAAATAAGTTCCGCTCCGAAATTTTGTTTTATCGCCTCGAAAGACGCTTTTAAGTCGTGTCTGTCAAACCACGGGAACATCGGCTCGGCGTAGCGGGTAAAAAGTACGTCGAGGTCGAACGCCGAAAAGTCGAACTCCTCATCTTCGAGCAGTTTCGACACGGTCGGCAAAAGTATTACGGTAAGGGATAAATTGCCGTCCTTTTTCAGTTCGAGTCCGCTGCCTTTTGCGAAGAAGATGGGAGCTCCGGGGAAGTTCCAAATCGTCGTTTGCAACGCGTCGAACGAGAAAGAGTAGTCCTTGTCAAGCACTATCGTGTCGCACCCGGGGAGAATAAAGCAGCAAGAGAGAGCCACGATTATTATAAGCAAAGCCATAATCATAAGATTTTTCGTTCTCATATCGTTTTCTCCTTAATTTAATTCGGGCGTTTGACCGTTTATTGCCGAGAAGTAAATTTCCGTCACTTCTTCGTTGGTTTTCGCATCGTTTATTTCGTTCTTTATCTTGTAATAATCGAGTTCGGGATAAAGGCGTTTTATTTGTTCTATGCGAATTTTTTTATTGTTCCGCAATGCTTTCGTTTGTTTGGCAAGCCCCAGGTCTTCCAAAGTCTTTTGGGTAAGGTCGGCGATTACCGCATGCCCTTCGTTGCTCGGGTGGATACCGTCGGGAAAGATAAGATTTTTTCCTCGTTCCTTATCGGCGGCGTAAATATCCGAAAAGGCTTTGTTTACGTCGATTATATAAAAGTCGTCGGGGTGTTCGTTGTGATAGGAAAAGATTACGTCGTTAAGGGTGGCTAAAAGTTTGTCGCCGTATTCGCGTATATCGTCTTCCGAGCAGTTGTACGGTTCGGCGGTAAGGATACTTCTCGCCGATTTTCCGACTATCGGAGAGCCTGCGTAGACCGGGTTGTAGACGGTCTGAATAAAAATTTTCGCAGACGGGTTGAGTTCTTTAAGTTTTGCGACTATAGCGGCGAAATTAGTGCGGGAAGAAACGAGTATTTTTTCTCTCTCGGTGTCTTCCGCGGCTATTTCGTCGTGATATTGTCTGACGAGTTCTACTAAAAGTCCGCTGATGTCGGACTGCAACATATCGTTTCCTAAGATAGAAACCTGAATAATATCGGCAGTTTTCAGGTGCGAAGCCGTCATCATCGCGTCTTCGTCGGGACGGCTTATATATTCGAGCATATCGGACGTTTTGTGTCCGCTTACGGAGCGGTTGACGTAAACGTATTCGTTCCTTTTTCCGATAAGGGCGTAGTAGCCGTAATTATCCCGTTCGGACAGCGGAGACGGTCCTATTACCGCTTCCGCAATGCTGTCGCCGAGAAAAACTATTTTCAATTGTTTCGTTTCGCATGCCGCCGCACAAAAACAAAGTCCCGCTGCAAGCGAAAGGACGAGAATTATTGCAAGAGCCTTTTTCAACCGAACCCCTCCGAATTTTACCAATAGAATACTATATAATTAATATTATTTATATTACGCAAAAAAGTCAATAAGATATAGGAATTATCCGTTAAAAACTTTGATTTTTTTGCGGAAACCATAACGATTTACGAAAAGGATTCGGTTTTTCGGCGGTACGGGAAATTCTATCGTGGTTCGGAGTGATGATTTTTACGGTCGTAAGGTGTTCAGAACGGCGAGTTTGCGGTTTTCCAGAGACAGAAATTCAGCTTTGTCCTGAAAAGGCAGGTTTAGTTTATCGGCAAGGACGAAAATATCGAGTTGAGTCGCCGTGGCTTTTGCAAGAGCGTTTCCACATGCGGACGGAGTCCGTACCGACGGAAGATAAGTGCTTTGCCCGTTTTTTACGCTCAATATGTTAAGAATCCTGAAAGAAAGGTTTTTTAAGTAGGTGACGGTTTTGCCGTAGCGGTTCGTCCTTATAAGACAGTCGAAAGCGTCGAGCTGATTTTCTTCAAGAATTATAAGGCGTTCGTACAGGTCGCCGTTTTCGTCGGCGGTCGTGAGAGCCTGTTCGTATTCTTTCGTCAGTTTTTGAATATCGGCGGGGTTTATGTCCATTGTTCTCTCCTTATACGCCATTATATGTCCGTAAGCAAAATTTGTTCCGACAAGAAGACCTTTTGCTGTGAGAAATAACTTATTTTTAACCGTTCCGCGGGATAAGATGTATCCCAATAGCATTGACAAAGTCGTGATTTCATGATATAATCGACATA
>CAZUJW010000077.1:0-2553 GCA_964620655.1 uncultured Christensenella sp.
GTTGAAATAGGTCGCGAAAAAGCCCTTGCGAGCAAACTTTTTCGCTTGTATTATAGAAGAGAAAAGTGGCAACAATGCCGGAAATCTCTTTTAGAAAGGGTTTAATGACCGCCGAAAGCGTTGCTTCGAGCGTAACTTAATTGACAAAAAGTCGAAAGTTTATCTAAAAAGCCCCAAATTTGTCGGGGCTTTAATAATGCAAAGGAATAGGTTTTATCAGTAAGCGAACTTTTCGTCGAAGTATTTTTCAAGGTCGGCTATCGGCATCCTTACTTGTTCCATCGTGTCTCTGTCGCGGACGGTTACGGTATCGTTTTCGAGAGTGTCGAAGTCTATCGTTATGCAGTAAGGAGTACCCGCCTCGTCCTGACGGCGGTAGCGTTTGCCGATGCTGCCCGCTTCGTCGTAGTTGCAGACGTACTTTTTGGAAAGTGACTTGAAGAGTTCGTCGGCTTTGTCGCCGAGTTTTTTCTGCAAGGGGAGTACCGCTATCTTAATAGGAGCAAGCGCGGGGTGCAAGTGCATTATCACGCGGGTGTCGCCGCCTTCGAGAGCCTGTTCTTCGTAAGCGTTGCAGAGTACGGCAAGAACCATACGTTCTACGCCGAGCGACGGTTCGATGACGTAGGGTACGTACTTTTCGTTGGTCATAGGGTCGGTGTATTCGAGGCTCTTTCCGCTGACTTTCATATGAGCGTTAAGGTCGTAATCGGTTCTGTCCGCTACTCCCCAAAGTTCTCCCCACCCAAATGGGAATTTATATTCGAAGTCGGTGGTAGCGTTACTGTAAAAGCAGAGTTCTTCGGGGTCGTGATCTCTTAATTTTAATCTTTCTTCCTTTATGCCGAGACCGAGAAGCCATTCTTTGCAGAAGTTTTTCCAATAAGAAAACCATTCGAGGTCGGTGCCGGGTTTGCAGAAGAATTCGAGTTCCATCTGTTCAAACTCTCTTACGCGGAAAATAAAGTTTCCCGGGGTGATTTCGTTACGGAAGCTCTTACCGATTTGCCCTATACCGAACGGAACTTTGCTTCTCGTTGAACGCTGAACGTTAAGGAAGTTGACGAAAATTCCCTGCGCGGTTTCGGGACGGAGATAAAGGGTGCTTACCGAGTCTTCGGTTACGCCCTGGAAGGTCTTGAACATAAGGTTAAACTGTCTTACGCCGGTAAAATCGCTGTTGCCGCAGACAGGGCATTTGATTTTATGTTCGGCGATGTAGTTTTCCATTTGTTCGTTCGTCCAGCCCGCAAGATTGACGTCGAGACCGTGTTTTGCGGCGTAATCTTCGATAAGGTTATCGGCTCTGTGACGGGATTTGCAGGATTTGCAGTCCATAAGGGGGTCGGAAAAACCGCCTACGTGACCGCTTGCTACCCAAACGTTGGGGTTCATCAAAATAGCGCAGTCGAGACCTACGTTATATTCGTTTTCCTGAACGAACTTTTTCCACCAAGCCTTTTTTATATTGTTTTTGAGTTCGACGCCGAGAGGACCGTAGTCCCAGGTGTTTGCGAGTCCGCCGTATATTTCGCTTCCGGGAAAGACGAAACCTCTGTTTTTGCACAGAGCGACGAGTTTGTCCATAGTAAGTTCTGCCATAATAACTCCTTGAAAATAACGATTTTTAATCGGTTTTTACTGATGATTATTATAATAATAAATATTATTACCGAAAAAGTCAAACGTTCATAAAACGATTTGCGTAAGAATAGTATATTGATATGAGAAAGAACAGCATATTTTTACACGTCGTCACCAACGTTATTATAGTGGCGGTACTTGTCGGGCTGTATTTTGCCTGCGTACCCGATACGACGGCTGCCGAAGTTTCCGCACCGATATACAAAAACTCCGCCGCGGAAAACAAAGTGGCTATTATGTTCAACGTGTATCAGGGGACGGAGTACGTGGAAAAAATTCTGAATACGCTCGATAAATACGGCGTGAAAGCCACGTTCTTTTTAGGCGGATGTTGGGCGGAGAAAAACGTCGATACCGTCAAAAAAATATATGAAAAAAACGAACTCGGAAACCACGGATATCTGCACCTTGACCATGCGAAAATAAGCAAGAACCAGAACAGGGAAGAAATAATCCTCTGTTCCCGCCTGATAGGGAAAATCACAGGGAAGGAACCTACCCTTTTCGCCCCGCCGTCGGGGAGTATCGGACAGGATATGCTGGACGCTTGCGAAGAACTCGGCGTAAAGGTAATTATGTGGTCTAAGGATACTATCGATTGGCGAGATAAAGACTACGAACTGATTACCAAAAGAGCCACTAAGGATATCCAAAGCGGCGATATGATACTTATGCACCCCACCGAACAAACGGTAAAAGCTTTGCCGTATATTCTCGATTGTTATAAAGAAAAAGGACTCGAAGCCGTCACTGTATCCGAGCTTGTCGCTAATATGGACACCATATAGTTTGCCGAGTTTATCGGAACGTCGGGGCGGAAGCCGAAAAGTCCACTTGCGTGGAGTTATGGTAAATTTAGTGAAGTTCAAAGTTGCACTTTGAGTGAAGTTGCCGCAGGTTGCGGCAGTG
>CAZUJW010000078.1:0-1900 GCA_964620655.1 uncultured Christensenella sp.
TTTTATCAATTAATTCTTGGGTTGCTTTAGATACGGGTTTATCCATATCTGAAGTATTATCAACATTACCTAGTTCGATATCCGCGGGTTTCACCCTATGCGGATTATCGATTCTATTTATGTGTTCGGTTAGGATTTGATTTATGTTATCCATATCCACTATAATAAATTGTGACATATATCAAATTGCTCCTTCCTTTGTGTTATGTTTCATATATTTAATTTAGCATTGATTTTATTCTAATTTAAATTAATATATATTCTTTAAAATCGCTTTATATTCCAATTTTTATTTTTTGCTTTAATATTTTATAAAGATAAAATAAAAAACCGTTTAACACGGCTTTTAATTAATGTAAAATGAATGTTAATAAATTATATTTGTTAATGAATTATATCAATAATTACCTTCTTCATCCAATTGAGGATTTGTAACAAAATAAATATCACTTCTATCATTAAGGTATATTTTTGCATCTTTATTTACTATATAAATTGTTCCTTCTTTCATTTCAGGAACATTATCTAATGTTATAACATTATTAGTTATTATAGTATTGTCTATTTGAGATTTTTCTATAGAAATGTTTATTTTTATAGCATTTTCATCTGCTTCTAAATAAAGAAATGTTCCGTCTGTTTGCCCTAATTTTATTTTTGACTTTGTTTTATTTATGATATTCATATTAATTATTCTCCTTTTTATTTAAAGTTTCATTTAATTTATTTTGTTGTTCTTCACTTAAATTATAATTATTTTTAATAAAATTTATTATCTCCATATTTCCTTGTAACCCATATATACCTTTATGTTTTATAGCATAAGGATTAATAAATTTATAATTTTTCTTATCCTCTTTATATAATTGAACAAATGACGTATTTTCATCCTCATCAGTTATAAAATAAAATTTATCACTTGAATTATTATCTAGAAAACTAAGATGAATAAGAATATGTGTAAGGGATGAAGATGATTTAAAATCAATTTCAAAATTAGTTGATTCAAGATATGTTGCTACACTGCTATCAACAAGCTTAATTAATGGGGGAATAACACAGTAATAATTATATAATTCTTTAAATAATTTAGTATTATCATGATTATATATAATATAAAAACTTTTCATTATAAAGCATTCTTCAAAATTAAATTTAAAATCATCCTGAATAAATATATCTCAATCTAATCACATATATCTTGGATTTATACTTAATATATAAATTCTAAATGCATCTGCTATATGTGATTTTTTTATATCACCTTTTCCTTTTACGCAATCATTAAATATTTTTTTATATTCTATTGATTCATCGTCATATATTTTAATTTCAGCATCATATCCTTTTAATTTAAGATAATTAATAATTTTATCTCATGATTTAACACACATTTTATGTAGGGCTGAATTAAATTTTGATCTATCTAGATCGGCTAAGGTAAATAATGTTATTTTATTTTTCATAGTATTTTCTCTCCTTAAATACACTCATAGCGCCACATAATGAGCAACCATCATTTTGACATATTATAGGCTCCGTTTTAAAATGAAAGTTTTCTATAGGTTCTTTTATTTTACATTTAAATCCATCCTTTAAAGTACCAACGTGTTTATTTTGCTCAATATATACATAATCATAATCTAAGGTGCAATAATATCCATTTAAATTAATTGATCTATAATTACCATATTTTAAACCTAACTCTCTTACTGTTTTAATATATTCAATATGATCATCATAATCAATTTTATATCTGTTAGGCTTATTTTCATCTGCTTGAATAATTATATTACTAAAATCTGTTGAGTTTACATCACCATCTACAAAATATATTAAATTATTTTTATTACATTGATTTATAAAATCATTTACTAAATCTGAATTATTGTTTGTTGAA
>CAZUJW010000079.1:0-880 GCA_964620655.1 uncultured Christensenella sp.
TAACGGCAGGCTTGCCGAAATAACGGTACTTAAAAAAGTTGGCGATAACGATTACATAGTAGATTACAAGGGCGTGAAATGTCATGCCCTTTTCAATTGGTTCGTTTGCGAATATTACGCCGACGATATTTACGCGGTCGTAAAGGAGACAGATAATGGCAACGATTAAAGATTTACAAAAATATATAGGTTACGAATTTTCGTCCGGTTGCTATACGGGCGACGATTACAAATCGTTTCAGACCAAATACATAAATTATTTGAAGACAATGTGCAAAAACAATCATTGGCAACTTGTAAACGTCGGCAGAAACCATTACTGCTTTTCGGCTTTTATAAAAAGTGCGGAAAACAAATGCGTTTACGTATCCATTTCCGACGTTCGTTACTTTTCCGACGAGTGGTATAACCACATACTTATCCGCACGGCGAAAAACGAACAGGACTACCGCGGCGGTTTTAACAATTACACGACGCTTGACGGACTTGAACTCAGAGCAGCCGAACTGCTCGACGATTTACCTTTTTGAGGAGGAAACCCGATATGAAACTCAATTTAGAAGCAAAAAACAAGCAAGAGGAACTTATACTTACCTATTTACAAAACAATGCGAGCGAATCCCTTACCGACAAGATAAATAACGGCACTCCGTTTGAGAAAGACGGTAATCCTTTGCTTAACAAAAAGACGCTTTCGGGCTTTATGAAATACGCTTGCGACGAAGCGAGAAAACTTGCCGAAAAAGGCGCTAATTCCGCCTGTATCGACGACGCCACCGTTTACGGTTGGGCGATACATTATTTCGAGGAAGAAAGCATTGAAGGAACGCTTTACACCATAGACGGCGCGGAATATAAACCCGCTCCGAAAAAGCCTGTA
>CAZUJW010000079.1:890-1819 GCA_964620655.1 uncultured Christensenella sp.
GCCAAAACCGCAACCGCAAAAGCAACAAAGCCTGCAATTCTCGTTGTTCGACAAATTCGATGAAAACGAAGTTAAGGATACCAAAAACGACGCTTTAACTACCGAAAGCGATACAAACGACGATGAAGAAGAGTTGACCGAAGAAGAAAAACTCGACGCTATGAGGCAGATTGCAGAAGAAGAACAATGTCAGAAAATCAGCCCGTTCTATCAGAAATATTTGTCGTATCAGGCACAACACCCGACGGCGGTGGTCGCATACCGTTTGGGAGATTTTTATGAAGTGTTCGGAGCATATGCCGTTATGATCGGCGGCGAAATCGGACTCACTATTACAGGTCGTGACGTAGGCTTGAAAGAACGTATTCCGATGGTTGGTTTTCCTTATCACGCAGCAGAAAATTACTTCGCGAAAATCGTAAAATATCACGACCTGTATATCATAGAAAACGACGGCGAAAAGCAATTTATTGAACGTATCGAAACTGCCGTTAATCGACATATGGACGAAGATACGGGCGAAATTCTTACCGAAGAAGAAATGCGAGAGTTTGACGGAGATATCGAAGAACCCGACGACATTTTCTCCGACGAAACAACCGTCCCGGACGTCGTGGAAAAACTTAAAAACCTGCTCGGCGACGTGTTTATCGTGAGGTGACGATATGAAAATCGAAAAAATAAAACCTATTCCGAAATACATAGTCGCGCGTATCAAAAAAGCCGACGCACTTAATAAAATTACGCTCCCCGGCAGAACTCGCTTTTACTCATATCTTACCAAGAACGACGGCGAACTTGTTAAAGTAACCGTAGCCGTAAGAACGAGATATAAACAATGGATGTATAAGCAAGTTGCCGTTCACGGTTTGAACTCGGATATTTGTTACGTCAAAGATATGGTGTTTTATTACATTTCAGGCTATCAA
>CAZUJW010000080.1:0-1794 GCA_964620655.1 uncultured Christensenella sp.
GGAAACGAACGGAAAGAACTTCCTTTTCCTTGACCTGATAAGGCGACTTGCGTTCCCTCTACCGTCCGAAGATATAGACGGTATTTTCGGTTGCGGACTCGTCACCGACGAAGATTTACGGTTTATTATGCTCGATAAGGACGGCGGCAGACCTAAATTCAGGTTATCCGTCTGGTTGAAAAAACCGTTTACTCTGTTTTTCGATAAACGCGCGAAAAAGATATTGCCGTTAGTTATAAAAGCGGAAAAACGCAGCAGGGTAGTAAGCCGCATACCTAAAAGATACGACGAAAAGAAAATCGCCGTTTGGGTGGAGAAATACGACAAAGCGTTGGATATTTAATAGTTTTATAGTAAAAAATAAAGGCGTAAGGAATTTATCTTTACGCCTTTTTAATTGCCTTTTTCGGTAAAATTATATTCTTAATTGCGAAATAGTTTCTTTAAGCACGTTTGCGCTGCGGGTAAGCAAGGCTTCTTCTTCGGGGGTGAGTTTTACGTTGACTTTGCCGTGAACGCCGTTGTGACCGACTAAGGTAAGGGTACTTAAACATACGTCTTCTATACCGTATTCGCCGTGCATCATGCTGGATACCGTCATAGTGGTGTCGAGTCCGCCTAAAAGACACTTGCAGATATAGCAGACCGATACCGATACGGCGTAGTAGGTAGCTCCCTTTCTCGCGATTACCGCCGCCCCCGATTTTCTGACGTAAGATTCTATATCCTCTATGTCGATGTCGGGACGGAGTTTGTCGGCGGTCGCTATAAGGCGGTTACATTCTCTTATGGGCACGTTACTTATATTGGCTATCGACCACGGAATAAAGGAAGAATCGCCGTGTTCGCCGAAAACGTAAGCGTGTACGTTACCTTGGTTTATGCTGAAATATTCCGAAAGTCTCGCTCTCAGACGGGAAGTGTCAAGGATAGTGCCCGAACCTATAATACGATTTTCGGGGATGCCGGAAAGTTTAGTGAAAGTGTAGGTAAGGACGTCGACGGGGTTACTTACTATAATGTAAGTGGCGTCGGGAGCGTGTTTCGTTATTTCGGGAATAATGTCTTTAAGAATATCGACGTTGGTTTGCGCAAGGTCGAGACGGGATTGTCCCGGTTTTCTCGCTACGCCGGCGGTTATTATTACGATATTACTGTTAATAGCGTCTCGATAGTCGCCCGCATATATAGTGCAAGAACCGCAAAACGGCGTTCCTTGCCTTATGTCGAGAGCTTCTCCGACGGCTTTTTCGTTGTTGACGTCAATCATTACGATTTCGGAAGCCAAACCCATTACGGTAAGGGTGTAAGCTATGGTAGAACCGACGCTACCGCTTCCTATTATAGATATTTTGTTCATTAGTGCCTCGCTGTCCCGGGGACGTTTTCATCCCCAAGTGTGTAAATTACGATAAGTATAACATCTTTTTCCGATAATCGAAAACGATTTAACGCAAGTTGTCCGTCAAGGAAAGAATAAAATAAGTAAAAAGACGGAGCGGCGGGGAATGGGAAGTTGCGTGCTTACACGCGGTGAAGTAGCCTGACGGCAGTGAAGTTCGGCGTCGCCGAGTGAAGTTTCAAGCAAAGCTTGAAGTTAAGGATAAGTAATTAGGAAAGGAAAGGATAGGATAATTTAATGTGCTATCCTTTTTATTTGCTTATACAAGTTTTTTACTTTCTTTTCGGTGTGAAAAGAAAGATAACAAAGAAACACACGAGCCGCAAGTTGCGAAGCCCGGCTCGACCGAGCACGCTTTCTTTTTCACAAGGATAAGATAATATATAATTAAG
>CAZUJW010000081.1:0-1570 GCA_964620655.1 uncultured Christensenella sp.
ATAAATTTGAAGCCGGTAAGCACGTTGAAAACTTTCACGTTCGCCGCTTTTGCGATGCGGTCAGCCAAGGTGGTGGTGACTATCGTTTTTACGACGGCGGGATTTTTCGGCATTGTTCCGCTTTCGGTAAGGCGGGTTATTATATAGTCGAGAAGAAGAGCTCCTATCTGATTTCCGTTAAGCAAGCGGAAAGAGCCGGTATCGTCGCGTACCGCCAAGCCCATTCTGTCGCAGTCGGGGTCGGTACCGATTACCACGTCGGCTCCGATTTCGTCGCCGAGGTCGATACCCATTTTCAGAGCTTGCGGGTTTTCGGGATTGGGGATAGGCACGGTGGAAAATTCGGTGTCGAATTTGGTTTGTTCCTTTACGCAGGTTACGTTTATGCCCATTCTGTCAAGGACGGTGGTCACGGGGATATATCCCGAACCGTGAATGGGAGTGTAGACTAATTTAAGATTTTTTCCGTACTTTTTCACCGCTTCGGGCGATAAAGAAAGTTTGGATATTTCGGCGTAATAGTCTTCGTCCACGCTTTTCCCAATAACGGTGACGAAGTCGTTTATTTTCACGTTGTTGAGACCGTTAAGATTTTCGGGGAAGGCGAGATTATCGCATTTTACCGAAAAGTAGTCTTCGATGGCGTCGATGTATTTTACCACTACGGCGGTGTCTTCGGGACTCATCTGCGCTCCGTCTTCGCCGTATACTTTATAACCGTTGTATTCTTTCGGGTTGTGGCTGGCAGTAATCATTATTCCCGCAAAAGCGTTCAGACGGCGGATAGCGTAAGAACACATAGGCACGGGGTGTACGTTGTCGAAAAGGTGAGCCTTTATTCCCGCGGCGGAAAGCACTTCGGCGGCTTTCTTAGCGAATTCGAGACTGAATCTTCTCGTGTCGTAACTTATTACGACGCCCCTTTCCGCTTTGTCTTTGCCGACTGAATTTATGAAAGCGGCGAGGCCCGCGGTGGCGCGAGCTACGGTATAAACGTTCATTCTGTAAGTTCCCAAACCGACTACGCCTCTCATCCCTGCGGTGCCGAAAGCAAGGGGAGCGGCGAAACGGTCGTTAATTTCTTCGGGGTTGTTTTTTATTGCGTCGAGTTCCTGTCTTTCCGTTTCGGAAACGGAATTGTACCATACGTCAAAAATAGAACGAGTCATTTTATCTCTCCTGAAAAATTTTATACCAATATAATATCATATGAGAAAGGAAGTTGTAAACCGCCACTTGTAAAATAATGGGAGAGAACTTATCTTAAACGAGTAGGGGAAGTTATAAAAAATAAAACGAATTTACCGTTTTATGGTGAAGTTCCGCCGTAGGCAGAGTGAAGTTATCGCAATAGCGATAGTGAAGTTGCCGCAGTTTGCGGCAGTGAAGTTTGCTACGCAAGTGAAGTTCGTCTTCGCCGAGTGAAGTTTCGAGTAGAACTCGAAGTTAAGGATAAGCTATTAAGAAAGGATAAGATAATATATAATCAAGGGGGCATCGCTCCAAGCCCCCTTGATAAACCCCTTTCCTCATAATGTTCCCCCTTATCCGAATTTAACAAAGTATATCT